>NZ_CP051677.1:4283376-5022564 GCF_012849055.1 Spirosoma rhododendri | reverse complement strand
GTGGTGTGTGAGCCATTGGGAAGTCGTATCTTTGGGTATATGCCAACGAAGAAAGAACCCAACGCAACCTTAACGACGGCGACGCTAGCCTTTATGAGCGACCTCGTTGACAACAACAACCGGGAGTGGTTTCAGGCTAACCGTAGTCGGTACGATGCCGCTAAAGCTGAGCTGGTCCGCGTAGTCGATCAGGTGCTACTACGTATGAGCGCGTTTGAACCTCTTGCCAACACAGCCTCCAAGGATTGTATTTTCCGTATCAACCGCGATATCCGGTTTGCGAAGGATAAAAAGCCGTACAAATCCAATCTGGCGTTTGCCATTGGGCCCGGCGGTCGGCACTCTGGCCGAATCGATTACTACGTGCATATTCAGCCCGGCAATCAGTCGTTTCTGGGCGCGGGCATGTGGCAGCCGACCCCGGCCAATCTGGCCAAATTCCGGCAGGAGGTCGACTACAACGCGCAGGAACTGAAAGACATTATTGAGGCCGACGCGTTTAAGGCTTATTTTCCCGAAGCAGCGGGTGAGGTGATGAAAACAACGCCGAAAGGCTACCCCGCCGATCATCCCGAAATCGAATTGCTGCGCCGAAAGGAGTTATTTTTCATGCATCGATTCACCGACAAAGAAGTTGTCAAAGCTAATTTCGTGGATGAACTGGTGCGGGGCAGCCAGATCATGAAGCCCTACTGTGACTTCCTGAATTACCTATTTTACGACGAAAAGGAGGAGCCCGTCGAACTGTAATTCTGGCCCGATTTTTTCAGGTACTATACACAACCAGCTTGTCCGGCACACTTATGAACCGACATCTTTATTTATTGGCTGCGATGCTGATCGGCGGTGTCGCCCACGCCCAGACGACCACCGCGCCTTACAGACCTGGGTACACGTACAAGGTCGAAACCGCCATTCCCGGTCAGCAGGTGTACATCAGCGGGCAGCGGCCCTACAACGCTAATGGCCAGTTGGTTGGGCCGGGAAATCTGGCCCGGCAGACAACACAGGTGTTCGAGAATCTGAAGACTGCGCTCGCTGAATTCGGTATGACGCTCGCCAACGTGAAGCAGATAACGTACCACGTAAAGGGCGATACCAGCCGGATTGATCCGGTGACGACACAACTGCTCGACGCTGCAACCAATGATTATGTTACTCAGGCCAGTAACAGTACACCGATTCAATCGCAAAAGGCGATTCCCAAGATTGTCAGTGCCGACGTACTTATTGAGATTGAAGTGATAGCTGCCAAATAAAGCAACGGGGCCTTATCAACTGATAAGGCCCCGTTGCTTTGTGCAATTATAGCTGCTTAAGCCACTTCGATCATCGAAACAGCTTTGGCTTCGAGCATGGTTTCGCCCATCAAATGGCAGTCGGCGGCACGGGCGGCTTCGCGGCCTTCCGAGATCGCCCACACAACCAGCGACTGCCCCCGGCGCATATCGCCGGCCACAAACACCTTCTCGTTATTTGTCTGGTAATTGGTCGCTTTCACGTTGCCGCGCTCGTCGTATTCCAGCCCCAGCTCGTCCAGCAGCCCGTCGTGCTGTGGGTTGAGGAAGCCAGCCGCCAGCAGGGCCAGTTCGCAGGGCACGTCGCGCTCCGAACCCGGCATCTCGACCATCTGCATCCGGCCGTTTTCGTTTTTCCACGTCAAGTCGACCAGCCGCAGGGCTTTCAGGTTACCGTTCTCGTCGCCGATAAACGCTTTCGTGTTGATCGACCACTGCCGTTCGCAGCCTTCCTCATGCGAGGTTGAGGTGCGCAGCATCATCGGCCAGTTAGGCCATGGAGTGTTAGCAGCCCGATCTTTGGGGGGCATCGGCATCAGCTCGATTTGCGTGATGCTCGCTGCACCGTGCCGGTTCGACGTACCCACGCAATCGGAGCCGGTATCGCCACCGCCAATCACGACAACGTTCTTATCCGTCGCCAACAGTTCACCGTCGCCATACGCCACGCCCCGATGATCGACTTCGACCGGCCGACCCGCGTTGCGCTTATTCTGCTGACTCAGGAATTCCATCGCCGGGTAAACGCCCTTCAGCTCACGACCCGGAATTGGCAGGTCGCGCGGAACGGTCGAGCCACCCGTCAGCATGATCAGATCAAACTGCTCGAGCAGATCGTTGGCTTTAATATCGACGCCTACGTTGACGCCCGTTTTAAACTGTACACCTTCGGCTTCCATCACCGCGATGCGCCGGTCGATGGTCCACTTCTCCAGCTTGAAATCGGGGATGCCGTAGCGCAGCAGCCCGCCAATCTGATCGGCCCGCTCGAACAGCGTTACGGTATGCCCGGCTTTGTTCAGCTGAGCCGCTGCCGCCAGCCCCGCCGGTCCCGACCCAACCACGGCAACCTGCTTACCTGTACGGGTTTTGGGAGGCTTCGGTACGACGTAGCCTTTCTCGAAGGCCACCTCAGCGATCGACTTTTCGATAAACTCGATGGCTACCGCTGGTTTGTTGATACCCAGCACGCACGACGCTTCGCAGGGAGCGGGGCAGATGCGGCCTGTGAACTCCGGGAAGTTGTTAGTGCTCGACAGGATTTCGTAGGCATAGGCCCAGTTCTGCTCATACACCGCGTCGTTGAACTCCGGGATGATGTTTCCCAGTGGGCAACCGCTGTGGCAGAAGGGCGTGCCGCAGTCCATGCAGCGCGATGCCTGCCGTTGGGAGTCCTGCTCCGAAAACGGCATTTCGATTTCCTTGTAGTCGTGAATCCGCTGCTGCGGGTCGCGCTTCTTCGGTAGTTCGCGCGTAAATTCTAAAAATCCGGTAGGTTTTCCCATTGTATGCTGATTACGCTGCTTCCAGCGTTCGTTTACTCAAAACATCGTGGGCCGTCAATAACTCTAAGTCATCTTCGACAACGGTGAAAACTGCGATTGTCTCACCTATAGCGTTAAACGCTTCGACAACATACGCATTGGGTAGATCGCGACGAGCTTCGAGAAATTCAACCGTTGTAACGATATCCCCTTTTTGTAGCCCTTTATCGAGTACGTTGATTCGCAATGCAACATCTTTATACAGAGGCAACTTCATAACCTAGAGTCGTTTTCGTGGATATAACGTGATGAATTTAGTGATTTTCTGATCTACGTCACGCTTCCATATCGTCTTTACGCCAATAGAACGACCGTTAGGGCCGGTTAGCTCACCGGAAACACTGAACGATGGACCGTAGCCATCGTCTTCTTCGAAAACAGCTTCACCGCTGGCCGCCAGCCTGAGCAAATCCTGCTCTAGTGTAGGCCAATTATCCAGCTTATAGCCCGCCCTGCTCAGATAAAGAGATTTATCAGAGCGGGGTAGGACTATAAGTAGATAGTGTGTCAGCTTACGTGAGGCAATGCTGATGGGCGGTTCCAGTTGCACCTAACCCTGCGTCACGTCGACAGTGATATCCTGATAGACAACGTTTTTGTCGCGGATCTGATCGGCCAGTGAAATACCGCGACCAGCCAGTGCTTTCTGGAAATCGCCCGGCATCACCTTCACGAACTGACCAATCTGCGCGTCCCAGTTTTCAAGCAGGTTCAGCGCTACGTTGCTCGTCGTGTATTGGAAATGCTTCTCGACGTATTCGCGCAAAATGCCCTGATCTTCTTCGGTGAGCGCTTCCAGACTGACCATCTCGCCGTTTACTTTCGAAGCAAACGAACCATCCTGATCCCAGACATAGGCCACCCCGCCCGACATACCGGCGGCAAAGTTGCTGCCCGTCTGTCCCAGAATGATCGCCAGACCACCGGTCATGTATTCGAGACCGTGATCGCCGATACCTTCCACCACGACTTTCGCGCCGGAGTTCCGCACGCAGAACCGCTCACCGGCCATACCGCGAATGAATGCTTCACCCGCTGTAGCGCCGTAGAACGATACGTTACCGACGATGCTGTTGGCTTCCGGTTTGAACGTAGCCGTCCGGTCGGGATACACGATCAGTTGCGAACCGCACAAGCCCTTGCCGAAGTAGTCGTTGGCGTCGCCTTCAAGTTCGAGTTTCAGACCGGTTGTGGCGAAGGCGCCGAAGCTTTGTCCGGCCGTACCGCGCAGTTTAATGTGAATCGAACCGGCAGGCAGACCCGGACCACCGTACACTTTCGAAATTTCGTTCGACAGCATCGTACCGATGCTCCGGTCAATGTTCTGCACCGTAAACTCGCCGTAAATCGACTCGTCGGAGCCGAGCGTCGTACCCGACAGTGCGGGTTGCGCCAGCTCGATCAGTTTCCGGTCGAGTACGTCTTCCAGATGGTGGTTTTGCTCTTCCTGCTTGTACAGGGCCACGTCCAGATTGGTCGGCTCTTTGTAGAGCAGGGCGTCGAGTTTGAGGTTCTTGTATTTCCAGTGGGGGAGGTTCTGCCGCATCTCCAGCATCTGCGCCTGACCGACCATCTCGTTGACGGTGCGGAAGCCTAGCTCGGCCATGATCTCGCGCAGTTCCATCGCCAGGAACGTAAACATGTTCACGACGTGCTCCGGCTTACCGGTAAACAGCGCACGCAGTTCCTTGTTCTGCGTCGCGACGCCCACCGGGCAGGTGTTCAGGTGACACTTCCGCATCATGATACAACCCGTAGCCACCAGCGCAGCCGTAGCGACGCCAAATTCTTCGGCACCCAGCAGCGCGGCAATCGCCAGGTCGCGACCCGTCCGCATCTGCCCGTCGGTCTGTACCGTTACGCGGCCACGGAGTTTGTTGCGAACCAGCGTCTGATGCGCTTCGGCCAGTCCCAGTTCCCACGGCAGACCCGCGTGGCGAATCGAGGAGAGGGGAGAGGCACCCGTACCACCGTCATGACCCGACACCAGAATGTGGTCGGCGTGGGCTTTGGCAACACCGGCAGCAATCGTCCCGACACCCGCTTCCGATACCAGCTTCACGCTGATACGGGCGTCGCGGTTAGCGTTTTTGAGGTCGGAAATGAGCTGCGCCAGATCCTCAATCGAGTAGATATCGTGGTGGGGTGGGGGCGAAATCAGGCCCACACCTGGCGTCGAGTGACGCGTCCGGCCGATCCAGTCGTCGACTTTGAAGCCGGGTAGCTGCCCGCCTTCGCCGGGCTTGGCACCCTGCGCCATCTTGATCTGCAACTCGCGGGCGTTAGTTAGGTAGTAGCTCGTTACACCGAATCGGCCCGACGCTACCTGCTTGATTGCCGAATTCAGGCTGTCGCCGTTGGGCAACTCCTTGAAGCGCAGTTCATCTTCGCCACCTTCGCCGGAGTTACTCTTACCACCGATGCGGTTCATCGCAATTGCCAGCGTCGTGTGCGCTTCCCACGAAATCGAGCCGAACGACATAGCCCCCGTCGCAAACCGTTTGAAGATGGTTTCGATGGGTTCGACTTCGTCAAGCGGAACGGGCGTACCTTTCTTGAACTTGAGCAGGCCGCGCAGCGTGATCGCCTTCGCCGTCTGATCGTCGATCAGCTTCGAGTATTTCTTGAAAATGCTGTAGTCGTTCTTTTGGGTCGACTGTTGCAACAGGTGGATCGTGTCGGGGTTGAAAATGTGCTTTTCACCCCGCTGCTTCCACTGGTATATACCGCCCACTTCCAGCCGGGGAGCCGATACGGGCATGTCGGGGAAGGCGATACAGTGCCGCACCAGAATCTCGCGGGCAATTTCGTCCAGCCCCATCCCGCCAATGCGCGATACGGTACCGGTGAAATAGCGGTTTACCACCTCGGCGTTCAGACCCAGACACTCGAAGATCATCGCACCCTGATACGATTGCAGGGTGGAAATGCCCATCTTCGAGAAGATCTTCAGCAGTTCGCCGTTGACCGCCTTGACGTAGTTTTTGTAGAGCTTGTCGAGGTCGTAATCTACCTGCAACAGCCCTTTCTCCTTCATGCTGGCGATGGTCTCGAACGCCATGTACGGGTTCACGCCCGACGCGCCGTAACCGATCAGCGTGGCCACGTGGTGCGTTTCCCAAACGTCGCCCGCTTCAACCACGATACCAACCTTACCGCGCAGCCCCTGCCGGATCAGGTAGTGGTGAATGGCCGAGGTAGACAGCAGCGACGGAATCGGTGCGTGGCTCGAATCGATAGCCCGGTCCGAGAGTACCAGAATCGAGTAACCGTCCTGAATAGCGTCTTCGGCATAGCGGCAAATGCGGTCCAAAGCGCGTTCCAGCGACTTGCCGTCGCCGTCGGCCGTGAACAGACAGTTGATTGTCTTGGCCTGAAACTTCGGCTTGTCGATGAACCGCAGTTTGTCGAATTCCTGCGTGGTCAGCACCGGCTGCTCCAGTTCGACCTGCCGGCAGTGCTCGGGCGATTCGCTCAGCAGGTTGTAGGTAGCGCCCACAAACGAGATCAGCGACATGATCGACCGCTCCCGGATAGAGTCAATCGGCGGGTTGGTAACCTGCGCGAACAACTGCTTGAAGTAGTGGCTCATGTGCTGACTCTGCTCCGACAAAATAGCGAGCGGCACATCGGTACCCATCGAGCCGAGGGCTTCTTTCCCCGTCTCCACCATCGGGGCCAGAATCATCCGCAAATCTTCCGACGTGAAGCCAAACGCCTGCTGCATCCGCAACAGCTTGGCGGGGTCGTATGGATTATACGAGCGAATCGGGGCTTCGAGGTCCTGAATCTTGATCTTGTTATCTGCCAGCCAGTCGCCATAGGGCTGCCGGCTGCTGATCTGCTGCTTAATTTCTTCGTCGGCGACGATACGTCCCTGTTCCATATCGACCAGGAACATCTTACCCGGTTGCAGACGACCCTTCGACACGACTTTCGCCGGATCGATGTCGAGTACGCCCACTTCCGACGCCATAATCACGATGTCTTCGTTGGTAACCCAGAACCGCGACGGACGCAGGCCGTTCCGGTCGAGGGTAGCGCCGACCATGCGGCCGTCGGTAAACGAAATCGACGCGGGGCCGTCCCAGGGTTCGATCAGGGCCGCGTGGAATTCGTAGAACGCCTTCCGCATCGGGTCCATGTGTTCGTTGCCATCCCACGCTTCGGGTACCAGCATCATCATCACGTGCGGAAGCGACCGGCCGCTCATCACGAGCAGCTCGATGGCGTTGTCGAGGTTGGCTGAGTCCGACTGTTTGGGGTCGCAGATGGGCAACAGCATGTCCATCTCGTCTTTGGTGAACTTACTCGATTCGAGCAGCCCTTCAGCCGCTTTCATCCAGTTGACGTTACCGCGTACCGTGTTGATTTCGCCGTTGTGGGCGATGTAGCGGAACGGCTGCGCCAGCTTCCACGATGGGAAGGTGTTGGTCGAGAAACGCGAGTGAACCACGCCCAGTGCCGACACCACGTCCTCGTTTTGCAGGTCGGGGAAGTACGGCTCCAGTTGCAGCGTCGTCAGCTGACCCTTATAAGTAATAGTACGGCACGACAGCGACGAGAAATAAAAATGATCGACGCCGTTGACACTTTCGTTGATAATCCGGGTACTTGTGTTCCGCAGGATATACAGCTTCCGCTCGAAATCGTCGGCATCGGTAATCTCGGCGGGCCGTTTGATGAACACCTGTTCCATCTGCGGTTCTGCCGACCGCGACCCGGCACCCAGATCGCTGTTGTTGACCGGCACGACGCGGTAGCAGAGTAATTCCAGCCCCAGTTTCTTCATTTTCCGGTTCAGAATGGCGCGGCACTCTTCGCGCAGCCACACATCCTTGGGAAAATACACCATACCAACGCCGTATTCGAGGGCAGGTGGTAAGTGAACGCCCAGCTTACGGGTTTCGTCGACGAAAAATTCGTGGGGAAGCTGAATCAATAGCCCGGCTCCATCGCCGGAGTTCGCTTCTGCTCCTACTGCGCCCCGGTGTTCCATACGCCGAAGCATCTGGAGTGCATCCGAAACAATTTGATGGGATTTGCGCCCTTTAATGTGGGCAACGAAGCCGATACCGCAGTTATCGTGCTCGAATTCCGGGCGATAAAGGCCCGCAGGTACCTGCGCGTTTTGGTCAACCTGGTCAGACATGGTCGTACAGTGTTGGGTTGAGCCGTCATTTTTTGCAGACTGATTATCAGAATGGCAAAAAATGATCGAAATTTTTGAGAAATACTAAATTACGGTCGGTTCAAAGGAGTGATGTATCTGGCGATCAGAACCGAACTATCGAATGTTTGCGATAAAGTCTTGCAATATACTACATATAAAAATTTGGTAAAAACAGTATTTGTCGAAATTTCTTAGCGTATACTTAGTATTGTGAATTTGGTTATAAATGTTCTTGGTAAATGCCAATTATAACGAATGTTAATGCCCTCGTTACTAGAAGAAATACTTAGGCAATGCGTCTGGGGAAATAGGGCGTAAACAAGAAAGGCCACTCTGTACAGAGTGGCCTTTCTTGTCTTGGTGATCCGGCTGGGATTCGAACCCAGGACCCATACATTAAAAGTGTATTGCTCTACCAGCTGAGCTACCAGATCGTTTTCCCGATTTGGGAATGCAAAAGTAGGGTTTAAAAACCGTGGACGCAATAGCTACCCTAAAAAAAAGTTAGCTGCTGCGTCAGTTTAATGGCTTCAGCGGCCTCCCGTACGTCATGAACCCGCAGTATAGACGCTCCTTTTTGCAGGGCAACTGTGTTCAGTACGGTAGTGCCGTTGAGGGCTTCTTCGGCGGTGATGCCCAGTGTTTTCCAGATAGTTGTCTTGCGCGACAGACCCACGAGCAGTGGTTCGTCAAACAGCCGGAATGCATCGAGATTATTGAGCAGCTCAAAATTATGGGCGGGGGTTTTCGCGAACCCAAAACCGGGGTCTAGAAGGATGTCGGCTACCCCTAACGTGCGTAGCCGTACCAGTTGAGTGGCCAGTTCGTCGATAACTTCAGTCGCTACGTTTGTGTAGGTCGCCCGTGACTGCATCGTTTGGGGTGTTCCCCGCATGTGCATCAGTACGTAGGGTACGCGCAGGGCCGCTACGGTGTCGAACATGGTAGGGTCCAGTGTGCCGCCACTAACATCGTTGATCAGGTGGGCACCCGCTGCGATGGCCTGCCGGGCTACCGACGCCCGAAACGTATCGATCGACAGCAGGGCATCGGGGTAGTGCTGCCGGATGGCTTCGATGGCGGGGAGGAGCCGGTCGGCTTCCTCGGCGGGGCTAATATCGGCGGCACCGGGCCGGGTGGAGTAGCCGCCCAGATCGAGGAACGTGGCTCCTTCAGCAAGCATCTGTCCGGCGCGCTCCAGCACCAGGTCAGTCGTGTGTGCAGGGTCCATCACCCGGCTACCAGCATAGAAGGAATCGGGCGTGACGTTGAGAATACCCATCACGACGGGCGTGTCGAGCGCAACGAGCCGTCCCCGGCAGTTCAGCGTTTTTTTCGTACCTTTCGGCATGAATAAGTTCAAGGTTTATTGTTCAATGTTTAAGGTTTTAGCTGTTGATAACATTAAACTGTAAACCTTAAACCTTAAACTATGACAAAGACAGAGGCCGAATATCGGCAGGTAATTGAGCGGTGCAAAAGTCTGTTCCTGAAAAAAAACCAGGATTACGGTACAGCCTGGCGAATTCTGCGGCTGCCGAGCATCACCGATCAGATTTTCATTAAAGCCCAGCGCATCCGCACGTTGCAGGAGACGGGTGTCAGCAAAGTGGGCGAAGGTATTGAGCCAGAATTTGTTGGTATCATCAATTACTGCGTGATGGCACTCATTCAGCTCGCTTTTCAGAACAACCCTACCGACGAGCCGCCCCGCATGGACATTCCTACGGCCGAGCTGGAGCAGCTGTACGATGCGCAGGTAGGGCGGGTGATGGAGTTGCTGTTTGCCAAAAACCACGATTACGGCGAAGCGTGGCGCGATATGCGGGTCAGTTCGATGACCGACATTGTGCTGATGAAACTGCTGCGTACGAAACAGATCGAGGATAATCAGGGTGCAACGCTGATTTCGGAAGGTGTCGACGCCAATTATATGGATATGATCAACTACGCCGTTTTCTGTCTGATTAAACTGACAACTAAGGTATAGACAGGATTAGAGGATTTCCTTCATTTTTCATTGGCTGTGAATCGGCTAAAAAGAAAATCCTGTTCATCCTGTACTCCTGTCGATTCAACTATTAACACGCTACATGAATCCTGCAACGACGCAGCCCAAGATTAAGACCGGAACACCGCCGATGCTGTGGGCGGCCCGGATTGCCCGGTTTCTGGTCGGGATTGTGTTTATTTTTTCGGGGCTGATTAAGCTCAATGACCCCGTTGGCACGCAGATCAAGTTTGAAGAATACTTCGAGGTCTTCGCGCAGGATGTACCGCTGCTGCACAATTTCTTTCTGGCACTGGTACCGTTTACGCTGACGATGTCGGTGCTGTTCTGCGCGGCCGAGATTATTCTGGGGGTTGCCCTGCTGGTGTCGTACAAGCCGAAGCTGACGGTGTGGCTGCTTTTTTTCCTGATTACGTTCTTTACGTTTCTGACGTTTTACTCGGCTTATTTCAACCGCGTTACCGACTGCGGTTGCTTCGGCGACGCGATCAAACTAAAGCCGTGGACATCGTTCGGTAAAGACGTCGTGCTGACGGTGTTGATCCTGTTTATTATTGGGCACCGCAACCGTATCACACCCCGCAAAACGGGCTGGGTCGTTTTTCTGACGACGGTGCTGACGCTGGGGCTGGGTGTATACGCCATCTCGTTCCTGCCCCCGCTCGATCTGCTTCCCTACGCCGTTGGTAAAAGTATCCCGGCGCAGATGAAACCGTCGGAACCGCTGCGTTACCGGTACGTGATGGAGAAGAACGGCAAGACCGAAACCTTCGAGAAATACCCGACCGATACGACCTACAAGTTCAAGGAGATGCAGCTCGTCAACGAAAGCGCGAAGCCGAAGATCACCGACTATCGCGTCTGGAACGATGAAAGCGATTTCACGCAGCAGACGTTCGAAGGTAAAAAACTCTTCGTCATCGTTAAGAAGACGACCGATCTCGATGCTGGTAGCCTGCCTGCTATCCGCTCGCTGGTTGACGGACTGAAAGGTTCTGACGTCAAACCGTACATCCTGACGTCAGTGAGCGACGACGAAATCAAGGCGTTTCAGAACGAGTTTCAGTTAGGGGGCCTGCCTTATTACAAGGTCGACGCTACGGTGCTGAAAACGATCATGCGGTCGAACCCCGGCACCTGGTTGATGCAGGACGGTGTCGTGCGTGGCAAATGGCACTACAACACCACACCCAGTGCGGAGGAGGTAAAACAATTAGTGAATGGTTGAGTGATTGAATGATTGAGTGATTGAGTGACAGAGTGGTTGGCTACAAATCATTCAATCACTTAATCACTCAATCACTCATTCACTCAATCATTCGCTCATTCGCGAATGAAGAATATTTTTCTGATCGGGATGCCGTCGTCGGGGAAGAGTACGCTGGGGAAGCGTATCGCCGATGCGCTGCACTATCATTTTGTGGATACTGACCGGATGATCGTACGGGAAGAGGGGCGCTCTGTACCGGAGATTTTCGCGCAGTCGGGGGAAGCGTACTTCCGGGAGGCTGAACGGCGCGTGCTGCGTACGATTCAGCCGGGTCGCAGTCTCGTGGTATCGACGGGGGGCGGAATGCCCTGCCACTTCGACAACATGACGTACATCAACGAGACAGGTATTTCGGTGTTTCTCAATGTGCCCGTCGAGATTCTCCACCAGCGCATGGTTGCGCACGGACAGGCCGACCGGCCACTCTTCAACGCGTCTGATCCGAAACTGCTGCTTGATCTGCAAAAGCGCTGTGCCGACCGTTCGCATTTCTACACACAAGCCCACATCGTCGTCTCCGGCGAAACCGACGCAGACTACATCCTGAGACAGCTTGGGCGGTGGCTGTAGTTTCAAAGAGCGAAAGAGATAAAGAGTGAAAGAGCGAATATGCCGGATGGTTTTTCGCTCTTTCACTCTTTATCTCTTTCGCTCTTTAAATCAGAAGAACGTCCCTACCGACAGCGTCACGTTTGTGCCCCGGTTGTTGGTCAGCACGGTAGGTGTGTTGGCGTCGCTGGGGAGCGAATAGGGCGTGAAGCCCGACGAGTAGGTCAGGTATGACCCTGACAGGTCGGCGAAGAACCGCTCATTGCGAACGCCCAGACCAGCCGATACCAGTAGCTTGGACCGGTCGGCGCGGGGAACACGGTCGAGATCGAATACGTAGGCACTGGGCAGGTAGCCCACACCGGCCCGAATCCGGGCGATACCCGCACGGAACTCAGCCCCGGCCCGCAGATTCACCACGCTCTTGTACGTAGCCTGCACTTCCTGCCTCACATCATTGCGAAATTGATTATTCAACTGAACGTCGTTGAAAGCTGTGGTGCGCGCCCGCATACCTCCGTAACCAACGTATTCGGCCGTTGCGGTCAGGAAGCCTGCTTTTCCAAGGAATACCGTAGCACCACCCGTCGCCCGGAAAGGTGTCTGCATTGAGTAGGGAAAATCGTCGTTGCTCGTAACGACTGCAACGCTGCTCGGCGGGGTGGGGCCATTGGATGGGTTAATGATATTTGGGTCGCGGGGGCTGGCGGCCAGACTTTGCTGGAACAACTCGCGGACGCTACTAAACGTCGGGCTGACAACCGTAGCCCCGATCTGTACTTCCGGTGCAATTTTGTAGATGATACCCAGCGTGGCGTTGATACCCGTTCCGGTCGCGGTGAGCGTATTGGTCTGGCTGTAGTTGTTGAAGCTGCTTCCGTTGATCGGCGTTTCGGTAAACATAAACGTCGAGTTGAAGCGCAGCCGCGTAATGCCCAGCGAACCGCCGATGTACAGCTTATCGTCGAAATTACCCGCATAGGCCAGCGTCCACTGCGAGCTGGCTCCCGACCGGCTGATGGTGGCTTGTTGCAGTTTGGCGGTGTTGGCATCGGCACGCGAGTAGGGCGGGCCTGACGTGTTGGCACCTGTAGCGGTCGGGTCAATCAGGTAGAGCTGGTAGGCCGCTGCCGCTGCATTATCGGCCTGATTGGTGTTGAAATCGTACAGGTCGTTGAGTGCTGCACCCGTGTAGCCTGCCGAGTTAGCCGAGTTAACGTACGTTTGCAGGATCGACGAGTTGCGATTGTTGTTCTGCCCGATGGCATTGTAATAATCCTGAAAATTCAGGGCCTGCGAGTACGATATGCCAAACGACGACCGGCGAAAGCGCCGATTGTCGGGGCCATTGTCGCGACCGGCGAAAATAACGCTTAACTGCCCGATGCTCACGTTGCCCTGCGAACCTGTTGTTTGCGAGCCCAGAAACGAACTGCGGTTATTGGCCCCGTTGAACGAGGGGCTTATACTAAACTCCGACCGGTTGTAGAAACCCAGACCGGCGGGGTTGCCAAACAAATTACTGGCGTCGCCACCCAGAGCGGCATGGTTACCGCCAATTCCCCGGAAGCGGGCCGTTCCGTTAAGCACGTTGTCGGAATACTGATACGTTGCATCCGCGTAAGCAGAAGGCGTATCCTGCCCGTAGGTCAGCTGGGCTACCGATAGCAGCAGGGCTGTCGCATATAGTGTGTGTCTCATATAAAGTAGTGATTCAGGGGTACCTAAACGCCCTTTAGAGTGTGTGAATGCCGTGACGTTTAATCACCGAATCCGTGTTGTTAATACAAAACGAAAAAACCCGGCGATTGTAAGAGTCGCCGGGTTTTTTTTAGCTAAATCTAATGATGCTGACTAGCGCGGGCCACGTCCGCCACCGCCGACGCTGCCACCACCTACACTACCGCCACCGCCCCGGCTACCGCCCGAGAAGCCGCCACTCGATGGTGCGCTGAAACTGGGCTGGCTGTAGCTCCGGCTCTGCGACTGGTAAGACGGCTGCTGATAGCTGGGCTGCTGGTACGAGCGACTCTGGCTCTGATAGGTCCGCTGGGGAGCCTGGTAGCTGGGTTGCTGCTGATAGCTCGACCGGCCACCACCGTTGCTGTAGTAATCGTTCGAGTTAGAGTACCCCCGGCCACCGCGTGGTGCCGAATAGGTGCTCGTTGCGTTTGCATTGCCGCTGTAGGTCGGAACGCTGTTGCCCGATGTGCGGGCTGCACTACCGTTGTCGTAATAGTACGAGTTGTTGCGACCACCGCGCGGAGCGTAGTAACCACTGTTCGAGCTGGAACCCGTTGTTGCTGCTCCCGACGAATTGGCGTACGCACCCGTTGCTGCCCGACGACCACCGGCATTGTAACCCCGGTTGGTGTTGTCGAAATCCGACGAGTACCGGCCTGCCGTGCGGCTGCCACTGTAGTACGTCCGGTTGTTCCGGTAAGGGTCAGCACCCGTAACGATCACGTTGTTGACGTAGCCCGGATAACCGTAGCCACCGCCATAGTAACCGCCACCGTAGTAGTTACCCAGCCCATAGCCGTAGCCGAACGGGCTGTAGGCAAAAGCACTGTAGCCGAATGGCGAATAGAAGGGACTATACCCGAACCCGCCGAATCCGCCACCATAGCCGAATGGGCTGTAGGCAAACGAATCGTAGTAGTAAGGCGAGTTGAAGCCACCATAGAAGGGGCTGTAGCCGAAGCCACCAAAACCACCATAGCCCAGGCCGAGCCCTAAGCCCAGACCGCTATAGAAGCCGGTGTTGTTGAAGCCCCAGCGGTTCCAGCTAAGTGCTGACGTCTGGGCTGCATTATAGCCGTTGACGAATCCGCTGTTGTAACTGCTGGTGCCAGCGTACCCATTGGCTGAGTTGTCGCTCCAGCCCGGATCGGGCGAAATACCCCGGTTCAGGTTTCGGGTGCTCAGTTCCGAGTAGTACTCGTCGGTGTTGGAACCGTTGTTGTACTGCTGGTCGTCGTTATAATCCGGATTCGCGTTACGACCACGCACTGATGACCGCTGGCGCGTGTTGCGCTGCGTTGTCGCCGATGATGCGTTGTTGCTGGCGCTGGCGTATACCTGCGCGTTGCTCGATGAGCCGTACAGGTCATCGATTTCACCGGTGTTCTGCGCTGTTTGTATCGTTGAGGAACAACCCCATATACTTAGCAACGCGGCCAGTGACAGATAGCGATATAAAGGTTGCGTTTTCATTTGGCAAGGAATTTATTACGTCGTTCGAGCTGCACATATCTCTCCTGCATATATAACAGCAGAACAGGCCGATTGATTACAAAAATAGGATTAAAACCTATCTTTGCAAGGATTCATTCTATAGATTCCAGTTGAGCGCAACTGGTTTAAAACAGTCTAAAAAAATAAGTGATCGAGGGGCTTATCGACAGACAAACCGGATCACGATATACGCATGGCAAAAGCAATTCCGTCGCGGAGTGAAAACTACTCCGAGTGGTACAACGAGTTAATTAAACGCGCCGATCTGGCCGAAAATTCAGCCGTTCGGGGCTGCATGGTTATCAAGCCGTATGGCTTCTCGATCTGGGAAAAAATGCAGCGCGCCCTCGACGATATGTTCAAGGAAACGGGTCACTCCAACGCGTACTTCCCGCTGTTTATCCCCAAATCGTTTCTCAGCAAAGAAGCGTCGCACGTCGAAGGCTTTGCCAAAGAGTGTGCCGTCGTTACCCACTATCGGCTCAAGAACGCCGAAGACGGCTCGGGCGTAATTGTTGACCCGGAGGCCAAACTGGAAGAAGAACTGATTGTGCGCCCGACGTCGGAAACGGTTATCTGGAGCACCTATAAAAACTGGATTCAGTCGTACCGCGACCTGCCGTTGCTTATCAACCAATGGGCCAACGTCGTGCGGTGGGAAATGCGGACGCGGATTTTCCTGCGGACCACCGAGTTTCTCTGGCAGGAGGGCCACACCGCCCACGCAACGTCGGAGGAAGCCGAAGCCGAAACCCGGCAGATGCTGGAGGTATACGCGACGTTCGCTGAAGAGTGGATGGGCGTACCGGTTGTGCGGGGGCCAAGACCCCCTCGGAACGTTTTGCGGGCGCTGTCGATACACTTTGCATTGAAGCGATGATGCAGGATGGCAAAGCGTTGCAGGCCGGAACGTCGCACTTCCTGGGGCAGAACTTCGCCAAAGCGTTCGACGTGCAGTTTCTGAACAAACAGAATCAGCTCGACCACGTCTGGGGTACCTCGTGGGGCGTATCGACCCGGCTGATGGGGGCGCTCATCATGGCTCACTCCGACGACGATGGGCTGGTGCTGCCGCCGAAACTGGCGCCAATTCAGGTCGTGATCGTACCGATCTACCGTACCGATGAGCAATTGGAAACCATCTCGGCCAAAGTAAAGCCGCTGGTGCAGGAACTGCGTAAGGCTGGTATCTCAGTCAAATACGATGATTCGGACGCCAACAAGCCCGGCTGGAAGTTTGCCGAGTATGAGCTGCGTGGTGTACCGGTCCGGCTGGCGATGGGTGCGCGCGATCTGGAAAACGGTACCGTCGAAATTGCCCGGCGTGACCTCAAAACCAAGGAAACGGTTCCGTTCGACGGTCTGACCGATCGGATCAAAGCCCTGCTCGACGATATTCAGGCGAGCATTTATAACCGCGCCAAAGACTTCCGCACGGCCAACACGTTCAAAGTCGATACGTTCGAGCAGTTTCAGGAGCAGATCGAAAAGGGCGGCTTTATTCTGGCCCACTGGGACGGCACGGCCGAAACCGAAGACGCCATCAAGGAAGCCACCAAAGCCACGATCCGCTGTATCCCGTTCGATCAGGAACCCGAAGAAGGTGTCGATGTCTTCTCCGGCAAGCCATCCAAAGGCCGGGTGCTGTTTGCCAGAGCGTACTAGCTTTGCTCGTTTAATGTTTGAGGGTCAACGTTTAAGGTTGCATGGTCGATAGCCAGAAACCTTAAATGTTGACCCTCAAACGTTAAACTGAATACTGCTGCTCCCGGATGCGGGCGAGGTACCAGCTTACGCCCGCATAAGTCATACCCGCTACGCCCAGAATCCAGGCCAGGCCCGTCAGGCTGATATATGACCACTCTTTGCGATTTATGCCGTCGAGAATAGCGACCAGCATCAGGCAGAAGCTAATGCCCATGATGATCGCGTTGCGCATAGCCAACCGATACGATTGGCGAAGGTCGTAGGCACCGTAGGCTTTGTTGCGAAACTGAAAAACGATGTCGTCGAGGCTGGCCTGCTGTAGCTGCTCGTCAGACATGGTCAGTTCGACCTGATACGTTTCGCGCAAGTGCCGGACGGCTTTGTGAGTTGCCTGTTCTGTCACCGTTTCCAGGGCGCGGTCAAAAGGCAGGCCGAGCCAGATGTACCGTTCAACTTCACAGGCGAGGTGATCGATCAGTTCATTAATCAGGGCGTCGGAGGTACCGGTTGTGAGCAGGTGTTGGCGTAGCAGCGCTACTTGTTCGTCGCTAAGTTTTTCCATGACCGTAACGAGTGTTTGTAACGAAGGTTTAGTCAAAAAGAACAGGGCTAGAGACCCGGCGACAGTTCGCCCGGCGATTGGAGCAGACTCCTGACAGAGCGGACAAAGCGTTCGAAATCAGATGTTTTCTGGATAGCCACCTGATTGCCCTGCGGGGTCAGTGAGTAATATTTTCGCATACGTCCGTCTACTTCTTCGGTGTCTGTCAGCAACAGGCCGTCCTGTTCGAGCTTGTGCAGTACCGGATACAGTGCGCCGAATGAGAGCGTGATGTCGCCGTGGGTTCGGTCGTGAACGGCCTGCGTAATTTCGTAGCCGTACATCCGGCGGGGGCCACCGGGTGCGGGGTCGGCCAGTAAGTTGAGCACAATCGTTTTGAGCGTGCCGCGTAGAAATTCCTGACCCGATGCTTCCATAAAAAACTGGTGATTTATCGACTGAAAGCAAACATATATAAGTTTCCGATATAGTCAAATTTCCGCGGCAAGAAATTGCTGATACTGAGTATATAGGACGAAAAAGCAGATAAACATCCCGCGTTTCTGAACGCTTATCTTTCTTTTGGGTTATACTGCAAAACTAGTCCTACATACTATGGCACAAGCAAAATCCGGAGACACCGTTCAGGTACACTACAAAGGCACCCTGACAGATGGAACCGTGTTCGACTCATCAGAAGGTCGTTCTCCACTTGAATTTACGGTCGGCAGCGGACAGGTCATCAAAGGGTTTGATGATGGCGTGCTGGGTATGAGCGAAGGCGATAAGAAGACGATCAATATACCTGTAGAGGACGCATACGGCCCGGCCAATGAAGAGATGATCTTTACCCTGAACCGGTCTGACATTCCCGAAGATATTCCGCTTGAAGTGGGCATGACACTCAATATGCACGAAGATGGCAACCCACGTCCGATTCCGGTAATCGTGCGTAAACTGGACGATACCAGCGTAACGCTCGACGCCAACCACCCACTGGCTGGTCAGGATCTGGTGTTTGAAGTCGAACTGGTCGGCACCAAGTCGCCGTCGGGTATTATCATGCCCAACTAACTGGGGTAATGGGCATAAAAAAAGCGGCTGGAACAGATCCAGCCGCTTTTTTTATGCGTGTTCGGAATCAAGCAGATGATTTAATTCCCTGAATGCCGACTGGATGCCTTTCCGGTTGTCGCGCGCTACATACGATGCCAGCGCTACAATCAGCGCGCCCAGCGTGAGGGCTACCGGTATATTATTGATTATCAGCAGCCGGTCGCAGATGTAGCCGATTGTTTGCTGAATACGTTCAGTGAGCTTTTCCGCCTGATCGACGGCTGGGTTGACGGCCCGGGTCTGTATGTCATGTGCCCGATTGAGCAGGCTATTCTGGTACGCGTTCAGATCAAGCTGTTGTTCATACGTAAACTCGGGCCAGTGCGCCAACTGAAGTTCGGTCAGCGTTCGGGCCATACGCAGATAGCTATCGGCGATACTGGACAACTGAGCAAGCGTGAAATCATTCATCGTAGGTAGTTAGTAACGGTATGGGCATTAATATATAAGGATTCGACCTGAGGTCGGTTGAGCAGTCACCTACTTTTGACCGAACGGTAGTCCGCAAAAACCATCCACCAATACGGATCGTTGATTACCTATGGAATCGACATCGTCAAACGTGGGGTATGCCTGCATTAATCTGAGCCTACAGGCCGAAAAGATCACGACCAACCGGGGCATGATCCGAAAGACGTTTCTGACGAAAGGCATCGGCTATGCGTCGGAACTGGCCCTGAAAAACGTAACTGATCTGCTGAAAATCATCGACTGGAATCTGGAAAACGGGTTTCGCATCTTTCGAATGTCGTCGGATATATTTCCGTGGGCATCTGAGTACAAGCTGGCCGAACTGCCCGACTTCCCCGACATTCGGGCCACGCTGGAAGATATCGGTACCCGCCCCATTCGCCTGACAGTTCACCCCGGCCCGTTCAATCATCTGGCGGGGCAGGGGAGTGTACTCGACAATACAATTAAAGATCTCGAATACCAGTCTGAACTGTTTGACCTGATGGGGCTTACACCGTCACACTGGAACAAGATTAACATCCACGTTGGTGGTACCTACGGTGATAAGGAAGCGACGCTGATCCGGTTTGCGCAGAATTTCAACCTGCTTTCGGCTGGCCTGCGCGCCCGCCTGACGGTCGAAAATGACGATCGGGTCAGCCTGTACACGGTTGAGGATCTGGTACCCCTGTCGGAGACTATCGGCACCCCCATTGTCTTTGATTACTTTCACCATTCGTTGAATCCCGGCTCGCAAACCGAAGAGGAAGCGTTTCTCACTGCTTACAATACGTGGGATGTGCGGCCAGTGTTTCACTTTTCCGATTCCCGCCAGAACCACGAAGACAGTACCGCCCGGCGCGAAGCCCATGCCGACTGGATTTATTCGCCCATTAATACCTACGGGAAAGAGGTTGATATTATGGTCGAGTCGAAAATGAAGGAATTGTCGCTGTTGCGGATGCGCGGCATAACGGTGACTGTATAGCCAATTGCGCCAACGGGCGGTCGCGTTTCGACAAAAAAGGCCCGTTCCCTAAATCGGGAACGGGCCGCTTGTTTGCTGATGGTGAGATTGATAGCCGATTAGTGGCTGATGTTAACGCGCGTCACGAACTGCTTCTGCTCAGGACCAACTACGAACGTGTACGAACCGTCTGGCAGAGCCGACAGATCGAAACGGCCAACCGGACCCGAGAACGAACCGGTGTGTACCAGCGTGTTCTGCGCATCGTAGATAGCAACATTGGCGTCATCTACGTTTTTGGCGGGCATAACCACTTCTACTTTACTGTTGTTGTAAGCCGTTACCGTCGGGTGAACCACTTGTTGCAGCTTGCTGTCTTCGACCGTCAGGGCGTTGTTGCTGATGCTCAGGCCCTGCGACATCCACCAGGCGTTGTTACCGGCTGTCAGGTAGTACTGACCGTCGGGCAGGCCTTTAAGGTCAAACGAAGTCGAGTGCTTTTTGCCGGTCATGGCACCTTTGTACAGCACGTTACCACTGGCGTCGATGATGGCTACGTCAATAGGGGCACCAGCTTGAGTATATACGCGAACTTTTTTCTGATCGGCTTTCGTGATTTTCACCCCGTCAACGACCGAACCAGTGTCGGCTTTGGCGACTCCTGCGCCTGCCACACTAAGTACTGATACCAGTACAGCAATTGATAAACGGATCTGTTTCATTGGTTTGAAAGTTTTGTTTTACCGGGACAAAGGTGTGCGGGACAGACGTGTCAACGCAATAGGGCACAGGCTGATCGTCAGGCTTTTAGTGAAAATTCATTCTTTCGTTATATTCATTATTGCCATTGTAGGGCTATTATTAAAAAAATTCAACAAGTCCCTCATAATAGCGTATGTATTGTATTTTTCTAATATGAGTACTATTTAGGACTTTGTACTTTTTCCGAAAAAACAAATAGTAGAATAATGCAATTAGTTAAAAAACACCTCTTTCGGTAACAAATGAAGAGTGCTGTAAAATGGGCCGCCGTCACTGGTCTGCGCGGTGTTATACCCTGTTAAAAGGCTGTTAATTTATGCCGTAGTAGTGGTGAACAGCCGTCAATTGTGCGGTCCGTAAGTTTGCTTTGGGGAGCATGTGCAGGGTACACCGAACAAAGTGGACCGAAAAAAGTAGCTACTACAAACATCTCCTGATTGCAAACACATGGATAAAGTACTGAATGGGCAGATCGCGCTGATTACAGGAGCGAGCAGCGGTATTGGTGCGGGCGTTGCCAAATCGCTGGCGGATGCCGGGGCAACCGTTGTTGTCAATTACCCGGTCGAGGCAACGAAGGCAGCGGCTCAGGCCGTGCTAGATGAGATTACCTCGGCGGGCGGTAAAGGTATCATCGCCCAGTGCGACGTTAGTAAGGAAGATCAGGTCGAGAAAATGTTCGCCGATATCGTCGCGCAGTTTGGTACGCTCGATATTCTGGTGAACAACGCCGGGCTGCAACGCGACGCCAAGTTCGACGAGATGACGCTTGAGCAGTGGAACACCGTCATCGACGTCAACCTGACGGGTCAGTTTTTGTGCGCCCGTTCAGCCATCCGGGAGTTTTTGCGCCGGGGGCCACGCCCGGAGGTGTCGAGCGCAACGGGTAAGATCATCTGTATGAGTTCGGTACACGAGCAAATCCCCTGGGCAGGGCACGTCAACTACGCATCGTCGAAAGGGGCTATCAAAATGCTCATGCAATCGCTGGCGCAGGAATACGGCGACCGGCACATCCGGGTCAACAGCATCTGTCCCGGTGCTATTCAGACGCCGATCAACAAAAGTGCGTGGGAAACTCCGCAGGCTCTGAACAGCCTGATGACGCTGATTCCGTACAACCGCATTGGCAAGCCCGAAGACATTGGAAATCTGGCCGTCTTTCTGGCCTCCGATCAGTCGGACTACATCACCGGAGCCAGCATCTTCATCGACGGCGGTATGACGGTGCTGGAGAGTTTTTCGGATAATGGATAAGAAGCGAGTTTAAGGTTTAGGGTTTAACGTATAAGGTCGTTGGCGTCAACCGGAGGAACCTTGAACCGTCCGGCGGCCCGGTACAAACCTTAAACCCTCATAAAGATGACTACAGAACAGAAGCGGTTAAACGATCCGGCGTGGCGGCAGTGGGGGCCCTACGTATCGGATCGGCAGTGGGGAACCGTCCGGGAAGATTACAGTGCCAACGGCGATGCGTGGGGCTATACGACCCATGATATGGCCCGCAGTTATGCGTATCGCTGGGGGGAAGATGCCATCGCGGGCTTCTGCGACGACAAACAAACGCTGTGCCTGGGCCTGTCGCTGTGGAACGGGGCCGATCCCATTCTGAAAGAGCGGTATTTTGGGTTGAGCAACAGCGAAGGCAATCACGGGGAAGACGTCAAGGAGCTGTACTACT
Organism: Spirosoma rhododendri; assembly: GCF_012849055.1. Classification (NCBI taxonomy): domain Bacteria; kingdom Pseudomonadati; phylum Bacteroidota; class Cytophagia; order Cytophagales; family Cytophagaceae; genus Spirosoma; species Spirosoma rhododendri. The sequence goes on along the minus strand of NZ_CP051677.1, from coordinate 5,000,255 downwards.
ACCTCGACAACACGCCCACGCACTCGTACCAGCGGATGCTCTACAAGTACCCGCAGGCCGCGTATCCATACCAGCAGCTGATCGACGAAAACCGCCGTCGTACCCGGCTCGATCCCGAATACGAACTGCTCGACACGGGCCTGTTCGATCAGGACCGCTACTTCGATGTGTTCGTAGAGTACGCCAAAGCCGGGCCGCAGGACGTGCTGATGGCTGTAACGGTACACAACCGGGGAACCGAACGGGCGGACCTGACGCTGTTGCCGACGCTCTGGTTTCGCAACACCTGGGATTGGGGCGACGACACCGATGGCGTCAGTAGTCAGCGACCCGGCATCAACCTGCGGCAGGACGGTTTTCTCCGGGCGACGCACGCGCAGCTAGGTTCGTATGTGCTTTACGCTGACGGCAATCCGGACTGGTTGTTCTGCGAGAATGAATCGAACCGGGCGCGGTTGTACGCTGTACACGACGGTACGCCGTACCCGAAAGACGGTATCAACGATCACCTTATTCACGGCACTGACTCGATCAATCGAGAGCAGACGGGTACGAAAGCAAGTGCACACTACAAGCTGACGGTCGAGGCTGGTGGGCAGGCCGTTGTGCGGGTCCGGCTATCGCTCACGACCGACGTACACCCAACACTCCGCGAACCGTTCACCGATTTCGACTCGATCATTGCGCAGCGGAAAACCGAGGCCGACCTGTTCTACACGGCTGTACAACCGGCCAAAGCGACCGACGATGAGAAACTCGTGCAGCGACAGGCGTTTGCGGGGATGCTCTGGAGCAAGCAGTTCTACTACTACGATGTGTCGCGCTGGCTGTCTGGCGACCCGACTCAGCCGCCCCCGCCCCCTGAGCGGTACAATGGCCGGAACCATACCTGGTTGCAGCTTATCAACGCCGGGGTTATTTCGATGCCCGACAAGTGGGAGTACCCCTGGTATGCCGCCTGGGACTGGTCGTTTCACTGCGTCACGCTGGCCCTGATCGACCCTGAACTGGCCAAGCAGCAACTGATGCTGCTAACCAACGAATGGTATATGCACCCCAACGGACAACTACCGGCTTACGAGTGGAATTTCTCCGATGTGAACCCACCCGTACAGGCGTGGGCGGCTTTGCAGGTGTTCACGCTCGATCAGCAGCAACACCCGACTGGTGCCGCCGACCACAGTTTTCTGCGCGCGATCTTCCACAAGCTGATGCTCAATTTCACCTGGTGGGTCAACCGCAAAGATGAGCTGGGCAACAACATTTTTGAAGGGGGCTTTCTGGGGCTCGACAACATCGGCGTATTCGACCGGAATGCCGTACTGCCCAATGGCAGCCATCTCGAACAGGCCGATGGCACAAGCTGGATGGCCATGTACGCACTGAATATGCTGCGGATTGCGCTCGAACTGGCCCGGCACGACGATGTGTACAGCGAAATGGCGACCAAGTTCTTCGACCATTTTCTCTACATCGCCGGGGCTATTACGCGTATCGGGCAGGATGGCGTAGGCTTATGGGACGAGCAGGATCGGTTCTTTTACGATCAGCTTCGCATGTCGGACGGCAGCGTCGAGAAAATGCAGGTTCGCACGCTGGTTGGGTTGATTCCACTGTTCGCCGTCGAAGTACTTGACGATGACATTCTGCGGCAAAATCCGACGTTTCTGGCCCGGATGGAGTGGTTTCGCAGCCATCGCCCCGACCTGTACAACCAGGTGTCGCGCTATACCGAGAAAGGAACCGACGAAACCCGGCTGTTGAGTTTACTCCGGGGTTTCCGGCTTAAATCGCTGCTACGCTGGATGCTCGATGAGCAGGAGTTTTTGAGCCCGCACGGCATTCGGGCGGTGTCGAAAGTGTACCGCGACCAGCCGTATACCTTCACGCTCGACGGTACCACGTTCCGACTTGATTACACACCCGCCGAGAGCAACAGCGATTTGTTTGGTGGTAACAGCAACTGGCGCGGGCCGGTCTGGATGCCCACCAACTACCTGATGGTACTGAGCCTCGACAAATTTCACCACTATTTCGGCAACGGCTTTACCGTCGAATACCCGATTGGCTCTGGCAAACAGATTACCCTGCACGACGCGGCCGACGAAATTGCGAATCGCCTGATCTCGCTGTTTACGGTTGATGCTAACGGACACCGGGCGGTGTTGCAGCAGTACGCCAAAAATGAGGACCCTCACTTCCGCGACTACATCCTGTTCTACGAGTATTTCGACGGTGATAATGGCCGTGGGGTAGGGGCAAGTCACCAAACCGGCTGGACGGGGCTGGTTGCTGAACTCATCCACCGCAAATACACCGGGACAGTATGACAACCGGTCTCTGAATCAAATCTGCCCGGGCGGTCATAAACTGCTTATCGTAGTGGGCTGAGGTCGTCTGTAAATCCAGCTTCCCGGAAGTGCGGCATCATTACCCATACTGGCTACGCGTTCGCAGAGACGATCCGACGCAGACTACAAGTTGAAATCCGTCCTTTCGTAAACTCCTTACAAGACGGTTAAGAAGTGATTAGAAACACTGACGGGGCAAGAACGCTGACATCAATTCGCCTACTTTTAGGTGTCCGGTGCGTTTGCGTCGGCGCGCGGTAGGTACAGCGGAAAGCCAGTCCCGGAAGCAGTAATACGGGTAAAAAGGTGATAATCAATATGTTAGCACCGCAGCCGATCGACGTTCTATTTAGTTACTGAAAACCTCAATGTAATGACAACCTTCTTTACTAAGTCGCTTTGCAGCACAGTACTTGCCATCGCCATGCTCGCTTCCTGTAGCCGTCCGGTGGCTTACTTTCAACGTGGGCCAGTTCAGCCCGCATCCCGCGTGAGCGAACAGAGCGTGGCGGTAATCAGCCCCGTTCAGCAGATTGCCGACCCGAGTCAGGCGACTGTTCAGGCAGGTACGACGATCGATCCGTCTGACGTCTACGCTAAGCAAACCAGCGAGTTACCAGCCAGTAAGTCGCTGACCAACCATGTGAGCCGTATTGAACGAATGCTGGTGCCGACCACCGGAACCCAGCGGTTAACGAAAACGGCTACGCCCCAACACCTGACGGGTATTGAGCGGCTGATGTTGCGGAAAGTAAACAAACAGATCAGCCGTCAGCTGGCACCCAATCAGCCGCAAAAGGCTATGATTAAGAAGGGGAAGCTGATCGGCAGCGTAGTTCTATTAATTGCGGGACTACTGATGCTGATTTTCGGTACGGGTACTCTTGCCTTTATTGGTCTGATTGTCAGTCTGGTTGGGGCAGTAGGCACGATCGTCAGTTTGATCGGGATTGATTCGTACTAACCGTACTACCAATAACGAACCGAGCCCGGGGTAGACCATGTACTGATCTACCCCGGGCTCGGTTCGTTATTGGTTGATTACCCGTGATTGGTACGCCCTTCTTCGGAACGGCTTCGCTGGTAAACGCATCAATGTGCCGCTACAACCTCAGCCAGTTCGCTGACGTTCATCAACCCATCGGGGTGAGGCCCGTTAGTTGCACCGGCTTCAACTCGTTGATAAGCAGCGGGTCGTAAGTCGCTACGACGCGGACGTAGTTTTCGGTAAAGCCCTGCATCTGTCCGTCGGCAATGTCTTCTTCAAACAAAACCGTTGCTGCCCGGCCCACCTGTGATTCGTAGAACGCCCGTCGTTTCTTGTCTGATAGTATGTGCAGCATCTTCGACCGTTCGGCCCGCACCGACCCCGGCACAACCAGTTTGATATCGACAGCTGCCGTGTTGGGCCGCTCGGAATAGGTGAACACGTGCAGATACGAAATCGGTAGTTCGTTCAAAAACGTGTACGTGTCCAGAAAGGCATCGTTTGTTTCGCCGGGATGCCCCACAATCACGTCGACACCGATGCAGGCGTCGGGCATCAACGACTTGATTTTGGCTACCCGGTCGGCATATAGTTCGCGTTTGTAGCGTCGACGCATCAGGCCCAGCACCTGGTTAGACCCCGATTGCAACGGTATGTGGAAGTGCGGCACAAACCGCTTCGACTGCGCCACAAACTCGATGATCTCGTCGGTGAGCAGGTTGGGCTCGATGCTCGAAATACGGAATCGGTCGATACCCTCAACCTCGTCCAGCGCCCGGACCAAGTCCAGAAACGTAGCCTGCCGCTGGCCGTCGATCAAGCCGAAATCACCGATGTTGACGCCCGTCAGCACGATTTCCTTGACGTTACGATCGGCAATTTCTCGCGCCATCTGCACAACGTTTGCTACCGTATCAGAGCGGCTTTTGCCCCGTGCCAGCGGTATCGTACAGTAGGCGCAGGGGTAGTCACAGCCGTCCTGTACTTTCAGGAATGTGCGTGTCCGGTCGTTGAGCGAGTAACTAGCGTGGTAGTCGATGGCGTGTTCGATGGGCGAGTTGAACACCTGCGCGGGCTGTCCGCTCGGTACCTTCGTAAAGGTCGGCATCAGCTCATGCAGCCGGAATTTCTCCGACGCCCCCAGCACCGCATCGACGCCCGGAATCTCCGAAATTTCCTGCGGTTTCAACTGTGCGTAGCAGCCCAGAATAGCTACGTATCCATCTGGATTAATTTTCTGCGCTTCCCTGACAATCTTCCGGCATTTTTTGTCGGCATTGTCGGTAACGGAGCAGGTGTTGATGATGAAGACGTCGGGCCGCTGATTGAACTCTACCCGCTCGAAACCCTGCTGTTCCATGAGTCGGGCCAGCGTTGAGGTTTCGGAGAAGTTGAGTTTGCAGCCGAGTGTATAGAAAGCTACTTTTTTCACGATCGATGGTACTGTCTGGCAAAAGTACAAAAAATAGCGGTGACGGGTTCCGCCGGTGAGGTAGGGTACCCGAGCGGTTTGGTAGTCAGCCCGGTAGGGGACAGTATGGCCGACAGCAACGATTTAACGCTCCGAAAAAGAGCGCAGAGAGTCTTTGTAGCGGCAAATTGCTGAAAAACAGGCTGAGTAGAAATACTAGCTGCTGTCGAGTTAAAATACGGTAAATTAAGGTATATTACGAATTAAAATTATAATTTTTCCGTAAAATCAGTAGTAAATAGGGCAATTGGTCAAAACCACCTTTATTAATTCTGTTATTGCCGCTTATATTTGTCGGACATTCTATTGTGTAGCCCAATTAAAAAATAATCCACCTGTACTCATGGCAAAGTCGAAGCTGGAATACATTTGGCTTGATGGTTATAAGCCCACTCAAAGCCTCCGTTCGAAGACGAAAATTGAAGACGATTTCTCCGGTGATCTGGACGATTGCCCTATGTGGTCGTTTGACGGTTCATCGACCGAACAGGCACCGGGTGGCTCGTCAGACTGTCTGCTGAAGCCTGTTTTCATCTGCCCCGATCCCCAGCGTAAAAACGGTTTCCTCGTTATGTGCGAAGTGCTGAACGCTGACGGTACGGCGCACGAATCGAACGGCCGGGCAACAATTCAGGACGACGATAACGATTTCTGGTTTGGTTTCGAACAGGAGTACTTCCTGTGGGATATGGCTATCAACAAGCCACTGGGCTTCCCGGCTGAAGGCTTCCCAACGCGCGGTCAGGGACCATACTACTGCTCGGTTGGTGCGCAGAACGCCTATGGCCGTTACATTGTAGAAGAGCACCTCGACGCTTGCCTGGAAGCAGGTCTGAACGTAGAAGGTATCAACGCCGAAGTAGCTACGGGTCAGTGGGAGTTCCAGATTTTCGCTAAAGGCGCACAGTCGGCCGGCGACCAAATCTGGGTAGCCCGCTATCTGCTGGAGCGCATCGGTGAGAAATATAACGTATCGATCAACTGGCATTGCAAGCCCCTGGGCGACACCGACTGGAACGGCTCGGGTATGCACGCTAACTTCTCGAATACAGCTCTGCGTACCGCAGGCAACAAGGCCACGTACGACACGATCTGCGCATCGTTCGGTCGCACGCCGGAAGTTATCAAAGAATGTATCGACGTGTACGGTGCCGACAATGAGATGCGTCTGACGGGTAAGCACGAAACCCAGTCGATCACGCAGTTCTCGTATGGTGTTTCTGACCGCGGTGCTTCGATCCGTATTCCTATCGCTACGGTAGAACGCGGCTGGAAAGGCTGGCTGGAAGATCGCCGTCCGAACTCGGCTGCTGATCCATACAAAGTAGCGGCTGTTATCATCAAGACCGTTAAGTCGGCCGAGGTGATGCAGGAAGCTTAGTCGAACCGGCTATCATAGAGAAGCCCGGCCCCGCAAGGAGCCGGGCTTTTTTCGTTGTGCCGTTGGAAAAGCGGTGGCCGGTCGCGTAAGTTTGAGCACATATTGTTCCGATACCCACCCCGCACACGTATACCATGTCTAACTTTCGTTTTAAGGCGCTTGAAATTGCACAGAGCCGCCAGGCTGTTACCGTAACGCCACCCTCTGAGCGGGTTGGCGATTTTTTTGGTACCAATACGTTCAACAGTGAAGTAATGCGCGGACTGCTGTCGCCCGAAGCGTATTTAAAGGTTACCGAAGCCATCTACACCAATGGCCCCATCGATCGCACGATTGCCGATGAAGTAGCCGGGGCCATGAAATCGTGGGCCGTGTCGAAAGGAGCAACGCACTATACGCACTGGTTTCAGCCGCTGACGGGTGAAACCGCCGAAAAGCACGATGCGTTCTTCGACATCTCGGCCGACGGCAAGGCGATGGAAAAATTCAAGGGTAGCGCGCTGGTGCAGCAGGAGCCCGATGCATCGTCGTTTCCGAATGGGGGGTTGCGCAACACGTTTGAAGCGCGCGGCTACACCGGCTGGGACCCTAGTTCGCCCGCTTTTCTGATGGACAACGGCGCGGGTGGTAAAACGCTCTGCATTCCGTCGGTCTTCATCAGCTATACCGGAGAAGCGCTCGATTATAAAACACCGCTGCTCAAATCGCTTAATGCCCTCGACCGGGCCGCGACGGCTGTTTGCCAGTACTTCGACCGCAGCATCACAAAGGTGACGCCGACGCTGGGGCCGGAGCAGGAATATTTCGTCGTCGACCGGGCGCTGTTCTACGCCCGCCCCGATCTGGTACTGACAGGTCGCACCGTATTCGGGCACCAACCCGCACGTGGCCAACAGCTGGACGACCATTACTTCGGCTCTATTCCGCCCCGCATCAACGCGTTCATGGTCGATTTTGAGTTTGAATCGATGAAGCTGGGCATGCCCGTCCGGACGCGGCACAACGAAGTAGCACCGGGGCAGTTTGAGGTAGCGCCGACGTTTGAAGAAGTAAACCTGGCCGTCGACCATAATGCGCTGCTGATGGACCTGATGGAAAAGGTAGCCGAGAAGCACAACCTGAAAGTGCTGTTTCACGAAAAGCCGTTTGCCGGTATCAACGGTAGTGGGAAGCACAACAACTGGTCGATGGGTACCAACACGGGCGTTAACCTGCTGGCCCCAACGAGCAAACCCAAAGAGATTCTGCGCTTCCTGACGTTTCTGGTCAACGTAATCAAAGCCGTGCATGACAACGCCGATCTGTTGCGGGCTACGATCGCGTCGGCGGGGAACGAATACCGGCTGGGGCCAACGAAGCGCCACCGGCTATTGTGTCGATTTTCCTAGGCGAAACGCTGACCAAGACGCTGGAAGACCTCGAAATCAAAAACGAAATCTCGATCAGCAAAGGCGACAACGTGTACTACAAGCTGGGCCTGAACCGGATTCCGAACCTGCTGCGCGACAATACCGATCGCAACCGTACATCGCCTTTCGCGTTTACGGGTAACAAGTTTGAGTTTCGGGCGGTGGGTAGTTCGGCCAATTCGGCTTCCACGATGACGGTGTTGAACGGTATCGTGGCCGATCAGCTCAGCAAGTTCAAAGGTGATCTGGATGCGCGAATTGGGCGGGGCGAAAAAAAGGAACTCGCCATCGTCGACATCCTGAAAGCCTACTACTCCGACAGCAAGCGGATTCTTTTCGAAGGAAATGGCTACTCCGACGAATGGGTGGCGGAAGCCGAAGCGCGCGGCCTGAGCAACGTTGCGTCAACGCCTGACGCGCTGAAGGTGTACGTGAAACCCGAGTCGACAGCCTTGTTTGAGCGGACCGGCATCATGAACCACGCCGAGGTGGAGTCGCGCTACGAGATTGAACTGGAGAAATACATCAAAAACGTACAGATCGAGTCGCGGGTGATGGGTGATCTGGCCATGAATCACGTGGTATCGACGGCGTTGAAATACCAACACAAACTCGCGGAAACGGCCCGGAACCTGATTGAACTGAGTATGACGGCCGAAGCCGAGCCGATTAAGGATATTCTACGCGAAATTTCGGCCCGGGTAATCGCCATCAAAAAGCAAACGGAGTCGATGATCGACGCCCGCAAACGCGCCAACAACGTGGTCGACACTACCGAACGGGCCCGGCTGTACGCGACCGAAGTAAAAGATCATTTCGATACGATTCGCTACGAAGTCGACAAGCTGGAACAGATTGTCGATGATGAAGACTGGCCGCTGGTAAAATACCGGGAACTGTTGTTTGTGAAGTAAGTAAACCGGGCAGGATGCCGGAATTGTGAGTCGAGTGTAAACAAAACGGGGCTTCCCTGTATTTTTAAACCATGGCAAATTATAAAAACGAGGGATTTGATCCCGAAGAAGTTAACGCACTCAAAGAAGAGTGTCAGGCGGCAGGCAAGTCGTTTATCTACGTGGAAGACGACGACCTTGAGGTGCTGGAGTCAGGTGAGTGCGTGCACATTCAGTTTCCGGGTCAGTACCAGGGTCAGGAAGTGATCTATGACGCGCTGATGTATACGCTGCGGTTGCATCACAGCAGCCTCGTTTATGAAATGGCGGTTGAGGAAGTACAGAAAACGTACCCTGATTACATTCCGCCCGAAGAGCGCGAAGCTGGCTACAAAATCGCACCCGACCGCGAAGAGGAAGCCGAAACGGCGCTGACCGAAATCATCGGTGAGATCGAAGACACAGAAACCGTTAAAGTGCAGGAGCACATTGAAACGGATACCGATTCAGATTACGGCATCGCACTGGATGTGTGCCTGAACGCGGAAGATATTACGGATGAAGTTATCGAAAACTTTATTCGCCAGTTCAAAGCTAACTCGCTGTCGCTCGATACCACACTTTACTCGTTTACGAGTGAAGATGATGAATAAAGTGTATGAATACTGGTTTTTGCTTTATAGTTTGTAGTTTTCGGCGACAACTCCAGAACTACAAACTATAAGCGTTAACCACTATGCCATCGTTTACGGGTACCAATACATACGTAGCAACACATGAGTTAAGTATTGCCGTCAACGCAGCGATTGAGTTACAAAAGCCGCTCTTAATCAAGGGAGAACCAGGCACCGGTAAGACGTTGCTGGCCTTTGAAATCGCGCAGGCTCTTGGTAAAACGCTTTATACCTGGCACGTCAAATCAACAACAACGGCGCAGCAGGGGCTCTATGAATACGATGCTGTCTCGCGCCTGCGCGACTCCCAGCTGGCCACTGGCGGTAGCGAAGAAGCTAATCGGGTTACTGACCTCGCCAACTACATCCGGAAAGGAAAAATCTGGGACGCTTTTGAGGCCGATCAACAGGTTGTGCTGCTGATCGACGAAATTGACAAGGCTGATATCGAGTTTCCCAACGATCTGCTTCAGGAACTCGACCGGATGGAATTTTACTGCTACGAATTGCAGCGAACGATTTCGGCCCGACACCGGCCCATCGTAATAATCACGTCGAACAACGAAAAAGAACTGCCCGACGCCTTTCTGCGCCGTTGTTTCTTTCACTTCATCCGCTTTCCCGACCGGGCCACGATGCACCGCATTGTAGCGGTACACTACCCCAAGCTTTCGCACGAGCTGATGCTGCGGTCGGTATCAGTGTTTTACAGTATTCGTGACATCAAAGCGCTCCGCAAAAAACCATCGACCAGTGAACTGATCGACTGGATACGGTTGCTACTGGCGTCCGGCGTTACGGAAGAAGATCTGGTCGATTTAGACGCGCTCAATGAAATGCCTCCGTATATGGGAGCGTTACTAAAAAACGAACAGGATACCAATTTGATGCTTGCGCTAAAACATAAGGGTAATCGGCCTTATTGATTGGCATTCTGGCAAGTGTTTTGTGGTTTTTTCGCAGGTCGTTTGCTGTACTGAGCGACTGCCCGATAACCCAGACGAGCCATGTTTCTAGATTTTTTTCTGCTATTGCGGCAGCATGCCATTCCGGTCACCGTACCGGAATACCTGACGTTGCTGGCTGCGTTACGGAGCGACGTCGGCGGTAGTAGTATCGACGGATTCTATGCGCTTAGTAAAACGATACTGGTCAAACATGAGCAGCAACTTGACCTGTTCGACCGGCTGTTCGAGCAGTACATAAATCAGCGGGATGCCGGGTTATCGGCCCCCGTGCCCGTTGCTCCCCCCGACTGGTTTACGCAGCTTTTCGACAGGTCGGCCAACCCGGACGATCTGGCGGCTGTCGATGCAGCTGGCGGGTCGGAGGCACTCTGGACCCTGCTACGCGATCAGCTGGAGCGCCCGCCTGTCGAACGGCTGAACGGTGCGGGCGATAACGACGGCGACTTAAAGTCGGGGCAAGGCGATAAGCCCGACGAACAGGGGGCATCCAACAAGCAGGAGGGGGCGTTGAAGGTTTGGGAAAACCGCGACTACCGCAACCTGGACGATGGCCTGGAACTGAACACGCGCAACCTGAAAATGGCCCTGCGCCAATTGCGCATCCTGACCCGTGAAGGTGCCAAATCTGAACTCGACATCAACAGCACCATCAGCCAGACAAGTCGCAACGCGGGCATGCTCGATATTCGGATGCAGCCCGTGCGGCAGAACCGCGTGAAAGTGTTACTGCTGCTCGACGTAGGCGGATCAATGGACGATCATATCGAATTGTGCTCTCACCTGTTTTCGGCGGCCCGCTACCAGTTTCAGCAGCTGGAGTTTTTTTACTTCCACAACTGTGTCTACGAAACGCTCTGGCGGGACAACACCCGTCGGCGCGAGCGCGTACCGACCTATGAAGTGCTGCACAAATACAACCGCGATTACAAAGTGATCTTCGTAGGCGACGCCAGCATGTCGCCCTACGAACTGACGTCGCCGAAGGGTAGCGTCGAACATTACAACGAAGAAGCCGGGCTGGTGTGGCTCGAACGATTTCGGCAGCAGTACCCCAGTCTGGTGTGGCTGAACCCGGCCACGGCTGGTCACTGGCGGTATTCGCAGAGTATTCAACTCATTCGCGACTGGTCGGGCAACCGGATGTTTCCGCTGACGCTCAATGGGCTCGAACAGGCCATGAAAAGCCTGAAAAACCCGAAAGTGGTGTTTGACGAATAACGGATTAATTCTCCGGTACGTACCAGAACGGGATGGTGATGATGGGCGTTTCTGCGGTCGCAGAATCGGGTTGTATACCGATCTTCAGCAGGTTTTTGCCTGTTTTGAGGTTCGTTGGTATCAACACCGTTTGCCAGCCCTGTTGCTGCTTCGTTCCTATCTGAGCAAACAGCAGGTCGGGTTTTTGGTACAACGAGTCGTTGAGGTCAATCCGCACAAATCGGCTGATCTGGTTGATACTCCACTCGGTTTGCAGGCGTCTTCGCTCGTCACGGGGCAGCGCGTCGTCCCACTCAGGCTTCGGTGACAGCCGGGTCAGCAGGGTGTCCAACGCCTTCGGATACGCAACGTACAGCCGGATAAACGGCTCGCGAATCACGTCCGACTGAATGGATGCCGCGTCGATATACGCGTCCTCGGCTCGTTGATCGTTGTAATCATTCGCGTTTACGGCATGACCAACAACGTGGTTTGGAAACAGATGGCGCAGGTTGGGTGAAATAGCATGCCCGTAAATACGGTCTGCATTGGCAATCAGCTCGACAGTTAGTAGCAGCATGAAGCCTACAAACATGACAAGGGTCATCTGTCCCAATCTTTTCTTCGGCAGATTAGTCCGGAACGTATTCAGAATGAACGCAGAGGGTTTGGATGTCCCCAGCGAAATAAGCTTTGGCAGCGAATTCAGCCGGTCGTGCATCGCATCGACGCGTGGATTCGCTCTGATCTTCGGTAAGCTCGATACAATAGCAGTAACCACGAATAGGCCCGCCAGTGCAAAGAGTACAACCCGGACGACTGGCCAGTACGCATCTGGAATTATAGGTCGCAGCCCAAAATAAAACAGGAAAAGCAGCATGTAAATAAGCGCGATCCCCAGCATGAAGGAGACAAAAAGAAAAGAGACGGCGAAGACGATATTACAGCGCTGATCCAGGCGTAGAATGTAAGCATTGAGCGGCCCCAGCTCAGCCGCCATCCGATCCTTTGCGCTTTTGGTACTGAACGGAAGCTGATCGTACTGAATGCCGCCGGGGTATACCGCCAGCAAACCAACCAGACTCACCCAGAAAGCGCGCATGACGAAGTTGGTCAGAAACGCCAGAAACAGCACATAACACATGCCTTTCATCAGGCTGTAGGCCAGACCCGGCAGGATGACCGCAACACCTGCGGTTTGGGTCATCAGGTTGTACCGTATGTAATCGAGTCCTTCATCCATCAGGTCAGGCAATTGAAGGACCGTAAACATAGCGGCCCCCGAAATTACCAGTTCGAGGTTCCAGCTCTGGGCGGTTAGCTCCCGTAATTTTTGTTCGTGTTCGTCAGAAAGTGGTGTAACGGATAGAGGTTGTTGAGACATAAATTGGAGGAAGGGAACGAGCGGGAGGTATGGCGACGTGATTCGGTCAACTGGCTATTCTCCGGCAGAATACGGTGGGTAATTGTTGGTTACAGACCGTAGCCGGGCGGTTGAAGTTGCTGGTGTGAACCGAAACGCTCACTTTTGCGAACCTATGCATTTATTTTATCAACCCCGCGTAGACCCGGCAGCGTCTGTTCTTTTTTTGCCCGAGGATGAATCGCGCCATGCCGCCAAGACGCTTCGCCTGAACAATGGCGACCCCATAACTGTCACCGATGGGCAAGGAAACGCCTATTCTGCCGTTATTACTGCGACTGATCCGCGTCGGTGTGCGTTCCGGGTTTTGTCTGTCGAGTCTGCAATGCCCCGCCCGTTTTCGGTGCGGGTTTGTGTAGCGCCGACCAAAAGTCCGGATCGCATCGAATGGTTCGTGGAAAAGGCAGTGGAGGTCGGCATCGAGCGGATCAGTTTCTTTTTTGGGCAGCACTCCGAACGTCGTCATCTCAAACTCGACCGGCTTGAGAAGATTGCCGTAGCCGCCATGAAGCAGTCGTTACAAACCTACCTGCCGCAACTCGACGAACCCGTCTCGTTTGGCGAACTGCTGAAAACTGTAGGGGAGGCCCAGCGGTTTATCGCCCATCTGCCCGACAATGAACCACCGGTTGGTCTGGCCAAAACCGCTACACCGGGCGGGCAGTATGCCGTGCTGATCGGCCCAGAAGGTGATTTTTCAACGAACGAAATTCAGCAGGCACTGAACGCCGGTTTTCGGATGGCAACGCTGGGCAACACCCGGCTCCGCACCGAAACTGCCGCGTTGACCGCCTGCCAGTACCTCAACTTTCTGAATCAATGAAACGGATTCTGTTAACCCTGCTCGGACTGACTGCCGCACTGAACCTGTCGATGGGGCAGCAGTATGCTTATAAAATTGCCAAGCTGAAGTACAACGGCGGGGGCGACTGGTACGCCAACAAAACCTCGCTGCCGAACCTGATCAAGTTTGCCAATGCCAACCTGCGGATGAATATTTTTCCGGAGGAAGACATTGTCGAACCCGGCAGCCCCGACCTGTTCAGCTATCCGTTTGTGCACATGACGGGCCACGGCAACGTTAATTTCAGCGATGCCGACGTGCGAAACATGCGCCGGTATCTGCTGTCGGGTGGGTTTCTGCATGTCGACGATAATTACGGGATGGACAAATTCATCCGGCGGGAGATGAAGAAAGTATTTCCTGAACTGAACTTCGTCGAGCTGCCGTTCAACCACCCCGTTTATCAGCAGCGGTTCAAGTTTGCGAATGGGTTGCCCAAAGTACATGAGCACGATGGCAAAGCTCCACAGGGGTTTGGTCTGATTTATCAGGGGCGGCTGGTCTGCTTTTACAGCTACGAATGTGATTTGGGGAACGGCTGGGAAGATCAGAGCGTTTATAATGATCCAGAGCCGGTACGTCAGCAGGCCCTTCGCATGGGAGCTAACCTGCTACAATACGCCACGACGGTCGATTAAGCCGTCCGCAAAACAACGACGTAAGCGCCTGGATTAGCTGATTGATGGCAAACCCAGCAATGACCTGTGTTTTGTTTTTCGCTGATTAATAACATCAGTATTATTTTTAGGAACAAGTCTAAATAGCCTAAAATTACGTTAGTTTTGTAGGAGTATTCATAGTTGCTCCGTGCTTAGCCACTATAACCAATTGTTCTCGTGATTTACGTTTTAATCGCCTTTGTTGCTCACTGGTATCTGTCGTTGTTCTGCCAGACATTCTTCCTGCACCGCTACTCGGCGCACAAGATGTTTTCGATGAGCAAATTCTGGGAACGCTTCTTTTACGCCCTGACGTACGTATCGCAGGGATCGTCGTACCTAAGCCCTCGGGCGTACGCCGTGTTGCACCGGATGCACCACGCCTTCAGCGATACCGAGCGTGATCCACACTCGCCCCACCACACGAAAAACATCTTCACGATGATGTGGAAGACGAAAGATATTTACAACGCGGTACTGCACCGCCGGCAGCCCGTCGAGCGGCAGTTCGATCGTAACTACCCCGAATGGTCGTTCATCGAAAAGGTGGGTGATTCGTGGTTTTCGCGCGCTGGCTGGTTGGTTGTCTATAGTCTGTTCTACGTTTTTGCGTTTATTTATCTGGACATGCACTGGGCGTTTTTCTTCCTGTTGCCGGTTCACTTCGTGATGGGACCTGTTCACGGCGCAATTATCAACTGGAGCGGTCACAAATACGGCTACTCGAACTTCGACAATCAGGATCAGTCGAAAAACTCGCTGATTCTGGACGTGGTGATGATGGGTGAGCTGTTCCAGAACAACCACCACAAGCGCCCCAACGCGGCCAACTTCGGCGCGAAGTGGTTCGAATTCGATCCAACCTATCCGGTTATCACGCTGTTGCACAAGCTGCACATCGTCCGGCTACGTCCGTCGGCTGAAGCCAAGAAAGCCCAACAGGAAGTCGGTCATGATCGCCGGGTAGATGAGAAAGTCGAAGCGTAACCGCTGATTATATTCTTCAAAAAGGGGTGCCTGATACAATCAGGCACCCCTTTTTCTTGAACCGTGATTTTTTTGATTAGTTGATTTCGCTGATTGCACGAAGAAAATCATAGTCTGTCTGTGTAATCAGACTGTTCTGAACTGTGATTTATGTGATTAGTTGATTTCTCTGATTACAAAAGAAAAATCACAGTCTGTCAGCGTAATCAGAAGAATCACGGTTCAAGATTGTCTGAACTGTGATTCGACTGATTGTTTGATTGCCCTGATTCAAAAAGAAAATCATAGTCTATCAGCGTAATCACACGAATCATAGTTCGAAAAATCACAACAGCACCTTTGCTATATCCTGCCACGATTTTACGCGTTTGAACTCGTTGTCGTCGCGGTTGTGGAGCGCGTCGAAGAGCAGGCCGTCGCCCTGAAACGTGCGGAGGTTGCGGGGGAGGTCGTCAATCAGGTAATCGGTGTTCAGAACGCTCTTGTCGCCTAAGAACACGTAGTTGCGCCATGAAATAGCGGGGAAATGTTCCTGGAGCCAGTCCCACTTCTCGCGGAGTGAGTTCGGGAATTCTTGGGCAGCTGTCGCGATAAAGATGTCGTATTTCGTCATTAGGTCGGCGATGACGTCCTGTGCGCCTTCCATCACGGGAATATCACGGAAGAACCCGACTTCGTAAACCCGGTTGGAGATAGCTGCGTACTCGTTCTCGTCGAATAGTTCGTGAAACGATTTTTCTTTCAGTTCGTCCAGCGTGTAGCGGGGTGTTTCGCCTTCCAGATACAGACGAATAAACTTGGCGTGCGTATCCGCCATTACGTCGTCCATATCAATGGCAATGCGTTGTTTCATATTGTAACGTATGCTTTTGTAATGAGTAGTGATTAGTCTTGAACTGTGATTCTTCTGATTACGCTGATGGACTGTGATTCTTCTTTTTAAAATCAGCGAAATCAACTAATCAAATAATCACAGTACAGACAATCTTGAACTGTGATTATTTGATGGACTATGTTTTTTTTTGAAATCAGCGAAATCAAATAATCAGCGTCAATCACAGTTCAAGACAATCAGAACGACTCGGGGTTAAATTGCTCCAGATAGTCAGCGACACGGCGGACGAACTGACCACCCAGCGATCCATCGACCACGCGGTGATCGTAGGAGTGCGACAGGAACATCAATTGCCGGATGCCGATGAAGTCGCCCTGTGGCGTTTCGATGACTGCTGGTTTTTTGACGATAGCACCGAACGCCATGATGGCCACCTGTGGCTGCACGATGATCGGCGTGCCCATCAGGTTGCCGAACGTGCCGATGTTCGAGATTGTGTAAGTGCCGCCCGCCAGGTCGTCGGCGGTGAGCTTGTTCTCCCGGGCACGCTTGGTTAGGTCGTTGACTTTCTTGGTCAGGCCGAGCAAGTTGTACTGGGCAGCGTCGTGAATAACCGGAACGATCAGATTGCCACTCGGCAGTGCTACCGCTAGGCCGATGTTAATCGCTTTCTTGACCCGGATGCTGTCTCCTTCCACCGACACATTTATCATCGGGAAATCGCGGATCGCCCTTACCACTGCATCGACCAGAATTGGTGTGTAGGTGATGTTTTCGCCCGTCTGTTTCTTGAAGGACTCTTTCACCCGGTTGCGCCATTCGACAACGTTGGTCAGGTCGGCCTCGACAAACGAACTGACGTGGGGCGACGTCTGCTTCGACTCAACCATCCGCTGCGCAATCATCTTCCGCATCCGGTCCATCTGAATCAGGTCACTTTGCCCGTTTACCGAGCCGTTGATGGCGGGTGCCGGGGTGGGAGGTACAGACGGCGTTGCAGGTTTGGGGGCCGGGGCCGACGCTGGTGCGGTCACGGGGCGGGACCTTCGGCGCGGTCGAGGACATACGCGAGAATGTCCTTTTTCGTCAGGCGGTTCTCCGCGCCCGATCCCGGAATGCGGTCCAGCTCGTCGCGCGATACATTCTCCTCTTTGGCGATGTTCAACACAAGCGGGGAGTAGAACCGGTCGACAAAAGCTGGGGTGTCGCCGGCGAGTTGGGTAGGCGATACCGCCACGGCCTTTTCGGTGGTTGCCGGGCGGCTGCTCATCGATGAGATGCTGGCTTCCATCTCCCGCGCCGATTCGGTCACCTCCTCGTTTTCGGCCTGATTTACCTGTTCTGCTGCGGGCTGTGTAGGCTCTGGACCGTTGTCTAGTTCAGGCCGGGCAACATCGCCCACACCAACCGGACTTTGATCCGGCGACTCGGGTTGATCGGTGGGCGCGGGTTTGTCGACGGCAGCGCCTTCCGTTACTTCAATACGAGCGATGGGCGCACCCACTGCCACGACATCGCCATTGCTGACGAGCAGCTCACGCAGTATGCCATTGGCCGATGCCGGTACTTCCGTATCAACCTTGTCCGTTGCCACTTCCAGTACTGATTCGTCGATTTCAAGACGGTCGCCGGGCTGTTTGAGCCACGAAATGACCGTGCATTCCATAATGCTTTCGCCCATCTTGGGCATTACCATTTCAATGAGCATGGTTCATAGTTTAAGGGTTAAGGCTTAACGTTCAGCGTTTAAGGGCATCAATCAACCTTAAACCATAAACACTAAACCTTGAACTAGCCAGCCAACTGCTCGCGCAGGAGGTTCAGCAGGTATGTTGTCGTTAACTGGATATTCTGGTCGCGGTACTGCCCCAGCGTCAGCAGTCGTGTGCGGGTTTCGGTCGGTGTAGCAACGGCAATCCATACCGTACCAACGGGTTTGTCGGGTGTGCCGCCGTCGGGTCCGGCAATACCGCTCGTCGCGATGCCCACATCAGTGTTCAGTGCTTTTCGTACGCCCTCGGCCATTTGTCGGATAGTGTCTTCACTGACCGCACCGACCGTTGCCAGCGTGTCGGCCGACACACCTAGCTGCGCGATTTTGACATCGTTACTGTAGCTGACTACGCTCCCCGTGAAGTAAGCCGATGAACCCGGTACACTTGTGAGCCGGGCCGATACCGCCCCGCCCGTGCAGCTTTCGGCTGCGCTCAACGTCCAGCCTTTGGCTTTCAGCATCCGCCCGGCAATTGACTCAAGCGTGTCATCGTCATAGCCGTACACATACTGGGCAATGATGGGCAGCACACCGGCTACCTGCTGATCGAGTTCGCGGGTGAGCAGTGCGTCGTCGGTGCCGGTAGCCGTCAGGCGGAGCCGTACCCCGCCAAAACTGGGCAGATAGGCCAGTCTGATGTGGGGGGGCAGGGCGTCTTCCCAGTCTTCAATGCGCTCGGCCAGGAACGACTCGCCGATGCCCGCCGTCAGGATCATTTTGTGCTTGATGATCGGCGGGTTGAAGTGTTCGTGCAGTTTGGGCAGGAAGCGGTGCGTCATCAGACTTTTCATCTCAAACGGCACGCCCGGCAGCGAAATATAGACCCGCCCCTCATGCTCGAACCACATGCCGGGGGCCGTTCCCCAATCGTTCTGAATATACACCGCGTTGGCTGGCAGATCGGCCTGCCCCCGGTTTAGATCGGTCATCGGACGGCCGCGTTTCTCGAAGAAACCCGTCACGACGGCCAGTGCCGTTTCGTTGCGAACCAGGCCGACACCAAAGTAATCGCAGAGCGTTTTTTTCGTGATGTCGTCCTTCGTAGGCCCCAGCCCCCCCGTAATAATAATGACGTCAGCCCGGCCGTGTGCTTCGTGGAGAACGTCAAGAATGGCCTGCGCCTGATCGCCGACCGATGATTTGCGAACGACCCGAATGCCGATGTTGGTGAGTTCAGTACCAATCCATTGGGTATTCGTATCGGTAATCTGACCAAAGAGAATTTCGTCACCAATGGTAACTACTTCGGCCCTGATGGAGTTGCTCATAGTACGGATGTTGCCACAGTTGGCCGGTAAAAGGCGTTCTGTCAGCATAAAAACAGATTAAACGTTTCGCCGGTTAGGCGGTCAAAAGTACGTAAAACACGCAAGTACATGAACAAGATGATTTGTCTGGCGGTTTGCCTGACCCCGCTTTTTGTAACGCCCGCATTGGCGCAGGACTCCTCGAAAACGCAGCCCGCCAAGCGCGGTATACTTGGACAGATACTCGATCAGGTGACGGGCGGCAGCACGGCCTCTATCAGTGGGCTGAGTGCCAGTGAAATTGCGTCGGGGCTGAAACAGGCGCTGGAAATCGGGGCCAGCAATGGCTCGGCGCAGGCGTCGGCGACAGACGGTTTTTTCAAGAACTCACTGATTAAAATTGCCTTCCCCCCCGACGCGCAGAAGGTGGCGGCCCGGCTCCGGCAGATTGGCCTGGGGCCCCAGGTTGATAAGTTTGAACTGTCGCTGAACCGGGCAGCCGAAGATGCCGCCAAAAAAGCCAAACCTGTGTTCGTGAAAGCCATCACGTCGATGAGCATTCAGGACGCTGTGGGTATTCTGCGCGGTTCCGATACGGCTGCAACGGCTTACCTGCGCCGGACATCGGGGCAGGAACTGGTAGCCCAGTTTACGCCCATCGTCGACAGTACGCTCAAACTAAACCGGGCTACGCAATACTACGGCGATCTGGTTAACACCTACAACCGCCTGCCGTTTGTACAGAAAGTAAACCCCGACCTGACGCAGTACGCGACCGGCAAAGCCGTCGACGGTCTGTTTATTCTGGTCGCGCAGGAGGAGAAGAAAATCCGCGTCAACCCAGCCGCCCGCGTCACGGAACTGCTGAAGCGGGTGTTTAGTAAGCAGTAGTTTTTTGGGTTTAACGTTTGAAGTCTAACGTTCAAGGTTGCTGCTCGGTGCTTTCAACCTTAAACGTTAGACTTCAAACGTTAAACCCCATTTAAATACTCCAGCTTACGGTTCCAGACGACGGCGATCTGGGTGGCCCGTAGGCGGACGTCGTCGGCGGTTTGGCCCTCGAAGCGCTCGTCCAGCGTTTTTGTAAATAACTGGAGCCACCGCTCGAAATGCTCAACGCCCAGCGTGTGTTTCTGGTTGACGAGCAGATGCGGCTGAAACGGGTGGCCGTGATACGCGTTGTTGCCCAGAATGATGTTCTCCCAGAACGCATACATCTTGGGTAGGTGATGCGACCAGTCGACCTGCGCGACGTCGGTGAAGATCGGCCCCAGCAGCGGGTCGACCTGAATTTTTTCGTAGAAGGAATCGACTAAAAGCCGGATAGCTTCCGGCGAATCGAGCAGGCGTTTGGTCATGTTGAGGAGGGAGCTACACGAAGGCTTCCGTGTATTGCTCCGCTGAAAAACCCAACGCCACAACCCGCCCGTTTTGTTCGATCAGCGGCCGACGAATCACCGACGGTTTCGCCAGCATCAGGTCGATGGCGTCGTCGGCATTGGTGGGTCGTTCGGCCTCCGGCAGTTTCCGCCACGTTTGCCCGTTCTGATTGACAAGCTGTGTCCACGGCATCTGCGTCAGCCAGCGCACCAGCGTCAGCCGGTCGACACCCTGCTTTTTATAGTCGTGAAATTGGTAGTCGATGTCGTTTTCGGCCAGCCACGTCCGGGCTTTCTTAACCGTATCGCAGTTGGGAATGGCGTAAAGGGTGTACATGAACTTGGTTTAACGTTTCATGAATAAGGTTTAATGTCGCTTGCTGGAAAGCGGCACGATTTCAGTGTCAACGTTAAACGTTAAACACCAAACCTTAAACGAAACGACAAAACACGACATTCCTGTGCAGGTTCGGAAATAGGGTCGGGGGTTTTGGGTTGGGCTGCGTAAATTTGTGTCTATGAAAAAGTCAGACATTCACTTTACCGTCGAACTCGACAACCAGAATATTCCCGACAAAATCTATTGGGACGCCACCGAAAACCCCAACGAAGGGCTGAGCGATACCCGCGCTATCGCCATCGCGCTCTGGGATCATTATAAAACCGGTACGCTCAAAATCGATCTCTGGACCAAAGACATGGAAGTGATCGATATGAAGCGGTTCCTGATCGAAATCATGAGCGGTATTGCTGACACGGCCATCAACGCTACCAACGACAAGCAGATGGCGACCGACATCGAGAGCACCTGCCGGGTGCTGAGCAAGCGGCTCGACGAGGAAATCAAGCAGCAACGTCAACAGAACTAAACCCGGCTGATACAGCCAACCCTTTGCCTTCGCATGAAAAAAATCCTGATAATGCTTCTGCTGACGCATCTGGCGATGGGTCAGAAAACCGCGTCAAAGTCGGGTGGAATTCAGTTTAAGTCGACGCCGGTCGCCGGTTTGTTTCAGGAAGCCCGCCGGACGGGAAAACCGGTATTCATCGAGATCTTCTCGCCGACCTGCCATATCTGCCAAAGCTTCATACCGACGCTTGCCGACAGCCGGGTTGGCCGGTATTACAACGACAAGTTTCTAAGCACGAAGCTGGATATTGCTCTGCCGTCGACGCAGCAGTTTCTGGCCAGCCAACGGATTTTTGTGCCGTCGCTGCCGCTGTTTCTGTACTTCGACCCGCAGCAGAACATGGTCCACTTCGCGATGAGCAATAACTCGGTCGATGAGGTGATCCGGCAGGGGACGGTGGCGCTCAACCCGCAGACGCGCAGCCAGAATATGAAATCGCGCTACCAGCAGGGGGAGCGTGCCGCCAATTTCCTGATCGACTACGCCATGTTGTGCCGCATTACCAAAGACACGGCATCGGGTATCGCGGCCATGAACGACTACGCCAAAACACAATCGGCGGCCAACTACGCTAACCAGACCAACTATCTGGCGTTGCAAAAGCTGGTGCTCGATTTTGAGAACCCGATGGCGCAGTACATGATCGACAACTTGAGCAAGTACAAACGGTACGACAACGAGAACATAACGGCTTATAACGTGGCCGAGAATATTATCATGTCGTCGTTGTACAGCAGCCGGGGCGCGCAATACCCGGTTAGCAAAGTGATACAGGTCAAGCAGGATCTGATTAAGATCGGGGTCGACCCGAAACAGGCTGCCAACCGGACGCTGTTGCCCGAGGTGAACGCTTATTTCCGGGCGAAGCAGACCGCCAAAGCGGCTGAGCGGATGGATAATCAGGTGAACTCGAACCAGCTATCGGTGCCTGAATACATCTACATCGCGCACCTGTTCAACCGCTCCAGCCCCGACGCCAGCGACGTGCCGACCGTAGTGAAATGGACGAGCAAAGGCTTAGCCATGCGCCCACCGGCGAAAGAGCAGTCGGATCTGTATTACGAGCAGGCCGAAGCGTATCGCCGGGCCGGTAAAGCCGCCGACGCCCGCGCAGCCGCGCAGAAATCAATGGAGCTGGCCCGCACCAGCGGCATCAGCACCGCCCGCAACACCGAGCAACTGGGCCGGTTGAAGTAGGGGTATACGGTTTACAGTATCCGGTTTTCAGTCTATTGTCATTCCAAAGTAAAGGGGTTACCGATGTTCGGTAGCCCCTTTACTTTTTTGTGCGGCCACGGAGAGGTATTTGACGGGAAAGGTCGTGACGTTTTCCGGTGGGGCTGGTTATAGAACTGTCAGTGACTAATTACTTGACCAGACCAACACATGACCAAGATGCGATTACTTTTTACGGGCGGATCGGGCAAAGCCGGCAAACACGTCGTTCCCTACCTGCTCAATCAGGGGCATAAAGTGCTGAACGTCGACCTGACGCCCCTCGACCATCCCGGGGTTGAGAACCTAATTGTCGATGTCACGGACTCCGGACAGGTGTTCAATGCCATGAGTTCGTATGTTGGGTTTGCTGAACTGGAACCGGGTCATGGCGTGCCCAAATTTGACGCGGTGGTCCATTTCGCGGCCATACCCCGAATCCTGCTCAAACCGGACAACGAAACGTTTCGAGTCAACACGATAGGTACCTATAACGTGATCGAAGCGGCTGTGAAGCTGGGTATCAAAAAGATCATTATCGCGTCGTCGGAAACTACTTACGGTATCTGTTTTTCGGACGGGCAAACTGATCCCCACGTGTTGCCGCTCGAAGAAGATTACGACGTTGACCCCATGGACAGCTACGGCATGTCGAAGGTGGTCAACGAAAAAACGGCCCGCAGCTTCCAGCGACGGTCGGGGGTGGATATTTATGCCCTGCGCATTGGCAACGTGATCGAGCCGCACGAATACGCCGAACTGTTTCCTCACTATTTCGCGCACCCCGAAGTGCGACGCCGGAATGCTTTCTGCTACATCGACGCGCGGGATCTGGGGCAGATTGTGGATTTATGCCTGCAAAAAGACGGTCTTGGCTTTCAGATTTTCAACGCCGGAAACGATCATAACGGAGCCATTATTCCGACCAAAGAACTGGCGGCACGATTCTTTCCCAACGTACCTATCACGCGCGAAATGGGGGAGAACGAAGCGTTGTTTTCCAATCGTAAAATCCGGGACGTACTGGGCTTCAGGGAGCAGCACAACTGGCGGAAATACGTGAAAGCCGAGCCTGGGGAATAACCGGGCTTACTGAGCCACCCAGCCCCCGTCGACCGAGAAGCCCGCCCCTGTGACGTAGCCGGAGGCCCGGCTGGCCAGAAACAGCGCGATACCGCCAATCTCGTGCAGTTCGCCCCAGCGTCCCATCGGGATTTTGTTAACGAAGGCCTGGTACTTTTCGGGGTCGTTCAGCAGCGGCAGGTTTATGTCGGTCGCAAACGGGCCGGGCAGAATGGCGTTGACCGTGATGCCTTCTTTGGCCAATTCCATAGCCAGGGCGCGGGTCAGTTGCAGAACAGCGCCTTTGCTGGTGGCGTAGGGCGTGCGGTCGGTCATTGCCGTCAGTGCGAGCATCGAGCCCATATTGACAATCCGGCCGTAGCCCTGCTGTTTCATTACCGGCACTACCGCGCGGCAGGCCAGCCAGGTACCGGTGACGTTGACCTGTTGCACGCTGGTGAAATCGGCAGGCGAAAGCGTTTCGATGGGGCCTCTGATGTTGATGCCCGCCGAGTTTATCAGTATGTCAATTTTTCCGAACCGCTCCACGGCGCGGGCCACGGTGGCGTCGATGCTGTGTTCGTCTGTTACGTCGCACACCGTGCTGATGCACTCGATTCCGTAGCGCGCCGTGAGCAGTTCGACCGCCTGCTGGTTGGTGGCTGCATCGCGGGCGGCAATAACAAGGTTGGCTCCGGCTTCGGCCAGTGCCTGCGCCATAGACAGGCCCAGTCCTCGGTTGCCACCGATTATCAGTGCCGTTTGTCCGGTTAGCCGGAAGAGGTCTAAAACGCTTTGTGTTATCGGTAGTTCGTTCATCGCTAAAATTGGGTTCAGGTCGTTTGCCTGTGGTACAGTACCAGCGGGTACCGGTTTCAGAATCCGTCTCAGGCCGGGTTTGTTTGTCAATCACCAAAAATAGTTGGCGGATAGCCATAAAGCGATAAAGCGAAACGAAGCACGATGTATCTGGGAATAGATGGTTGCCGGGGCGGCTGGATTGTGGCTATGATCGACGAGGATAAAACGCTCAGTTACCTGTTTGTATCCTCGCTGGACGACCTGCCAGAAATGCCGATTCGGCTCGCCCTGATCGACATGCCGCTGGAATTTGCCGACCACGCGTATCGCCCCTGCGAGGTAGCGGCTCAAAAGCTGTTGGGACCGAAGAAGAGGTCATCTGTCTTTCTGACGCCACACCGCTCGGCCGTTTATGCCACTGACTATGCCGAAGCAAACCGCATGAATCGGCTCCATCTTGGTAACGGTTTGTCGATACAAAGCTGGAATATCTGCCCCAAGATTAAAGAAGCAGCCCGGTTTATCGCCACCCGCACCGACCTGCCGCTGGTCGAAGCCCACCCAGAACTCTGCTTTTACTTTCTCAACAACCGGCAACCGTTGCTGTCGAAAAAAGCACTGCCAGCGGGTACCGCTGACCGGCTGACACTTATTGCGGCCCAGGCTGCTGATTATCCGGCTGTAATCGCGAATACGATGCGCGTTACGAAACGAAAAGACGTAAAACCAGACGACATCATCGACGCAACAATCCTCGCCATACGGGCCAGCGCGTCTGACATTCAGGTGGTTCCGGCCGATAAGCGCATCGGCGACCGGGGAGCCATTCTGTACTAGGCCCGGCCACAGTCGTATTTATCCAGCAATGCTAAAGCACGAAGGATCGTAACGCTTATTTCCGGTGGTAAACCGGGCGGGTGAAGGGGGGCTGAAGCAGGAGGTGGAATGAGTTTTCGTCGCCCAGCATCACCGCCCGGCGCAGGTCGTTTTCAGCTTGTGGAAGCTGACGCACCTGAACCCGGGCCAGCGCACGCCAGCGGTACGCGTCGGGTTTTTCGTCGCGGAAGTGCCAGACGGCCTTGTCGAATTCGCGGAACGCTTCGGTAAACTCCTCTAGCTGATAGTAAGCTATGCCCCGGTCGAGGTAGCAGTCGGCCAGGGTGTTATCGCGGTTGAGGGCCTGCGTCAGGTCGAAGATGGCGGAATGGTGGTTTTCCTGCGCCAGCTGGCACTTGCCCCGGTACGCGTAAGCCAGGGCCGATTTCGGATTCTGCCGAACGGCATCATCAAAATAAGCATGAGCCGCCAGGTAGTCGCGCTCCTGTACCATGGTGATACCGGCTTCAAACCGTTTCCGATCCTTATCTGCCGGGGTATCATGGTCGATAAGGTAGTACCGGATGGTCAGGTACAGTACGAACATCGTACAGAGCAGTGCTACTTCCATAACCTGGCTGGTTCGTTTTCTGGCAACGCGAATTTACAAAATTGAGAGATGATGGCGCAAGTACCTACTGCGAATTAGTTGCCCGCTAACTCGGCCTGCGATGCTTTTGTCAGCGACTTTACCACCAGTTCATACGAGTGGTCGACCCACTCGTGGAGATCGCTGCTGCGGAGCGCGCTACCGAGCGTAACCGTGTTCCAGTGCCGCTTGCTCATGTGGAAGCCAGGCGCAACCGCCGGGTGCTCATCCCGCAACTGCACGGCCCGTTCAGGATCGCACTTAAGGTTGATCGTCGTGGGGCTGCTCTCAATGTCAAGCAGCGCGAACATTTTTCCACCGACCTTAAATACCAGCGTCGATTCGTCGAAGGGAAATGACTCCGTGGCACCCGGCTTACTGATGCAGTACTGTCGCAGCGTTTCGGTATTCATCGGACACAGTGCCGAACCGTGTAGACGATGACGGCGAAGAGAAACATAAGAATTGAGATGCGGTTGATGCCGTGCATCATCCGCAGGTTCACACTAGATGGTCGGTTCGGACCGGGTTTGCGAAACACGTTGATGAAGTACCGAAACACAGGACCAATACGGAAATAATCAATCAGTTTGTTCACGTCGTGCGTATTTGAGGTTTGGGTTTGACGGCCAGTACTGAGGCAATACTGGTGTCAGGCCCCTACACTTTAAACAGAAAATAAACCAATACAGGTCCCTAATCGGGCGTTAAATCCGAATGTTTTGGCCCTAGTTCGCCGGTGTCAGTTCGGGCTCGATCCAGCGGCTGTCCTCGCGAATCAGCTCGATCAGTTCATCGACGGCGCGGTCGGCAGGTACCGATTTCTTGATGACTTCCTGCCCGCGATAAAGCGCAATTTTATCACGCCCAATGCCGACGTAGCCATAGTCTGCATCGGCCATTTCGCCCGGTCCGTTTACGATACAACCCATGATCCCGATCTTGACGCCCTTCAGGTGATCGGTACGCTGCCTGATCATAGCGGTCGTTTCCTGCAAATCGAACAGCGTTCGGCCGCAGGACGGGCAGGAAATGTATTCGGTTTTGGTAATGCGCGTCCGAGCCGCCTGCAAGATGCCGAATGATAGTTCGTTGAGCCGCTTCCTGTCAGCATCGGTGATGCTGTCGGTCGATAGCATGATGCCATCACCTAGCCCGTCGATCAGCAGGCCGCCCGCGTCGGTTGCGGCAAACAGCGGCAGCTCAACATCGGACGCGTTGACGTAGCTGCGCCAGATCACGACGGGCGTACTGATGTGCTTATTCATCAGTTCAACCACCAGCCGCCGAAGTTCAGCCATCGCGTGGGCATTATCGGTCGAGATTACCAGCACGACCGTCTGCTCCGTCCGCAACTGATCGAGGAGATCGTCAGACAGATCGTCCCATGTGCAGCGGACAAAATTCAGACGCTCGTGTAGCGGCTCCTGCGACAGTTTGGCCGTCAGGTACTCGTTTGCCGTCAACATCGGAAGCGTGTTGACCGGGTCGGGAGCGGTTTGCCAGACGGTATAGTCCAGAACTTCTTTCAGCCCGTTCGGGAGCATAAAGGCTGCGGGTGTCAGGCCGGTGTAGATGTAGTCGGCACCCAGATCGTTCATGCGCCACTTGTCGGGAACGGGCAGGTAAAAATGACCGATGGGGTGGAGGTCGTCGTGCGTTGTAACGGGTGTCCGGCTGTAATCGGCGATGACGCGCGGCACATTTATCCCGCCGAAATTAGCCACTTCCTGCGTCGCCCGGCGGGTGTACTGGTAGGGGTTGATTGGGTAATCTGTAACGGCAGGAATTGGTTGACTCTGGGCCGCCCGGTTCGTGTACCGGTCGATTAGGGCCTGCGCCACGGGGGCTTCGCGTTCGGGCTCTTCTGTCAGTGATACCCGCACCGTATCGCCGATACCGTCTTCCAGCAGCGTACCGATCCCCAGCGCCGACTTGATCCGGCCGTCTTCGGCTTCACCCGCTTCCGTCACGCCCAGGTGCAACGGATACGGTTTCAGCCCTTCCTCGTCCAGCCGCTGCACCAATAGCCGGTACGCCTGTACCATCACCTGCGGGTTACTCGACTTCATCGACAATACGATATTGAAGTACTGCTCGTCTTCGCAGATGCGCAGAAACTCCAGTGCCGATTCCACCATGCCCACCGGTGTGTCGCCGTAACGGCTTAGAATCCGGTCGGAGAGGGAGCCGTGGTTGGTACCGATCCGCATAGCCGTACCGTATTCTTTACAGATACGCACCAGCGGCAGAAATTTCGCCCGGATGCGCTCCAGTTCGGCGGCATAGGCCGCATCGGTGTAGTCGATAAATTCAAACCGCTTGCGGTCGGCGTAGTTGCCGGGGTTGATCCTGACTTTCTCCACGATCCGGGCTGCCAGTTCGGCCGCGTTGGGTGTGAAGTGGATGTCGGCCACCAGCGGGGTTGTGTAGCCCCGCGCGCGTAGCCCATTGCGGATGTTCTCCAGATTCTGCGCTTCCTTCACGCTCGGGGCCGTGATACGGATGTATTCGCAGCCCGCTTCGATCATCCTGATCGACTGCTCAATCGACCCGGCCGTATCCATCGTATCGATGGTTGTCATCGACTGCACCCGGATGGGATAATCGGCCCCCATCGGTACGTCGCCGATGGTGACGGTGCTGGTTTTTCGACGGACGTATTCCGTCAGCGAAGGGGTATAGAAAAAGGATGAAGTGGCCGGGGCGGTAGTGCCGGATGAAGCGGTGAATGAGTCAGACATACGTCGGTCGGGCAGAGCCGGTTTATAACGCAAAGGTACGAAAAGCGTACGGACGAAACGGCCCCGCTACCCACTGGAAAACGAGGGGTTAGCGCGGTTGGTTCGCCTTCCCGTTTTCACCCTCATGGGCCAAACAAATCGATTATCAGGGCAGTTAAACGCTCGAACCAGGCCAGTCCATTGGCTGGCTGATGTAAACGAAGCTAATTCATTCACAACGTACCCATGAAAATCAACGTATTACTGGCTCTTGCGCTGAGCCTGGGCCTGACTGCCGGTGCCTACGCACAAGATTCGACGGCCATCAAGAAAGCAATGCGTAAGCAGGAGAAGGCTGAGCGTAAAGCCAAACTGAAAGAAGACCTGAAAGAAACCGGCAATGCCATAGGCGAAACCGCCAAAGAAGTCGGGCAGGGCGCAAAGCGGAAAGCGAAAGTAGCCGCTGAGGCCGTTGCTACGGGTGTTGACAAGACGGGTCAGGCAATCGACAAAGGCGTCGACAAAGCTGGTTACGCCATTCAGGGCGAAGCCGATAAGCTGAAAGCCAAACGCGATTCGTCGCGCGCCGAGAAAGCCCGTCGCGACTCGCTGTAATCCTGTCAAAAAAATCCTGTCCAATAAAAAAGGGACGCCGGTGGGTGTCCCTTTTTGGTATCAGGTCAGTTTGGGGTCGAGGAAGCTGTATTTGCCGCGCCAGTGCTTCCAGCGTTTGTGCGACCATAGCCAGTCGGACGGCTTCGCGCGGATGGTCTTCTCCAGCTGATCGCGGTAGTTATCGATGATGCTGCCAAGGGGCAGGTCGGCGTAGGGTGGCTCGGCCAGCGGGCGGAACGTCAGTTCGTAGTAGCCGCGCTTCACCCGTCGCAGGTCAGCATAAATAACGGGCAGGTTACGGCTTCGCGCCAAGCGTTCGGAGCCGGGGTAAAATGGCGTGTCGTGGTGCAGAAAGTCCGTCCAGTGGGCATATTCCGGGATGTCG
This sequence comes from Spirosoma rhododendri, assembly GCF_012849055.1. NCBI lineage: Bacteria > Pseudomonadati > Bacteroidota > Cytophagia > Cytophagales > Cytophagaceae > Spirosoma > Spirosoma rhododendri. The sequence goes on along the minus strand of NZ_CP051677.1, from coordinate 4,970,598 downwards.
GGCACCTGATCGGCCACCATACCAATCAGGCGGGGGGTATTTTTAGCCGCAACCAGTCGGCGGGGCAACTCTTTCATCGATACCGGCACAGCCCCGAACCGGCTGCGGATAATCTGCATCAGATCGTTGGCAAACGGACTGCTGAGCGTCTTGTAGATACTGTCGGATGGAAGCCCCTGCACTACCAGTGATGGAGCCGTCCACTCCCAGTTGGCGGTATGTGAGGTCATGACAAGAACGGGCAGTCCTTTCTGAAACCAGGCCATAGGTAGTTCGGTATTCAGGCAGACCATGCGTTTTTGCAGGTCGTCGGCCGCCAGCCCCGGCAACTTGATTGTCTCGACAATCAGGTCGGTGAAGTTGAGGTAAAAGGCTTTGGTGATGGCCTGAATCTCGGCGGGTGTCTTTTCCGGAAACGACTGCCGCAGATTCTCTTCGATAACTGCCCGCCGGTAGCGAACGAGACGGTGTAGCACTACCGACAGGAATGTCGACAGGCCGTGCAGAAACGAGAGGGGAAGGCGGGCCAGCAGGCGAAAAAAAAGCATAAGCGAATGATACGATCCGGGGTGTGTACTGGCGTTGATAGGATGCGCCTTCGCCGGAAATTAAAAAATAAGTAATTGCGGTCGGTCGTATTGTTTTTTTACTTTATTTGTGAGTAGATACCGTCGTTTCTATTGGAAAAATACCAATTGTCGAATCAAAAGACTGAACTGCTGATCGAGTTGCAGTACCTGCCCTGTCTAGACTATCTGGCGGGTATACAGCAGTTTGAGCGGGTCAGTATTGAAGCGAAGGAGCACTATCAAAAGCAAAGTTACCGAAATCGGTGCTACGTTCGGACGGCCAACAAGGTTGAAGCCCTGACTGTGCCGGTGTTGCGCGGTACCCATCATCTGCCCATCCGTGATCTGCGGATCGATACGGAGCAGCGCTGGCAGCAGCAACACTGGCGCACACTGACAGCCGCCTACGCCCGGTCGCCGTTCTTCGAGTATTACGCGCCCGAGCTAGCGCCGATCTACGAACGTAACTGGACGTTTCTGTTCGACCTTAACTGGGAGTTGCTGACAATTTGTCTGAAATTGTTCCAGATAAAGACAACAGTGAGCCTGACAGAATGGTACCAGACAGAGCCTGAACCGGGTCAGTTTGACGCCCGGTCAAGGCTTAGTCCGCAAAACCGGGCTTATGAGCATCTGTTTGGGCGTTCGGTGCCGTATATGCAGAACTTTGGTCCTGATTTTGTACCCAATCTGAGTGGCGTCGATCTTTTGTTTTGCCAGGGGCCGGCCGCTCGTGAGTACTTGGTAAGTCGTGAATCGCCCGATTTGTCTGCTGGCACCGACCAGCACTTTTTGGGCAGCAAACAGCCGGTAGAACCCTTAGAAAGGCACTGGCCGTAGGTGAACAAATCCTGGAAACTCTACGTTAAATTACTATTACGCTTACCTTAGGAGACCCTAAAATCGAATGGAAGCAAAATTCTCAAACCGCGTTAAGGAAGTTATCTCGCTGAGCCGGGAAGAAGCCTTGCGCTTAGGCCACGATTATATCGGCACAGAGCACCTGCTGCTGGGTATGATCCGTGAAGGCGAAGGTGTAGCAGTGGGATTGCTGAAAAAACTTGGTATCTCACTCGATGAACTCCGGGTAACCGTTGAGCAGGCGACGAAAGGAACGGCCACTAACAACGTGAAGAATCTGGCGAATATCCCGCTGACCCGTCAGTCGGAGAAGACGCTGAAGATCACGTATCTGGAAGCCAAAATATTTAAGAGCCCACTGATCGGTACGGAACATCTCCTGCTGTCTATTCTGCGCGACGAAGATCACGTTGCGACGCAGATTCTGAATAAGTTTAATGTTAACTACGAAATCATCAAGGAGATGCTGGAATATCAATCCTCCGGAAGCCGTCCTGTGATGGGCCCCGAAACCGATGATGACGATAACGAACGCAGCATGTTTAGCGGTGGCGGCAGCAGCGGTTCAGGTAAAGATCCGAAAGGGACGGAAAAGTCGCGGACACCTGTTCTCGATAACTTCGGCCGTGATCTGACCAAACTGGCTGAAGTCGGTAAGCTGGACCCGATCGTTGGTCGTGAAAAAGAAATTGAGCGTGTGGCTCAGATCCTGAGCCGCCGTAAGAAAAACAACCCGATTCTGATTGGTGAGCCGGGCGTTGGTAAGACGGCTATTGCCGAAGGACTGGCCCTGCGTATCGTACAGAAGAAAGTATCGCGGGTGCTGTTTGGCAAGCGCGTCGTTACGCTGGATCTCGCATCGCTGGTAGCTGGTACGAAATACCGGGGTCAGTTTGAAGAGCGCATGAAGGCCGTGATGAACGAGCTGGAAAAGTCGCCCGAAGTGATTCTGTTTATCGACGAGCTGCACACCATCGTGGGTGCGGGCGGTGCGTCGGGTTCGCTCGATGCGTCGAACATGTTCAAGCCTGCGCTGGCCCGTGGCGACATTCAATGCATTGGTGCCACAACGCTGGACGAATACCGTCAGTATATCGAGAAAGATGGTGCCCTGGCCCGTCGTTTCCAGATGGTGATGGTCGATGCTACGTCGATTGACGAAACCATCGAAATCCTGAACAACATCAAGGATAAGTACGAAGAGCACCACCACGTAAACTACACCCCCGAAGCTATTGAGGCTGCGGTGAAACTGTCGGAGCGGTATATCTCTGACCGGTTCCTGCCCGACAAGGCCATCGACGTAATGGACGAAGTGGGTGCCCGCGTACACATCTCGAACATCACGGTTCCTGAAGATATTCTCAAGCTGGAAGAGCAGATTGAGAACATCAAGAAGGAGAAAAACCAGGTTGTCAAGAGCCAGAAATACGAAGAGGCTGCTCAACTCCGCGACAAGGAGAAGCGCCTGATCGATCAGCTCGACCGCGCCAAGCAGGCGTGGGAAGAGGATACCAAGAAGCGTCGTTACACGGTAAACGAAGACAACGTGGCTGAAGTAGTCGCGATGATGACGGGTATCCCTGTAACGAGCGTGTCGAACGACGAAGGCCGGAAGCTGGTGAACATGGGCGAAGAACTGAAAGGCCGGGTTATCGGTCAGCAGTCGGCCATCGATAAGCTGGTGAAAGCCATTCAGCGGACGCGCGTTGGTCTGAAAGATCCGAAGAAGCCAATCGGTTCGTTTATCTTCCTCGGCCCAACCGGGGTTGGTAAGACGGAGCTGGCGAAAGTGCTGGCCACTTACCTGTTCGACAAAGACGACGCGCTGGTGCGTATCGACATGTCGGAATACATGGAGAAGTTCAGCGTCAGCCGGCTGGTTGGAGCCCCTCCGGGCTACGTCGGTTACGAAGAAGGCGGTCAGTTAACGGAGAAAATCCGCCGGAAGCCGTACTCAGTCGTACTGCTTGACGAGATCGAGAAAGCTCACCCGGATGTGTTCAACATCCTGTTGCAGGTGCTCGACGATGGTATCCTGACCGACGGTCTGGGTCGCCGGGTCGACTTCCGCAACACAATCATCATCATGACCTCGAACATCGGGGTGCGCGACCTGAAAGATTTCGGTGCCGGTATTGGTTTCTCGACCAAGAAATCGGCCGAAGCGCAGGACGAGATGATGAAGGCTACGATTCAGAGTGCGCTGCGTAAGGCGTTCTCGCCGGAGTTCCTCAACCGTCTTGACGATGTAATTGTGTTCAACTCGCTGCAACGCGAAGACCTGCACAAAATCATCGACCTGATGCTGGGCAAACTGTTGGGCCGTATTACGAGCTTGGGGTACACGGTTGAGCTGACGGAGAAGGCGAAAGACTTCCTGTCGGAGAAAGGGTACGATCAGCAGTACGGTGCGCGTCCGCTGAGCCGGGCCATCCAACGGTACCTAGAAGACCCCATCGCCGAAGAGATTCTGAAAGGTGAACTGAAGGAAGGCGACGTAATCGAAGCTGATTATCCGGGCGAAGGTGAAAGCCTGAGCATTACGGTACGTAAGCAGGAAACTGTTGCTGAATAATCGAATAAAGAAGTGATAAAAGCCGGGCAGCGATGTCCGGCTTTTTTGTTTTTGGTGGTATTAAACTTTGGCGCGTCACTACGACGTAGGGGCAATGGCCCTCCGGTGTTGCACGCCTATTTTACTGGTAAATTACCCGCTACCTTAATTCAGTTTTAATGGTCACAAATGGGTAACATTTGAATAACGATAGGGTAACATGGCTTGTGTCTCTTTGCAGTTGCATTGTATCAACATACAGCCAATGAAAAATCGTTACTCTCTCTTTTTATGTTTTGCGCTGCTGCTCAGCCTGTTGGGTGGGCAGACGTGGGCCCAAACAACACAGGCGTCTATCTCGGGGGTTATCTCCGAAGCCAACAATTCACCACTACCGGGCGCTACTATCCGTATCCGTAACGAATCAACGGGTTTCTCGACCGGGACCGTCACCAACGTGAAAGGTGAATACGTATTCAAGGAAATTCCACTTGGCGGGCCGTACACGGTTACAGCAACGGCCGTTGGTCTGGGTGAACAACGCCGGACGGGCTACCGGGTCAATCAGGGCGACGACATTAAGGTCGACCTGACCATGCAGGAAACCGGGCAGGACCTGGAGGTGGTGCAGGTGGTGGCGTCGGGTCTGAAAAACAAGACCGACATTCTGGGCGCAGCAACGGCTATCAATGCCAAAACGCTGGTGTCACTGCCCGTCAACGGCCGGAACTTCGTATCGCTCATCAACCTGTCGCCCCTGACTAACAACAGCGGTAGCCTGTCGGGTCAGCTCGGTTCGTCGACGAACTATACGATCGACGGGATGAACGCTAAAAACCCAACGTCGGCCGGTTCGACCACGAGCCGTAGTGGTGCGCCCTACACGATTTCGATCGAAGCCGTACGGGAATTTAAGGTCATCACCAACCAATACGACGTCGTGTACGGTCGGGCTGGTGGCGGTCTGGTGAGTGCCGTAACGAAAGCCGGTACAAACAAACTGACGGGTAGTGTATTCAACTACACCCGCGCCAACTGGCTGTCGAGTCAGTATGATATTCGGGGTAATCAGCGGAACGTGCCGTTCTCGACCAATCAGTTTGGTTTCTCGCTGGGTGGCCCGATCATCAAAGACAAACTGCACTATTTCGTTGTGTGGGACCATCAGCAGGATTCGCGCCCGCTGATTATCGCCGATATTCGGACGTCGCTGGATGAGAGCCGGTTCAACGTAACCAACACGACGCTTGAGCGTTATGTCGGTATCGCCCGCAGCAAATACGGCATGGCTGATACGCAGCAGTTTGGTACGTTTCCCAAGAACCGGGGTACCGATGCTGGCTTTGCCCGGATCGACTGGCAGATCAACGCAAACAACCTGCTGACCATCCGCGACAACTATACCAACGACCGCAACAAGCTTGGTCTGGCCGACAATACGGCGATCAACCTGTACGAATCGTACGGCAACGACTACAACGTCGACAACAGTTTGCTGGCCACACTCCGCACGACCTTCACGCCGAAGATCACCAACGAACTGAAGCTGCAACATCTGTATACGTATCAGAAGAGTAGCCCCGGCGATCAGTTGCCCGCTAACAACATTCCGCGTAACATCGTAGAAAACGTGATATCGACGGTTGACGGGCGTAACCTTTCGACCAATATTCAGATGGGCGGACACCGGTTCGCGCAGGAAGGCTTTACGAACAACGTACTGCAACTGGTCGATAACTTCTACTACAACACCGACCGGATTCAGTACACGTTTGGCGTCGACCTGATGTATACGCACGCTAAGTCGCTGTATGGCAGCGAGGTGAACGGCCGTTTCCACTACATCAACGATGCAAACGGCACGGCACTCGACAACTTCAACAACCAGCGGCCTTACCGGTTCTACCGCGAAGTACCCCTCGTGGCTGATCCAACGGTGTACAGCAACATTCTGAACATGGGTGCTTACGGACAGTTGAGCACCAGCCTGATGCCTGGTCTGGAGATGACCGCCGGTCTGCGCGTCGATTACTCGGCCTACCCAAAGGCGCAGTTCAATGAGCTGGTGTTCAGCGAGCTGGGCCTGCGGACCGACAATCAGATCAAAACGCTGATCGTTCAGCCGCGTGTCCAGTTCAACTGGGACGTTAACAACCAACACCGCGACTTCGTCCGCTTTGGGGCGGGTGTGTTTGCGTCGGACATCAACAACTACATGCTGATCAACAACCTGACCTTCGACGGTAAGCATTTTGCGACTGTCGACGTGCGGGGAGCTAACGTGCCGACGCCAAACTTCGCGGCTTACCGGCAGGATTACAGCAGCATCCCGACGCTGGCGCAGTTTCAGGTGCCAACCATCAACATGACCGGGCCGAACGCCAAAGTACCGACGCTGTACAAAGCCAACGTATCGTACTCGCGCTTCCTGACCGACAAACTGAAAGTGGGTATTTCAGGCTATATGTCGCTGGGTCGTAACAACTATATGTACGTCGACCGGAACATGGTGGCCGATCCGTTCTTCCGGCTGGCCAACGAAGCGAACCGGGGCGTGTACGTACCGCTGGCGTCGATGCCTGCCAACGGGGCTGGCGACTGGCAGCTGGGCCGTCTGAGCAACAAGCTGGGTCGCGTATTGGAGCTGAACAGCGAAGGCCGTGTCAACCAGTTTGCTGCCGTAGTCGATGCTACCTGGCAGTATTTCCGCGATGGTGAAATCACGGCAAGCTACACTTGGAACAGCACCCGCGACAACGTTACCTACAACGGTAACGTGGCCAACACGGCTACGCTGGTACTGCCGGTGAAAGATGATCCGCGCAACCTGAGCAACATCACGTACTCCGACAACCATTTCCGCAACAAGGTGGTATTCTACGGCACGCTGCCATCGTTCTACGGCATTACGCTGGGCGTTCGGTACACGGGCATCGGCGGAACGCGCTACTCACTGCTATCGGGTGCTAATACCAACGGTGACTTCGTATCGACCAACGACCTGGCATTTGTCTTCGACCGTAACAACGCCGAAGTACCGGCTAACGTCCGGACGGGGCTGCAAACGCTGATCGACAACCCCGATGCGAGCCAGAGCCTGAAGAACTACATCGACACGTACTCGGGTCAGATTGCCCAGCGGAACGGTGGTATCAACGGCTTCTACGGCATCCTCGACATTCGGGCGCTGAAGCGGTTCCGCATCTACAAAAACCACGCGATCGAACTGTCGGCCGATATTTTCAACTTCGCCAACCTACTGAATCGTAACCGGGGCACCAACCGGTCACTGTCGTCGCAGGCCCTGTATGCACTAGGCATTCCGGCCAGCGGTGGCAATGCTGCCGTTCCGAACTTCAGCCAGTCGACGCAGCAGTACAACTACCGGGTGAACAACACGGGTGCCGTTACACCAACCGGCGATCCGTTCCAGATTCAACTCGGCGCACGGTATAGTTTCTAAATTTTGGTTTAGTGTCTAAGGTCTGATGTTTAAGGTTGGCTACCGCCGACACTGGACATCAGACCTTACGATTAAGTAGCAAACCGCTTTATGATGAACAAACTAATTCTTTGCCTACTTGTGCTCAGCACCCAACCGCTGCTGGCGCAGACGAAACTGAACCGGCAGGGGCACCGGGGGACGCGCGGACTGATGCCGGAGAATACCATTCAGGCCATGAAAAAGGCGCTGGATATTGGCGTCGAAACGCTGGAGCTGGACGTGGTTATCTCGAAAGATAAGCAGGTCGTCGTGTCGCATGATCCGTACATGACGGCTGAGATTACCAACAAACCCGACGGGACGCCTGTAACGGCAGCGGAGCAGAAAGACATCAAATTGTACCAGCTGACCTACGATCAGATCAAGAAGTACGATGTTGGTAGCCGCAAGCACCCGCAGTTCCCGGAGCAGACCAACTTCCGGGCATACAAGCCGCTGCTGACGGAGTTGATCGATTCGGTCGAGGCTTATGTGAAGGCGAAAAAACTCCCGAAGCCGAACTACAATATCGAGATTAAGATGAGCCCGCAGCCGGATAGCGTGTACAATCCGGGTCCGGCGGAGTTTGTCGGGCTGGTGATGCCGATCTGTCAGAAGAAGCTGGCCGTCGGTCGCTACAACATACAGTCGTTCGATGCCCGGCCGCTGCAACTCATTCACAAGCAGTACCCAACTGTGATGCTGGCGTATCTGACGGCTAACCCGAAAACGGTGGCGGAGAACCTGACGACGCTGGGCTTTACCCCCAATATTTACAGCCCGTACTACAAAACCGTAACCGACGAGACGGTGAAATTCTGCCACGATAAAGGTATGAAAATCATCCCGTGGACGGTGAACACAAAGCCCGAAATCGACAGTATGGTGAAACTGGGTGTCGACGGTATCATCACCGATTACCCGAATCTGTTTTAAGCGATTATCACTACCTTCCTCTCCACACGTCCGGCCGTCTTATGATGGCCGGACGTTTTCGTTTTGCGCTGGATACCAACGGGAGATCGGCTGGCGACTATTCCGACCGTTGCGCTACCTTGCTGGCCAAACGGCTCCGGACATATGCTAACGCACGGCTATTATTTCCACGATCCCCAACCCGATGATAAGATCTGCACCTTGCTCAGCATCGGCCTGGTAGGAGTGGACGTACACGATGATGTGTTCGAGCGGGGCATCGGGCAGGTCGACCACATCGTTTGCCTGGGCGATCGTGACCGGCTACTGCAATCGCCTGTGTCGACAACGGTGTGCTCTGACAGGCTAACTATTTTCAACACTGCGAGGGAATTGCTGGCCCTGCTGCCTGATCAGCCGACGTGCTTCGTGCTTGGTCCCGATGCGCGCGACTTGCGAATTACGCTGGCCCTGACCGAAATTAAACCAGAGTTGCAGCGTCGTGGTGTATGGCTTGCCTTTGTGATTGCCCCCGCTGCACCTACGGAGGATTGGATGGCCCTGCTGCGCGAACTGGAAAAGCGGATCAGCCGGGTGTATCTGTTTGAACCGGCTATGGACGGAAGGATGCCCATACGGGAAACGGTTTCGATAGCCGTGTTTTCGCTGATTCGCTTTCTGGAAAATTATGATGCTGGAAGGGATATATGTGCCCCCTGGAAAAGAAGCGGCCGGTTACTGGTAAGTCAGTGCGAAAACACTGGGCCGGATAGTATCAGTCAGTTGATCGCGCAGATGCCGCAGCGCCTGACCGACGAACAGTGCAATCTGCTGGCCACGAATCATGCGCTGCTCGACGTTCAATCCAATCCTGAACAGTACATCACATTACATGAGTTTTCCACTATGCGTAAGGCATTGGTTGACCCCTTCGCTAATAAAAAATTTAACATGCAGGTCAGCATCGACGAGTCGTTGCCTGAGCCGACAATCCGGGCGGTACTGGTTCTGTGGAAAACCCTGTGGCCGGAGCGAGCCTGAGGTCAGCGCAACAGCGCGGCTATTCGATAAAGAAGCTGTGCCGACCCATAACCGGAAGCCGTTATAGCGGGTTGTAGCATCAGACGGCCACCGGCAGTGACAAATGCTGCCCGCTGTCGATAGTTTATCAATTATAACGTTATGATGTACTCTTTCTTTAAGCAGGTGGCTGTAGCTGGCCTGTTGTTTACGTCGGCACTGACCGCGTCTGCCCAAAACGCCAAACTCGAACCCGTCTTCAAAGACGACACCTATCAGCTGACGGGCGTAGCCGTGTCGAAAACGGGCCGTATGTTTGTCAACTACCCGTACTGGAGCGATACCTACAAGTACGCGCTGGTGGAGGTGATGAAGGACGGTACCAAAAAACCGTATCCCGACGAAAGCTGGAACAGCTGGAAAATGGGCCAGGATCCGACCAATAAATGGGTGTGCGTGCAGTCGGAGTTTGTCGATGACAAAGACCGGCTGTGGGTGATCGACCCGGCCAGCCCAAAGCAGACGGGTGTTTACCGCGATGCGCACAAGCTGGTCTGTTTCGATCTGGCAACCAACAAAGTCATTAAGAGCTATTCGTTCAAAGGCATTGTTGGCCCGCTGAGTTACCTCAACGACATCCGGGTCGATACGAAGCGCGAGATCGTGTACATCACCGAATCGCAGCAGGGCGGCATCGCTATTGTCGACATCAAAAGCGGCAAAATCCGGATGGCCCTGCAAGGCGACCCATCGGTGAAAGCTGATCCCAATTTTAAATTTATCATTGACGGTCGGGTGCTGCGCGACGACAAAGGCCCCGTCGTGTTCAACTCCGATGGTCTGGCCCTGACCCCCGATGGCAATATGCTGTATTACAAGCCCCTGTCGGACGACAAGCTGTACCGCATTGAAACGAAGTATCTGCTCGATGAGAATATGGGCGACAAAGACGTGGCTGGTAAAGTCGACACGCTGGGCCGTTATACGACCACCGACGGGATGATTATCGACGATAAAAACCGGCTGTACCTGGGCGATATTCTGAACTACACCATGCTCCGGCTCGACGCTGGTCCGGGCACGAAAGCCCCGCTGAAGCGCGAAAATCTGGTGACCGATAAAACGCTGCTGCAATGGCCCGACAGCTACGCCATTCAGAACGGCTACCTATACATCACAACCTCGCAGATCGACCATATGGCCAAAAACAACGGCGGCAAATCGACCCGCAAACGGCCATACGAGGTGTTCCGCATGAAGATTGACTAACGTAGAAATGCAAAAACCATCCGACTATCCGCTGGATAGTCGGATGGTTTTTGCAGACGCTTGTAGAGACGCGAACGGTCCGGCGTCCCGGCCTTCGCGTCTCAGCACCCGGATGGTTATCACACCGGACGACTATTGCTGACGCGTGCTGAGACGCAAAGGATTGCGTCTCTACAAAAAAAACGGGCCACGGTTCTGAAACCGTGGCCCGTTTGCTATAATCGAATTGCTTACGCGTTGGCTTTTACGCCGGTGGCAAACAGCTCGATCATGCCTTTGTTAAATGCCGGAATATCGTCGGGATTGCGGCTTGTCACGAGGTTACCGTCCGTAACGACTTGCTCGTTGACCCAGTTGGCACCCGCGTTTTTCAGATCTGTTTTGATCGACGGAAACGATGTCATCGTTTTGCCATCAACTACGTCAGCTTCGATCAGCATGATCGGTGCGTGACAGATAGCCGCTACGGGTTTCTGTTCGCTGAAAAAATGCTTTACGAAAGCAACTGCCTTTTCGTCCTGACGCAGATTGTCGGGGTTGATAACACCGCCGGGCAGCAGCAGGGCATCATATTGTGATGGGTCGGCCGCGTCAAGGGCCAGGTCTACATCGTATGTATCGCCCCACTCGGTCATGTCCCACGCTTTCACATCGCCACCTTTCGGGGCAATGACGTGAGCCGTTGCGCCTGCTTCCTGTAGCGCCTTCCGGGGCTTGGTCATTTCTACTTCTTCGAAGCCTTCCGATAGCAGGATGGCTACTTTCTTACCACTCAGATTTTGTTCGGTGTTCATATAGTATTGAGATTAATTCCGCTCACACGGCTACCAGAATAACCACTTTGTTTGTCTATGGTTTATTAAAAAGTAGGTCTGGTCCTGGGTGGCGAAAGACCGGTTGCGCGTTGGTTTATCGTTATTTTTGCCGGACAAGCTTACTGTGCTTATGCTCGAAATTGGCCGAATCAACAAACTTATTGCCCTGCGTCAGACCAGCGTCGGGTTTTTTCTGGGGCATCCCGACGACGATCGTGACGACGTCCTGCTGCCCAACAAATACGTACCGGACGATCTGCGGGTTGAAGATGAAATCGACGTGTTTGTGTATACCGATTCGGAAGATCGCCCCATCGCGACTACGCTGACGCCCCACATCATGCGCGACGAGTTTGCCCCGCTGCCGGTGGTGGCCGTGTCGAATGTGGGTGCTTTCCTGAACTGGGGGCTGGAAAAAGATCTGCTCGTACCTTACCGGGAACAGAGCAAACCCATGCAGGAAGGGGAGTGGTACGTCGTTTTTCTGTACCTCGACGAAAGCACCGGCCGACTGGTGGCGTCGAGCAAAGTCAGTCGCTTTCTCGACCCCGACCCATCCGATCTGGTCGGAAATGATCCTGTCGATCTGCTGGCTTACGAAATTACCGATCTGGGCGTCAACGTGATTATCAACGATCGGTATCAGGGGCTGCTGTACCACAACGAGCTATTCCGGCCGGTACAGGTGGGTGATCGGATGCCGGGTTTCGTCAAACGCGTTCGCGACGATAACCGGGTCGATGTGAGTTTGCAGCAGATGGGTTTCGAGAACGTCGAGCCCAGCGCGCAGCGGATTCTGGAGGTGCTGCGCCAGGAGAAAGGCTTTCTGCCGTTGAACGACAGCAGCGCGCCGGAGGAGATTCACCGGGTACTGGAGATGAGTAAGAAAACGTTTAAAAAAGCAATCGGTACCCTGTACAAAGACCGCCGGATCGAGATTCGCGACGACGGTATTGCGCTGTTGTAAAGATGTTTTCCCTGTTTTATCCATTCGGTTCACGAGCTTACGTTTATGCCCACCCCTGATGCAATACTGATTGGCTACACTGTTCTTATCGTTGTCGTTTCGTTCATCAACCTCATTCCGCTCGACTATTGGTGGATTCGCATTTGGGATTTTCCGCACCTGCAACTGACCGTACTGGCGGCTGCGGGGCTGGTTGCCTGGGGCTGGTTTGGTAACCATTATTTCAATGACTGGCTGGTGCTGGTGCCGATTGGTTTGCTGGCAACGCTCTGTTACCAGTCGTGGCTGATTTACCCGTTCACCGCGCTGGCCAAAAAGCAGGTCGTCCGGCGCACGAATAGCGCCCCATCAGACCCCGACAATACGATCCGGCTGCTGGTGTCCAATGTGTTTCAGTACAACCGGGAGTATGACAAGGTGCTGTCGCTGATTAACCAGTACGAACCGGACGTGGTGATGCTGCTGGAAACGAATCAGCGGTGGAAAAACGACATGCAGTCCATCGAAAGCCGGTATCCGCACCAGGTTCTGCACCCGCTGGAAAACACCTACGGGCTGCTGCTGTACTCGAAACTGCCGATGACGCACCACGAACTACGGCACCTGATTCAGGACGATATTCCGTCGGTGTACATCCAGTTCAAACTACCGTCGGGCATACCGATTCACTTCTACGGCGTTCACCCGATGCCGCCCAGCCCCACCGAACACTACCGCTCAACAGAGCGCGATGCCGAACTGGTGCTGGTGGGTCGGGAAGCGCGAAAGCAGTCGGAGCCCGTTATCGTAGCGGGTGATCTGAACGACGTGGCCTGGTCGCACACGACGCGACTGTTTCAGCGCATCAGCGGTCTGTTCGATCCGCGTATCGGGCGGGGGCTGTTCAACACGTTTCACGCCAAATACCCCCCGCTGCGGTGGCCCCTCGACCACGTATTCGTGTCGTGCCACTTTCAGTTACAGCGCATCAAACGGCTCCCCAGCGTCGGTTCTGATCACTTCCCGATGTTTATCGAACTGACCTACGTCCCCGACGCCGAACGCCCCCACATCGAGAAGCCCCAGCCCGAAGGCAACGACCTCGACGAAGCCCAGGAAACGGTGGAGGAAGCGAAGTAGTTTGAGGTTTAACGTTTAATGTCTAATGTTTAAGGTTGCTTCGCGGTAGCCAACCTTAAACATTAGACATTAAACGTTAAACTATCCATTCAATCGCTCGATCACTTTGCCGATGTCGCTGCTGACCTGCTGCACGAAGTTGAGGTGCTCGCTCAGTTGGGCGTCGTCGGGTGGGGTTTTGCCGGGCGACGAGTCCAGCGCGGGTTGTTCGGGCGTTGGACCGATGCGGGGTTCGCCGAGCCGGTATAGGCCGTCGGTCAGGCTGACGATGGCGCGCCGAACCGGGCGCTGCACCGGAGCGGGGTATGTTTTCGACGGTTCGTTGAGCAAATCCGAGGTTAGCGTCGCGACGTTGGCCGACAGGATGTGGTTCAGCACCACAAATTCGTAGATCAGCTTTTCGTTGCGCTGTTTGTGCTTGGGTTCCGACAACATCCGGTCGAGGGCTGCCGAGAGGTTTGCCGAGGACACGTACACATCTTTGCGCGCCAGCTTGTACTCGACCAGACTGGGCGTTCGGCTCGTCAGGCAGTTGAGCAGCACCTGTACGTAGCGTAGATTGGCCCGCAGCGTGTTCCGCATGGGTAGTTGCAGCTGATCGGATTCCCAGCGGGGAAACAGCACATAACCCGCTGCCAGCGCCAGCAGGCCACCCATGAGCGTATCGAGAAACCGCTCTTCGACCACGCCGAGATAGTTGACACCCAGAAAATTGAGCAGAATCAGGATGTAAGGCGTCAGGAAAAAAACCATGACGATGTAATTGACCCGCTGCGCACTATAGGCCCCGACCATAAACACGATCATAAAGCCAATCTGCACCGGTCGATTGTTTACGAACGTCAGAATGAGCGCGCCGACGATACCCCCGGCCAGCGTACCGCCGATTCGCTCGAAATTGCGCTGACGCGTCAGGCTGAAGGCAGGCTTCAGAATCACCGATATCGTCAGCAGCACCCAGTAGCTGTGGTGTCCGTAGGCCAGCAAACGGGTCAGGACGAAGCCCATCAACATCGTCAGGGCCAGCCGCAGCGAATGACGAAACACCGACGAATTGAAGCTCAGATTATTACGAATCGACTTGAAATCAATTTCCTGATGCGACACAAACCGCCCGAACTCCAGGTCGTCGTTGTTTTTCGACAGCACAGAAGCGGGTGCTTTCATGTTGTTGCGGATCGTGCTGATGCGCTGCCCCAGATTCCGCAGGTTGATCAGAATCTTTTTCAGCACGAGCGTGCTGCCCTCCCGATCGCCCAATTCGTCGATGGCCTGTTTGAGCGTTTCCAGTTGGGGCGTCAGGTCGAAAGCCGGGCGGCTCGGTACGGCTACCGGCGATTGCACGGCCAGCCCGATATGATCGAGTTCGTTGGCCAGTTGCCGGATCAGACCCGCAATCATCGGCAGAATATCGGTATGGCCGAAGCGTTTACGCAGGGCCTCGTAGTCGTAATACATCGCCACCATCTGCTCGTACAGATCGACAATGTCCACGAACGTCAGCACCAGCAAACGGCCCGTTCGGGTGGTTTCGGCGACAAACCGGCGGCTTTTGAACAGCACTTCCCGAACGGCATCCTGCTTCTCACTCACCGCCACCTGCTGACTAACCAGATGCCGGTAATCGGTGTCGAGTTGAGTGCTGAGCGTGTAAAACTCCGATTTGACGTGCAAAAATTTAGCGACCTCGTGAATACACTGCCCCAATGTCTGTTGCGCCAGTCGGTAAGGCTGGAGCCGCGATGCCAGCAGGCTGATACCGGTGTACCAAAGGCCACCGGCCAGAATCAGACCACTTTCCTTGACGACGCCGACCGCATCGAGCGGGCGTTCCATCATCAGAATCATAATCAGAATCGCCCCTGTCCCCACCGATGTAGCGCGGGTGCCGTAGACGGCCAGCATGGAAAAAACGAAACTGACAACCAGAATCTCGATCGCCAGCGTGTAGTCGTTCAGGCGGGCAAAGCCGGTAAGCAGCGTGACCAGTACGGTCGACAGAACGGTTGCCAGCATGCCGTTTCGCCGGTGCATAACCGGCCCCGGCGCATCGCTCAGGCTAACCCCCAGCGCCCCAATCGACATCGCCATGCCGGTCGTGAGCGCATCGAACTGCGCCAGCACGAGCGACGGCAACAGAATAGCCAGCGTCGTGCGCAGCCCGTCGGAAAAATACTGGCTGGATAAAAAATAACCGACCTGACGGGTGGGTCTGTTCATGGCAGGAGTAGGTGGGCGTGGCTCATCGGGGTCTGCTGAACCTCGAGCCTACTGATCCAGTTCCTGAATCCGGGCGAGGTGACGGCCCCCTTCAAAGGGTGTATCGAGCCAGATTCGTACCAGTTTAAGCGCCGTGTCCTGATCCATCATCCGTTCGCCCAGCGAAATCACGTTGGCGTCGTTGTGCTGCCGCCCCAGCCGGGCCGATTCCTCATTCCAGCACAGAGCCGCCCGCACACCCTTGATCCGGTTAGACGTCATGGCCTCGCCGTTGCCCGATCCGCCCAGCACAACGCCCCGCTCGACCTCTCCAGCGGCCACGGCTTCGGCTACGGGCCGGATAAACAGCGGATAATCAACGGAAGGTGTCTCGGCGTAGGTGCCTTTGTCGACAACCGTGTGGCCGAGTTCGGTCAGCATAGTTTTTATGGCTTCTTTGTAGCGGAAGCCAGCGTGGTCGGAACCGATTGCAATGGTCATGGGCGTTATAGTATGAGTCGTGACTGTAAAACAAACACCGGGTCGGGTAGGAGTGTTTGTTGGAAAGGTCGGTATCTTGCGCCGACCTTTAGTCAGATATACAACCTGCTAATCTATGATTCCTGCAACGAACCAGCGGCCGGGACCCACCGTCCTCTTCATTTTTGGCGGTAGCGGAGACCTGAACCTGCGTAAGCTGACGCCCGCCCTTTACAATCTATTTATTGAAAAATATTTGCCCGAGCAATTTGCCGTGGTAGGTCTGGGCCGTAGCGAATACAGCGATGAGAGCTTTCGCGAACGGCTGCTCGACGGGGTGAAAAAATTCTCCCGCCGTAAAGACGGGCCGTGGGATGAGTTTGCACCCTGCCTGTCGTACCTGCAAATGGACGCGGGTGACGCCAATGCCTATCAGCTGCTGGCCGACTACGTGGGTAAGAAAGAGCAGGAGTGGGGCGAACGGCCAAGCGTGCTGTTTTACCTCGCCGTGGCGCCCCAGCTTGTGCCCGGGATCGCCGAAAATCTGGGTAAACTGGATCTCTGCACCGACAAGGCCCACGTTCGGATCGTGGTTGAGAAACCGTTTGGGCACGACCTGAAAACGGCGCAGGAACTCAACACGCTGCTTGGTGGGCTGTTTGCCGAAGAGCAGATCTACCGGATCGACCATTACCTCGGCAAAGAAACGGTACAGAATATTCTGGCGCTGCGCTTCGCCAACTCCCTCTTTGAACCCATCTGGAACCGGCAGTACGTAGAGTCGGTACAGATCACGGCGGCCGAAACCGTCGGGCTGGAAGGGCGGGGCGGCTACTACGAGGAGTCGGGCGCGCTGCGCGACATGATTCAGAACCACCTCTTGCAGGTGATGTGCATGGTCGCGACGGAAGCCCCCATTTCGTTCGATGCCAACGAAGTGCGGAACAAAACAGTGGAAGTGCTCAACGCTATTCGGCCCATCGACCCGTCTCATGCGGTGCGCGGTCAGTACGGCCCCGGTAAAGTCGATGGCAAGGACATTCCGGGCTACCGCGAAGAAAAAGGCGTCGACCCCGAATCAGCGACAGAGACGTTTGCCGCTGTGAAGCTGTACGTCAACAACTGGCGGTGGGAGAACGTACCGTTTTACCTGCGGACGGGGAAAGTGCTGCCCGAAAAAGCAACGGTGATTACCATTCAGTTCAAACCCGCTCCGCACTACGCTTTCCCCGAAGAAGCGTCGAAAGAGTGGCGGGCTAACCGACTGATTATTGGTATTCAACCCAATATGGACATCCGGTTGCAGTTCCAGGCCAAGCGTCCGGGCCAAACGCTCGCCATCGACCCGGTTGAGATGGTGTTTAGTTACAAAACGGCCTATGAAGGGCAGGAGCCGGAAGCCTACGAAACGCTGCTGCTCGACGCCATGACTGGCGACGCGACGCTGTTCATGCGGGCCGATCAGGTCGAAGCGGCCTGGAAGGTGGTAACGCCAATCATTGAAAACTGGGACAACACGAAGCCAACCGATTTTCCGAACTACGAGCCCGGTACCTGGGGCCCCGAAGCGGCCATGAAGCTGATCGAGAACGACGGTTTCCACTGGACGATGAAGTAAGGCCGACCAGATTTGGCAGTAGATTTTGTAGAGACGCAATCGCACCGGTGACCCGGACGTTGCGTCTCTTTTTTTGCGCCAGCCTAGATCACACTGGGCTGGGAGTAGGTAGTGCCATCCAGTTGTGTAGAGACGCGATCCTTCGCGTCTCAGCACGCGTCAGCCCGGATGCGTCAGCAACAACGCCATCCGGTGCAAAAACCATCCGGGGGCTGAGACGCGAAGGGTCGCGTCTCTACATATATCAATCGTGCCATCCGACAGTAAAAGACAACGATCGGCCGTTATATTTGTGAAAATATAACGGCCTTTTCTATGAATGGCTCACGGGCAAAAATTCAACTTCTGTTTACTGTTGTCGCGCTGCTGCTGACGACGATTTCATTTGCCCAGACGATCACGATTTCGGGCGAACTTACCAAACCGCTGACCCTGAAACCAGCCGACATCAAGGCCATGTCGCACACTGCCGTCACCACCACTGACCGCGACGGTAAGGAACATACTTACTCGGGCATCCCCCTGATTGCGCTGCTGAATCAGGCGGGGCCAGTACGGGGACTGCGCTGAAAGGGAAGAACCTGACCAAATACGTCGTCGTGAAAGCTGCCGATGGCTACGAAGTCGTATTTGCACTCGCCGAGCTTGATCCCGACTTTTCGACGCGCACGATTTTACTGGCCGACAGCGTCGATGGGGCTCCGCTGGCCGATGGCATGGGGCCGTACCGGGTGGTGGTGCCCGGCGAAAAGAAACCTGCCCGCTGGATTCGTCAGGTGACGGAGATGGCCGTAAAACTGGCGAAGTAGGTCCGGCGGAAGCAGAGCCAGATAAGTTGGCCGGTGTAGGTGCATCCTACGAATTTTGTTAGTTTGCCCTCTCACTTTTCCCGGATAAGACGGCGCATGACCGGTGCGCTCCGGTTTTTCGCATGAATCGACGTTCGTTTATTAGTCAACTGTCTGCCGTTGGCGGAACAGCCCTGACAACCTCTCTGCCCGCGTTTTCTGCCACAAAGCATGACACAACGCGCCGTGCTACGGCCACTGGTTATACGGCAGACGTGGTTATTGCGGGCGGAGGTGTGGGTGGTTGCGCGGCTGCGCTGAGTGCCCTGCGTACCGGGAAAACGGTTGTGATGACCGAAGAAACAGACTGGATTGGCGGGCAACTGACGCAGCAGGGCGTTCCGCCCGACGAACACCAGTGGATTGAAACTCACGGGGCTACCCGCCTGTATCGACAGTACCGGAACGCCGTCCGCGACTTCTATCGGCAGTATTACCCGCTGACCGAAACGGCCCGTGCGCAACCGTACCTGAATCCGGGTGACGGTGCCGTGTCGCGACTCAGCCACGAACCGCGTGTATCGCTGATCGTATTGCAACAGCTGCTGGCTCCGTATCTGAGTGCGGGTAAGCTGACGCTGTTGCTCGACCACAAAATCAGCGGGGCCGACGTGCAGGGCGACCGGGTGCGTGCCTTAACCGCCCGAAATCGCCAAACCGGGCGCGAACTTGTGCTGACGGCCCCGTACTTCGTCGACGCTACCGAACTCGGCGATCTGCTGCCGATGACCAAAACCGAGTTTGTGACCGGGGCTGAATCCCGTGCCGATACCCGCGAACTCCACGCCCCCGAACAGGCCGACCCCAAAAATGTGCAGGCGTTCACGATGTGCTTCGCGATGGACTATGTTCCTGGTGAAAATCACATCATCGATAAGCCGCGTGAGTACGATTTCTGGCGTAACCACACGCCCGTGCTGAAACCAGCCTGGTCGGGAAAACTGCTGTCGCTGTCGTACTCGAACCCGAAAACACTGGACCCCAAAACGCTGGGCTTTCAGCCCGAGGGTGCCAAAACTGGCGATGCGCTAAACCTCTGGAATTACCGGCGCATCATCAGTCGGGCGAATTTCGAGTCGGGGTTCTATAAGGGCGACATCAGCAGTGTCAACTGGCCACAAAACGACTACGCGCTGGGGAATCTAATTGGTGCGTCGGAGAAAGAATTCGCCCGACACGTCGACCGGGCAAAGCAGCTGAGTCTGTCGTTACTGTACTGGCTGCAAACCAAAGTGCCGCGCCCCGATGGTGGGCAAGGCTGGCCCGGCCTTCGACTCCGCCCCGACGTGATGGGTACCACCGATGGGCTGGCCAAATACCCGTACATCCGGGAAGCCCGGCGCATCAAACCCGTCTTCCGCGTATTGGAAGAATACGTTGGAGCCGATAACCGGGCGCTGATTACGGGGCAGAAAACCGGGAATAAAGCCGCGCCCTTCGCCGACAGTGTTGGTATCGGCTACTACCATATCGACCTGCACCCCAGTACCAGCGGCAACAACTACATCGACTTTGGGTCGTTGCCGTTTCAGATACCGTTGGGGGCTTTACTGCCGCAACGAATGGAAAATCTGCTGCCCGCCTGTAAAAATATCGGTACGACACACATCACCAACGGCTGTTACCGACTGCACCCCGTCGAGTGGAGCATCGGCGAAGCGGTTGGGGCGTTGATTTCGTTTGCCATCGATAGAAAGGTGCCACCCCGTGCCGTGCGCGAAAAGCAAAACCTGTTGGCCGACTTTCAGCAACTGATTCGTTCGCAGGGTATCGATACGCAGTGGCCTGCCTAGTCCGGTCATCAGCGAGTGGGGCAGCAAATCTCGTCGACCGACGGTTTTGCCAGAAAAAATCTGGTCGGATAAGCGTTTGAGGGTCAGGCGGCAACACCGGGCTATGACCTGCGCGGCCAGTCTGCTTACGGTGGGCCGGGTGCGTCATCGTTGTGATTGTCCGGCCAATGCGACTAGCTTTGCCCCAACGTTCTTTGTTTTCCGTCAAACAGGCTATTGGTTTTCCTGAGAGGTTCAGGAGATTAAAAAGGAATCGTGTGAAATTCACGAGCAGACGTTGCTACTGTCAGTGACCATCAGAAAAGGGTTTGCCCTCGATGTCCATTGTCCCCGTTACCAGGGGATGAGAAGGACGGCAAATACCGTCACAAGCCAGGAGACTTGCCCTTAGCCTTGCTGATTACGCCCACACGGCCCTGGGTTCTATCACGTATTGACCACTTTTTCCCGTTTCATTTTTCCGCTCCATCACCGGGGCCGGGTGTGGTGTGTCGTATCGATAGAGTTTGGAGTTGGGTAGGCGTATGGAGTTCGGCATCGAACGCGATCAACCATTTTTCAAACCATTTTTATGATCGCACACAATCTCGGCTATCCACGAATTGGTAGCCACCGCGAACTCAAACGGGCCTGCGAACAGTTCTGGGCCAACAAAATCACGTGTCAGCAGCTAGAGGACGTCGGGCGGCAAATCCGCACCGATAACTGGCTGACCCAACAGCAGGCGGGCATCGCGCTCGTTCCCTGCAACGACTTCTCGTTCTACGATCAGGTGCTCGACCTGTCGCTGACGGTAGGGGCCATTCCACCCCGTTTCCAGCCGCTGCTCGACAGTGCCGAACCGGACGATGACCACCTGACGCTGTACTTCGCCATGGCGCGGGGTTATCAGCAGAACGGCCTCGACCTGAAAGCGATGGAGATGACCAAGTGGTTCGACACAAACTACCACTACATCGTTCCGGAATTCTCGAAAGACCAGTCGTTTACGTTGCTGTCGGAACGCATCTTCACCCAGTTCGATGAAGCCCGGCAGACGCTTGGCGTGGTGCCGAAACCGGTGCTGATTGGCCCCGTGACGTATCTGTTGCTGGGCAAAGAGAAAGACGTCGACTTTGACCGGCTGGACCTGATCGACCGGCTGCTGCCCGTCTACGAACAGATACTGAGTCGCCTTCAAACGCAGGGTGCCACTTGGATTCAACTGGATGAACCGGGTCTGTCGCTCGACCTGACCGATGCCCAACGCGCGGTGTTCGCCAAAACCTACGCCCGGCTACGCGGACAATTCCCCGACCTGAACATCCTGCTGGCGTCGTATTTCGACTGCTACGGCGACAACCTGAACCTGGCCCTGCAACTGCCCGTCGACGCGCTGCACCTCGATCTGGTCCGCTGCCCAAGCCAACTGGACGACATCCTCCAAACTGATTTTGCCAGCAAGTCGACGCAGCTTTCAATAGGCGTCATCAACGGGCGGAATATCTGGATCAATGATCTGGAAAAGTCGCGACAGACGATCCAGCGGGTTGTCAATGCTATTGGTAGTGAGCGGGTTATGCTGGCACCATCGTGTTCGCTGCTGCACGTTCCCTGCGATTTGGCTAACGAAACGGCCGAGCAGGGCCTGACGCCCGAAATCAAGCAATGGCTGGCCTTCGCCCGGCAAAAACTGGACGAACTGGCCACGCTCACGACGCTGTTCAACGACCCCGCCAATGCGTCAGCGAATGCGGTTCTGGCGGCAAACCAGCAGGCCATCACCGCCCGGAAAGAGTCAGCGCTGATTAATCGACCGGCGGTGCAGAACAGGGTGCGCCAACTGACGGAGCAGGATGCACAGCGTAATGCGTCGTTCGTAGACCGGCAGGCGGAGCAGCACGCGCATCTGCAATTGCCCCTGTTCCCGACGACGACAATCGGTTCGTTTCCGCAGACGGACGCCGTGCGGGCCAACCGGGCGAAGTGGAAGAAAGGCGAGAAGACGCTGGCGCAGTACGACGATTTTATCCGGCAGGAAACTGAACAGGCTATTCGCTGGCAGGAAGAAATTGGCCTTGACGTACTTGTTCACGGCGAATTCGAGCGCAACGACATGGTCGAATATTTCGGTGAACTGCTCGACGGTTTTGCGTTCAGCGAAAACGGCTGGGTACAGAGCTACGGGTCCCGTTGCGTGAAACCACCGATCATTTACGGCGATGTACACCGCCCCGAACCCATGACGGTGCGCTGGGCACAGTACGCGCAGTCGCTGACGCCGAAGCCGGTAAAAGGAATGCTCACCGGCCCCGTCACGATCCTGCAATGGTCATTCGTGCGCGACGATCAGCCCCGGCGCGACACCTGCCTGCAAATCGCGCTGGCGGTGCGCGATGAGGTGGTCGACCTGGAAAAAGCAGGTATTCAGGTGATTCAGATTGATGAACCGGCCCTGCGGGAAGGCCTGCCCCTGCGTCGGGAAAACTGGGCGGCTTACCTCGACTGGGCGGTGCGGGCGTTCCGCGTATCGGCCTCGGGCGTACAGGACCGGACGCAGATTCACACGCACATGTGCTACGCCGAATTCAACGACATCATCCAGTCCATCGCCGACCTCGACGCCGACGTGATTACGATTGAAACGTCGCGTTCGCAGATGGAACTGCTCGATGCTTTCGCCCGCTTCAACTACCCCAACGAGATCGGGCCGGGCGTGTACGACATTCATAGTCCCCGCGTCCCGACGACGGCCGAAATGATCGACCTGCTGCAAAAAGCGGGCGACGTGCTGCCCGCCCGCAACCTGTGGGTCAACCCCGACTGCGGCCTGAAAACCCGCCATTGGCCCGAAACCACCGAAGCCCTGCGCAACATGGTGCAGGCCGCGCAAACCGCGCGGGAATCAATAGTTATCTAGTTTGTAGTTCGTGGTTTGTGGTTGCGCCAGTCCCGGCGGGGCATCGCAACTACAAACCACGAACTACAAACCGCAAACCCAATTTCATGTCCCAACTCACATTTCCCACGCTGGCGGACCGTATCGATGCGGCTGAAACCCGCGTGTTCAAGGCCGTTTTTCCGAGTACGACTAACCATTACGACACCCTGTTTGGCGGTACGGCCCTGCAACTGATGGATGAGGTCGCGTTTATTGCCGCGACTCGGTTTTCGCGCAAACGCATGGTCACAGTGTCGTCCGACAAGATCAATTTTACCAAGTCGATACCGGCCGGAACGATCATTGAACTTATCGGGCGAGTTGAGCACGTGGGCAATACGAGCATCCGCGTGGCCGTCGAAATTTTCGTCGAAGAGATGTACTCGATGGAGCGGCACCCGGCCATTCACGGCACGTTCACGTTTGTCGCGCTGGACGAAAACAAGAAACCCATCCGCATTCTGGACCCGACCGATTCACCCGAACCATGATCTGCAAAGCCAGTACCACGCTTAAAAAAACGGACACAGACGGACGGATTCCCGCCTACACGCTCGATCAATACGTTCGTAGTGAACTGAGCAAACAGTTGATCGAAGCCGTAAAACCGACCTTGTCGGTGAGCCGTGACAATACCGATGCGCCAACCGTCGATTTTAAGACCGAACTGGTCCTGCTGACGTCAGCGCAGTGGCAGTACCTGAAAGACGTATTTCTGTTTACATCAGTCCAGTTGCCCAAAGCACAAAAAACGGTCATTCAGCAGCTAATTGACCGGATTGAAAGCCGGACCACCTAAAACCGGCCGGGCTGAATGGTGTAAATGGTTTTGGAATCGACGTTCTTTTTCTTCGCCGGTAGGAACGTACTGACGTTGTAAACCAGGCCTAGCGCCAGTGTCTGCTGAAGTTGCAGCCGGTTGCTGAAGTCGCGGTCGTAGAGGCCAATCAGGTTAAACGTCGTACTCATGTACCGGTTGATTTTGGCGGTAAACGTCAGGTCGAGCCGGTGAACGGCGTAGCTCAGCCGGGCGTATTCGGAGAAAAACTGGTAGCGGGCATTGAGCGAAATGTTTTCGGTCAGGTCGCGGTTGAGCACCGCCTGTAGCTGAAACGCCAGCACCTGCCCCCGCAGATTCCGACCGGGCGGCACGCCGTAAACGGTAGCCGTGGGGTCGGGTCTGTATAAGCCGGCCGAATCCTGCCGGACGCGCACGCTCTGATCGGCAATGTACGTCAGGCGGGGAGCAAACGGACTCATCCGGATGGCAAACCAGGTCGTTGGTTTGTAAGAAACGCCGAGGGCAAGGGTTAGTTGAGCGGGCGTCAGGAAATTGGCGATTTGCAGCCGGGTCCGGTCGGCGGGGAGGGCGTCGTAGCGATAGCCGGGCGCGAAAAACGTGTTGAAGTACCCCCAACCAATGATATCCCACTTCGGAGCGACTTTGACCCCAACCACCGAAATCAGCACAACCTGATCCGCCGTTTTGAGCGTCGACCCGGCCTGTCGGCTGTAACCCAGTTGCAGGTCGGCGGTGTTGTCCCACGAGATGTTTTTTCGCAGGTAGAGGGCGCGGGCCGTGATGACGCCCCCCAACGCAATCGAATTGGTGCCGCCCCCCGACCAGTTGCTGAAACTGGCCTGATTAAAGTTCAGATTACCCACAAACGACCGCTGCCAGTAGGTCGTGTCGGGTTTTTTGAGGACGGTTTTGAAATTGGTCTTGACCTGAACCGAATCGCTTTTCGGCACGACGATGTTGATCGAATCGCGGTGGGGCGTTACCACCTGAATGGTGTCCTGCGCGATAGCAGAGGTAACGCTTGATACAAGTAACAGCAGCCAGTAGTTGTAGCGCATGGTAAGTACGAAGTAAGATACGGTAGTCATCGGATTGGTTACCGACGGATTCAGGATACATACTACCGAAGCCCGGTGGTTGTTTTGAGCCGGGCCAGCCGACGAATTAACTAGCCTGTTTTCGTGTTTTACGGGTGATGAAAAAACGCACGAAAACCAGTCTGTTTGCCGCCCTGACCGTTCTGTTACTCGGTTGTTCGATGGGACAGGCTCCCGACAATAGGCCCGCTAAACTACCCGCTTTGAAGCCAGGGGAAGTAGTCGCTACGTTTGCGGGTGGCTGCTTCTGGGCGACGGAAGAAGCCTTCGACCGGTTGAAGGGCGTAAACGAAGTTGTGTCGGGCTACGCGGGCAGCGACTACCCCAGCCCGACCTACGCCGATGTCAGCACCGATCAGACCGACCACGCCGAATCGGTGCAGGTGTATTATGACCCCAAACAAATCAGTTACGGGCAGTTGCTCACGGCTTTCTTTGCCGCCCACGACCCCACGACGCTCAACAAGCAGGGACCGGATGTGGGGAAGCATTACCGGTCGATGGCGTTCTACCGCACTGAGTCGGAGCACCGACAACTAGTGAATGCAATTCAAAAATTGGATAAGTCCGGCCAGTTCAAAGACCCGGTCGTAACGGAGGTTGTGCCGTTTAAGGCGTTTTACCCTGCCGAAGGGTACCACCAGAATTACTGCAAAGCTCACCCCTGGCAGCTATACATTCAGACGGTTTCAATGCCCAAGATTCATCATATGGAAAAGGCAATGGACGGGCAGTTGAAGGCTGAATGAAGGGTGTAAACCGGGCAGAACGCAGCGGTGGTCTGGGTAGACCGTTTTGACTATTAGGCTTATGATCCATCTGATAAGCCACAAGAACATGTTCAGTCCCATCTTATCTGAACGAGTAGTTTTAAATTGGCTGGTCGTTAAGTAAGTAGCAAACTACGCGGTTTATGGTTTGATTATGAATCACTTACTTGACGAACATATGAAAATGCACTTTCATCAATTTGCTCCTGCATTGGTTGTTTTTGCGATTGCAGGTTGTCAGTCGAAGGAACCCGCAACGGAGTCATGCCAGCCGCCCCAGACGCTGATCGCCCAAGCACCCTGCGAGAGCGGTTACCCAGGCGTCTTGCTGATCGCTTCTGATTTTGAATCGGAGTCGAGTCCTTTTTTATTCGAGGTATTCCCCCAGGAAGATACGCTGTCGAACAACCTGTCGGTTCGGGCGTACAAGAACGGAGCCGATACGCGTGAGCGATTTTTGGTCGATGCCGCCGTCCTGAAAAACGCGCCCAAATTTATCGCTCAAGTGAGCCTGAACTGTCAGGGTAAAGAACGTAAATCGGCTTACTTCGCTTTCGTCAAACGCACTACCAGCAATCCTGGATGCTACGTCTGGGCGCAACAGAGACTATAGATCAGAACTACAGACTAGGCAAACGTCCGGCGTATTATTGAAATGGTAATGAATTAGGAGTTGGCTATATGATCATTGACGTACTTTGATGATGCGGAAGAACAGGTCGACCCGATGGCTTCTGATGCCATCACGTGGTCGGATGTAAAACAACGAATTAAGCAGGCGGTCCGGCAACTCGTATAGAATCAACCGGTTGCAGGACGGGGGTAAATTTTCTGACTACAGCATACCCATCTGCCCGTTGGATTAAGCTATTTTTATCGACGCGAATCCAATTAACCATCGGACAAACTGGTAAGCTGAGCAATCAGGCAATCAGAAAAATCCCGGCTCAGATCTATGCAGTTTTCCCACCTCCACACGCATACCCAGTACTCGCTGCTCGACGGGCAGGCCGACATCAAGAAGCTGATTAAGAAGGCTAAAGGCGATAATATGCCCGCCGTTGCGATCACCGACCACGGTAATATGTTCGGGGTGTTCGAGTTCGTGGCCGAAGCCGCCAAACAGGGTATCAAGCCCATCGTTGGCTGCGAATTCTATGTCGTGGAAGATCACACGATCAAGCAATTCACGAAGGAGAAAAAAGATGTCCGGTACCACCAGCTGCTGTTGGCAAAAAACGCGCAAGGATACAAAAACCTGGCGAAACTTTGCTCGCTGGGGTACATGGAGGGGCTGTACGGCAAGTACCCCCGCGTCACGAAGGCCCTCATCGATCAATACAAGGAA
Source organism: Spirosoma rhododendri (assembly GCF_012849055.1). Lineage (NCBI taxonomy): Bacteria > Pseudomonadati > Bacteroidota > Cytophagia > Cytophagales > Cytophagaceae > Spirosoma > Spirosoma rhododendri. The sequence continues at coordinate 4,943,147 of NZ_CP051677.1, read as the reverse complement.
GGATTAATCGCGACGACCTGCTGCATCGGGGCCATCGTACCGAAAACGATTCTGAAAAAGGGCGAGGAAGCCGCCGAAATCGAGTTTAAGTGGTGGCTCGACCGCTTCGGCGAAGACTACTATGTCGAGTTGCAGCGGCACGAGATTCCCGATCAGATCAAGGCCAACGAGGTGCTGGTGAAGTTTGCGCGCAAGCACAACGTCAAAATCATCGCGTCCAACGATTCGCACTACGTCGACCGCGACGACTGGGTGGCGCACGATATTCTGCTGTGCGTCAACACGGGCGAGAAGCAGAGCACACCGTCGATGAAGGAGTTCAGCGACGACGAAGCGATGCCCAAAAATACCCGCTTCGCCTTCTTCTCCGATCAGTTCTATTTCAAGAACACGCAGGAGATGACGACGCTGTTTCACGACCTGCCCGAAGCCATCGACAATACCAACGAGATTGTCGACAAGGTCGAGACGCTGAAGTTGAAACGCGACATTCTGCTGCCCAACTTCCCCATTCCGGGTGAGTTCAAGCTACACACCGACGACGTAGCGAACCAATGGGAATTTCTGAAGCACCTGACCTACGAGGGTGCGCGGAAACGGTACGGTGAGATCGAAAGTCATGTACAGGAACGGCTTGACTTCGAGTTGTTTACCATTAAGACGATGGGCTTCGCCGGTTACTTCCTGATCGTGGCCGACTTCATTCAGGCCGGGCGCGATTTGGGTGTGATGGTCGGGCCGGGGCGGGGGTCGGCGGCTGGGTCGGCGGTGGCGTATTGTATCGGCATCACCAACATCGACCCCATCAAATACGACCTGCTGTTCGAGCGGTTCCTCAACCCCGACCGGAAGTCGATGCCCGATATTGATACGGACTTCGACGACGAAGGCCGGCAGCGGGTGATCGATTACGTCGTGCAGAAGTACGGCAAGCAGCAGGTCGCGGCTATCGTGACCTACGGTACAATGGCGGCTAAATCGGCCATCAAAGACGTGTCGCGGGTGATGGATTTGCCCCTGTCCGACGCCAACGCCCTCGCCAAGCTGGTGCCTGATAAGCCGACGTACAACATGACCCTGCGCCGGATTTTCGAGGACCCCATCGAAGGGCCGGGTGGGCTGGCGAACGTGATTCAGCCGGAAGAGGTTGAGAACGTCCGGCGGATGCGCGCGCTCGAACTGGGCGATCAGAGCGTGGGCCGGACGATGAAGCTGATCGATACCGAGAAGGTGCAGAACGTGCTGCAACAGGCGCGTCGGCTGGAGGGTACGGTGCGGAACACGGGCGTTCACGCGGCCGGGATCATCATCGCCCCCGACGACCTGAGCAACATCGTTCCCGTCTCGACCTCGAAAGATACCAACCTGATTATCACCCAGTACGAGGGTAAGGTAATCGAGGATGCGGGGGTTATTAAGATGGACTTTCTGGGGTTGCGCAACCTCACAATCATCAAGGAGTGCCTGCGGCTCATCAAGCAGAACCATGGCGGTTTAATCATCAACGGTGTCGAAACCGACATCGATGATATTCCGCTCGACGACCCGAAAGCCTACGAACTGTTTCAGCGCGGGGAAACGAACGCCATTTTCCAGTTCGAATCCGACGGGATGAAGAAGTACATGAAGGACCTCCGGCCCGACCGGTTCGAGGACCTGATTGCGATGAATGCCCTCTACCGCCCCGGCCCGATTCAGTACATCCCGACGTTCATCAAGCGGAAACACGGACTGGAAGAAGTCAAGTACGACCTGCCCGAGATGGAGGAGTATTTGGCTGACACCTACGGTATTACGGTCTACCAGGAGCAGTTGATGCTGCTGTCGCAGAAGCTCGGCAACTTCACCAAAGGCGACGCCGACGTGCTGCGGAAGGCGATGGGTAAGAAGGACCGCGCCACGCTCGACAAGATGAAGGGCAAGTTCATGGACGGCTGCGCGGCCAACAAGCTGAACCTGAAAGTCTGCGAAAAAGTCTGGACTGACTGGGAAGCCTTCGCGTCGTACGCCTTCAACAAATCCCACTCGACCTGCTACGCGTTCGTCGCCTACCAGACGGCCTACCTCAAGACCTATTACAAGTCGGAGTACATGGCGGCCGTACTAACAAGCTGCCTGGGCAACATCGAAAAAATTACGTTCTTCCTCGAAGAGTGTAAGAACATCAACATCCCAGTACTTGGCCCCGACGTCAACGAATCGGAGCGGGTATTCGGCGTGAACAAAAAGGGCGAAATCCGCTTCGGCCTGGCTGGTATCAAAGGCGCGGGCGATGCGGCCGTAGAAGCTATTATCGAAGAGCGCACTGCCGGTGGCGACTACAAAGACGTCTTTGATTTCATTATTCGGGTCAACCTGCGGACGGTGAACAAGAAAACGCTCGAATCGCTGGCTTACGCCGGTGCGTTCGACGCGCTGGAGCCCGATTATCACCGGGCGCAGTATTTTGAAGTCCCACCGACAGAAACCAGCCCGTTCCTGGAAAAGATTATTCGGTACGGCAACAATTACCACTCCGAAAAAGCAGCCGCGCAACAGTCGCTGTTTGGGGCGATGATGGGGGCGAACCGATGCTGGCGCGGCCCAAGCCGCCAACGGTAACGGTCTGGAATCAGATCGAGAAGCTGAAATTTGAAAAGGAAGTCGTCGGGTTTTACATCACCGGTCACCCGCTCGATGAGTTCCGGCTCGAAATGGATGGCTTCTGCAACTGCACCCTCGACAAGCTCTACGAAACCAAAACGCCCGAAATCAAGGTGGCCGGTATTGTGTCGTCGATGCAGGTTCGCATGACCAAGACGGGTAACCCGTTCTGTCTGTTCAAGCTGGAAGATTACAACACATCCATCGAACTGGCCCTGTTCGGCGACGACTACGTCCGGCTGGGGCAGTATGTCGACGTGGGCCGCTTCCTGCACATTACCGGTAAGACGCAGAACAAGTGGAACTCCGATCAGCTGGAATTCAAACCCGCATCGATCCGGTTGCTCAACGAGATGCGTGAAAAGATGTGCAAGGAACTCCGCGTGTCGCTGACACTCGACGTGCTCAATGCGCAGCTTATTAGTCAGATCAACGAGCTATTGAACGCCCATCCCGGTACCTGTAACCTATCGCTGAACGTGGTCGACCCCGACGAGCGGCTGGAAATCAGCCTGCAATCGCGCACGCTCAAAGTCTCCCCCGCCAACTCGCTCCTTCGCGCACTGGACAGCCTGGCAGGCGTAAGTTACAAGGTGGCGTAAGGGGATGCGGGACTACTACCATAAAGCGGCCCGGACGGCGCTGGAAAACGATGGATGGGTTATCACAGATGACCCGCTGGATTTGACGATTGGCGATGTAACGCTTTTCGCCGATTTAGGGGCCGAGCGAGTAATTGGGGCAGTGCGGGGGAAAGAACGTATCGCGGTAGAGCCGGGTCGCCGGTGCGATCAAGTCGTTTCTCGATCAATCACCCGTATCAGAGTTTCACAAAGCACTGGGACAGTATGAAAATTACCGGTTATCTTTAGAAGAACTCGACCCGGAACGAACCCTTTGGCTGGCTATACCGGAGGAAGCGTGGGAAAACTTCTTTCAACGTCCGTTCATTCAGAAAGCCATTAGTCGTTACCGCATCGAATTGATTGTCTTTAATCCTGAATCATTAACCGTCGTGCAATGGATACGCTAAGTCGTTACCGCGCTATTCTTAAAGAATTACTGGAGGAATACGCGTCGCTTCGGAAGAGTGCTACGCCCGATATCAAAACACAACTGGTGACCGATACGGTACATGACCACTATCAGCTGCTGGCGATAGGATGGCACAACAACAGGTTCGTATACAACGTCATGCTACACTTCGACCTGATCGACAAGCAGGTATGGATTCAACAGAATAATACCGATGCGCTCATCGCAGACGAGTTGGTCCAACGCGGTGTTGACCCAGACGATATTGTGCTTGGCTTTATTTCTGAACAGGCCCGCCGGCACAGTAAACTACACCGGGCCTGATCCCGGATATTAAACGAACAGCCCCGAATTCGATGAATCCGGGGCTGTTCGTTTAACAAACGTTGACCTACTTACTTCTTCGCAATCCGGTATAGTCGTCCCTGATCGGTGACGGCGTAGAGCGCACCGTCGTTGCCCTGCGTTACGTCGCGGAAACGCTGGTATTCGTCGGGTAGCAGTCGCTCTTCGCCCACCACTTTGCCGTTTTCGATGACGAGCCGGGCAATGTGCATACTACTCAGGCCACCGATAAACAGGTTATTTTTCCACTCGGGCATCATGTCGCCGGTGTAGAAAGTCATGCCGCTCGGCGAGAGCACCGGGTCCCAATAGTATACGGGCTGCTCCATGCCTTCTTTCTGCTGAATGCCTTCGCCCACTTTCGGACCGGCATACTCGATGCCGTAGGTGATCGTTGGCCAGCCGTAGTTTTTGCCGGGCTGAATGTGGTTCAGCTCGTCGCCCCCGCGTGGGCCGAACTCCACTTCCCACAGATCGCCCGATCCCGGCTGGAATGCCAGACCCTGCACGTTGCGGTGTCCATACGAATATAATTCAGGACGCGCACCGGCCTGACCAGCAAAGGGGTTGCCGGGGGCGGGTTGCCCGTCTTTCGTAATGCGGATTACCTTACCCAGCCCCGACGTGAGCGACTGTGCCTGCGGGCGGGTGACCAGATCAGAGCGTTCGCCGGTGCTCACAAACAGGTTGCCGTCGGGAGCAATCAGAATCCGGCCGCCGTAGTGCAGCGTGCCTTTGTATGCGGGTGTAGCGCGGTAGATTACCGTTGGGTCTTGAATCGTTTTCTCGTCGGCGGCTAGTTTGCCTTTGGCAACGGCCGTCAGGTTTCCTTCGGGCAGTGGCTCGGAAAACACCCAATAGACCATGCGGTTTTTGGCGAAATCAGGATCGACCCGGACCCCGAGCAGACCGCCCTGACCTTTGGCGTTGACCTTCGGCAGGCCCGTAATGGGTTCGCTTACTTTACCATCTGCCGTAGCGATACGCATGGTGCCTTCCCGCTCGGTGATGAGCAGTCGACCGTCGGGTAGGCTGGTGATACCCCACGGATTTTTAAGCGACTCCGTCAGGACTTTCCCTTCGTAGGGTGTCGTCGTTTTCACGCCCGCAATCCGGGTCTGCCCCGCCATCGCTGGCTTGTAAGCTGAATTTGGCTCCTTGGTTTCTACCGGGGGAGAGCCCCTGCTGTCGATGCGGTGGTCTGGTTACCGGCTGTCTGCTGCCCGTAGGTGGTTAGTGCCAGCGCGGATGCCGCCAGGAGCAGGAATAGTTGAGTTGGTACTGTTGGCATTGGGGTGTTTTCGTCGTGGTTATTGGTTGAGTGGCAGAGGGAAACCCCTGTACTCTGTGTTTACAAATAACGAATAGCGAACAGTTCAAATTGGCTGATATAATGAGCAGTTCAGGCCAGACTCTGATTTCGCCGTCTGTTGTTCCTACTACCGGCAGGCTGTTTTCGCCAGTGCGTAGCGGTAGGTTCCGCCGGGTTGTTTCAGTACCCATTTGCCCTGCTGCTGTACGCGCTCGCCATCGCCCCAGGCAATTGAGTCGCCCGACAGCGTCATGGTCAGCACATGGGTTTCGGTCACGCCCTCGCCCGACCGTTGCCAGTCGGCGGTGATGGTGTTGCCGGTTCGGGTACCGCTGAACGGGCCACGCGCCTGGTCTTTCTCGTAGGGGTTCACGTCGATCTGCCCCGACGCCCGGTCGCCTGTCAGTACCAGTTTTAGCGAGGTTGTATCGCGATTGAATACCTGCCGAAAACAAAGCGAATCTGGTGGTGCCGATACTGCCGATGCCGTAGTCGTTTGCGTTACGGCTGTCGAATCGGCATTGGTGCTGTCTGACGACGAATTCGATTTGCAGCCCAGCCCGATAAGCAGGAGGATCAGCAGATGGCAAATAGTGCGAATGGAGTAAGGCATGTGTCAGGGATTTAACAAATCGATTGCGCGTAAAATCAACGGATTAACTCAGCTAAATACGGCAATCCGACCAGTATTAAGGGCATCCGGCCCGGTCAGAACAACATTTTAACCTGACCGGGGGTTTGCCAAGAACGAGACTTTGTCGCTCCGATGTATCTAGTTCCAAACCTTCTACCAATGCACACCGATTACCCAAAGGCCACTGTTCGGACAACGGCCCTGCTTCCTCTGCTGCTGCTGATGTTAGGCTACCTAACTTCCTGCAAACCCAACGACGACAACACGCCTACAGTATCGACGATCAACGACCTGATTGTAAACGGGAACGGGTCAGTCGGGAATCGGTTCACTTTGTTGAACGCAGCCCTTCAGCGGGCTGGTCTGAGCGGAACGCTGGGTCAGGCCGGAACATACACGTTGTTTGCGCCCACTGACGATGCATTCAAAGCCGCTGGCTATACCGATGCAAACGCTATCAGCGCGCTTTCGGTCGCCCAGCTACAGGCGGTGTTGCAGTACCACGTGCTGGCCACCCGGCTCGATGCTTCGTCGATACCAACGGGTTTCAACACGGCCCAGACTACGGCCGCCGGGAGTTCGGTTTACCTCTCGAAAGGTACACTAACAACAACGACCTCGACAACAGGTACCTCAACAACGGCTACCTCGACGACGGCCACTTCGACAACCGCGACGGTTTTTTCTGTCAACGGGGCTCGTATTCTGACATCAGGCACGAATGCCAGCAACGGAATCATATACCCCATCGACCGGCTGCTGCTGCCCCCGGCCTTCGGGGACATCGCTGCGACTATTCAGGGTATCCCCACGCTGCGGCCCACGCTGTCGTTTACGTTTTTGAATGCCGCCGTAGCCCGCGCCGGTATCCTGTCGGCACTGACTTCGACCACCGCGCCCGTCACCGTCTTTGCTCCGACCGATGCGGCCTTTACAGCCGCCGTTCCGTCGATACGGTCGGTGGCTGATGTGAGCGCGATGCCCGTTGATTCGCTGCGTAAAATTCTGACTTACCACGTTGTACCGGGTCGGGTATACAGCCCACTCATTACGGCCGGGTCGAGCCTGACGACGGCGCAGGGGGCACGATCACGGCTGGCACGAGCACTACCGCCCTGACCGTAACGGGTCGGCGTAACGGCGGCACGGCATCAGGCATTACCGCCCCCGACATTACGGCTACCAACGGCGTCGTTCACGTGATCGATCGGCTGCTGCTACCTTAATTCAAGCCATAAATTTGTCCCTGACAGCAGGATGCTGTGGGAGATAATAGCTGTCCTTTATCGACAACGCAAAACGGCCATTTCTGCACAGGAATGGCCGTTTTGCGTTGCGCTAGCCGGAAAAAACCGGAATCAAAACCGGCCCGGAACTGTTAGGTAAAAAGGCACTGATCTGTCGTCAGGGCTGGTATCTTTGTGGGCGGTAGGCGTATGCTGTGATGGCAAACTACCGACTGTTTCGTATTTGTATTGTCTGCTTTTTCGCATGGCCAAACCCCAGAAAAAACTGTTTTTGCTCGACGCCCTCGCGTTGATCTACCGCGCTCATTTCGCCTTCAGTAAGTCGCCCCGGATTTCATCACGCGGGGTCAATACCTCGGCCGTTTTTGGTTTTATGAACGCCATGATCGAGGTGCTGACGAAAGAAAAACCAACCCACATCGGGGTAGCGTTCGACTCGTCGAAGAAGACGTTCCGGCACGAGCAATTTCCGGAATACAAGGCCACCCGGCAGAAACAGCCCGAAGATATCAGCGTCGCGACGCCCTACATCAAGCAAATCATCGAAGCCATGCACATCCCAATTCTGATTCTGGATGGGTACGAGGCCGACGATATCATCGGGACCATCGCCAAGAAAGCGGCACTGGCTGATTTTGAGGTATATATGATGACGCCCGACAAAGACTATGGGCAGTTGGTCGAGGAGCATGTGCATATTTACAAGCCTGCGTTCATGGGCAAACCTGCCGAAAAGCTGGGTGTGAAAGACGTACTCGAACGCTGGCAGATCGAGCGTATCGAGCAGGTAACGGATATGCTGGGGCTGGTTGGCGATTCGGTCGACAATATTCCCGGTATTCCTGGCGTGGGGGAAAAGACCGCCCAGAAGCTTATTGCTGACTTTGGTTCCGTCGAAAACCTAATCGCCAACGCCGATCAGTTGAAAGGCAAACTGCGCGAGAACGTTACCAATTTTGCCCAGCAGGGCATGCTCTCGAAGCAATTGGCAACGATTCACCTCGACGTACCATTGGCGTTTGACGAAGACAAGCTGCGCCACACCGAATACGACAAACCCCGGCTGGCGAACCTGCTTGATGAGCTGGAATTTCGGCAGATGAAGAGCCGGTTGCTGGGTAGTAATTACGACGAGCAGCCACTGCCCACCGCGTTCCAGAACAAACCCGCTGCCGGGCAGATGAACCTGTTCGACTCGCCGGGTGGGGATGCACCGGCGTTCCTGCCTTTCCCAAACATGGGGCCGTAAACCCGTCGGGGGCCGACGAACTGCCGTTTGATTTTGGGTCGATTGGTAGCGAACCTTCCGGTACGAATGCGTCCGGTGTAGATGCTCCTGCACCGGCCGAACCGAAGAAACGGGCGAAGAAAACGCCTGTGCAAGTGCCTGCCGCGTCGGGGTCGGAAGCGACGCCCGATGCCGTAACCGAAACCGTTACGACGGACGATACGGCTGGTGCGGAGCGGTCCGTCGACACGGTGACGGAAGCACCGGCTTATCTGGATGTATACCCCGACTACGAAATCGATGAGGTACAGCCCGAACGCCGGAAAACCATCCTGACGACCGTTCACGACTACCGGCTGGTCGACACGGCAGCACTGCGCGACAGTCTGGTGCATTTTCTGAATCAGCAGGAAAGCTTTTGCTTCGACTCCGAAACGACGGCCATCGACCCCGTCGAGGCCGATCTGGTAGGACTTTCGTTTGCCTACCGGACGGGTGAAGCGTTTTACGTGCCCGTTCCGCCCGACCGCACCGAAGCGCAGGCCATTGTCGATCAGTTCAAGCCCGTTTTTGCCAACCCAGCCATCGAAAAGATCGGTCAGAATCTGAAGTACGACCTGCTGATGCTGAAAAAATACGGCGTCGAGGTGCAGGGCAAGCTGTTCGATACGATGATTGCCCACTATCTGATCGAACCCGAAATGCGGCACAACATGGACATGATGGCCATGACGTACCTCAACTACAGCCCGGTCGAGATCGAATCGCTGATTGGTAAGAAAGGCAAAGGCCAGCTGACCATGCGCGACGTCGACATCCAGAAAGTGGTCGACTATGCCGGGGAAGACGCCGACATTACGCTGCAACTCAAGCACACGTTTGCACCTCAGCTGGAGAAAGACAGCCTGCACAAGCTGTTCGATCAAGTCGAGATGCCGCTGGTACAGGTGCTGACCGATCTGGAACTGGAAGGTATCACGATCGATACGAATGCATTGGCCGAACTGTCGGCGACGCTGGAAACGGACATGCGGCAGGTGCAGCAGGAGATTTTCAGTATCGCCGGGGAGACGTTCAACATCGGTTCGCCGAAGCAACTGGGCGAGATTCTGTTTGACAAACTCAAGCTGGACAAGAACGCCAAAAAGACGAAAACCGGCCAGTATGCGACGGGTGAGGAAGTACTGTCGAAACTCGAAGGCGACAACGAGATCGTGCAGAAAATTCTCGATTACCGCGAACTGATTAAGCTAAAGAATACCTACGTCGACGCGCTGCCGCTGCTCATCAGCAAGCGCGACGGCCGTATCCACACGTCGTTCAATCAGGCGGTGGCCAGCACCGGGCGGCTGTCGTCGGCCAACCCGAACCTGCAAAACATCCCGATCCGAACACCACGGGGCCGCGAAATCCGCAAAGCATTCGTGCCACGCGGGCCGGAGTTTCAGATCATGTCGGCCGACTATTCGCAGATTGAACTCCGCATCATGGCCGCTTTCAGTGGCGACCAAACCATGCTGGAAGCCTTCAACAACGGCGTTGACATTCACACGCAGACGGCTAGTAAGGTCTTCCACGTCGGGCTGGATGAGGTGACGGGTGATATGCGCCGGAAAGCCAAAACAATCAACTTCGGGATCATCTACGGTATCTCGTCGTTTGGGCTGGCCCAGCGGCTGAAGATACCGCGAAAGGAAGCCGCGCAGATCATCGAGGAATACTTCGCGGGTTTCCCGGCGGTGAAAGATTACATCGATCAGTGCATCGAAAAGGCGCGGGGCTTTGGCTATGCCGAAACGATCCTGGGCCGTCGGCGCTACCTGCGCGACATCAACTCGCGCAACCAGACCGACCGGATGTTTGCCGAGCGCAACGCCGTCAACGCACCAATTCAGGGCAGCGCGGCCGACATGCTGAAGATCGCAATGATTCAGATTCACGAGTTCATGCAGCGCGAGCAACTGAAATCAAAAATGATCCTGACTGTTCACGACGAACTTGTCTTCGACGCCCACCGCGACGAGATTGACCACCTGCGCGAACGCGTTGACCACATCATGAAGCACGCCATTCCGATGGCCGTCAAGATGGAAATCGGCATCGGTGTTGGCGCAAACTGGCTCATCGCGCACTGAGTATGGCACGTGATATTTTTCATCCCGTCGTTCGGGACGTATTGCTAAATGATGGCTGGACAATAACTCACGATCCGTATTATATAAACGTTATGGATCGCAGTTATGAGGTTGATCTCGGGGCTGAACAATTGATGGGTGCTGAAAAGGGCCGGAAAAGATAGCTGTCGAGGTGAAGAGTTTTCTGGCTCCATCGTTCAATTATGAGTTTCATACCATTTTGGGGCAGTACCTGAACTATCACACGTTTATGGGTATTCAGGAGCCTGACCGCGTATTGTATCTAGCGGTGCCGATGGGAATTTACTCTACTTTCTTTACCGAGGCTGCTACTCAGCTAATTCTGACTAAATTCGGATTGAACGTGGTTGTCTACGATGTTGAGACCAAAACGGTAGAAAAATGGATAAGAAACTAGTTCACTATGCATCAATCATCACGGAATGGTTTGATGCGTTTATAAAGCGTCGAAATAGTGGCCCGGATGCTGAATATGAATTAATTACTGACACGGATCACGGTCATTTTCAGGTGATTCGTACCGGATGGCGGAAAGATGCTTTTGAGTACAGTGTTGTGCTGCATTTTCAACTCAAACCGACGGGAAAAATCTGGATACTGGTCAACAATACTGATCGGCTCATCACCGATGATTTGCTTGAGCGGGGCATACCATCATCAGATATAGTTATCGGCTTTTTGCCAGAGTATATGCGTGCCCACTCAGGGTTCGCTGTCGCCTAATTACCCGATTTCTAGGATACAACGTTTTCACAGGCGCATCAGGGCGACGTAGGTTTCTAAGGCGTCCCAGAGGTTTTGCAGGCGTAGGTTCTCGTTTTCGGCGTGCTGATTATTGTCGTGGTTAGCGATGGGCACCGTGATCGTTGGGGTGTGCAGAATCTGATCGAACAGGTACAGCGGCAGGCTACCACCGAGACTGGGCTGCACCACAATCGGCTCTTTCGCTGTCGATTGCACGGCTTTAACGACGGTTTGCGCGATGGGCAGATCGAGCGGAGTGCGCTGGGCACGGTAGCCTGATTTGGCGATGATCCGGGCGATGCGCGGGTACTTTGCACGCTCCTCGTCGGTGATGCTTTCGTTCTGTGTGACGTAATACCCCTGCGCCTTCACGTGGTCGATTACGGTCTGCACCTGCCGCTGCGGGTCGTTGCCAAGCACCAGCCGCAGGTCGAGGGCGGCCGTAGCAGACGTCGGGATGATGTTGGTCGCCAGCTTGCCGACGTTGGCGCTGGCAAAGCCGTTGATATTCAGCGAGGGACGCATCAGTAGTTCCGCCAGTGACTTGCCACCGCCTTCTGCCTGTCCGAAGCCGAGTTCCTGCCGAAGCTGCTCATCGACGGGCGGTATCCGGGCCAGTGCCTGCTTTTCTGATTCGCTCAGGGGCGTTACGTCGTCGTAGAACCCCTTGATCAGCACGTTACCATCCTCATCCTTCATCGACGTCAGCAGCCGGGCCAGCATCAGCGCGGGGTTAGGGGCCCAGTTGCCGTAGTGCCCACTATGCAGCGGCCGTTTCGACGCAAATACCTTCAGCTCCATATTCACGTCGCCCCGCACGCCGAACAGTACCTGCTTGCGCCCGGTCTGATGCACCGGCCCGTCGCAGATGATCCAGAGATCGCTGCTGAGCAGGGCTTTGTGCTTGTCCAGAATCTCACCCAGATGCACCGATCCGGCTTCTTCCTCACCTTCAAAGAAAAACTTTAGATTCACCGTCGGTTTCACGTTCATCTGCCGCAAGGCATCGTACGCGCTCAGAATGGCAAACACCCCGGCTTTATCGTCGGAGGTGCTGCGGCCGTAGATGCGCCAGTTTGGGTCGAAGGGTTCGCCCGCTTTGGGGAAGGGAATCGGCTGACCGCCCGCGTCGAGGGCTTGTGTGTAGAGCGATGGTTCGAACGGTTTCAGCCCATCCGCCCACTGATTCGGGTTGACGGGTTGGCCGTCGTAGTGCGCGTAGAAAATCACCGTTTGTTTGGCGCCCGGCACCCGCACTTCCCCATAGACGGCAGGCGGTACACCGGGTGTTTTGGCGTCGAGCAGTTTCGGTTCGATACCCCGTTTGCGGAGCATATCGGCAATGTATGCACCTGTTCGGCGGATGTTTACCGTATCGTAAACGACGTTGGGAATGGCCAGTAGCCCCTGGAATTCGTCGAGTAGCTGGTGTTCGTGCTGCTGCCGGTACGCGCGGGTTTTCAGCGTCAGGTCGTTTTGCGCATGGGCGACTCCAGTCAGCAGGAGCAGCAGCGCGAGGAGGGGTAATTGTCTGGTCATGGGCGGTTGTATGTTCCCAAGATAGCTATTGACAGCCGATTGCCGCCGACTACGGCCGCTTAATAAATCAATCAGCTATTTATGAGCGCCTTACAACGATATGTTCTGTCGTTGGGTCATGCCTCTGTACCTTTTCCTATCAACCGCTATGAACCGAATCCTTGACCTGCTGGTGTGGTTGCCCGTCGCGTGGCTGGCTACCGCCTGTACCGATAACTGTACCGAAACACGCACCTTCCGCCAATACACACCCGTCACCCTGTCGACCACGCAGGTGCGGCAGGCAATCAGCGTGATGGGCGCGCGCACGCTGGCGAAGCCGGGTAAAATCTACACCAAAGACGGCTACCTATTCATCAACGAACTGAAAGAAGGTATCCACGTCATCGATAACCGCGACCCGTCGGCACCGAAGCAACTGGCGTTTATCAACATCCCCGGCAATGGCGACATCGCCGTTCGCGACCACTTCCTCTACGCCGACAGCTACATGGACCTGGTCACGTTCGACATCGCTAATCTGGCCGACATTCGCGAAGTAGCGCGGGTGCAGAACGTGTTTACGCAAGGCCGGTTCGAGGGCGGCTGGTGGTTCTACCAGCCCACCAACAACAACGTGCTTATCAGCGATCAGCGGGTCGATTATGTTACGCAAACTGTTCAGACCAACTGCGAAGCAACCCCCGCATCAACGGGCTGGTGGGGCGTCGATGTGATGTTTGCAAGCAGCGCATCCAGCGATATAAAAGCTGGGTCAGCGGGTGGCAGCAGCGGCACGGGTGGGTCGATGGCTCGGTTTGCCCTGTACGACAAGTATCTGTACGCCGTCGGGTCGTCGGATATGAAGCTGTTCAACGTGGAAAAACCGGCCAGTCCCGCCCTGAGCACGACGTTGACGATGGGCAACGGGATCGAAACCATTTTTCCCTACAAAGACAAACTGTTTATCGGTTCGCAGACGGGCATGCTGATCTACGACAACAGCAACCCCGCGCAGCCCCGCCAACTGTCGACGTTCAGCCACGCCCGCGTCTGCGACCCGGTGGTTGTTAACGGCAACACGGCGTACGTAACGCTCCGGTCAGGCAACACCTGCACAGGCAACGCCAATCAGCTCGACGTGGTCGATGTATCGAATCTGGTCAGCCCCAAACTGGTGAAAAGCTACCCGATGCGTAACCCGCACGGGCTGGGCATCGACTTCCCAAACCTGTTCATCTGCGAAGGGGCCTACGGGCTGAAATCGTTCAACGCCAGCGACCCGCTTCATATCGACCGGAACATGCAGCAGTATATGGAAGATTTGCAAGCCTACGACGTGATTCCGCTCGGGACGGTATCGGGCCAGAAAATTCTGCTGATGATCGGGCAGGACGGCTTCTACCAGTTCGACTACAGCAACCCCGCCCGGCTGCGGCTGCTGAGCAAAATTCCCGTCACTCGCCCCATCCTGACCTAACATGCAACGGCTCCGTATGCTGGGCTGCCTGCTGGCGATGCTGGTCGGTAGTTCGCCGGGACTGTACGCGCAGGTCCCGGTTGTTGAAAAAGCGCACCCCTTCGTCAACTATACGGAGCTGGGTGCCCTGTTTGGGCGGGTAATTTACCCGTCGTTTATCGGGTCGCAGAGCAACGTGGTGCAGAATAAAGTCAACCTGACCATACAGACGTTCAACGGGGTACGGCTGCTGCCCCGGCTGGCGGTGGGGGCGTCGTCGGGGTCGACTGGTACAACGGGGCACTGCTGCTGCCGGTCGGGGCGGGGCTTCGCTACGACCTCACCACCGAGGAATTCGACCGGGAAAACATCCGCATCTTTGCCTCCGCCGATGTCGGCTATGGCCTGACCTGGCTCGACAAAGCATCGACGGGCTACGAACTGACGCGGGGTGGGCTGATGCTCAACCCCGGTATCGGCCTGCGTATTGGTAAGCCGGGGAAAGGCGCGTTTGTCATTTCTCTCAGCTACAAACGGCAGATGGTGGATGCCCAGCGACCACTAAATACGAACGATATCCGGCGCGACGAACACCGGATATACAACCGGCTGGCGGTGCGGCTTGGCGTTAGCTTCTAGAGTGTTGAACGGACAGGTCTGCTGTCCCCGGCAGCTTCCAGCTGTCGGAGCCGCGCTAGCGGCTAACTATGCACTTCCATTTTAGCCTGGCGGCTCGACAGCTGGAAGCTGCCGGGGACAACCTTATTGGTAAGTATATCTTCTTGCTGAACAGACAGCTATATCAACCTGATTGTATTGAATCGGTAAGAAATTAGAACATTCGCAGGACAGGAAACGAATTTCGTCGTTTTGCATTTCTCCAAGAATAATAGCCTCGAAAAGGTAATCAGTGGCAGTGGAATTGCACTGATATTCGCGAGACTTGCTAAACGTATGAAAAAGAATCTGCTTCCGCTGACGATGGGTGGCTTCGGTATCGGAATGACCGAATTCGTGATGATGGGTATCCTGCCGGACCTGGCCCGGACGCTGCACGTCTCGATTCCGGAAGCCGGTCACCTGATTTCGGCCTATGCGCTGGGTGTGGTGCTGGGGGCTCCATTGCTTGTAGCTATCGCGGGCAACTACCCGCCGAAGAAAATCCTGCTGGGGCTGATGGCTATGTTTACCCTCTTCAACCTGCTGTCGTCGTTTGCACCCAGCTACGAAGTGATGCTGGTTACCCGGCTGCTGTCGGGCCTGCCGCACGGCGCGTTCTTTGGCGTCGGGCAGTGGTCGCGAGTCGGCTGGCTGGTAAGGGAAAGGAAGCACAATCTATCTCGATGATGTTTGCCGGGCTGACGGTAGCCAACATCGTTGGTGTACCGCTCGGTACATATATCGGCCACGAATTGAGCTGGCGGCTGACTTTCGTTGTCATCGGTGTGGTGGGTCTGATTACGCTGGCGGGCATCTATAAACTGCTGCCGGATATGCCAGTAGTTGGGCAAACCAACCTGCGTAAAGACCTGAAACTGTTTACTTACGCCGAACCCTGGCTGATTCTGGGTATCACGGCCATTGGTACGGGGGGGCTGTTTGCGTGGTTCAGCTACATCGCTCCGCTGCTAACCGAAGTTGCGCATTTCCGGGCCGATCAGATCACCTGGATTCTGGTGCTGGCGGGCGTCGGTATGGCCGTGGGTAACCTGATATCGGGACTTGTCGCTGACCGCGTTTCGCCCATCAAAGCAACGATGCTGTTCCTGGGTCTGATGGTCGTCAGCCTGATTGCGGTGTACTACCTGTCGCCATTCAAGCTGCCGTTGCTGGCCATGACCTTCGTGACGGGGGCGATCTCGTTCTCGCTGGGCGCGCCCATTCAGATTCTGATGATTCGTGCATCCAACGGCTCCGAAATGCTGGCATCGTCGGTAACGCAGGCCGGTTTCAACATCGGCAATGCGCTGGGTGCTTTCCTCGGTGGTTTGCCAATCGCGGCCGGGCTGGGCTACGCATCGCCCCAATGGGTAGGTGCCGGGCTGGCCTTTGCCGGTTTGTTGCTGGGGGCGGTGCTGTATGTTCGTCAGCGAAACGCGAGAACGACCGTTGTCGATGTCGAGATGCCGGAAGAAATAGTAGCCTAGTAGCAGTAATAAATACCCCCCGGCCCCTGAGAGGTTGTTTGGGGAAGGAGTTTTTGTCATCCCGACGCCAGGAGGGATCTTCGGTAATAGGCGGTTTGATTCGTCAATACCGAAGATCCCTCCTGCGTCGGGATGACAAAAAAGGCGATTCTAGGATCCTGAAATCGTTCCCCAAACAACCTCTGAAGGGGAGAAGTTTGTTCGCGGACTTCTCCCCCTTCAGGGGCCGCGGGGTATTTATCACTGCTGAATTAGATTCATCCACTTGTGAATCTGGCGCGGATGCAGCCTGTCGGGGTTGCATCCGCTTTTTTTTTGCGCTCATCAACACCCACGCACGGGCTGTGTTCTTTTAGGCCGTTCATCCGATAGAACAGGCTATCGATCAGGCGAAACCGGTAGATTCGGCCCGTCAACCTAAACGAAAGAATACCATGCCGTTTCTTCTGATTTTATTGGTCCTCGCGGCCACTGTTGTGTTCCTTTCTGTTGTGATCGTGCAGCAGGGTACCGTAGCCGTCGTCACGATTTTCGGCAAATACGCCCGGATCATGACGCCCGGTCTGAATTTCAAGATTCCGTTCGTCGAATTCATTTACCGGCGCGTGTCAATCCAAAACCAGTCTGTCGAGCTGGCGTTTCAGGCGATCACCTCCGATCAGGCCAACGTCAATTTCAAGGCGATGCTGGTGTATTCGGTGCTAAATCAGGAAGAGGAAACGGTCAAGAACGTTGCCTTCAAATTCATCGATCAGGGATCGTTTATGCAGGCGCTGATCCGCACCATCGAGGGTTCGATTCGTAGTTTCGTGGCCACCAAACGGCAGGCCGAAATTCTGGGGCTGCGGGGCGAAATCATCGAACACGTCAAAGCCCAGATCGACACACTACTCGAAAGCTGGGGCTATCACCTGATCGATTTGCAGCTCAACGACATCGCGTTCGACGAAATCATCATGCGGTCGATGGCGCAGGTTGTGGCTTCCTCGAATCTGAAAGCTGCCGCCGAAAACGAAGGGCAGGCCCTGCTCATCACCAAAACCAAAGCTGCCGAAGCCGAGGGTAACGCCATTCAAATTTCGGCTGAAGCCGAGAAAAGTGCGTCGCAGCTGCGGGGTCAGGGGGTGGCATTATTCCGCGAAGAGGTGGCGAAAGGCATGGCCGAGTCCGCCAAAGTGATGACCGAAGCCAAACTCGACGCATCGCTGATTCTGTTCTCGATCTGGACCGAAGCTATCAAGCATTTCGCCGAAAACGGGAAGGGCAACGTGATCTTCCTTGATGGGTCAACGGAAGGGATGGACAAGACCATGAAACAGCTGCTGGCGGTCGAAAAAATGGGCGGGATTGCCACGGACAAGCCTGCACAGTAAACAAAATTCCGGTCGGGACGGGAACGTTGGTCGTTTCGTTTGTTCTTCCATAAAGACCATTCACAACGCATGAACAATCTGCTCTTTCCGACCGATTTCTCCGCAACAACCGACGCACCACTAGCCTGGGCGCGGCTGTTCGCGAAAAAAACTGGGGCCACTATCACCCTGCTGCACGTGTACCAGCCCATCGTTCCCGACACGACGCTGCCCAGCATTGCCGACCCCGGCGCGGGCATTGGCGTTGGGGCACCGGTCACGATGGAACTGGAAGATATCAGCCGGCGAAATCTGAACGAGTTAGGCACTACGCTTCAGGCCGAAGGTTTCTCCGTACAGTCGGACTGGCGGGTAGGCTCGGTTGAGGACGAAATCATCGACGCGGCAAACCAGTACAGTGCCGACCTAATCGTGATGGGCCGCAGCGACGTCAGTACGTTTTTTGATCGGTTGTCGGGGAGTTCGGTGAGTGATGTCGTTGATAAAGTGCGCTGCCCGGTGCTGGTCGTACCAACGCCCGATCAGGATGGAGATAAAGCAACGTACCCGGTGGACGTAAAGTCGATCGCGTATGCCATGCAGCCCAAAACAACGCAGAGTGACGTGGCAAAACAGACGGGGTCACTGGTCGATGCGTTCGACGCTACGCTGATGATTCTGACCGAAGAACAGATGGAGAAAACGCTGGCGGATCTGATTGTGATGGAGTTGTATCCGCAGACGGGTTTTATCGATAAACTACTGCATCCAAACCGTACCACTGCCCTGATCGCAAAATCGGATGTGCCGGTGCTGGTATATCATCAGCCGGAGTAGTAGGTGTCATATTAAAAAGCAAGTAAAGCTGCGGCAGAACTGGGTTACCTTTCAGGCAGTGGTGTATCAACGGCGAAACCATTAAATACACGATTACCATGAAATCTTTCGTCAAATCTACCCTCTTCTTTGCTGTAATGTTGTCGATGGCTGTTGGTTGTCAGTCGAAGAAAACCGAGTCATCGGCCGCAACCACCGACACGGCTACTATCGTTGAAAGCGAAACCGTCGTTAGCGGTGATTCGGCCATGATGATGACCGACACAACGAAAGTTGTTATGCCCGATTCAACGAAATAAACCAGTCCGTTTATACCACTGGAATACGTAAAATGCCCCGGTTCTGCAATTGCAGAACCGGGGCATTTTTTTTGATCTGCTAGCTTGTCTGGTAAGGCTGGCTGCGGGTTTGGTGTGGTAGGATGAGTGAGTCGGTTCTACGCTGCCGAAATCGCCGGGTGTTGTCAATAACAAAAAAATGCCGACCTATCCGGAATGTCTAGTGCGTTCAGAATGGTAAAAAACAACACTAGAAGGCGACCTGATAAACACGTTCGGTGAGTAGACAGTTGTAATCAACCTCACGTAGCAATTAGTACGCTATTGATCTCACCGATCAGCGCGCTTTGAAGGCGGGGAATCCAAGGAAAAAACAATAGCCTTAAATTGTGAATCGACGCATACGACCCAGCGATCTTGACCAGCCGCCTTACCACGAATTAACTCAGCTGCTTGCCAATCAGTGGAGTCAGACAACCCTGCCCGATCCGGAATTAACGCACCAGGATTACATACGAACGATTAATACACTGTTGCTGACAACGCAGAACCCGGAGCGCACAGCTGACGTCACGCGGGCGGTGCTTTTGCAGGCTACCACGCTTCATAAATCGGCGCGGTGGGTGGAGCAGGAATTAAAGTTCGAAGGTATGATCGAAGGGGCCGACCGGGCTGATTTTCTCCTCTTTGACCTCTATCAATCAGGCCAGCCCGACGATGCGCAACTTGATCTGTATAACGAACGCATGCAACGGTTCGTTACCCACAATAGCTGATTACTTTCCCGGATAACAGCCGATATAGTCACCCAAAATGGAGGCCGTATTAGTTAGTTTGTCTGGCAAAATAGCCGCCCGTAAACAGTAGTTTTTGGGGCTTCCCGCATTTACAATTAGTAGCTATGCGTAATTTTAACGGATTGCTTTTTCCTGTAAATCAAAAACAGAAAATATCCATGAGAAATCTGATTGTCGGTCTTGCACTGACCAGCTGCGTTACGCTGCCTGCGCTGGCGCAGTCGGGGGCAGCGTCACAGCCACAAGCGAAAGTCGCCAACGGTACATTGGCCGGAACGCTGGAGAGCAGCGGTGTTCGTGCGTTTAAGGGGATTCCCTTCGCAGCGCCACCTGTTGGCGATCTGCGCTGGAAAGAGCCCCAGCCAGCTGCCAACTGGCAGGGTGTCCGGCAGGCCACGGCGTTCGGGCCACGCGCGATGCAGCGACCAATTTTCGGCGACATGGGCTTCCGGTCGAACGGGGTCAGCGAAGATTGTTTGTATCTAAACGTCTGGACACCAGCTAAATCGGCAAAGGAAAAACTGCCCGTACTCGTTTATTACTACGGCGGAGGTTTCGTGGCGGGTGACGGCTCAGAACCGCGATACGACGGCGAAAGTATGGCAAAGCGCGGTATTGTGGCCGTTACGGTCAACTACCGACTCAACGTATTCGGCTTTATGGTGCATCCCGAACTGACCGCCGAGTCGCCCCACAAAGCGTCGGGCAACTACGGCCTGCTCGATCAGTACGCAGCATTGAAATGGGTGCGCGATAACGTTGCCGCGTTTGGTGGCGACCCCAACCGGATTACCATTGCCGGGGAATCGGCAGGGTCTGTATCGGTTAGTGCGCTGATGGCGTCGCCCCTGTCGAAAAATATGATGGCCGGAGCCATCGGCGAAAGCGGATCGCTACTTGGCACGCTGTCGCCGGTGTCGCTGGCAGAAGGTGAAAAACAGGGCGTTGCGTTTGCCGAACAGCTGGGTGCCAAATCTTTGGCCGATCTGCGGGCGATACCGGCCGAAAAGATGCTTCAGGCAACTGCGCAGCCCAACACACCACGCTTTTCTGTTGTGATCGATGGGTACTTTTTCCCGAAGTCGCCACTCGCGATTTTTGAGAGTGGTCAGCAGGCACACGTACCCTTGCTGGTTGGCTGGAATTCGGAAGAAATGAACTACCGGGCGATGCTGGGAAAAGAAGCACCGACGGTCGAAAATTACACCAGCGCGGTGAAAAAAATGTACCCCGAACAAGCCAACGACATTCTGAAGCAGTACGCGGCTCAATCGGATAATGATGTAGAATCGGTCGCGACGAGTTTAGCGGGCGATCGGTTTATTGGGTTCAGCACGTGGAAATGGTCGGACCTGCAAAGTCAGACGGGTGGCAAGCCTGTGTACCGGTATATGTACACGCGGGCGCGTCCGGGAATGACGGCAAAAATGGGCGATGCTACCCCCGGTTTGGCGGGTGGAGTAGTTAAAAACAACGACCCCAATGCCATCAAAATGCCGGTGGCTAAAGGGGCTGTTCACTCGGCTGAAATTGAATACGCGATGGGAAATCTGGGCACAAATACCGTCTACGCCTGGACTCCCGACGATTATACCGTGTCGAAAACCATGCAACAATACTTCGCTGATTTCATCAAAACGGGTAATCCAAACGGAACCGGTTTACCAAATTGGCCCGCCGTTGTACCGGGAAAACCTGCGAGTGTGATGATGATCGACGTAAATACGCGGGCTGAAACGGAAAAAAATCGGGACCGTTACCTCTTGCTCGATCGGTTTATGCTGAAGTAATCTGAGCCGTATTGGCTGGTGTGTTTTTCTTAAAGCGCTGTTAACTCTTTACGAGTTGACAGCGCTTTTTTTGGTTACATAGGGTAGTATAAAGCTATGTTTATTTGAACCCTTAAGTAATTGGTTTGTAGTGATATGGGCCACAAAATGATAGAAGTGAGTTAAATGCTTTTATGCAGGATAGTATAGCTACAAACGAAAAACATATACAGTTTTTCTGCGGCTGTGCAGTGTCATATAACCGTATCTGCTGAAAATAACGGATAGGTGTATTTAGTAGAAGTGTACTTTTTTGGACTCGACATTGTCAACTTTTTGCGTAAAAAAGTGTTGGTCGTAAAAGCAAACGTAGGAAAACTGTAAATGGGTTTATTACATTTGCAACGTCAGAAAATCACCCGATCGAATGAAAGCAAAAAATATTCGCTTCTACAAGCCCGAAGACAATAGCGTTCAGAAAGAAACGAAACCGGCTACCGAAAAAAAAGTGGTTAGTACCGGATATATTTCGGGCGCTGGTAAACTAGTATTTCCGATGAAATCAGTGGAACAACTAGGTTTGCGCCCTGAAGAAGGTCAGTTCATGGTTGGTACACAGGAGGGAAAGCGTAAAATTAAATCCCTGTATCTTGTTCCGGCGGGTGCTGACAGCGAAGAAAGTTTTGCAATGGATAAAGCAGCAAAAAGCTATACGATCTCGCTTGGCACAATTCTGCAGAAAGGGAAAATCGACTATGCCAACACAAAGTATACCTTTGTGATAAAGCCTTTTTCGTACGAGGAAGGAGTCACTGCCTACGAATTGCTGCTGGATGACGCCACTGAAAAGGTGCAATACACGGGCAAGCCACGTGGCCGTAAGCCAAAAAATACGGAGGTATAAGAAGCAGATTTATAAGAAAGGCCTGACCCCTCTACGGGTCAGGCCTTTTTGTTTTAGGGCTACGAAAGAGAAGGTAATCGCCGATTATCAGGCATATAAGTTCAGAATCTCCTGCGCCAGTAATAAGGCATCTCGTCTGGTGAGCGTAATGAGTGTCGCATCGGACGGAAACGAACCGGCGTCCGGGTCAGCGTAGGTGTTCAGCATCAGGTGGCAATCTTCCAGGCCGTCGCTGGCGTATTTGGTTGCGTAAATCAGCTCATGACGGCTATCCGGCTGTTTCGTTTTATAACGGTCCGTTTCTACGGAGAATGT
Source organism: Spirosoma rhododendri (assembly GCF_012849055.1). Classification (NCBI taxonomy): domain Bacteria; kingdom Pseudomonadati; phylum Bacteroidota; class Cytophagia; order Cytophagales; family Cytophagaceae; genus Spirosoma; species Spirosoma rhododendri. The sequence goes on along the minus strand of NZ_CP051677.1, from coordinate 4,920,427 downwards.
CGTTTTTTTCATGTCGTTGTATTATGTGCGGGGCCGTGAAATGAATTGCGGATAAATTGTTTATTTTTAAACGCGAACAGGCTAAGTGCTGTTTTTAGAATATACGGTTTGTACGATAAACGGGTTTGATATGCACCCGTTCCATTTGTTTCCCGAATCTGCATGACCCGAAACCAACTCGATGATCTGATTGCGCGGGGCGAAGGTACCCAGCTCGAATTCAAGCGAACCATCTCTGCCGCACACCGCATAGCCCGCACGCTTGCCGCGTTTGCCAATACAGCAGGCGGTACATTACTGATCGGTGTGGCCGACGACGGGCGGATTGTGGGTGTGTCCTCGGAACCGCGAGAGATGCACCGGATTGAAGAAGCCATCGACCGGCTCGTTGACCCGCCATTGGCCATCAGCTACGAAGTACACAAACCCGACGGCCGCGTCATTCTGGCCATTACGATTGCTGAGAGCGAGGAGAAGCCCCACTACGCTATCGATGAGCATAACCGGCGGACAATCTATGTTCGGGCCAAGGACAAGTCCGTGCCAACCAGCAAATTGATTCTGGGGGGCGGGCCAGCCGATGCGCAACTGCTGAAATCGCCCACTGTCCGAACGCTGGTACAGTACCTGCGCCGGAATGAGTTCATAACCGACGACAAACTGGCCAAGCTCATTAACATCTCGGCGTACCGGGCGGGGAAAATGCTCCGGCAATTGGCCGAACAGGGGCTGCTACTGCTAATCGACAAGCAACGGCCGACGCGTTACGCACTGAAATTAATCGAGTAAACCCCCCGCTTTCGCCCGGAAACGGCGAACTTTGCGGCTATGAATACCGATACAACCGTCAGCAAAGAAACCGTCAGTCAGTTTTTCATGCAGTTGCAGGACCGTATTTGCCAGTCGCTGGAAGCAGCCGACGGAGCAGGGCAGTTTCGCACTGACGCCTGGGAACGGCCGGGTGGGGGCGGAGGCCGGTCGCGCACGCTGGCGGGCGGAGCCGTGATTGAAAAAGGGGGCGTGGGCTACTCGGCGGTCCACGGCGATGCGACGGAAGCAACACTGCGCTCGCTCAACCTGACCGAACCGGCTGAGTTCTACGCAACGGGCGTATCCATCGTGCTGCATCCGCGCAATCCGATGGTACCGATCATTCACATGAACGTGCGGTACTTTGAGATGAGCAGTGGCCATAGCTGGTTTGGGGGCGGTATCGACCTGACGCCCCACTACGTCGATGACGCCGATGCGCGCTGGTTTCACCAGTATCTGAAAACCGTTTGCGACCGCCACGATCCGGCCTATCATCCGCGCTTTAAGACCTGGGCCGATGATTATTTCTACATTCCTCACCGGCAGGAGACGCGGGGCGTAGGCGGTATCTTCTTCGACTATCTGAAACCCGAAAGCGACGCGCACAAGGCTGACCTGTTTGCGTTTGTTCAGGATGTGGGTAATGCCTTTGCTCCGATTTATACGCACTTCATGACCGCGAACCGCGACCTGCCGTTTGGTGAGCGCGAACAGCAATGGCAACGGCTACGCCGGGGGCGTTATGTGGAGTTTAACCTGGTCTGGGACCGGGGAACCAAGTTCGGGCTGGAAACGAACGGCCGCACCGAATCAATCCTGATGAGCATGCCCCCGCAGGCGAACTGGGCCTACGATTATCACCCCGAAGCGAATTCGCCCGAAGCCGAAACGTTGTCCAAGCTGGTGAAAGGTATTGATTGGGTGTGATCTTGTCCCAAACAGCAAGATGCTGTTTGAAATTCGGCTACGAAACAAACAGCAGGATGCCGCTTCGGCGGACCGATGTTTGGGACAAGATCCTCTACTCGCCAGCCTATTTGAGTTCTGTCACCTTGTTCAGATTCCAGACCTGGGTGGGATTGTAGTGGAGAGTGCCGTCGATGATCGTGAGCGGGCTATCGACGTTGTTGTGGTACAAGTGCCCGGTGCCGAGTCCCTGTGGCGGCAGATTACGAAACTTGGCTGTGTATTGGGCGATGGCATTCAGACCGATGTTCGATTCAAGTGCCGAGGTTATCCACCAGCCAATATTCAGCCGCCCGGCCAGTTCAATCCATTCGTCGCAGTGGCGCATCCCGCCCAGCAGTGTGGGCTTCAGAATGATGTATTGCGGTTGAATCTTGCGGAGAAGCCGGAATTTCTGAACGTATTCCATCTGCCCGATCAATTCTTCGTCGAGCGCGATGGGAACGGGCGTGTGGCTGCACAGGTCCGCCATTAGTTCGTGCTGCCCGGCCCGGATCGGCTGTTCGATCGAATGCAGCTCGTAGGTGGCCAGCCGTTCGAGTTTGTGCATAGCCTCGTCGGGCGAGAAAGCCCCGTTGGCATCGACGCGCAGTGTTATCTGATCCGCCGTATACCGGCTCCGGATCATGGCCAGCAGGTCGCATTCGCGCTCGAAATCGATAGCCCCAATCTTGAGTTTGATCGTCGTGTAGCCGGCCGCGAGTTTCTCGTCGATCTGCTGGCGCATAAACGATTCGTTGCCCATCCAGATCAGACCGTTTATCGGCAGGTTGCGTTGTCCGGCCGTGAAATCAGTTGGGAACAGGATCCGCTGCCCGTCCGACAGGAAATCGTGCATGGCCGTTTCAAAGCCAAACAGAATGCTGGGAAACGTAGGCTCGATTAGCTGATTCAGAATGATCGGGATGTTCCAGCTAAAGAGTTGCAGATCGAGGGCGGTAAACTGCTCGCAGTAGTCCTGTAGCTGCGTCTCGAAATCGGGCCGGTCATCGTAACTCAGGCCCTTCAGCGGGCCACACTCGCCGTACCCAACCACCGTCGGATCATCGGTGTCACACAGCCGAATGATGTACGACGTTTTCTCCGTCAGCGTACCGCGCGACGTACCCGCTTCGAAGCGAAAATGCAACGTGTATTTCAGGTAGTCGGCCTTTAGACTCATCAGACGGGTGGGTGTAGGAGGGGCTTTGGCAACCCTAAAAGTACTACTTTTGACTGCTCAGCAAGGGCAATGTTACGAAAATATTAGGTCGACAGACGGTGAGCGGTAACATACTGGTACCCCTGGGGTATTTGTACGGTGGAATCATGCGGTTGCGTAATGCATTCTACGACAATGGATTATTTAAAAAACAACGACCTGCCCTGCGGGTGATCAGCGTTGGAAACCTTACCGTAGGCGGTACGGGAAAGACGCCGATGGTGGAGTTTTTGATTAAACGGTATGGGTCAGATCGGGCATCGGGTTTGCCGGAAACGGCTACGCTGAGCCGGGGATACGGTCGCATCACGACCGGCTTCCGCATTGCGACCGATGCCGACACGGCGGCCACGCTGGGCGATGAACCGCTGCAACTGTACCGCAAGTTTGGCCGGTTTGTCTGCGTCTGTGTGGGCGAACGACGGGCCGACGCCCTGCATCAGATGCAGCAGCGATTCCCCCAGCTACGACGCGTGTTGCTCGACGATGCGTACCAGCACCGGGCCGTTGACCCACACCTGAATTTGCTGCTATCCGACTACAATCGCCCGTTTTACGCCGATTACCCGTTCCCGGCGGGGCGACTGCGCGAAGGCAGGGCCGGTGCTGCACGGGCCGATGCCGTCATCATTACGAAGTGCCCCGGTGCCCTGTCGGCCGACGAACAGCAGCAGATTCGGTGGGCTGTACACCGCTACAGTGGGGCGGGGGTGCCGGTGCTGTTTGCCGGGCTGCGGTATGGGCAGCCGGTTGCTTATGCCACGCAGCAACCGACCGACAAACTCAGGGCCGTGGTGCTGGTATCGGGGCTGGCCAACGCTGATCCGCTTGATACCTACGTGCGGCAGACCTTCGATCTGTTGACGCACCATCGCTTTGCCGATCACTACGCCTACAAACGCGCCGATCTCGACCGGCTGCTGGCCGATCAGCCACCCGGCGCAGCCCTGTTAACGACTGAGAAAGACTGGGTTAAACTCGACGCGCTGCTGACGACCGATGAGCGCGCTACGTTACCGTTGTATTACCTGCCCGTATCGGTGCAGTTTTTGCCTGGTTACGAGCAGGAGTTTGGCCGCTTGCTGGATGCGTTCGACGCGGGAGACAGACCGCCCCGGCCGCTTTCCGATGGGGCAAGGCCGCTGCCAATGTGACGATGATGTGGCCTCGAAAGAAAGTAAATCAACCCAGTTTCTTAAAAAAAGCTAACACGCACGTGCCGACACCGCGAACACTCGCTTTTGGCGTACTTTTGGGCTAATGAATAGATGCATACGTTTACTGGTTCTGTTTTTAAGCCTGGCTGGTGCAGCCTGGGGGCAGCAGATTCCGGGTGGTTTCGGCAATACGGGTTTCGGGGCGACTCAGCCCATGTCGACAACCAGTAATACACCTTCCGGCATTGACGATTCGACCAAGGTAATCTACGGCCCCACCACGACGCGCTACATACTGGAAGACGATATTCTGAACAACCGCCGGACGCTTTATCCCGTCGATACGACGATGGACGAAGTACACCGGTTTCTGTACGTACAGCGCAGTCACAATATGTATCAGGATCTGGGCGCGCTGGGTACGGCTATGCGCCCTGTGTTTGTGGCTATGCCGCAGCAGCTGGGATCACAGACGGGGTACAATGCCTATGATGCCTATGCTTACCAGCCCCTGAGTGTAAAATACTACAATACCAAGTCGCCTTTTACGGATATGTACGTGGCGCTGGGTGGCCGCAATCAGAACATTCTGCGGTTCGATTTCGCTCAGAACATTACCTCCCGCTGGAACGTCGGTTTTGCCGTGCAGCGCTTCACCTCGCAGAAGCAGTACGGCGTCGGCGGTACTAGCGATCCTAATAAGCTGCTGGCCCAGAACTGGAGCGGGGTGGTACATACGAACTACCGCTCGAAAAACGAGAAGTACACGCTGCTGGCAAACTTCATCAACATGAACCACTCGGTCGACGAGCAGGGCGGGGTGTTGTCAGGGACGGCGGTAACGGGTGAAACGATTGTTTATGATTACACCGGCAACTCCCGGCTGACGGGTGTGACGATCGGTAGGGGTTATTTCGGCAGTCCGAATAGCAGCGAAATCCGCAACGATTACCACATTTATCAGCAGTACGCACCGGCGGAGGGGATTCAGTTTTACGACAAACTCGACTACCAGCGCCACAAGAATTTTTATCAGGATACGACGCTGTCGCTCAACGTCGGTTTTTACCCGGCCGTGCTGGGCGACTCATCGAAAGCGTTCATCGACGCGCGGTTCAGGCTACTCGAAAACCAGTTTGGGCTGAAAGGTATCTTTGAGCGGAATGGCTCGGCGTTCAACTACCGGGCCTACCTGCGAAACCGGATTTATGGGCAGTACACGCAGTACGCAACCGGCGTTTCGCGCACCAATGAGTATGAGACCCGGCGCGTCGAGACGTTTCTGGGCGGCTGGCTGGGCTATTATTTCCCCGATAGTCTGTCGCAGATTACGGCGGAGGCTGAGTATCAGGTGGGTGGGGGATACCGGCTCCAGGGGCAGCTCACTAGCCGTCTGATAACGGCGGGTTACTCATCGATTTTCGTGCAGCCGACACTGTTGCAGGAGCGACTGCAAAGCAACCTCTTTTACTGGCGCAACGAGAATTTTAACCTAAGGGGATATAACCACGCGTTTGGCAAGCTGAACCTGCGCTACCGCAAGCTGCAACTCGAACCGGGGCTGGATTATTACCTGCTGACCAACTACGTTTATTACGACGAAAAGGCCATTGCCCGGCAGGCGTCCGGCTCGTTCTCGGTTCTGCAAACGGGGCTGGGGTACCGGCTTGAAGCGGGCAAGTTTCTGGCGTCGGGGCAGGCGTATTACACCTTGCAGTCGCGCCGGGATTACCTCCGGACACCGCCTATCTTCGTGAACGCCCGCTTCCAGTATGAAGTGCTGTACGCGAAAGCCCTGTACATTCAGGTGGGGGTCGATCTGCACTACAAATCGCTGTACTACGCCAACGCCTACATGCCCGCTACGCAGCAGTTCTACATTCAGAACAATCAGCAGGTTGAAGGGTACCTGCTGGCCGACCTGTACGCCAACCTGCGCGTCAACCGCACCCGTCTGTTCGTGAAGCTGACCCACGCCAATCAGGGCGTCTTCCAGCCGGGCTACTTCGTAACGCCCAACTACCTCCAAATGCGTCGCGGCTTCGCCTTCGGAGTCGACTGGTATTTATTTGACTAGGTAATTACCGTATAGTAATCCAAAGAAATTGTAAAAGTATTTAGGGATTTTCCTGGCTTTTGTGACTATACATAAATTCACATCAGTCAGGTTTCCGCATGCACTACCCGTCTGTTCCCGATGAGCAGTTAGTCCGTTTCCTCGCAGACGGAGACACCGCTGCCTTCAAAGAGCTGTACGATCGATACTGGTATAAGCTGTTCAGCGTAGCCTACCACCGGATCGGGACAAAAGAAGAAGCGGAAGAATTGGTGCATGACGTATTCGAGCAACTCTGGAATCGGCGTCAGAGTCTGGCTATCACCCACGTAGGGGCGTATCTGGTCGTAGCGATCAAGCACCTGTCGATGAACCACATACGGTCGCAGATTAACCATCGCCGGTTGCAGGAGCACCTTATCCTGAACCAGTTGCAGCAGTCGTTCGCCACGGAAGAGCTGGTCAATTTTACCGACCTGTCGGACGCGCTGGCCCATGTGCTGAAGCAACTCCCCGAACGCAGCAGCGAAATTTTTCGGCTCAGCCGCTTCGAAAATCAATCCGTCAAGGCTATCGCGGCTCAGTTCAATCTGAGCGAAAAGGCCGTGGAATACCATATCACCAAGTCGATCCGGCTATTGAAAGAGAATCTGAAAGCATACCACACCAACAACTAGCCATCCGGGTGTAACCTCTCAACCCGTGGCCCGGCAAACTAATTGGCTTATGTCGCAGTACGAATTCGACGAATTATTGCAGAAATATCTCGCCGGGGCCTGCACCCCGGCGGAGGAGAAGCTGATTCTCGACTGGTACAGCGAGATCGACAGCGAAGGGGCAGCACCGCTCAACAAAGCAGAAAAGCGGGCTATTCAGCAGCGAATCTGGCAGCGACTGGCCGCGAAAACAAGCCATTTTCCCGCTTCGCGCCAACCCGTCCGGTACGCGTGGGCAGCTGTCGTGGCGGCTGGTCTGGTCGGTATTGGCCTTTTCATCTACTGGTCTGGTCGGCCAGTTGCCGCAGAAACGGCAATGGCTGAATCCGGTTCTGTCGCCAACACCATCGTAACCGTCAACCGTATTAGCCGGTCGCAGGCTATCCGGCTCGACGACGGCACTGTGGTCGTTCTCAAACCGGAAGCTAGGCTGACCTACCCCGCTCACTTTGGCCGAACGCGCCGGGCTGTGACGTTGTCTGGGGAAGCCTTTTTTCGGGTCCGGCGCAATCCCGTCAGTCCGTTTATGGTGCAGACGGGCGATCTGATTACGGAGGTACTCGGTACCACGTTCACCATCAAATCGAGCGCCGATACCCGTAACGTCGAAGTCGCCGTGCTAACGGGGCGGGTGTCGGTGTACCCGGTGGCCGATCAGGCGCAGCGCGGCCGACACGAGGTCGTGCTGAAACCCAACGAACGGGTTACCTACCGAAGCGATAGCCATCAGCTGGTACCGACACTGGTCGACCAGCCCGTGTTGGTTGGGCCTGTCCGGGAGTTGCCGGATCTGACCTTCGATAAGGCCCCACTGCCAGCGGTGATGGACCGGTTACAGGCGCTCTACGGCATCGACATCGTGCTGGAAAACGATGCGCTCAGTACGTGTTCGATCAATGCCGACCTGAATGACCTCTCACTCTACAATCAGCTCGATCTGGTGTGCCGCTCGGTCGATGCCAGCTACGAGGTGCGCGGTACCAGCATCTTCATCCGGGGGAATGGTTGCCCATGACCGACCCGTTCCAACCTATTTTTTTACTGATTACCTAAACCGTACGTGTATGACCACAAACGTTTCCTTACGAACCCGGCTATCCGAATTGCTGCGTTTGACCCTACTGCTGACCATCGCCTGTAGCTGCTTCCTGCCCTGCCGGGCGGCCGATGGGCAGGAGATGCTGGACCGGCCCGTTTCGCTGGTACTTGAGTCCGTCGAGGTCAGGAATATGCTCGTACAGATCGAGCGGCAGACGGGCGCGCGCTTTGTATACAGCGGACAGACAATCCCGGCCAGTAAAAAAGTGTCGCTACGTGCGCAGAACCGCGTTTTGTCGTCGGTGCTGGCTGAAGTGCTGACCCCGCTGGACATCACGTTCGAAGAAGTCAGCTCGCGGATTCTGTTGCGAAAAACGACCGCCCCGCTCAACACAGCTGCGGCAGGTGCCGACGCCCGTGCGCCCCAAAAACCAGTGACCGGTCGCGTTACAGATCAGAAAGGGGGCGCAATCCCCGGCGTCTCGGTGGTTGTCAAAAATACGAACGTAGGAACGATTACCGACAGCGACGGTAAGTTTTCGCTCAACGCGCCCGACAACGGCATCCTGGTGTTCAGCGCCATCGGATTTCAGGGTAAAGAAGTGGCCGTTGGGCAGCAAACGCAGTTTCAGATTACGCTGGCTGATGCCAATCAGAATCTGGACGAGGTAATCGTTACGGCGCTCGGTATCAAAAAAGAAGCAAAACGGCTGGGGTATGCCACGGCGGTTGTGCAGCCCGAACAGGTCACTACCAACCGGACGGTTAATTTCATCAACGCGCTACAGGGGAAAATTGCCGGTGTCAACATTTCAAGTTTGGGTACGGGCGCGGCCGGAACCAGCAAGATCCGGATTCGGGGACAATCGTCGTTTTCGGGGCAGAACAGTCCGCTCATCGTTGTCAATGGTGTGCCCATCGATAACACGAACTTTGGGCAGAATACTGGTAATACCGGCAGTGATAACTCTGTCGCCAGCCGCGACGCCAATTACTCCGACGGGGGCGACGGCCTTTCATCCATCAACCCCGACGATATCGAAGGGATGACCGTGTTGAAAGGCGGTACGGCGGCTGCCCTGTACGGCTCACGGGCCAAAGACGGCGCGATTCTGATTACGACCAAAACCAAAGGCAGCGGGCAGGGCATCGGCGTGACGTTCAACAGCAACTTCACCACCGACCACCCGCTCGATTTCACTGATTTCCAGTACGAATACGGGCAGGGTGAATACGGCAACCGGCCAACGGCACCCAATCCGACGTCGGGCGTGTGGAGTTTCGGGGAAAAATTTGCCGGACAGAGTCAGGTGCTTTTCGGCGGCATCTCGCTGCCATACCAGCCCGTCAGAAACCGGATCAACACCTTCTACCGCGACGGCTATTCCTGGACCAATTCGGTATCGCTCTCGTCGGGCAGCGACAAAGGCGGCTTCAGCCTGTCGCTGTCGAACCTGACTAACAACGGCATCACCCGCAACAATACCTACGGCCGCAAGACGATCAACCTGGGGTTCAGCTACAACCTGTCGCCCCAGCTTACCGTGACGGGTACGGTCAACTACGCCAATGAACTAAACAACAACCCACCCCAGATTGCTCAGCAAGACAACAGCACGCCGACGGTGATTTATACGCTGGCCAATTCGCTGCCGCTCGATGTACTGGAGGCTAACCAGATCAACCCGGCGACCGGAAACGAGTACGTCTATTCGCGGTTTATGAACCGCACCAACCCGTACTTCGTCCTGAACAACAAGTTTGAAACGATCCGCCGGGACCGGCTTTTCGGCAACCTGACCGTTCGCTACAACGTAACCAGCTGGCTGTATGCGCAGGTGCGGGCCGGGCAGGATTTCTGGGCCAGAGATCAGGAATACAACTTCCCGACCGGGCAGGCATCGCTGGCGGCTGCTCCGGCCGGGTTCGTCAACGGGCGGTACGTGCAGGAGTCGCGTCGGTTCCGCGAGGTAAACACCGATTTCCTGATTGGTGCCAACCGCCGGTTTGGTAAGTTCGGTATCGACCTGACGGCGGGTGGCAACCAGCTTTACCGGCGCAGTGACCTCAATAGTGTCGCCGTTACGGATTTTGTGGTTCGTGGGCTATACGTGGTTCAGAACGGGCGGGTAAAAGACCCGATCTACGGCCTGAGCGAACGCCGGGTAAACTCGCTGTACGCAGCCGCCGAATTCTCCTACCAGGATTTCCTGTACCTCAACGCCACCGTTCGTAACGACTGGTTTTCGACGCTGGCTCCCGCCAACCGCAGTATTCTGTACCCGTCTGTCACGGGCAGTTTCGTGTTTTCGCAGGCCTTCAACAACCTGCCCGACTGGCTGAACTTTGGTAAGGTGCGGGCGGCTTACGCCGAAGTGGGCAGCGACGGCGACGTGGCTCCTTACTCCAACAACCTGTTCTACGCCGTCAACGCCAACCTGTTTCCCAATCCGGCGGGGCAGGGGCAACCGGTAGGATTTATTAATTCGAATACGATACCGAGTAAGACGCTGAAACCCAGCCGTACCTCCGAAGTCGAGTTTGGGCTGGAACTGAAACTGCTCAACAACCGCGTCGGGCTGGACGTGGCCGTGTACCGCAAAATTACCAGCGACCAGATCGTTGCGGCCCAGTCGTCGGATGCGTCGGGCTATACCAGTACGCTGATTAACAACGGGCAGAGCCGGAACCAGGGTATCGAAGTGCTGTTGAACCTGTCGCCGGTGCGTAGCCGGGATTTCTCCTGGGACGTGACACTAAACGGGGCCTATAACAAAACGAAGCTGCTGCGCCTGCTGACGACCACGCCCGGCGAACAGATCGTGGTAGGTACGGGCGTGTTTGTGGGCGACCTGCGGCAGGTTGTTGGCGAAGAGCTGGGGCAGCTTTACAGCTTTGGCTACCAGCGCAATGCTGCGGGGCAGATCGTGCATGGCAGCGACGGCCTGCCGCTACGTACGGCGGCTCCGATCTCGTTTGGCTCGGCATTACCCAAGTACACCGGCGGTATTACCAACACGTTCACGTACAAGGGGTTGAGCCTGACGGTGCTGATTGATTTCAAGCTGGGCGGCAAGATGATTTCGGGAACAAACCTGAACCTGTTCCGGCATGGTCTTCAAAAAGAAACGCTGGTGGGCCGGGGCGATGCCGACAACAAGATGGTTGGCGCGGGCGTCAACGCCAACGGGGAAGCCAACGCGGTGCGCGCTTTCGTGCAGGACTACTACTCGGTGGGGCGGTCGAAGAGTTTGGGCGAGCAGGTCGTTTACGACGCTGGTTTGTGGAAACTGCGCCAGATCAGCCTGGGCTACGACTTTACGAAGTTTCTGCCCAAGAGTCTGTTTATCAAGGGCGTTCGCCTGAGTGCAGTGGCCAGCAACATTGCCATCCTGAAAAAATGGGTGCCCAACATCGACCCCGAACAGTTCGGCTTCAGCTCCGACAACCTCGTGGGTCTCGAAGCTACGGGTTTGCCGACGACCCGCAGTGTTGGCTTCAACCTGAACGTAAAATTCTAACTCACCGACGCATCGTACCATCATGAGAACTATACTGCTTACGCTCAGCCTGTTCACCCTGCTAGCCTGCCTCGGCAGCTGCGACAAAGGGTTCGATCAGCTCAATGTGAATCCTACGGCGGCAACGTCGCTCAACCCGGTATTTACGTTCAACAACGCCATGATCAGTACGGCGTTTCCGACGTCGATTCTGGTGTTTGAAGAGCCGATTGTCCAGCAACTATTTTCGCCTAACTCCGGAATCCTGTCGGGTGGTAATTTCAACATCGACAACCGGGGGCCAACGGGCGCCAACGGCGGTATCTGGCGGCAATACTACCAAAACGTAGTCCGCTACCTGATCGACATTCAGGACCAGACCAAAAGCGACGCCAGCCGTGCCAACCTGTACCAGATGAGCCGCATCTGGAAAGCTTATACGTTTATGGTGCTCACCGATACCTACGGCGACATTCCGTACGCGCAGGCCGGACTCGGTTATCTGAGCGGAAACATCACCCCTCAGTACGACGCGCAGCAGGCTATTTATAACGATCTGATTAAAGAACTGACAGAAGCATCGGCCGCACTCGACGCAGGCAAGGCAACGGAAAGCGGTGAAATCACCTACGGGGGCGACATTACCAAATGGCGTCGGCTTGGGTATTCGACGCTCCTGCGGGTGGGGATGCGGCTCACGAAAATAAACCCGACACTGGCCCAGGCTACGGTGGTCAAAGCATTGGCGGGTGGGCTGATGCAGTCGAATGCCGATAACGCGGCTGTGCGCAACAATGCCAACTACCAGAACCCGGTTGGCACGCTCATTAACTCAACCGAGGCCGCCAACTTCTACCTCACCGGTACGTTTGTCGATTACCTGAAAGCAACGGCCGACCCCCGGTTGCCGTCGATTGCCGTCCGGTACGTCGGTGCCCGTAGCGGGCCGGAGCAAACGGCTACCCGCGCTGACCGTTCGGCGTCGGTACAGATCGGTATGCCCCTCGGCTACGACAACGGTACGATCGTGGCCAAAGCGCAGGCCAACAAACTGGCGAGTTTCTACGACTATACGCAGCTCGACCGCACCCGGCTCGGCAAATTCGACGCCCCCTGTTTTCTGGTGACGTATGCCCAGACTCAGCTGCTATTGGCCGAAGCGGCCCAGCGGGGCTGGGTCAGCGGCAACGCTGCCGACTACTACAACGCGGGCGTAACGGCCCACATGCAGCAACTGGCTGACTACGACGTCAATGCGGCTGTGTCGTCGTCGGCGATAACGACCTACTTGCAGGCCAACCCCTACGTGGCATCGCGGGCGCTGGAACTCATCAACACCCAGTACTGGATTGCTTCGTTCCTGAATGGCCCCGAGGTGTTTGCCAATTTCCGACGCAGCGGCTTCCCATCGCTCACGCCCAACCCGTACCCCGGCAAGGAAATAAAAGGAAACTTCATCCGGCGGCTCAGCTACCCGGACACCGAAATTGCGGTGAACCAGGCCAGTCGGCAGTCAGCAATCGACCGGCAGGGGGCCGACGATCTGGAAAGTCGCGTCTGGTGGGATAAGCAGTAGGTTTTGAGGTTTAAAGTCTAAGGGTTAACGTTTAAGGTCGCTCATTGCAAACAGCCTTAAACGTTAACCCTTAGACTTTAAACTTGTCTCTGAATTCCCTTGGGCTGTCGCCCGTTGCGCGTCGGAAGATGCGGTTGAAGTACGACAGGCTCTCGAAGCCGGTGCTGAAACAGGCGTCTGTCACGCTGCTCTGCTGGCGTAGCAACAGCTTGGCCTGTTGCACCCGGTACTGATTGACGTATTCGGTAAAGGTCATGCGGGTCATTTGCCGCATATACCGGCAGAACGCTTCGGGCGTCAGGCTGGTCAGGCCGGCGAATTCGGCCAAGTCGAGTTTGCGCCCGTAATGCTGGGCGATGTGGCTGTGTACGAGCTGAATCCGGTCCTGCTGCCGCCGGGTGTAGGGCGACTCGACGGGGTGGGAGTGAAGCAAGTCCGCATCGGGAGCAGCGGCCAACTGGTTGAAAATTGACAGTAACTCGACGAACTGCTCAAACTGACTGAGGCCGGGTAGCCGAAGCATCCGGTCACCGATGGCGGTTTTAGTCACTTCGCCAAACGCAATTGCCTGCCGCGACTGATCGAACAGTCGTCCGATGGCCGTCAGTTCGGGCGTCTGTGTCAGGGCGGTACCGAGAAACGTAGGGCCGACCTGCACGACAATCTTCCGGTAGTCGGTTCTGACGCCGTAGTCGAAATTCAGGTGCGGGATATACGGTCCGATCAGTACCAGATCGCTGTCGGTAAAGTGCGACAGATGAGTACCAACCTGCCGGGTGCCGCTGGCCCGGTCGATGTAAACGAGTTCGTACTCAGGGTGAAAATGCCAATAGTAGAAGTCGTTCAGGTGGGGCGTCACCAGAATACGGAACGAACTATCGGCGTCCGATCGAACGTCTTCGCGAACCAGTGAACTGCTTGCCTTTTTGAACATACCTGTGCGTTTAGGCGAGTCAAACTACGCAAAAGATCAATATTGTTCAACTTCTGGCTAGCCGGGTTGTGGAATAGGTGGTCTGGTTCAATGAATTTTGTCGTACTAATTCGCGAAATACTACTACGATGATTCCTGAACCACAGCAGACAATGGCCCCGACGATGGTGCCCAACAACGCCCACAAAGACATTCCCGGTAACCCCTCGACGGCCAAGAGCAGCCATCTTAAACTCAACGACCGGTCCAACGGGAAACCGTTGCGCGTGCTGTCGGAAGCCGATTGGCAGTTCTGGCTCGACAACGGTTATGTTGTGATTCCCAACGCCGTACCGCGTGAACAGGCGCAGCAACTGGCCGATTTACTGTGGGAGTTTGAAGAGAAAGACCCCAACGACCCGTCGACCTGGTACGCGCCACCCCGCGCCGAGATGCAGATGAAAGAATTGGTCGGCAGCGGCATGGTCGAGCTGTACAACCATCCGCTCGAATGGGCCAACCGGCAGACGCAACGGCTGTACGACGCCTTCGTCGACATCTGGGGCACCGAGAAACTGTGGGTGACGATCGACCGGGCGAACCTGAACCTGCCACTCCGCCCTGAAGACACGTTCAAGGGCTTTATTCACTGGGATTATGACCCCGAAACCCGGCCGCAAAACGTACAGGGTGTGCTAGCCCTCGCCGATCAGACCGACGAGAACATGGGCGGTTTCCAGTGTATCCCCGAACTGTACCGCACCTACGACAGCTGGAAACTAACCCAGCCCACCGACCGCAACCGCTTTCGCCCCGACACTACGGGTTTTGAGGATAAGCTAGTAAAGGTGAAAATGAACGCGGGCGATCTGCTGATTTTCAACAGTACGCTCCCACACGGTATCCGGCCTAACCGGTCGGAGGGGAAAGTCCGGCTGGCGCAGTACGTGTCGATGATGCCCGCCGAGGAAGACAATGAAGAACTGCGGCAGTGGCGTATCCGGTCTTGGCGCGACCGGATTGCCCCCGAAGGCTACGCGTTCCCCGGCGACCCGCGCGGCTGGGAGCAGTCGCGCTACCCCACCGCCGAACTCTCCCCATTGGGCCGTCGCCTACTTGGGCTGGATAACTGGTAGGGAGTGTAGCTTGTGTAGCCTAGAGCCGCGTCGGCGGGCCGGTCCAGGCTACACGTTCGCAGAAGAATACAAAGCCTGGTCAATATAAAGGGCATTGTGGGTAAATAATGAGTATGTATACGGCCAATTTGGCTTGTATTGGTAGAAGTCAACGGTCGGTGCGCCTGTTATTGGCCGCCGACCTTTATTTTAGTAGTGCTGTTTCAACAGCGTGCTGTCTATTTCTAATCTCAACTTGTTGTATGGATCCCTTTCAGATCAAAAAAGCTCCGGTAGAGTACGATGTTGCCATCGTTGGTTCGGGAGCCGGTGGCGGTATGGCCGCCTACTCGCTTGCCAAATCAGGGGCAAAGGTCGTACTGCTCGAAGCCGGAGGCTATTTCGACCCTGCCGACCCGAAATACATTACCCAGCTAAAATGGCCGTGGGAGTCGCCCCGGCGCGGTGCCAGCACGACCCGCCCGTTTGGTGATTTCGACGCGGCCTGGGGTGGCTGGGATATCGAGGGTGAACCGTACACAACGGCGAAAGGGACCGAGTTTCACTGGTTCCGCTCGCGGATGCTGGGGGGGCGCACCAACCACTGGGGTCGTATCTCGCTCCGCTTTGCTCCCGACGATTTCCGACGCAAAAGCATGACCGGTATCGGCGAAGACTGGCCAATCGGCTACGACGACCTCAAGCCATTCTACGACCGCGTTGACAAACTGATTGGCGTATTTGGCTCGATTGAAAACATGCCGTCGGAGCCGGATGGTATTTTCCTGCCCGCCCCTAAACCGCGTCTGCACGAGTTGATGATCCGCAAGGGCGCACGTAGCATCGGGGTACCCGTCATCCCGTCGCGTCTGTCGATCCTGACCAAGCCCATCAACGACGAGCGCGGTCAGTGTTTCTATTGCAGTCAGTGCGGCCGGGCGTGTCAGGCGTATGCCGATTTCTCGTCGTCGTCGGTGCTGGTGAAGCCCGCCATGAAAACGGGCAACGTCACCCTTATCAACGGCGCTATGGTCCGTGAAGTGATGACCGACCCGGCGACGGGCTTGTGTACCGGCGTCAGCTACGTCGACACGCAGACCTTGCAGGAGGTGACGATCAAGGCGAAGACGGTGGTGCTGGCAGCTAGTGCGGGCGAAACGGCGCGGCTGCTGCTTAACTCGAAGTCGGCCCGTTTCCCGAATGGTCTGGCCAACAGCAGCGGTGTCGTCGGTAAGTACATCAACGACTCGACAGGTGCCAGCCGGTCGGCGTTTATCCCGGCCCTGATGGACCGCAAACGGTACAATGAAGATGGTGTCGGCGGGATGCACGTCTTCACACCCTGGTGGCTCGACAACAAGAAACTGGATTTTCCGCGCGGCTACCACATCGAATACTGGGGTGGTATGGGCATGCCTGCTTACGGCTTCGGTTGGGGTATCGAAGCGATGAACGGTATGATGGCCGCCCGCGACGGGGCGAAAAAGCCGGGCGGTGGCTACGGTGCCAGCCTGAAAGACGATTACCGTCGGTTCTACGGTGCCTATATCGGCATGGCCGGTCGGGGTGAGCCGGTGCCGCTCGAAAGTAACTACTGCGAAATTGACCCCAACGTGGTCGACAAATACGGTATCCCGGTGCTGCGCTTCAACTACAAATGGTCGGATTACGAGATCAAGCAAGCCAAGCACATGCAGGATACGTTTGAGGAGATCATCCACGCATCGGGTGGTATCGCGTTGGGTAACAAACCCGGTGCTGACACGAACTACGGGCTGGAAGCGCCGGGCAAGATCATCCACGAAGTTGGTACGGCGCGGATGGGTAAAGACCCCAAAAACTCGGTGCTGAACGGCTATCAGCAGGCTCACGACGTGAAAAACCTGTTCATCGTCGACGCGGCTCCGTTCCCCTCGCAGGGCGACAAAAACGTTACCTGGACGATCCTGGCCAGCTCGATGCGCACCTCGGAGTACATTTCGGATTTGGCAAAGAAAAAGGTTTAAGGTTTTCGGTTTAAGGTTTAAAGTTGGTCTGATGGCGACGTTGCAACGGTTTGAGGAATTGAAAGCATGGCAACAGGCGCGTCTGGTATCGAAGGAAGTGTACTAGATTACGTCGAATGGCGCGTTTGCTTGTGACTTCGACCTGCGGAGTCAGATACGACGGGCGAGTGGTTCTGCTATGGATAACATTGCCGAAGGCTTCGAACGTGGAGGTAAAGGCGAGTTTATCCAGTTTCTCGGCATGGCCAAAGGATCGGCTGGCGAAGTACGATCGCAGCTGTACCGCGCCCTCGACCAACAATATATCGATCAAACCGCTTTCGATCACCTATGCAGTCAGGCAGAATTAATCAGCAAACTGATTGCTAATCTGATTGCCTACTTGAACCGAACTGATTACAAGGGTACCAAATACATTGTGAAAGAAGAGTTGGGGGAATACAACATTGAACCTCAAACGTCAAACATGAAACCCTACGAAGTATGAAACGCAGAGACCTGCTCAAAGGCATACCCGTTACGGCATTTGGCTTTGCCGTCAACCCCACAGAAGCGGCTGTACCCGCACCGCCAGACGTTAAGCCGCTAAAAATACCCGGCGGACGGCAGAAGTTCGAAGCCGTGCGCGACGCGGCTCTGAACGCCGAGAAGTTCTTTACCCCCACGAGTTGCAGACCGTTACCGTGCTGTCGGATATCATCATCCCGGCCGATGCGAAGTCGGGGAGTGCGTCGCAGGCGGGCGTACCGGCCTTCATCGAGTTTATGATGAAAGATCAGCCCCGCAACCAGACCCCCATGCGTGGCGGCATCCGGTGGCTCGATAACACCTGCACCAAGCGCTACGGCAAGCCATTCGTGGAGTGTACCAAAGCGCAACAGATTGATATGGTCGATCAGATTGCTTACCCAGCCATCGCGAAGCCTGACATGACACAGGGCGCGTCGTTCTTTACCATGATGCGCAACCTGACCGCCAGCGGATTCTTCAGCAGCCAGATGGGTATCAAAGACATCGGCTACGTTGGTAACACGCCCAACCAGTGGGACGGTGTCCCCGACGACGTGTTGAAGCAGTACGGCCTCGCCTACGAAGAGCGCGAACTGAACGCAGGCAAATAAGGTGTTTCTGAACTGTGATTTTTGTGATTGCTTTGATTTCGCTGATTGTTCTGAACTGTGATTCATCTGATTACATGATTTCGCTGATTCACAGGAAAGGAATCACAGTCTATCAAAGCAATCACAAGAATCACAGTTCAAGACCATCTGAACTGTGATTCTTGTGATTACATGATTTCCCTGATTCACAGAAAAAGAAAATCACAGCTAGTCAAAGCAATCACAAAAAATCACAGTTCAGACAAAATAAAACCCCGCATCGAATACGGATGCGGGGTTTTATTTTGTGAACAAATGGCAATTGCCGGTTACTAAGTGGGTCGAAAAGCTGTCGATTTTGTTGCTTTTTTTGTATATTTGGCATAAATCAATCGGACCGTCGTAGCGACGGTTGCTGACCGGGGAAACAAGGTCAGCGTTGTATCACATCAAGTAGCTGAACTCTTGACATTTTCCGAATTCAATCTCCACGACGACCTGTTGGCTGGCGTGGACGCCATGAACTACCTGAAGGCAACGCCCATTCAGGAGATGGCCATCCCCCGCATTCTGGAGGGGAAAGACCTGATCGCCAGTGCCCAAACCGGGACCGGTAAAACAGCCGCCTACCTCATTCCGCTGCTCGACAAGATTTCGCACGCCAACCACGACCACACCAGTACGCTGATTCTGGTGCCGACGCGGGAACTGGCCAAGCAGATTGACGAACAGGTGGAAGGCTTTGGCTACTTTGTACAGGCCAACAGCATCGCGATCTACGGCGGTGGTAAGGGCGACGACTGGGACAAGCAGCGCAAAGCCCTCGAAACGGGTGCTGATATCATCATCGCCACCCCCGGACGGCTTATCGCGCACATGCAGCTCGGTTACGTCAAATTCGACAAGATCGACTACCTCGTGCTCGACGAAGCCGACAAAATGCTCGACATGGGCTTTTCCGACGATATTCTGAACATTGTCGACAAGATCCCGGCCAAGCGGCAAACCCTGCTGTTTTCGGCTACGATGCCCAACAAAATCCGCACGTTTGCCAGTCGCATCCTGACGGAAACGGAAGAAATCCGGCTGGCGGTGTCGAAACCAGCCGCTGGTATCGATCAGCAATTTTACCTCGCTTACGACAATCAGAAGCTGCCGCTGTTGGCCCACCTGATTAAAACCAGTACCAAACCGGTACAAAGCATGGTACTGTTTACGTCGCGCAAGTCGGAAGTGAACAGCATCGTTCGGGCACTGAGCAAGCTTAATTACGAAGCGCGGGGCATCAGCTCCGACCTTGAGCAGGACGAGCGCGAAGTCGTGTTGCGCGATTTCAAAAACAAGTCGTTCCCGATTCTGGTGGCCACCGACGTGCTCTCGCGCGGTATCGACATTGACAACCTGACGCACGTGGTGAACTACGACATCCCGCGCGACGCCGAAGATTACGTACACCGTATCGGCCGGACAGCACGGGCCGCCACAACCGGAACGGCCATCACGTTTATCAGCGATCAGGACCAGAACCGTATTGTCGCGATCGAAAAGCTGATCGAGCGCGAGCTTGATAAGCAATCGATTACAGAAGAGTTAGGCATGGGTAGGTCGCCCGTGTTCGACCCGAAGCGGTTTAGCGGACTGCGTGGCAAAGGCGGTTCAGGCCGTGGAAATGGCGGACGCAACGACAACCGTGGCCGGGGCGACGATCGTAATCGTACACCACGCAACCCGCAGCCCGCGTCGGCTGAAACTACCTCAGAAGGAGCAGTTGAAGGGATGGTTAGCGAAACGAAAACTGATGATAAACGATCGTCGCGCAATGATCGCCGACGTCGGCAGAAGAACCGGCCTGGTACGGCTGAGCCGGGTATGACCCCGACCGCGAGTGATGGTGCTGCGACAGATGGACAGCAAACGCAGGCTGTCAGTGCCGATGGCGTACCCTCCGACAAACCCAAACGCCGGAAAAAACGTCGTCGGGGGCCACGTGGGGAAGGCCAATCGCCGGAAGCCGCGACAGCACCTCCCGTGCCGGTAGCGGAATAAACGAATCGATCAGATAGTGAATAAACAAAGCCCGGCTCTCAATGGCCGGGCTTTTTCGGTTGTAATGTGGCTGTGCGTGCGTAGTTTACAGACTAATCCTACCGCCTGTGACCGACCCTGTTTTCATCCTGACTGTGCTGTGTGCCAACGTCGTGCTGTGCGAATGGCTCATCAAAAAGCCACTTTTTGGGCATATCGGTACCGCCCTGCTGGTTATCATCCTGACGGCCGTAGAAGCTAATGTGGGGCTTATCCCGACCGTCGAAACACCGATTTACGCCGGGATCTTCGACTACGTCGCGCCATTTTCGCTGTTTCTGCTGCTGCTCAGCGTCAACCTGAAAGACGTACGACTGGCGGGTCTGCCCATGCTTACGATGTTTCTGATCGGCTCGGTAGGTACTATCGTGGGGGTGCTGGTGAGCGTGTGGGTGTTTGCGGCCCCGCAGACGGTAGGCAGACTGTTCTACGCGCTGGCGGGGATGTTTACCGGCACGTACATTGGCGGTAGCATCAACTTCCACGCGGTGGCCCTGCACTACGGCGTCTCGAAAGCGGGCAATCTGTTTATTGCCGCTACAGCCGCCGACAATATCATTACGGCGATCTGGATGGGGGCTACGATCAGCCTGCCGCGCCTGTTGCAGTCGCGCTACCCCCGGCAGTTACCCACCGCTGCGGCACCCGTTCCCGGCGGAATAACCGCTGCCGATCCTTTTTCTGACACGGAAACGGTTGGTCCGGCTGATCTGGCAATCCTGCTGACGCTGGCACTGGGGAGTATTTTTGTGTCGAAACAACTGGCGGCTGTACTGCCGGGCCTGCCGTTTGTGCTGATCCTGACAACGGTCGCGCTGGTGCTGGCGCAGTTCCGGCGCGTCAACCGGCTACGTGGTGGGCGACTGCTGGGCCTGTTCGGTATCTACGTTTTTCTGGCCGTGATCGGGGCGTACTGCGATGTGCTGGCCCTGGTGCGCGATGGCCAACTGGCCCTTACGCTGTTCGGCATGATTCTGCTGCTGGTGCTGATTCATGCCGGATTCATCTTCGGGCTGGGTGCACTGTTTCGGCAGGACTGGGCCGTGCTGGGTATCGCGTCGCAGGCTAACATCGGCGGGGCCACGTCGGCACTGGCGCTGGCCCGCAGTCTGAATCGCCCCGACCTGCAACTGCCCGCCGTGCTGGTCGGAACGCTGGGCAACGCTATCGGTACGTATCTTGGTATTCTGGTCGCTGAACTGCTTCGTTGACCGCCACTCCAGCCACTCATGCAACTCCACCCCATTCCGCACCATCCCAACCGTTCCGACGCTCTGTACCAATCCCCGGACGTACAGACGCTACTGGACGTGTACGAATCGTACTACCCAACTAGTGGGTTTACTCCGCCCTGGATTGGCTACTTCATCGTGCGCGATGGGACCGTTGTGGGGAGTTGCGCCTTCACCGGTCAGCCAGTCGATGGGCGGGTCGAACTGGCGTACATGACGTTTCCGGTCTACGAACGGCAGGGCATAGCTTCGTTTGCCTGTCAGGCGTTGCTGGCGATTGCGCACGAAACGGACCCGTCGATTAGCGTAATCGCCAAAACTAGTCCCGAACCCAATGCGTCGACCCGTATTCTGGAGCGCAACGGGTTTCGGTACGATGGCATCGTGCAGGATCACGAGATTGGCGATGCCTGGTTGTGGGTGCGTACGCCCAACAACCGGGTATAAAAGGGGCCACTCAGATACTTGGCTAACGAGGTTCTTTCGCTTCGCTTAAAAATAATCTTCGTCTTCACCGGCGGGGCGCTTGCCGAACAGATATGAAACGAACACATAAAAAATGCTTGATTTGAGGATTCTGTAAACAGAAGATTTTGGCTTTTTCTTGCTACGTGAAACTGATGTTCGGGTAAGTAACCGTCTGGATAAATTTATTGTCATGGATCGTGTCGATTAAGTATTACTACCGTCAAAGTACGATCGCTAACTGGACTCAGATGTTAAATCGGTGTTAAGTATATTGTACGGGTATTTTTTATAACGTGCAGATAGTCAGTTATTTATTTGAAAATATGATAGTATAAACGACTAACGCCACCGCTCAATTAAGAGCGGTGGCGTTAGTCGTTTATACGCAGAATGTATCTCAGTCTGCCACCACAATGAGTGGAGCAACGCGCTCCGGGCTGTTTTCGGGATCGGCTTTGCGTTCAACAGCCTTTCGGGCTATCTTCTTGAGTTTCACGTCGTAGAGGTCGGTACGCCGGTCTTTCAGCACCTGTACTGCCCCGTGCTCGTGCAGTTCTTTCAGCAGGCTCAGGTCGACGTCGGCGATCAGCACCATCTCGGTGTTGGGCGTCGCTTCGGCCTTTACCGCGTTGGTTGGGAACTGAAAATCCGACGGGGTGAAAACTGCCGACTGCGCAAAGTTGATGTCCATGTTATGGACCTTAGGCAGGTTGCCGACGCAGCCTGCAATGGCCACGTAGCATTCATTCTCGATGGCCCGGGCCTGCGCACAGTGCCGCACGCGTGAGTAGCCGTTCTGCGTGTCGGTCAGGAAGGGGACAAACAGAATCTGAATGCCCTGCTGAGCAAGAATGCGGCCCAGCTCAGGAAATTCAACGTCGTAACAGATCACCATGCCTACTTTGCCGCAGTCGGTGTCGAACGCCCGAATCTCGTTGCCGCCAACCATGCCATAGTGCTTCACTTCGTTGGGCGTAATGTGGATCTTGCGGTACTCCTCAAACGACCCGTCGCGCCGACACAGGTAAGCCACGTTGTACAGCTTCCCGTCTTCATCGACCAGCGGCATCGATCCACCCACGATATTGACGTTGTACGAGATTGCCAGTTCGCATAGCCGATCCCGTACCGGCTCGGTGTAGTCCGCTAGTTTGCGAATCGCGACAGGCTCCGGCAGGTCGTTGAACTCCGCCATCAGGGGCGTGTTGAAAAACTCCGGCAACACCATAAAATCGGCCCGATAGTCGCTGACCGCGTTAGCGAAAAACTCGACCTGATCCATAAACGCGTCGAGGTTTTTGAACAGACGCATCTGCCACTGAATTACGCCCAGCCGAATAATCGAGTCGGTATGCGGTTTTTTATCTTCCTCCTTGACGTAGTAAATGTTGATCCACTCCAGCAGCGTCGCGTACTCTTTCGACTCGGTATCACCGGGCAGGTAGCCACGCAACACCTTCCTGACGTGGAAGTCATTCGATAACTGAAAGGTCAGCGTCGGGTCGTAAATCTCTTTTTGCTTCACCTTCGTGATGTATTCACGGGGGCTAAGCTCATCGGAATATTTGTTGTAATTCGGAATCCGGCCACCAGCAACGATACCTTTCAGGTTGAGCTGTTCACAAACTTCTTTGCGGGCGTCGTAGAGCCGCCGGCCCAGGCGCAGATCGCGGTAGTCGGGGTGAACAAACACCTCGATACCGTACATGTAGTCGCCCTCGTCGTTATGCGTTTTGAAGGTATAGCCGCCGGTGATTTCGCTGTACGTGTGGTTGTCGCCGAAATCATCGTAGCGCACCCGAATGGACAGCGCGCAAGCCACCACCCGGCCGTCGACTTCAACGCAAAATTGACCTTCGGGAAACATATTGAGCAGCTTGTTGATCTTGCTCTTTTCCCAATAGTCACCGCCGATGCCGCTGTATACTTCGATCATCGCTTCCTTAAGGTCCTGATAATCGTTTTTCTGTAGATTTCTTACTTGTATATGCATAGTGTTATTTCTGACCGTTGATTGAGGTGATTTTTTCTGAACTGTGATTTTTGTGATTACGCTAATAGACTATGATTTTCTTTTCTGTAAATCAGCGAAATCAGATAATCAATTGTAATCACAGTTCAGGACAATCTGAACTGTGATTCGCCTGATTACTTTGATGGACTGTGATTTCCTTTTCTATGAATCAGTGAAATCACGTAATCAGATGAATCACAGTTCAGGACAATCAAAGTTCAAGACGATTTTCCAGTTCGTGCAGCATATCGTCGGTAAAGTCGAGGTGCGTGACGAAACGAACCAGATGCTTGCCAAACGATACGGCTTTGATGCCCTTGCTGCCTAAAGAATTAACATAATCGGCGGCTAGTATGGTTTCGGGAAGGCGGAAAATGACAATGTTCGTGTCGATGGGCAGAATGTCCTGCACGACCGGGAGTCGTTCCAGCATGGTCCCGATCCGGCGGGCGCGGGCGTGGTCGAGTTTCAGCCGTTCGACGTGGTGATCCAGGGCGTAGATGCCCGCTGCGGCCAGAAAACCGGCCTGCCGCCAGCCACCACCCATCAGCTTCCGGTACCGGCGCGCCTGCCGGATCACGTCGGCCGTGCTGAGCAGCACTGACCCTACCGGACAGCCCAGCCCTTTCGACAGACAGATGCTGATCGAGTCGAACAGTTGTCCGTAGGCCTGCGTCGGTTCGCCCGTTTCGACCAGCGCGTTGAACAGCCGGGCACCGTCGAGGTGAAGGATCAGGCCGTGCTCGTCGCACACCTGTCGGATGGCCGCAATCTCCGGGATCGTATAGTAGCAGCCCCCACCTTTGTTGATCGTATTTTCCAGCACTACCAGCCGGGAAAGGGGCTTGTGCGGGTCGGCGGGGGAGTAGATATGTCCGCGAATCAGGTCAGGCGTCAGTTTGCCGCGTTCGCCCTGCGGCAGACTCGCCGACGCCAGCGCATTGACCGAAATACCACCCCCTTCGTACTGATACACGTGCGACAGGTAATCGCAGATCACGTCGTCGCCGGGGCGGCAATGAGTACGGATGGCGAGCTGATTGGTCATCGTACCGCTGGCGCAAAACAGGGCCGCTTCCATGCCGAACAGGGCGGCTGCTTTGGCTTCCAGCGCGTTGACGGTCGGGTCGTCGCCCAGCGCATCGTCGCCGAGAGGGGCGGTAAACATAGCCTCGCGCATGGCGGGCGTGGGTTGCGTAACGGTATCGCTGCGAAGGTCAATAATCATTTTATAAAGGTCGGTCAGAATGCTGTGTGGGCCAAGCGATGCCCCGGTTAAGATTGGGCAAAATGCGCGTCAGCGTTGAACAGGCGCGGCAAATGTGTAGTTTTACGACGCACCGTTTACCCATCCATATGCTGGCTGCTGACCCGAATCATACGCCCATGACTATCGACGAGTACCTGCTTCGGGAGGAAAAAAGCGAGGTTCGCCATGAGTTCTACGATGGTCACGTGTACGCGATGGCAGGCGACACTGTCAACCATAACCGGCTGATCGACAATGCAAAGGATAGCCTGAAGAGCCAGGTCAGAAAGCGTGGCTGCCAGGTCTTCTTCGAAAATATGAAGGTCGATGTAATGCAGGGTGTATACATGCCATACCCGGACGTAGTGCTGACCTGCCATCCGTTCGATTTGCGGGGTGATGATACTGTCGTCCGGCAACCCCGGCTGTTGATTGAAGTACTGTCAAAGTCGACGGCTTCTCAGGACCGGGGGTTTAAATGGCTGCGTTACCGCCGGATGCTGTCACTGTGGTACTACATGCTAATCGACCAATATTCCACTACGGTAGAACTGTTTAGCCGGGTTGAGGAAACCGACGAATGGATCAACACCGTCTACGAACACCTGAACGACGTGATCGTATTGCCCCGGCTGAACTGCGAACTGCCCCTCGCCGATATCTACGCCGACATTGAACTGATTCCTGAACATTCAGCTGACACAAATTAAGATCAACACGGCGGCACAGAGAACACAAAGGTTTTATCACCAACTTTCTCTCAGTTCTCCGTGCCTCTGTGTTTAAAACTCATTTCTCGTGAATTACAATCTAGCTCAGATTACCGACGAAATCAGTGCCATCGCCATCGATGCGGGGGCGTTTTTATTGCAGGAACGCAGCCGGTTTCAGCCCGACGCCATCGAATACAAGGGCCTGAACAACCTGGTGTCGTACGTCGACAAAGAAACGGAGAAGCAACTGGTCGAGCGGCTTAGTAAGCTGCTGCCCGAAGCCGGATTTATCACCGAAGAGGGTACGACAGGGCAGGACGCCGACAAAAACGCGCTCAACTGGATCATCGACCCCCTCGACGGTACGGCTAATTTCATCCACAACCTACCCGTGTTCTCGGTCAGTATCGGTCTGGCGCAGGGCAGCACGCCTATTGCCGGTGTCATCTACGACCCCAATCGCGATGAATGCTTTTCCGGCTGGCAGGGTGGGGGTGCGTGGCTGACGCACAAAGGCCAACGCTCGCCAATCCGGGTGTCGGGCGCAACGAAGCTCGGCGAAAGCCTGATTGCCACTGGCTTTCCGTACTATCAGTTCGATCAGATGCAGCCGTATTTGCACATTCTGGAGTCGCTGATGCAGCAGACCCACGGCCTGCGCCGGATGGGGTCGGCGGCTATCGACCTGGCGTACGTTGCCTGCGGGCGGTTCGAAGCATTTTACGAATACAACCTCAACTCGTGGGACATGGCCGCTGGTGTGTTGCTCGTGCGTGAAGCCGGTGGTGTCGTCACCGACTTTACTGGTGGCAACGAATTCCTCTTTCGGGGCGACGTCGTTGCCGGTTGTCCCGCCCACACCGAGTTGATGGCCGTAATTCAGGAATATTGGGGGCAGGTTTAATGGTTAAGGTGTAAGGTTCAACGTTGTTGACCGACCTACCCTTAAACGTTGAACCTTAAACATCAAACGATTTATGAAATTCACCTCCGACCCCGACCCACTGCGGTACCCGATTGGGCAGCACGACCTGACTGTTGAGCCCGATGCTGAACAGGTACAGCACAACATCGTCAGCATTGCGGCCCTACCGCTGAAACTGATCGAACTGGTGCAGGACTGGTCTGACGAGCAGCTCGATACACCGTATCGGCCCGGCGGCTGGACCGTCCGGCAACTGGTGCACCACATCGCCGACAGCCACATCAACGCCTACCAGCGCACCAAGCTGACCCTCACCGAGTCGAACCCGACGATCAAGCCGTACGATGAAGGCGCGTGGGCCGAGTTGCCCGACTCGACCCTTCCGATCGTGCCCTCGCTGCACCTGCTGACGGCCCTGCATCAGCGGTGGGTAACGATACTGCACAGCCTGTCGGCCGAAGACTTGCAGCGGACGTATTACCATCCCGGCATGCACCAGTCGTTCACGCTGGCCACGATGACAGGTCTGTACAGCTGGCACGGTGAGCACCATTTTCAGCATGCCTACCGGCTGGCCGAACGGAACGCCTGGCTGTAAAGGATTGTTAGCCGACTATGCAGGAACTCATCATCGGTCTCATTTTTGCCGTAGCTCTGTTTTATCTGGGGCGTCGGGCATACCGTAGCTTTTTCAGCAAGAAAGCTGGTTGCGGCAAGGGGTGTGGCTGCGCTACAGATACCTCGGCGCCAACCGTACGAATACTGGAAAAAGGCAAGCTAAACCGGGTATCCTAACATTTTGCGGCTGGCCCCTGTTTACACAATCAGTAAATAGAGTAACCAATGCCCCGAATCTTTACATACGCCCTCTTACTCCTTTGCAGCCTGATTAGCTGTCAGCGGGTCAAACCTGAATTGCCCGTTGCTCAGAACTATGAACCGGCACTGACCGAACCAATATCGTATCTGGCTGGTCAGATCACGTTTCCAATCGATGAACTCGAGCGCAAGATCAACAAAGCACTTGACCCTGTGCTGGTTACGGAGGAGGCATTTGAAGGGAAATCGGGTGAAGCCTGGCGGCTGCGCGTCGAGCGCACTGGCCCTGTCAAGATTCACTACGACAATCAGCAGGCATTCTTCTCGGCCCCCCTGCGCGTATTGTACAGCAACCCGATTGCCCTGACAAAAAAGCGGAAGAGCCATACCTTGTGCGCCCTGTCAGTCAATTTCGCGTCGCCCCTGTCAGTTGGCGAAAACTGGCGCCTGACGACGCGCTCTCAGCTCAAAGATTACGAGTGGATTCAGAAACCGACGATTAAACTGCTCGGTATAAAAATCAACGTAACGAAGCTGGCCGACAACATTCTTCAGAAACGCCGGGCCGACATTCAGACGATAATTGACAAGGCGGTTCGCGACGAACTACAGTTGAACAAAGAGGTTCACAAAATATGGACTGATATGCAGAACCCCCTGCGGATCAGTAAGAAGCCCGCCGAGTTATGGCTGGTACCCAAGCCATTCAGTGTGGCAACCTCTCCCGTACGAGGTGGGAAAAACGCCATCATCGTACCCATTCGCATTGCGTTTCGGGTAGGAACGAAAGTCGGAGAAAAGCCAGTGCTGACGGAACGGGAGCCCCTGCCCCGACTCATGCGCCGTGATTCGCTGGCCGGTGAGTCGAGCCTACACGTGCTGACGTTTGTGACCTATGATGACATCAACCGGGTGTTGTCGGAGACGATTAAAAACGACAAGATCAGCCTGTCGGGTAAGAAGCTGACTATCAAAAATGCCGCTATATCGGGAGGGGGAAAGTCGCTGATTCTCAAAACGGATGTAAAGGGCATCGTCAACGGCACGCTCTACTTCCGGGGGAAGCCGCACTACGACACGCTGACGAATACGCTGACTGTGCAGAACCTGGATTTCGATGTGCAGACGCGCGAAACATTGATGAAAACCGCTGATTGGCTACTGCACGACTCCCTCCGCGACACACTACAGGCGGTTACGGTGGTGCCGCTCAGCAAAGAAATCGAGCAGTTGCCAACCAAAATAGAAACCGCCTTTGAGAAGGGCGGTCCCGGCAAAAACACCGATCTGGATATCAAAACCTTCCGGCTGGTTCCGCAGCGGCTCGTGGTCCGGCCCACCGGTATTCAGGTACTTATCAGCGTTCAATCGCGGATCAACGTGACCGTTCAGCATATCTAGGCGGGTTTCCATTTCCATAGGTATCTACTGGCCGTGCTGCGGTAGGGTTGCCACGGCGCAGCAATTTCGTGCAGCACCTTGTAGAGTACCCGTCCGGTCAGCCCGGCGGTTCGCTCCGGGTAAGCCCGCACCATACGCTGCCGGATAACCAGATCATCGATGGGAAATACGTCGGGTCGGTCGAGCACAAACAGCAGCAGCATCTCGACTGTCCACCGGCC
Source organism: Spirosoma rhododendri (assembly GCF_012849055.1). Taxonomy (NCBI): domain Bacteria; kingdom Pseudomonadati; phylum Bacteroidota; class Cytophagia; order Cytophagales; family Cytophagaceae; genus Spirosoma; species Spirosoma rhododendri. The sequence goes on along the minus strand of NZ_CP051677.1, from coordinate 4,891,143 downwards.
AACGCCCCGGATGGGCAACAGATATTGCACAATTTCCTCGTCGGTCAGTGTATCGACGTAAGCCCGATCCAGCGAATGCTCCCCCGCGAACGTTGCCACGCTGCGCAGGTAGCCGATTTTCTGCCCCGACAGGCCCGCGCTACGCAGTTCGTCGGTTGTCAGCAGCAGCAGTTGATCGGCGTGAGGATAGTTGTCGGCGAACAGGGCGCGAAACCGGCGGAAGATAGCGTCGGCGGCTTTGACCGAAATCTGCTGCGACACGATGCTTTCCAGTAGAGCGAGGTACAGGTCGTTAGCCCAGTCGGCAAAGGCGGGTTGGGGGGCAGGCGTCTGCTCAATAATGGCTGCCAGAACCGGATCCTGACTGAGATGGCGAATGGCTTCGGGTGGCATGCAATGACTTGCTTTCGTGCAAATTAGCTGTGGGTAACGCGTTTGTGTTTATTGGAGAGAGGTTGTATAACTACCATTATGTTATTCGATTTTCTTAGTAGTGACAATATCCTCAGCTAACATCACTATGATTTCTTATACAGGAAAAATACTATAATGAAAGCAGTAATAAAGCTGCCAAACGCACCAGCAAAAACGTATCTGTAGAGTTTCACACGACTAGATTTTTCAGAATTAGAAAGTATGAAGTCAAAGTTTTCTATGATCGAAGACTTTAAAAATAATCTGTAGAATAAGTAAGGTATCATTAGTGCAAATACAGAAGCCTTTAAAAAATCAAGACGCAAGGGTCCTGAGAGCTTTACTATTATACCTTCGAGCAGAATTAATGCAGCTATATAATAGACGTACAGAACGGTACTAAATCTCGTGAAAGCGGATTTTTTAGCTGATTCAGGAGATTCACTTTTACAATAAGCCAGATAAGCCCCTTGCTGTAGATTAATAAGAAAACGCCTGAGATTGACTATCACTGATTTGTTATATAAGTGGAATTATAATAAGTAAACGCTTAAAACTGGCGCTGATCTTGCTTTCCTGAAGGCTTGAAGGCTAATCGAATAAAGGCAGCAGCAGTAACCAAATCAATGATACGCCAAGTTTGCTGAGGCAGATGAATAGGAACCAATGGGTTAAACAGGATAGCCACCATTAGCAAACCAATCAACGCTACAACTGAGTCCCTTACTTGTATAGCGACACAGATGGCTACGCCACAAACTATGATCCGCAAAAAGGTAAAAAAACCATAAGGCAGAGATAACGCAGCTAGAGTAGCCAGGAATAACAAGACAGCCGCTGTTAGGAGAATTGCTCGGTACATCTTCATGATCTAGAAAGAGAATATCCTAGTTTTTCATACTTAAACCTGTTATATAATCAGTTATATGTCAATCAGTTGCCAATTGTAAATCGCAGCTGCCATCCTTACAAACGCGCATCAAAACAGGCTTAGTTGTCCCTGCTTTTGGGCTGGTAACGCTCCTTCATGTTCGAGGAGCCATTGCTTGCGCCAAAGCCCACCCGCGTAGCCCGTCAGCGATCCGTCGGAGCCGATAATCCGGTGGCAGGGTACGACGACCCAAAGCGGATTTTTACCGTTGGCAGCCGCTACCGCCCGTATTGCCTTCTCGTCGCCCAGCCGGCGGCTTAGGGTCAGGTACGATTCCGTCGTGCTGAAGGGAACGTCGCGCAGGGCCTGCCAGACGCGCTGCTGAAACGGTGTTCCGGCCGGATTGATCGGAAAGTCGAAGGTTTGGCGTGTGCCGGCAAAATAAGCCGTCAGTTGTTCGGCTGCCTGTCGTAGTGGGAGAGGGGCTTCAGCAGTAGCGTTTTCCGGGGCGGGTTCGTCGGTGCAGGTGATCGCTGAGACACCCGTTTCGTCGCCTGTGATGAGCACCGGACCAAGCGGAGAGAGAATCGATAAAACAGCCATGGTAGTCGTAAATGGACTGGTAAGGTACGATTCTGGCTGTAGATAAACACGGGGCTAGTGCCGAAAATGAGCGCGCCAGCCACAAAAAACGCCCGACTTAGCTGAGTCGGGCGTTTGGGTACTGGAGCAAAGCGCTGGTCAGTGGGGCTGCTTGAACTGATCGTTGAGATTTTGCGCTTCGATGGCCGTTTCTGTTGGAATTTGTTCTGTCTCGTGGGGCAGGTTCGACGAAAGTGTCTGCGAATAAGGGATGTTCTGCGGGATGTAATCTTCGTCAGCGCCCGGTTTGCTATAGTCGTAGGGCCAGCGGTAAACGGCGGGTAGCTCGCCCGGCCAGTTACCATGACCGGGTCGGATGGGCGTTGTCCATTCCAGCGTGTTCGAATGCCAGGGGTTTTGTGTGGCTCTGCGGCCCCGAATCAGGCTGTTGATAAAATTATAGACGAAGATCCACTGCGCGGCAAACGTAACCACGGCGGCTATTGTGATAAACGAATTCATGTCACCGAACACATTCTTGGTGAAATCATAGCTGGTAAACGCATAATATCGGCGCGGAAAGCCAGCGATGCCGAGGTAGTGCATGGGGAAGAAAACCAGGTAGATACCCACGAATGTCAGCCAGAAGTGAACGTAGCCCAGGCGTTCGTCCATCATGCGCCCGAACATCTTGGGGAACCAGTGATACGTCCCCGCCAGCAGGCCGAAAGCCGACGCGGCCCCCATCACCAGGTGGAAGTGGGCGACGACGAAATACGTGTCGTGCAGTTGAATATCGAGCGCCGAGTTACCCAGGATAATACCCGTCAGGCCGCCCGAGATAAAGAACGAAACGAAGCCGATACAGAACAACATGGCTGGGGTAAACCGGATGTTGCCCCGCCAGAGTGTTGTGATGTAGTTGAACGCTTTAACGGCCGACGGTACCGCGATGATCAGCGTCAGAAACATAAAGATGGACCCCAAAAACGGGTTCATCCCCGACACGAACATATGGTGCGCCCAAACGCCAAACGACAGGAACGCAATACCGATCATCGAGGCAATCATGGCGCGATAGCCGAAAATAGGTTTCCGGGCGTTGGTCGCAATTATTTCTGATGAAATACCCAGCGCAGGCAACAGCACGATGTACACTTCCGGGTGACCCAGAAACCAGAACAGGTGCTGAAACAGGATGGGACTACCCCCCACGTTGGGCAATGCTTCGCCTTTGATATAAATCTCCGACAGGTAGAAACTTGTCCCGAAGCTACGGTCGAAGATCAGCAACAGCACCGCCGACAGCAGAACCGGAAACGAGATCAGGCCCAGAATGGCGGTCAGGAAAAACGCCCAGATTGTAAGCGGCAACTTGCTGAACGACATACCCCGGGTTCGCAGGTTGATAACCGTGGTGATGTAGTTGATGCCACCCAGCAGCTGCGATATGATAAACAGCGCCATGCTCCCCAGCCACAGCGACGTACCCAGCCGTGAACCGGGGATGGCCTCCGGGAGCGCACTCAATGGCGGATACATAACCCAGCCGCCAGCCGACGGACCCGTTTCGACAAACAGCGACGAGAACATAACGACGCTGGCCAGGAAGAAAAACCAGTACGACAGCATATTCAGGAAACCCGACGCCATGTCGCGCGCACCAATCTGGAGCGGAATCAGGAAATTAGAAAACGTGCCGCTGAGCCCGGCGGTCAGCACGAAAAAGACCATGATCGTACCGTGCATCGTCACCAGCGCCAGGTAGAACTCCGGGTCAAGCTGACCGTTTTCGCCAACCCATTTTCCCAGAATCGGGCTTAGAAAACCGAGCTTCATCGTCGGGAATCCCAGTTGCAGCCGGAAAATGACCGACATGCTGAGACCGACGACGGCCCAGAGAATCCCCGTGATGAGGTACTGCCGCGCGATGGTCTTGTGATCTTCCGAGAAAATGTACCGGCTCAAGAAACTCGGTGGTTCGTGATGCTGATGGGCAACCTGCGTGCCGCCTTCGGCTGAATCGGGCAGATCGGGCGGGGTGGCAAACGAGCCGTCCCGCATACGGCCGTAACCTGAGAATATCCAGCCCAGAAAAATGGCCGAGATGAGAAGAACGCCAGTAATAAGCATAAGGGTAGGGAGTTGAGTATTCGCAGACGACCTGCGCCGGTATAACGGCCGGGCTACGACAGCTACCCTCAACTCAAACATCTAGTGAGGAAATGGGTGACCCTCACTCGGTTGCCTTATCGGATTGGTGCGATGTTGGTGGATTTGTTCGAACGCGCTTCCCAATACTGCTACAGCGTCTGCTCCAGCGTTGGCGTATTCGCTCGCGCTGCTCGGGAATGCCCGAAGGGTATGGCATAAAACATGTAGTCGTCACAAAAGAAAAACCAGATTTTATTGTATTTATTTACGCTAATTGCTATTCAGTGATTAACAGATATCAGCCTTTAAAAAATACGGTAGTGAACGTATACATACTTCAATCAACAAAACTATGCTGACAGATGTGAAACGGCGGGTGTATACCTGGGAAGATGCGGAAGCTCCGCACTCCTGCCACTACGTAACCCCGAAGGTGATAGAATGTGTGGAGGCACTGCGCCCCCGGCGCATTCTGGATATGGGCGCGGGCAACGGAGCCTTGTGTGCCGATCTGGTTCGGGCCGGGTACGATGCCGTTGGAACGGATTACGACGAGAAGGGTATCGACATTGCCCGGCAAACCTACCCCAACCTGACGTTTTACGCCTACGGTGTGCAGCATGACCCGGCGGAGATGCTGGAAACCGAAGAAAAGTTTGATATGGTGGTATCTACCGAAGTAGTTGAACACCTGTACAATCCGCATCAGCTATTTACCTATGCGTCGGCAGTGCTGAACGAAGGCGGGTATCTGCTCGTGACAACGCCTTACCACGGGTACTGGAAAAATCTGATGATTACCCTACTTGGTAAATGGGACCAACACCACGCCCCGCTCTGGTACGGTGGCCATATTAAGTTTTTCAGCAAACAATCACTCCGGCAGCTTTTTGCCGACACGGGTTTCGACCCAATCGAGTTTCACGGCGTTGGCCGCTTTCCCTATTTCTGGAAAAGTATGGCCGTGCTGGGGCGTAAGCGGAGCTAATAAGAATTTGCTACGAAGCGTCGGTTGAGTCGGTTGGGGGCGTCGATCGGTCTGGGCGGCATCGGTTGCCCCAAAATTGCCGCATCCGGTCGCGCTGTTCGGGCGTCAGCTTCTGCCAGTGTTCGGCCATACGGCCTTTCCACTGGTCGCGTTTGAACGTGCCAAAGTCGGTCCGGTTCCAGGGGCCGCGAAAACCACCAAACAGCAGTCGCGACAATACCAGCAGGGCAATGGCCTGCCAGAAAGTGATGGCTGAAACTCCCCGTACCAGCAGGGGAAGGGTAAGGTTCCAAAGGCTCATTACAGCGAAGCCCATCACGCCCACAAACAAGGTCGTGAACAGGACAAATCGCAGTACCTGACTAAATCGAAATCGCTTCATAATTAAATTAACTCAGTGCGGTTAAGTAGGGGCTAAACTAGCTGATTAGTCGGTCAGGTCGTCGTACAGATCCTGGAGCCGTTCGCGCAGGTGCAGTATGGCGTATCGTTTCCGCGACAGTAACGTGTTGACCGAAACCCCCAGTTCAGCCGATATGTCTTTAAACGGTTGTCCGTCGATCTCGTGTCGCCAGAATACGTCCCGCTGTTCGGCAGGTAATTCCTCCAGCGCGTCGGTCAGCGAATCCAGAAAAGCCTCGCGAAAGAGTTCGGTTTCTGGTGAATTATCCGAGCCGATAAAGTCCATCAGCATCGGGATATCGTCGTCCAATGAGTCGTCACCGAGGGGCGCATTGAGGGAAACGGGGCGGGGCTTCCGATACCAGTCCGCGATTTTATTGCGGGCCACGGCGAACAGCCACGCGGCCGCCCGACCGATGGGGCGCGTCAGTCGGTACGCTTCCGTCAGTTCATAGAAAACGTCCTGAAGCACGTCTTCGGCGGCTTCGGTATCGGGCAGGCGACGGCGGATAAAGTCGAACAGGCGACCGCGTTCACGCCGGACCGTCTCCTGAATCTGGTCGTTCTGCGCCTGCCAGCCGCCTGAGTCTGGGCCATCCGGTGGAGTAATCAACTGGGTATATGTCAGCGTGGTTGCATTCACTGGTAAGCTGAACCATCGAAAGAGCGGCTCATACGGATAGAGTCGGTTTCGGAACAAAAATATTGTAGTGAACCGACCACTATTTACGGATTGTATCGCTGAACGGTCGGGATTGTGGTTTGCCGGGCAAGGGGTTGTACAGACGGTTGTTGGTGAAAAAGCAGTCGGGTATACGGCCTTGTGATTGGTTATCGTACTTTTGCGGTTACGTATGAGCACTACACAAAACGCGTCCGCCGAAACACCGGCGGCATCCTTGCAGGATATAATTGCCCACGCTAAGGAATACGGCTTCGTATTTCCGTCCTCCGAAATCTACGATGGGCTACAGGCCGTGTACGACTACGGTCAGAACGGGGTTGAACTGAAGAATAACCTGAAAACGCTGTGGTGGAAAGCCATGACGCAACTCCACGACAATGTGGTTGGTATCGACGCGTCGATTTTCATGCACCCGCTGACCTGGAAAGCGTCGGGTCACGTCGACTCGTTCAACGATCCGATGATTGATAACCGCGATTCCAAGAAACGGTACCGGGCCGACCAACTGCTCGAACTGAAAGCGGAAGAATATGCCAACGCGGGCGATGAAGCGCGCAGCACTGCGCTGTTACAGGAGATGGGTCGGCTGCTGGGCGACAATGATCTGGAGGGTGTCCGCAATCTGATTATCGCCGAAGGCATCAAAGACCCCGTGTCGGGCACCGACAACTGGACCGAAGTGCGGCAGTTCAACCTGATGTTTTCGACCCAGGTCGGTTCGCTGGCTGAAGACGCCAGCCTGATCTATCTCCGTCCCGAAACGGCACAGGGTATTTTCGTCAATTTTCTGAACGTGCAGAAAACGGGCCGGATGAAGGTACCATTCGGGATTGCGCAAATCGGTAAGGCGTTCCGCAACGAGATCGTAGCCCGGCAGTTCACGTTCCGTATGCGCGAATTCGAGCAGATGGAAATGCAGTTTTTCGTTCGCCCCGGCACCGATCAGGAGTGGTACGAACGCTGGCGCGATACGCGGATGAAGTTTCACCAGGCCATCGGCTTGCCCGCCGAGAAGCTCAAATTCCACATCCACGAAAAGCTGGCTCACTACGCCAACGCAGCCGTTGACATCGAGTACAAGTTTCCGTTTGGTTTCCGCGAGATGGAAGGCATTCACTCGCGTACCGATTTCGATTTGAAAGCGCACCAAGAGCTGAGCCGTAAGAAGCAGCAGTACTTCGACAATGACGTCGACCCGGCAACGGGTAAGCCCTACGGTAACTACATCCCGTACGTGGTCGAAACGTCGGTTGGGGCCGACCGGCTGTTCCTGGCGACGTTCTGCAACGCGTTTACCCGCGAAACCGTCGGCGAAGGCGACGACAAAAAAGAGCGGACGTACCTGAAGTTGCACCCGGCACTGGCACCCGTGAAAGCGGCTGTGTTCCCGCTGGTGCGTAAGGATGGTCTGCCGGAGAAAGCAGAGCAGATCGTTAAAAGTCTGCGTTCGGAATTCCGGGTAGTCTACGAAGAGCGCGACGCCATCGGCAAACGATACACCCGGCAGGATCTGATCGGTACACCGTTCTGCATCGCCGTCGACTACCAGACGCTGGAAGATGACACCGTAACGATCCGGTACCGCGACACCACCGAGCAGATTCGTATCCCGATCAGCGAACTCAAAGCCCGCATCGGCCAGGAAGTCTCGATGGAGCGGGTACTGGAAAAAATGTAGTTCAAGGTTTAAAGTCTAACGTTTAAGGTTGCCTTCACTGAACCTTAAACGTTAGACTTTAAACCTTGAACCTTAAACGTAAAAAGGGTGGTCGAATCAAGCGATTCGACCACCCTTTCTTTTTACAGCTATCGGGATCAGTTGAGGTGTGGCATCATAGAAACCAGTTGACGGCGTACTGTGCTCCACCGCCGACGCGACACTGGAAGTTTGTCGCCTGTGGTCAGGTGTACTACGCCCCCCGCGTCGGTCCGCTCCAGCCGATCGATGTATCGGCGGTTTACCACGCAGTTGCGGTGTAGTCGGATAAACCAGTCGGAGGGAAGTTTGGGGGTGTAGTATTTAAGGGTGCGGGGCATCAGCATTCGCTTGCCGTCCATCCAGTTGAGCCAGCTGTAGTTAGCAACGGCCTGCATATAGACCAGATCAGAAACGGGGAATGACTGCCGGCCTGACTCACGAAGATACAGTTTGAGCGGTGGCCAATCGGCGGGCATCGTGCGCGATGCAGGTGTGATAGATGAAAAGTAAGTCATACGGTTGATAGCGACTAGAGTTTGCTGGAGAAAGGCTGTATGCAATGTTAAGCAACGCCTAATCAACCGACTTACAGTTATGTAACACGTCCTATCAATTTTGGAACATCGCCCAAATTGGGCGCTCAGATGTGTATGAACGATCGGAAAGCAAGGATGAACGACAGCAGCAGCCACACACAGACTAGTGTGCTACGAATCGAATTGTGACCTAATGGTTATAGGTCAGCTGAGGATTAGCTCGGGCGATGCTGCTCGACAAATTCAGACGGCGTGACGCCGTAGTGCTCTTTGAACACTTTGGAGAAATAAGCGGGGTTGTCGAAGCCAACCGCGTAGGCTACCGACGATACCGACGTTTGCTCAAGCAACAGCTCGCCCGCCCGGTTTAGCCGCACCGTGCGGATCAGTTCGTTGGGGGAAAGACCTGTCAGCGTTTTCAGCTTTCGGTTCAGGTGCATCCGGCTCAGGCCAACGGCGTCGGCCAGGTCGCCAACGCCAAATTTGGCGTCGTTCAACTGGTCACGGATCGCGCCGTAAACCGTGTTCATAAATTCATCGGCCGGCTCGGGGCTGGCAACAGGAACGTGCCCCTCGCCCAGCAACTGACTCCGGAGATGCAGGCGGGTTCGGTGTTGCTGTTCCAGCCGGTTGCGCACCCGCCACCGCAGTTCATCGACCTGAAAGGGTTTGGTGAGGTAATCGTCGGCCCCGGCCGAAAGCCCCTGTAGCCGACTCTCGGCAGCCGACTTCGCCGTCAGCAGCAGAATCGGGATGTAGCTGGTGGCCGGATTTTCCTTGAGCTGCCGACACAGTTCGTACCCATCCAGTTCGGGCATCAGCACATCGCTGATAACCAGATTCGGCCCATAACGCAGCGCCATCTCAATGCCTTCCTTGCCATTACGGGCCCGCCGAACCGACCATTCGTCGTTGAGAACACTCGCGACAAACCCGGCAATGTCGTCGCTGTCTTCTACTAATAGAATCTGCACGCGACCCAGCTGCGCGTCGGTTTCCGACAATGCATCGGTCTCGTCGTTCAGGGGAGCGGCATCCGCCGGTTGGGGTTCTACCGGCGAACTGGTCGTGGCCGGTTCGAGGGGCAGATCGACCGTAAACGTCGTGCCCTGACCGGGCTGGCTCTCGACACGGATCGATCCGTTCATTAACTCCACCAGTTCGCTGACGTACGACAGCCCGATACCTGAACTTCCCACTGGCCGGTCGCTGGTGGCGTCGGACTGGTAAAAACGTTCGAAAATGTGCGACAGGTCGTTGGGCGCAATGCCTTTACCCGTATCGCTGACCGTAAGCCGGATGTAATCGACGAGCGAGTCGGTGGCGTTGGCCGGGTCGGTAACCAGCAGCGACTGATGCGTTAGCGACACGTCGATCTGCCCGTTGGCCGAGGTAAACTTCAGCGCGTTGATGAGCAGGTTATTGATGATTTTCTCCAGCTTATCGGGGTCAAAGCGGTAGGTGGCGCGCGTAAGCTGTGACTCAAACCGAAGCCGTACCGACTGCCGCTGCGCTTCATCGACGAATACCGCGACAATCTGCTCCACGAAATCGATCAGGTTGGCCTGCGTCAGTGTCAGGCGCAGATTCCCCGCTTCCATACGGGCAATATCGAGTAGTTCGTTGATAAGCCGCAGCAACTGCGTTGCGTTGCGGTGTACCATTGTCAGGCGGTTGCGTTGCTGTGGGTCGCTGATTTCGGCCAGCGTAAGCTCCAGCGGTGGCAAAATCAGCGTCAGCGGGGTGCGAAACTCGTGGGTAATGTTGGCGAAAAAGCGCGACCGCCACTGATCGATCTGCTGCAACTGCCGTGATTCCTGCTCCCGAAGAGCCACCTGACTGCGTAGCTGAACCCGCCGGACTCGCACCCGGATGAACAGTGCGACGAGCAAAATCAGCAACAACGCGTAGAGCGTATAAGCCCACCAGGTTGCCCAGGGGGCGGGCTGGATAATCAGGCGAATCTGTCGTGTGTCCGGGCTCCACACGCCCGACGTGTTCGACGCGTTGACAACGAAGGTGTACGTGGCGGGGGATAGATTGGTGTATGTCGCCGTGCTTAGGTTCCCGCTGTACACCCAGTCGTTGTCGAGCCCGACGAGTTTATACCGGAACTGGTTCTGCCCGCTTTGATTGTATTGAAGGGCCGCAAAATCGAACGCCAGGAAGTTCTGCCGGTGCGACAGCTGGATCGACGTAAGCTGGTCGGCGGCTGCCGCGATGGGTGAATTTTCATTAAATGGGCTGACCTCACGGTTGTTGATGCGCAGGCCCGTCAGGGCAACCGCCGGTGCGTAGGGGTCGTCTTGAATCTGGTTGGGCATAAAACTGGTATAGCCGCCCACCCCGCCGAAAATGAGCCGCCCGTCGGGCAGGGCAATGTCCTGATGGCGTGTAAACTCGTCGCTGGGTAATCCATCGGCACCGGAGTAGGTGCGAACTTCAAACGAGCGGGTATCGAACCGGCACAGACCCCGGTTGGTGCTCAGCCAGAGGTGCCCCGCCCGGTCGGCCTGGATACCGTGGACGACGTTGTCGGGCAAGCCCTGTTCCGCAGTGAACGTGCGTATCTGGCCGGTATGTTTGTCGAGCCGACACAACCCCCGGCCGTATGTGCCAACCCACAGATAGTCGTACTGGTTTGGGTCCTGGAGCAGGCTCAGCAGAAACCGGATCGGCAGTGCGTTGGGGCTAAGGGGGTTTTCGCGCCAGCGGATAATACGCTGGGCCGTGCGGTCGACCCGTACCAGCCCGTAATTCTGCGTTGCCAGATATACGTGGTCGCCGTCGACACTCATATCCGTAACATCGCAGACCGGGTAGGTGTCGGGCAACAGCGGCCACGCCAGAAAGCGGTTCCTGGCGCGGTCGTACTGGATTAGTCGTCGCCCGGCTGCGTCGGTCAGGGCCCACATGTTTTGGGCCGCATCGGTCGTGATTGCCTGAACGTGCAGCGCGCCGTTGACCAGCCAGTTATCGGGAATTCCTTTCGTTGGAAGCGGGGAAAACGTTTGTGTGGCAGACTGGTAGCGGTACAGCGGTAACTGCGGTCCGCCAAGCCACAGGGCGTCCTGATGGTCGAAGTGGTAACGAATACCCGCCGGACGTTGCCCGGCCACAGCAGCCGGAATCGCCGAAGCGGGCACTTTGATCTGCTGGGTCAGCCAGTCGAGGGCAAACGAGCGGGATGGCCGGGTCGTGAAGGGTAGCGGATTGAGGCTTAGTTTGACAATGCCGTTACCGCCCGTGCCAATCCAGAGGGTATTTGAGCGATCGACCAGCATACAGACCGGTGCGGACGGTATCTGCGGGGCGTTGATGGGCAGGGGCGAAAGGCCGGTCTTGTCGGTAAAAATGTTCAGGTCGACGTATTCTTTTCCGGCTGGCCCCTGCGCGAACAATGGCAACCGACCCTGCCCCGGTAAGTTAATCAGCAGCCGGGCGGTTGCCAGTCGCGGATTGACGACGTGTAGCTGACCAGCCGTGCCCACGATTAGTTCGCCGTTACTTCGCTGCCGGATCGACTGAATCGGCTGGTCGGGCAAGCCGTTCGTCACGCCAAACAGCCGTACTTGTCGGGTAGCCGGAACGTAGTGGTATAGTCCGGCCCGGCCACCTAGCCACACCGTGCCGTTGCGATCAGTCAAGATACTTTGAATCAGCACCGGATTGGTACCTGCGCCGGGCATCGGTTGTCGGTGCGTAATCTGTCCGGTGGCAGTGAGGTGAAACAGGAGACCGGCCCGCGTCACGATCCAGGCTCCGTTGGCCGTATCGACCGATATACCCGCTATGGGGGAACCCGCCGTGATCTGCTGAAACAGGGGGTTGTTCGACACCCGTACCGCCCGTTCTGATACGGGGTTAAACCGGTCGATGCGATTATTTTCGGCCTGTGCCCAAATCCAGCCTGCTTTGTCAAGTTGGATGTCAACGATGCTGCTGTACGAAAGGGAGTGATCGTTCAGTGGTTCGTAGTGGAACACTTTGAAACGAGCCCCATCGTAACGGCAGAGACCGTTGTGGGTGGCAAACCACATGAATCCCCGACGACTTTGCACCATAGCACCGATGTATCCCTGCGGCAGTCCGTTTTGAACGGTCAGGTATTCGGGTACGGGTGTTGCTGCGAAGCCAACCGGCATGGTCAGACCCACTAGCATTACCCAAAGCCAATACCGCAGCTTATGCATGGTGCATCGTACAGGTGAACTCAACTAACGACAGTCTTACGGTGAGTAACTAAAAAACGTCAATAGGTTTATAATTAGCGTTTGCCTACCCCTCATGCTGGGAAATTTTTCGGATTCGGGCAAGCTAATCGATTGACTATTGTGTTTAGCGGGTATGCACATCATTCTAAAAACGCCCGTTCGCCAATCACCGGATCAGGTGTGGGCTGGTTTTGACCGGACATTGTTCGACCGATTAAGCCCACCATTTCCCCCGTCGATGTGGTTCGGTTCGACGGTTGTCTGCGGGGCGACGTGGTGCATTTGCGGCTTAACTTCCTGTTTTTCAAGCAAGACTGGATCAGCAACATCGTTGACCAGCAGACGACCGCTGACGAAATTTATTTTGTCGATCAAGGAACAAAGTTACCGTTCTTTTTGGCTTACTGGCATCACCGGCACCGACTTCTGCGCGATTCGACCGGCGGTACCTGCGTGATCGATGACATCACATTTCGCACGCCCTTTCGCCTGACCGACTATCTTATTTACCCGGTGTTGTGGGTACAGTTTGCGTATCGGAAGCCCATTTATCGCCGGATTTTTGGGTCGGTTAAAAGCTAATTGGAAATTCTTTCGGTAGGTTAGAGTGGGCAGGTGAATGAGGGGCGTGGGCTGGCAGTTTGCGGGAGCGGCTTTCGGATGTGGCCGGTTTGCGTTATTTTTGTCTAGACCGCAACCCTCATTGCATGAAATTACCCAACTTGACTACACGCATTTTTCTGGGCATGGTGCTCGGTATCCTGATCGGTTATCTGTTTCCCGTAACCGATTCGGGTTTTTCCGGCACCGACCTGAATATTCTCTCCAAGATCTTTCTGCGGCTGATAAAAATGATTATCGGGCCGCTGGTTTTTGCTACTCTGGTGGTGGGCATCGCCAAACTCGGCGACTTCGGAACAGTTGGGCGCATTGGGCTGAAAACACTGGCTTACTTTTATTTCGCGACGATTCTGTCGCTGGTGGTGGGCCTGCTGGTGGTTAATATCATGAAGCCCGGCGAGGTGATGAGTCTGCCGCTGCCACCGAAAGGTACCGACACTGGTGTTGAAGTGCAGAAACTGACCTTCGATAACTTCATCACGCACATCGTCCCGACGAGTTTCATCGACGCGATGGCGACCAACGAAATTCTCCAGATCGTTATTTTCAGTATCTTCTTCGGCATCGCCGTCGGCTCGATCGGTGATTATGGCAAGGTGCTGATAAAGGCACTCGACGCACTTTCTCACGCCATGTTCAAGGTTACGAGCTACGTGATGTCGTTTGCGCCGTTTGGGGTGCTGGGGGCCATTGCCGCTGTCGTCGCGCAGCAGGGACTGGGTATTCTGGCGGGGTACGCCTACCTGATTCTGTGCTTCTTCGGCGGATTGCTATTCTTCATTTTCGTCGTACTGTCGGTCATCTGTCTGGTTGTGGGCATACCCTACGTGGCTTTGCTGCGGGAGGTGCGGTCGGCCATCGTGCTATCGTTCAGCACGGCCAGTTCGGAAGCGTCGTTCCCGCAGACCATCGAAGCACTGCGCCGGTTTGGCTGCTCCGAGCGGATTATCTCGTTTGTGCTGCCGCTGGGCTACTCGTTCAACCTCGACGGGTCGATGCTGTACATGACGTTTGCCACCGCCTTTATCGCGCAGGCTTACCACGTGCCGCTATCGATTGAGCAGCAGATCACGATGATGTTGACACTGATGATTACTTCGAAAGGTATTGCCGGTGTGCCACGTGCTTCGCTGGTGGTCATCGCCGGAACGATGTCGCTTTTCAATCTGCCTATCGAAGGGCTGGCCCTGTTGCTGGGTATCGATCAGGTGCTCGATATGGGCCGGAGCGCCACGAGCGTAGCCGGTAACGCTGTCGCTACCTGCGTTGTGGCCAAGTGGGAAGGTGAATTCCGGACGGAGCCGGTTAAGACTGAGGAGATAGCTGCCTGATAAGCTGGTGCTTTCCTGTAAGAAGTAAACGAAAACGCCCGGCTATCATAGCCGGGCGTTTTCGTTTACTTCTTTTTCTTTTTTCGATCGTCGACCATTTGCTTTATGGTCGGGGAGATGGCCTTTTCCTGTTCCAGCCGCTTGTTCTTAACGTACTGGAAAGCCAGCAGGCAACCCAGACACAGCATTAGCAGCCAGTAGCTTTCGCCAAAGCTGGTTCGCTGGTATTCGGCAATCCACAGGATCATGAAACCGACGCCACCCGCCAACAATAGTATCTCGTGCAATTTCAGCTTCATTACTGTTTCGGTTTACAGTTTGCGGTGTGTTTTCGCGTTGTGTGTTCTGGTCAATGCTCGCGCCAGCTACCGTAAACCGAAAACTGGCTTCCGAAAACTAACCGACTAGACCGCTTCCTTTCCCCGCATTTTAGCAAACTCCCGATACCGCCGAACGGTTGAGATACCGAAGCCAAGTACCACCACCAGCGTACCGATCCAGAGAATATTAACCAGTGGCTTTTCGTACGCTTTCATAACGATGTAATCGCGCTGCGTACGGTTGACGGCGAATGTAAACTTACCCGTCTGCGGATCAATCTGCGTCAGCTGAATCCGTACGCCCAGCTCATCGCTTGTCTCGGCGGGGTGCGCAACCATGCGGTCTTTGATAACGAAGGCCGGGTTTAAGACATTTTCCCCGTTTTTACTCAGCACCCGAACTTTCGCCCGGACAGCCGCGTCGGTTGCACTGATCTGAATACCATCGACCTCATTAGTCCGTGCGACATCGTCCAGAATCGCGACGTAATCGTTAAGGAAGAACGTGTCTTTGATCGCTACCGAATACGTTTCCGTTTTCTCCCACTTGTCTTCGGCATTCGGGTCCGGCACCGACGAGACGAAGGTGTACATGTCGCGGTCGATCTTGTGCCGAATGTCGGGCGATGCCAGCAGGCCCATCCGCTCATTTACCTGCGCCCGTGGGTACAGCGTAAAGATTTTGCCGCTCGGCTCGCGGTACTCGACGGCGTAATACGTGTTCTCGGGGTAGAGGGCCAGCGTATCGCCTTTTTTGTGATACAGCTTACCGTCCTGCACAATGTCGGTACGGGCGATGCCGTGGAAATTAAACTGCTTATCGCCCTCGATCAGCTCAATGTCATTTCGGGGAATATAGCCGGGCACGTCGCGAGCTTCAATCCGTTGTCCCCGAAAGGTAAGCTGATAGGGGCCCATCTGCTCCGGCTGATTCAGCCACAGCAGCTTGTTCTCCTTATTTTCCTTGTTGTCGTTTTTGGTGAACTCTTCCTGCTTCGAGATCAGCAGACCGCTGTCGTTGAGCGAAATCACCTTCGTGAATCCCGACGAATACAGAATACCGATCAGCATGAGGGCCATACCCATGTGGGCAACTGCACCACCCGACAGCCGGTAATTGCCCCGAATAACGTCGAGCAGAATCGATCCGTTGGCTGTCAGCGCGAAGACCGACGCGACAACCAGTACCATATACACCGGGTTTTTGATCGAGCTGAAAGCGATAATCGCGGCACTGATCAGCAGGGTTAGAATCAGCGGTGTCATTAGGGCTTCCCACTTGCGACCTTCGATCCGACGCCACCACATAAACTGCCCGATACCGGTCAGCACGGCGATGACAACGAAAAACCAGATCTGAAACTTAGTGTAGTGCGCGATCTGATCGGCGGGCAGGGCCAGGTTGGAAATCTTGCCAAATGACTCCATGATTTTGTTGTAGACCGGAATCGACGTGGTAGCGATGACCTGAAACGCGGCCAGGCAAAGGACCAGCGCGCCCATGAACAACCAGAATTCTTTCGTGTACACAGACGTCTCTTCGGCGTCGGTCGGCAGGTGTTTCCACTTCCAGAATGCCAGCCCAATCGCGACCACGACGAAGACCATCATGTACAGCAGCAACTGCCCCGACAAACCCAGATCGGTAAACGAGTGAACCGATGCATTGCCGAGTACACCGCTACGAGTCAGGAAGGTTGAGTACAGTACGAGCAGAAACGACGTAATCGTCAGGATGATCGTCGATTTAAGACCGGTCGAACTGCGCTTGGCAATCAGCATGGTGTGCAACGACGCGACCATGACCAGCCACGGTACGTACACGGCGTTCTCGACGGGGTCCCAGTTCCAGTAACCGCCGAAGTTCAGCGTTTCGTAGGCCCAGTAGCCACCCATCATAATACCGGTTCCCAGCACCAGCGATCCAAACAGCGTCCAGGGAAGAGCGGGGCGAATCCAGTTGTAGGGCTGATTGCGCCACAGACCGGCTATGCAAAAGGCAAACGGCACCAGCGACAGGGCAAAACCCAGAAATAGGGTAGGGGGGTGAATAACCATCCAGTAGTTCTGGAGCAGCGGATTCAGGCCATTTCCATCTTTGGGAACAAACGTCGGGTCGGCGGTGAAGATGGGCGCGTCGGGCATCGCTTCTGTTAGCAGGAGGAACGGCGACGAACCAACTTTGAACGTGTCACCGAAAACGACACCCAGAATCATCGACGCCAGAAACGCCTGTACCAGCGCAAAAATGGCCATCATGGGGGCTTCCCATACTTTACCCGCCGTGCGAATCAGCACAAAGCCGACGAGTGCGTCCCAGAACAGCCAAAGCAGAAATGACCCTTCCTGCCCTTCCCAAAAGCAGGAAATGACGTACTGCACCGGCAGCGACCGCGATGAGTGGCTCCAGGCGTAATGGTACTCGAAATAGTGATTGTAGATAATCCAGTACAGGCAGACCCCCACACCAGTCACGGCCAGACCGTGCAGGTAGAACGCCCAGCGGGCCAGCGTCCGCCAGTCGTCTTTCTCGTTTGCCGCAGCGACCGCCGGTTTCGCCGGACGACGCTTTGCCGTTTTGCCACCGAAGCTACCTTCTCCGGCATAGGCCAGTTGTGGTTCTTCAACCTCCACGGCTTCGGCCACCGACCGTTTGCCAATAGCCGATAGAAAATAAGCCACCGTAGCGACGAGTGCCGTCACAAACGACAGAATAACGAGAAAGTGGCCGAGTTGCCCGACTGTAGTATGTATCATTGGGTAATTAATCTATCGTATTCCGAGTGGTGACCGATCCAGAACCAGTAGAAAGTATCGTCTTCCCGAAAGGCCAACGCCCGAAACGAGTCGCCGACGCGTGCTGACCAAAGACTTTTTCGGTTACTAATCTCCTTGAAATGAATGGACGGATGAAACGAATCGCCTTTGAGTAGGTTGAAGTTTTTGTCCGCCAGTTCCTGAACTGATTCGGGTAATGTGTGGTACCGCTTCCAGAATTTGGCGGTTGTCCGGTGATTCATAAAGGAGACGTACGGCCCTGCCGAATGTCCTCTTTCAGTTCGTCGAGCAACGCGTCGAGTCGCCCACTGTCAGCATCCTCTTTTATTTGTTGATCCCAAAGCTGATTCCTGCGTTCAATCAGCCAATCGGCCAGAGTATGTACATCTTTTTCGGGGAGGGCTTCTATGGCCTGTTCTATCTCCTGTACGCTCATAGCTGTGCTGTTTTCGCTTCGTGTTCGGTAGTTTCCAGCTTACCGTCCTGGTATTTGGACGGGCACTTCAGCAGGATTTTCTGGCACTGGAAATGGTCGCCCTGCATCGCCCCGATCACAACGATCTGCTCCGACCGGTCGAAGTCCTGTGGCTTCGGGCTGCTGTAAACTACTTTCTCCGCCCGGTTCGCATTGTCGACCAGTGTAAACTCGAAGTGGTTTGGGTCGATGGCCGGGTTGTACAGCATATCGGTAATGCGGCCCTGTGCGTCTTTCTGCACCTTGCCGACCACATGAACCTGCTTGGCATCGCCATCTTTCGCGAGTTCGTTGGCCTGTGTGAAGTTGAGGTAAACACTGGCATCGCCCGCCGTCGAAACAATGATGCCGATAGCCAGCGCAATAACGATGATGCCGATGATGTGCGTAATTTTCATAGATACGTAAGCAACGATTTACGGGATATGTACTGACTAACGAATGCGAACGTCCGACTCGTGCTGGGGTGTGTCCTGCACGTCTTTTTCCAGCTTGCCCAGCCGCATATCGAGCCGAACGAGGTAGACGATAATGCCCGCGAAAACGGCCGCGATAACCGCCACAACGACCCATATCTTGCCGTCGGCCCGGAGCCGGTCGGCCATTTCGACGCCATCAGCAACGGGCTGCTGCGCCAGAACGCTTTGAGTTGTGAGCAGCAGAGAAGCCGCGAGGCCGGTTAGAAAATGCAAAGGGCGCATAAGAAAATCAGTACTAGCTTATCAACGAAAAAAAGGGGCGAAACATTCCGAAATTACTCATCGAGTGCTGCCTGTAATCGGCGCATTCTGACGCGCAGTTCGGTAATCCAGACGCCTAGTAGGGTAAAGCCGATAATAGCCGGATAAAACACCAGCCGTAAGTTGTTGTCCATGTCGTATTTACCGAAAGCAGGGTTGCCGCCGTTGCCGGGGTGCAGCGATGCATTCAGACGGGGGACGATGAAAATCAGCGGGATAAAAACGGCAAAGGCGAAGATGTTGTACACCGCCGAAATCCGGGCGCGACGCTGTTCATCGTCGAACGAGCCGCGCAGAATCAGGTAGGCGAGGTACATCAGCATCCCTACAGCCACACTGTTGAGCTTGGGGTCATTCGGCCAGGGTTCGCCCCAGGTGTAGTTGGCCCACAACGAACCCGTCGCGCAGCCGAGCAGCCCGAACAGGATCGACGTGTTGGCGAATTCAACGGCAATCCGGTCGTCGTCGGGGCGGCCGTTGCGGAGGTACTTAATCGAGTAAACCGCCGAGGTCAGCAGCAGAATGACCATACCAAACCAGAGCGGTACGTGGAAATACACGTTGCGAATGCTCTCGTTCAGAATCGGCTGACGCGGTACCACGCCCAGCAGCCCCTGCAAAATGACGTAGGTCAGAATAACCACCGCCAGCACTTTCCACCAGTTCTTTTTCATTGTTGTTTAAGCCTGTTCGATTAGTGTAATCAGCAAATCGAAACGTTTAAAATTCTATCAAAGTAGTTCACGGCTAAACGATTCCGTTCTATCTGGCAAAGGCGCATCATACGTCGGAAATGATAACGCAGTTTTACTGGCCAGATTTACGTTTGTCTCGTCGTAAACAACAACGACTTCCAGCGGACCAGTCGCCGGAATGGGCTCTGCCAGCGTCACCCGACCATTTTCGTAAATTCCCCTTATTGATGTCATACAGTATTCGGTTTTCAGCCTTCAGTTTCCGGTGTAACGTTCGTCGTGGGGTTGGCCACTGTATACCGTCTACCGCAAACCGAAAACAGAGTTAACTCCGCCATAAAAACGGAAAGAGCAGCCACGACAGTGTCAGTACGATCACGTCGATAGCGAGCACCACACCCATCTCATCCCAGTTTGAGCTACGATCAAGGCCGTCGAGAGCGTTTTTCGACAGTTTCAACAGCATCAGCAGCAGCGGTAGAATGATCGGGAAACTCAGCACCGCCATTAGCGTCGCCGGGTTCTCTGCCTTGCTGGCGATGCCCGATACCAGCGTTAGCGAAGCGGCAAAGCCAATCGCCCCTAAAACCAGCGTCAGCAGGTACATACCGACATCCTGCACGGGGTTGCCCAGTACGAACGCGTAGACGCCAAACCCCAGCAGCGCCAGAATCAGCATCAGCGCCGTGTTGTAGCCAATCTTCGACAGGATAATCAGTTGCGGACTGGCCAGCGTGTAATAGTACAGTTGCCGCCCGGCCCGTTCCTGCACAAAGCTTTTAGCAATGGCGTTGATGGCCGTAAACAGCAGAATAATCCAGAATAGCGTGTTCCAGACAATCGGCGTCAGCTGACCGCGCCGGGCGTTGAAGCTCAGATAGCAGACAAAAACGGCCCCGACAATGTACAGCAGCATACCGTTGAGGGCATAGCGTTGCCGCCATTCCAGCAGAAATTCCTTCCGCATCAACGCGCTCCACTGTCGTACCGATTCTGCCATACTGCAAATTTACGGCGCGATAATGAGGGGTAAAAGAAATAGTTTTGCGGGCTGAACGCCTATGGATTACACAAGCCTGATTACCCTTTGCTCCTTCGCCTTCCTGGCAGGTTTTGTCGACGCTATCATCGGGGGCGGTGGCCTGATTCAAACACCCGCCACGCTGTTTACCCTCCCGCAATACCCCGTCCCGACCCTGCTCGGTACAACCAAAATACCGTCGCTGTCGGGTAGCCTGATGGGGGCGTTTCAATATAGTCGGCGGGTGGCGGTGGTGGGGCGGTTTATTGGGCCGATGCTGGGATTGGCCTTCGGAGCCTCGTGGCTGGGATCGCTGGTGCTGACGCGAGTGCCGAACGGATTTATGAAACCGCTGGCATTGGTCATTCTGATTGCTGTATTCATCTACACACTGACCAAAAAAGATTTCGGGCAGATACCACAGCGCGTCGTGACGGCCCGGCAGCAGCAGATCAGAATGGCCCTGATGGGCATTGTCGTTGGGTTTTATGACGGCTTTTTCGGGCCGGGAACAGGCAGCTTTCTGGTGTTAGGATTCATTGCCCTGGTCGGCTTTGACTTCCTGCGGGCGAGCGCCCATGCCAAGCTGGTCAACGCATCGACAAATCTGGCGAGTGTACTCTTTTTCGTCAACAAAGGCACGATCATTTATGCCGTTGCCCTGCCAATGGCCGTCGCCAACCTGACCGGCGCGTTTCTGGGGGCGCGTCTGGCCATTCTGAAAGGCAATCAGTTTATCCGCGTCTTTTTCCTGCTGGTCATTGCCGCCACCATCGTGCGGTTTGCATGGGATATGGTTGGATAGGAGTAGGACAGGTAAAACTCCACACCCGCTACGACAGAGGCAACGACCGGCACGTCTTCACCAGCCAACCTGTTCAACTCACCGACACCACCCCGCTAACTCTCCCCGCCTGGCACGTTCGGGTACTGGTGAGGAAATGAGTTTAAGGTTTAACGTCCAAGGTTTAACGTTGTTTGCCTCCATCGGAGTAACCTCAAACCTTGGACATTAAACGTTAAACCTACTTCAAAATCGGCTCCAGGGCGGCCCGGTTCTCTTTGAGCCACTCGTGAATATCGCTGACGATGTCGCGGATGCCGAGTTTGGGTTCCCAGCCAGTGAGCTGCGTTACCTTCGTATTGTCGGTGATGTACAGGCGAATGTCGGCCGCGCGGTTTTCGGTAACCTCCTTGATCGGGATGGTTTTGCCCGTCACTTCCTGACACACCTTCGTCAGTTCCTGCAACGACGCGCTGCTCTGCGTGCCACCACCCGCGTTCAGGATTTCGCCGTTGACTTTGTCGATGTTGTGCAACTGCCAGTCGATCAGGCGGTAGAGGTCGGCGATGTGGAGCATGTCGCGGGTTTGCTTGCCCGTGCCGCCGTAGCCGATGTAGGCCAGTTGCTGCTCGAAGAAGTGCTTGGCAATCCAGAGCACCATCACGCCCTGATCGACCTTGCCCATTTGCCACGGTCCCGTAATAACTCCGCAGCGGTTGATGACCGTTTTCAGGCCGTAAAACTCGTTGTACTCCTGAATCAGCAGCTCCGACGCTAACTTGGTGGTGCCGTACAGCGACCGCGCGCCCGTCAGCGGGAAATCTTCGGCGATACCCTTCGACGATACGCCCGGAACCGGCTGCTCGTCGGTCAGGACAAAGCGGGTGTCGGCTTCTTCGAAATTAAGCGTCTCAATCGTTTTGATCGGGTAGACCCGGCTCGTCGACAGAAAGATAAAGTTGGCCTTGTGCTTCAGTGCGAAGTTCAGGCAGTTGACCGTACCGAACAGGTTGGTGTTGATGAGGTAATCCGGCGTGCCGTCCAGACCGGCCAGTACCGACGGCTCGGCAGATGCTTCGATCACCGTATCCACGGCGGGCAGCGCGTCGAAGTCTTCCTTGCTGCGAATGTCGCCGTGCAGAAACTCGATACCGGCCGCTTTCAGTCGGGGCAGACTTAATTCTGAGCCGCGCCGTTTGAGGTTGTCGAGCGCAAAAATCTGGTAATCCGGGTAGTTCTGCTTAAGCGAAATGGCCAGCGATGCGCCAACGAATCCGGCTCCGCCGGTAATGAGAAGTTTCATAAATTAAAGTATGAAAGAGCGAATGAGCGAAAGTGCGAAAGATTATTACGACGAAGTCGCGCTCGTTCACTCTTTCACTCGTTCGCTCTTTGTTTCGGTTGCAATGCGTTTGAGCCGGACGTTCTCGACAGGGCGGATAACAAGGGGTACTTTCTCGACTTTTACCGAACTGCTGTCCAAACCGAACCAACGGTCTTCGGGGGTCGTGAAGCTCTTGATGTTGAAGTAGATATTCATGATGAACCGCTCACGGGCAGGCAGTTCATTCTCGAACGACAGGAATTTTTCGAGCACAACGAAGCGGAAATCACCGATTACGTTTTGTCCCCGCAGCGATTCGTAACGGCTGGTAATATCCACTTCCTTATTCTTCACCATGTCCTCGATCACCTTACGGAAGAACAGGTTGATGCGCTGCTCAACCCGGAAACCGAGCCGGAACGTGACTTTGTAGGCGTCGTCGGGAGCCAGCGTATTCACCTTGTACTCCATGGTATACGGGTCGTCGGTCGTGTCGACGTGGACGAACCAATAGATGTCGGCGCGTTTGGGGCGTTTCTGGAAAATGGAATAGATAATCTTCGACTCAATTTCCGACTGCCGGGCCGCATTACTCATAAAGACGAGGTGCGTCGCGTACTTCGGGATACTGATGTCGCGGCTCAGTTCCTTGATCGTTTGCAGGTAGTGATCGATACGGACGTATTCCGTCAACCGAAGTTTGATTTGAAACGCCTGTAACCATACGTACATCACACTGGCAATGGCCGCGCCGATCAGTACCGATACGAAACCACCGTGGGGGAATTTAATCAGGTTGGCGATCAGGAAGGAGCCTTCAATAGCCAGATACACCAGCAGAAACAGGACAACCCCCACGCCTGGTATTTGTGCGTATACAGGTAGTACGACATCAACATCGTCGTCATCAGCATCGTCAGCGTAATCGCCAGACCGTAGGCCGCTTCCATGTTCGACGATTCGCGGAAGTACAGCACGACGCCCACACAACCCGCCCACAGGAGCAGGTTAACACTCGGTACGTAGAGCTGTCCTTTCTGGGCCGACGGGTAACGTAGCCGTACTTTGGGCCAGAAATTGAGTCGGATAGCTTCGCTAATGAGCGTAAACGACCCACTGATCAGCGCCTGACTGGCAATGACTGTCGCGGCCGTAGCAATGACGATACCGATGGTCAGGAACCAGGCGGGCATCACCTCATAGAACGGAATCCGGGTTTTCAGCACCTGCCCCTGAATGCTCAGCAGCCACGCGCCCTGCCCGAAGTAGTTCAGGATCAGGCAGGTTTTAACGAACACCCAGCTCACGCGGATGTTTTTACGACCGCAGTGCCCCATGTCGGAGTACAGCGCTTCGGCACCCGTCGTACAAAGAAATACCGAACCCAGCAGCCAGAAACCACCCGGATACTTCACCAGCAGCCAGTAGGCATAGTAGGGGTTCAGGGCCGTCAGGATGCCGGGGGCCTGAGCAATCTGCACCAGACCCAGCGTGCCGAGCATGACGAACCAGACCAGCATGATCGGGCCGAACGCCGTACCCACCACGCTCGTACCAAACGCCTGAATAAGAAACAGCACCGTCAGGATGATGATGACGATGGGGATAGTTTCGATGTTCGGATAAATCAGCGTAAGCCCTTCCACCGCCGAGGATACTGAGATGGGCGGGGTGATGATGCCGTCGGCCAGTAGGGCCGCCCCACCAATGATGGCGGGAAGGGTCAGCCAGCGGGCGTGCCGACGAACCAGCGCGTAAAGGGCGAAAATACCGCCTTCCCCCGGTTGTCGGCCCGCAAAATCAGGATGACGTACTTGACGGTTGTCTGAAGCGTGAGGGTCCAGAAGATGCAGGAGAGTGCCCCCCGGACAACGTCGGCCCGGACTACGTTGTCGGCTCCGATGATGGCACGGAGCGTGTACAGGGGCGATGTGCCAATGTCGCCGTAAATGATACCCATAGCCACCAGCAACCCGGCCGCTGTGACGGTATCTATATGTTTCTTTTCTTCCATGAAGTCTGGACGTAGTCGTTTCGCAAGTCCGCTGGCGTTGGTAAGACCGCGCAAAGATAAACGTTGTTATGCGTGTTTGACGTACTGGCTACGGAAAGATGAACGAACGGAGCGGGCCGCCAAATAGCTATCTACGCTAAATCCAAGGCAACCAATCAATCGTACATAATGACAGCTATCCTATCGATTATAGCTGTTGGTAGGACGGCTTAATTAGGTGTGTTTAGGCAGAGAGCCTGCTCAATTGAGCAGGCTCTCTCTGGTTTTTTGAAGGGTTCAAGGTTCAATGTCTAAGGTTCAAGGTTCCTCCGGCAGCAGCAAACAACCTTAAACCTTGGACATTGAACCTTGAACTCACCTAAGATACTGAGCCGCCGTTCCAGACGGGCTGGTCGGGCTGGAGCATAGCTAACTTGCCATCGCGGTCTTCAGCCATCAGAATCATACCCTGTGACTCGTGGCCCATCATCTTGCGCGGGGCCAGGTTTGCCAGGAAGGTTACCTGCTTACCGATGATTTCTTCGGGACTAAAATGCTTGGCGATGCCGCTCAGAATCTGTCGGGTGCCCATGCCATCGTCGACTTTCAGCTTCAGCAGTTTATCACTCTTGGGAACCCGCTCCGCTTCGGTGATCGTGCCGATGCGGATGTCCATTTTGGCGAAATCGTCGTACTGAATCTGCTCGCGCAGGGCAGGTACGGTCTTTGTTTCTAACTCATTCATTCGTTTGGCGGCCAACAGCTTTTGCATCTGCCGGTCGATTTCGTCGTCTTCAATTTTAGCAAAGAGCAGTTCGCCTTTGCCCAGTTCGTGCCCCTCGGTCAGCAGATCGGCCCGACCCGCGTTCGACCAGTCGAACGGGTCGGTGATGGCGAGCTGCGCCCGGAGTTTGGTGGCGGTAAACGGCAGAAACGGCTCGCAGACGATACTCAGCGTCGCTGAAATTTGCAGCGCCAGATTCAGGATCGTGTTGGCCCGCGCGGGGTCCGTCTTGACGGCCTTCCACGGCTCGGTTTCAGCCAGATACTTATTGCCCAGTCGGGCCAGGTCCATCAGGCTCGCGAGTGCTTCACGGAACCGGTACTGCCCGATCGACTGCCCGATACGGTCGGGGAACTGGGCCAGTTCGTCCAGCACCTGCCGGTCGTAGTCAGTCAGGCTGGTGATGGCCGGTACTTTATTGTCGCAGAACTTCTGCGTCAGCACAACGGCGCGGTTGACGAAATTGCCGAAGATACCGACCAGTTCGGCGTTGTTGCGGGTCTGGAAATCCTTCCACGTAAACTCCGAGTCCTTCGTTTCAGGAGCGTTGGCCGCCAGTACGTAGCGCAGCACGTCCTGCTTGTCGGGCATCTCTTCGAGGTACTCGTGCAGCCAGACCGCCCAGTTCCGCGACGTGCTGATTTTGTCGCCTTCGAGATTCATGAACTCGTTGGCCGGAACGTTGTCGGCCAGTACGTATGACCCTTCGGCCATCAGCATTGCCGGGAAGATAATGCAATGGAAAACGATGTTGTCTTTTCCAATGAAGTGCACCAGCTTCGTGTGCTGGTCGCGCCAGTACGATTCCCAGTCGCGGCCCTGCTGTTCGGCCCATTCTTTCGTCATCGAAATGTAACCGATGGGCGCGTCGAACCAGACGTATAGCACCTTGCCGTCAGTATCGGGCAGCGGTACTTTAACGCCCCAGTCGAGGTCGCGGGTCATGGCGCGGGGGCGTAACCCTTCCTTCAGCCACGACTGGCAGGCACCCGCCACGTTGGTTTTCCACTCGGGATGGCTGTTAACGTACTGCTCGATCTGCGGCTGCATCCGGTCGAGGGGCAGGAACCAGTTTTTGGTGGCCCGCAACACCGGCCGCGAACCCGACAGGGTCGAGTGGGGCTCAACCAGTTCGGTAGGGCTAAGGGCGGTGCCACACCGTTCGCACTGATCGCCATAGGCGTTGGGGTTGCCACAGACGGGGCAGGTACCGACGATATACCGGTCGGCCAGAAACTGATTGGCAACCTCATCGTAATACTGCTCGGTCACTTCCTCGACAAAATCACCCTGTTCGTAAAGCTTCGTGAAAAACTCCTGCGATGTCTTGTGGTGAACCGGGCTGGTTGTCCGCGAATAAATATCGAACGAGATGCCGAAGTCGCTGAACGATCGTTTGATCTGCTTGTAGTACTTATCGACAACTTCCTGCGGGCTGATCCCTTCTTTTTTGGCTTTGATGGTAATAGGCACACCGTGCTCATCGGTACCGCTGATAAACGCTACGTCTTTACCCGTGGCGCGCAGGTAACGAACATAAATATCGGCGGGGAGATAGCAGCCAGCCAGGTGGCCGATGTGAATGGGGCCATTGGCGTAAATCAGGGCTGCCGTGACGGTGTACCGCTGGGGATTTTCTACTGACATGAGTTGGTTTCGATTCCTGGCTTCTGGCTGCGCGGCCGATAGTACCAACCGGCCGATACACGTAGTTTGAAACCCATATTCACCCGTAAAATTAGTGATTCAGCACCATTCGGCAGTATGTTTACAGAAAGTGACTAGCCTACCCAACAGCAGTAGAATGAAACAACAGGCGTATCTATCACAGCGAAGTGTCTGTTTTTCGCGACCGTCAGTACGAAATTCTTACCCTGACTAAGTGACCGTTCGATCAACAATTTGTCGGCTCAGCGAGTCTACTGAGCATTTAACAGGATTGAACATAGCCAACTTTGTATACGGCTACTTAATTTGTGTGCATAATGGGCTAGTTGTTGATACAACTCGCTGAACCAGCAACAGGGTAGTTTGCCTGCTCATTGCTGCACTGTCTCCCTACCACCGTACGTTATACATGACTTCTCCCACTGAAACTAAACACGTATTTATCACCGGCGCTACCGGGCTTGTTGGCTCGCACATCACCCGCCAATATCTCAGCGCGGGCTATCGGGTCTCGGCCCTCAAACGACCGGCATCCAGCTACGGTCTGCTCGCTGACATAGCCTCGCAAATCGACTGGCATGAGGGTGATGTGCTCGATATTCCGTCGCTGGAAGCCGCCATCCAGCCGGGTACAGACGTTGTTCACGCTGCCGGCTGCGTGTCGTTTTTGGGTCGGGATGATAGCCGGATGGAACGAACCAACGTGGAGGGAACCGCCAACATGGTCAATGTATGCCTGAAAGTGGGCATCCGGAAGTTTGGCTACGTCAGTTCGGCTAAAGCCATGGGGCGGCCCAGTCACCGGCAGGAGTCGGACCCCGACAGTCAGTTTGAGCCTATCCTGATCGATGAAGGGCAGAAGTGGGAGGAGTCGCCCCGCAACTCGCCCTACGCCAAAACGAAGTACCGGGCCGAGCTGGAAGTGTGGCGGGCCATTGCCGAGGGGCTGACTGCCGTTATCATAAACCCCGTCATGACGCTGGGCGTCGGTAACTGGGAGCACAGCAGCCTTCAAATCGTCAGTTATATAGCCAAAGAAAAACGGTACTACGCGGGTGGTCTGATCAACATCGTCGATGTGCTCGATGTAGCCGAGGTGATGCTACGGCTCATGGAGAGCGATGTTGTTGCCCGGCGCTTCATCCTCTGCGGAGGCACCATTCCGTACAAATCGTTGTTTGATCAATTAGCGGGGCAATGCACAAGCGCGCGCCGGACATACGGGTAGCCCGTTGGGTTACCGCACTGATCTGGCCATTTGAAGTTGCCCGCGCCTGGTTATTCCGTACCACCCCGATGATTACGCACGAAACAGCCCGGTCGGCTAGTCTGCTTTACATCTACGACGGTCGCCGAATCAGGCAGACCCTTGGTTTTCAGTATCGATCGCTGGAGCAGACAATTCGACGGGTTGGGGAGGGCTTTCGGACGGGGAAAACGGGACGATAATATTTGCCGGAACCGGCTTGGATTTCCGTCTAACAGAGGTATATTGACTTGCCACAGGATAAACCGCGTCGATGATGCGGCCCCCATCCGATCAACAATTTTAGAGGCACACGTATGGAGCAAGAGTTTGAAGAACGGGAAGGGGACATAAAAGAGTCGATCCGGCGGTTTGAACAAATGCTGGATCAGCAGGAGAGTCAGTTTTTCGACCTTGACGTTTACGAACAAATGGTCGAGCATTATCTCAACCAGGGCGATCTTGATAAAGCGTTCAAAGCCGCCGAAGCGGGCCTCGAAAACTTCCCGTATGCGTTGGAGCTGATGCTCGACAAAGCCCAGATTCTGGCTAATTTTCAGCGCTTCGATGAGTCGCTGGGGCTGCTGGAACGGGCTTCACTATTTAATCCCGGCGATCTGGACGTATCGTTCATGGAAGGTTCGGTACTGAACATGGCCGGTCGCTACGAAGAAGCCATCAGCGTATTGGAGGAGTTGCTCGAACGCGCCGAGGATAAAGACGACATTTTGTTTCAGCTGGGGCAGAGCTACCAGAACTGGGGTAAGTATGCCGAAGCGATCACGCAGTACAAACGGTCGATTGCGCTGAATATCAACAACGAAAACGCGCTCTACGAACTGGCTTTTTGTCTGGACGTAACCGGTGAGCTGGAAAATAGCCTGAGTTACTATCAGCAACTGATTGATCAGGACCCGTATTCGTACAATGCGTGGTATAACATCGGTATTGCGTATAGCAAACTGGCCCGTTACACCGAAGCGGCCGAAGCCTACGACTACGCCATCATTATCAAGGAGGATTTTTCGTCGGCGCATTTCAACCTGGGTAATACGTACATGAACCTGGGGATGTTTGAAAAGGCCGAGCAGTGCTACCGCAGTACGCTGAAGTACGAAGAAGCTACGGCCGACACGTACTGCCATCTGGGGGCCAGTCTGGAGAAGCAGGACCGGATCACGGAAGCCGTTGCCGAGTACCGCGAAGCTATCCGGCTCGATGCCCTCTGGGATGAAGCCTGGTATGGTATCGGCGTTTGTCTGAGTGAGTCGGGCAAGTGGTACGAAGCACTGCCGTTTTTGCAGAAGGCAATCAAAATCAACGACAACAACAGCGAGTACTACCTTGCACTGGCCGAAACTGAGTACAAAGTAGGTAATGTGCTGTCGAGCGTAGAAGCGTTTGAGAAAGCCGCCGAAGTTGATGCGCAGAACCCGGACGTATACCTGACCTGGTCATTGGTGCCGTTTGATCAGGGCGATTTCCTGAAAGCAAACGACATCATTCAGATGGGTATCGACGATATGCCTGCTGAAGCGGATCTTTACTACCGGTCGGCGGTGTATCTAATTCATGGTGGTCACTATCGCGAAGCCCTGATTCGGCTTGAAGCTGGCCTGTCGCTCGATTACGATGCCCATGTACAGTTGTTCGAGTTTTTCCCCGAACTGGAAAAGCAGAAGGCGCTCTACAAAATCATCCAGCAGTATAAGAAGTGAGTTTAAAGTTTGTGCCGGGCGGTTTAAGGTTTAAAGTTGGCTACCGCTCGCTAAGCTGGACAGTAACTTTAAACCTAGAACATCAAACCTTAAACCTCCCGATTTGGGCACAAAAAACCACCGTTTCGCGGTGGTTTTTTGTGCCCAAATCGGGACTAATTGCTTTGGTCGAGGATATCTTTTCTGGAGATGTTTTCCGGCGGTGCCTGATTATACTGAGCGCGCCATTCCTTACTCTTGTAGTCGCCCCGCTTAACCGACCGGATGAAGTTTGCCCACGCGAAGGGGTTGGTAAACGCAAACGTCGGGGTGAAACTACGATTGGCGACCGATTCGCGACCCAGGAACTGCTGATTGACAAAATTCTGGAAGTTGCCCACAGCACCCATCGGCATAGTCGCAGCCATACGCATGATGGCGGCCGGATCGGTATTACGGGCAAGGTTAGCCCGTTCTTTCTCGTCAGGCAGTTTCAGATTTACGAACGCTTCCTTGAAAAGTTCTTCCGTTGCGTAGGGATAGACCTTTACTTCGGCCAGTGTTTTTACGTCTTCCTGCAACGCGACAACCGCCGAATAGGTGAGTTCAGTAAGTCGTTTCGGGATAACGTGATACTGCGCTTTGAAACCAACGTAGCTAAACACGATACTGTCGCCGGGGAAAACGGGTAAGGCAAAATAACCGTTCGGCGCAGTAAGCACGCCCTTCCCCGCTCTAGGAATGTAGACGTATGCACCCGGAAGCGGTTCGTTGTTTTTGCCGCTCGTCAGAAATCCGGTGAACGTTACCTGCCTGTCCTGCCCCTGTGCTCTGACGTCCGTAAGCGATCCCGCTGCCAGTAGCAGGAGCACCGAGAAGGCCATATAAACTAGCGATTGCCTCATGCTGATCGAATCAGTCCTCCGTAGATGCCGACAAGATAACGAAGGTAGTTGCGGACTTTCGTATCTCATCCAATCTTTTAAGATATGTTAAGAATCAGGCTGCTGACGCGCAGCCAATCATCAAAGATACTCTTTTTTGGCTTCATCAAGGTCGGTTTCCGTAAGTTCGCCCATCTGTCCCAGCGTAGTCAGCACCTCGATGGTGTGCGCCCGTTCGGGATCAGTCGACTTGTCGAATACGACATCGCCGTATACGGCCTGCTCAACGGCGTCGCGTAGCTGGTTAACGTTAGTCTCGGCGAATGATTGACTCGTGTTGTGGAGGAGGGGAGACGAGTGTCCGTCTGGTACGGTTGAATCGGATGTGTTCATGTGCGCGCGAAGTTTCTGTTTAATTAGTGTTAAACAGAAAAAATGCCCGTTGGTTAGTCCAGCGGGCATTTTTAACGTAGATGATTCTTCCGGGCCAAAAACGGTTACGTACCGACGCTCGTCAGGTAAACTTAGATCAGGGCTAGGGAAATAATTTCAGGAACGTGACAATGAACGGAGCTGCCAGCAGCAACCCGTCGAAACGGTCCAGAAAACCACCGTGGCCGGGAATGCTCGTACCGGAATCCTTGATAGCGATGCTCCGTTTGAACAGCGACTCGACCAGATCGCCGTAGGTACCCGTCACGACAATGATGGCCCCTACGCAATACCACTGCCACGGGCGCAACTCGTTGTCGAGCACAGCCAGCCCGAGGGCAACCAGCCCGGCTGCGACGGCTCCACCCATGGCCCCTTCCCACGATTTCTTCGGCGACACCCGCTCGAATAATTTCCGACGACCGAAATACGTACCGGCAAAATAAGCCCCGATGTCGCTGGCCCAGAGCAGCAACAGGCAGCCAATGATCGTGATCGGATGGAAGGAGTTGTCGCGCAGCGCCAGGATAATCAGCAGCGCAAACGGCATAGCCACGTAAATGATACCCAGAAATGTAAAGCCGATGTTGGTAAACGGCTTCATGTCGCGCTTTTTGTAGAGCTTGATTAGGAAGATCATCGACGATGCCGGACAGATTATAAAGTAGCTGCCCATGCTGATCTGGTTGGTTTCGACGAAGTAAGCCAGTACGCAGATCAGCGTTCCGACGACGGTGCCGTAGGCTGTCAGCGGTTCGAAGCCGTCGAGGCCCAGCAGTTTGTAGAATTCGCGCTGTGTGAGGGCGCTAATGAAGCAAAATAGCAGGGCCAGCGTCCAGGGAGCGTACCATAGCATGAAGATAATTAGTGGTGCACCGGCGACGGCCGCAATAACCCGCTGTTGCAGGTTAGTCATATTAGCTAAAGCTTGCTTCATTCTCCAGAATAATCTTGGCTACGATGGCGTCTTTGGTTGGCACGTGTACTTCGCTGTTGCCGAGCCCGGCGACGGGGTAACTGCTGCTCTGCCGGTTAATAACTACCGCCGGGATGTTGTGTTCGTGCAGGAGCGCTTTGGCCAGCTCGGCCCGGTGGGGCAGGGGCGTGGTAAGAATTGATTCCCAGGGTTCGTTCATTCTGTTGTTACTGAAAAGCCTGTTGGCAAAAGTGGGGTAAAACCTGATGGGCTAAATGAGCTGCGGACGGTTGCGTTGCTGAAAGTAGTAGAGCAGACCGGTCGTCAGTAGCCCCGCTGCCAGCGCGCCCAGCATTGGTACGGCTTCGGTCTTTTCAACATCGATACTGGTCATCTTTTGCTGGTACAGATAAACCATAAACACCGTAAATCCATTGTTGGTGAAGTGGGCTAGAATAGGCACCCAGATATTGCCCGACCAGACGTAGAGGTAGCCAAACAATGCGCCCATCAGCATCCGGGGAAAGAAGCCCAGAAACTGCACATGGATGGCACTGAACAGCGCAGCCGCCAGCCAGATAGCCAGGTGTTTGTTGCCGGTCCAGTACATCAGCATCCGCTGCAACACCCCCCGGAACAGCACTTCTTCACCGATGCCCGGTATGATGGCGATCACCAGCAGGGCCACCAGCAATTGCGGGGTGGTGGCGAAAGTGGTTAAATAGCGGGTGACTGCTGTTGTGCTTTGGTCTTTGTCTCGCACCCACTCTTCAATTGGAGCTAGTGTCTGTGGCAGGTGGATGTTCTGGTTCCACTCGATAATAAGCCCGTCGAAAGGCATAAAC
Source organism: Spirosoma rhododendri (assembly GCF_012849055.1). Taxonomy (NCBI): domain Bacteria; kingdom Pseudomonadati; phylum Bacteroidota; class Cytophagia; order Cytophagales; family Cytophagaceae; genus Spirosoma; species Spirosoma rhododendri. The sequence continues at coordinate 4,858,044 of NZ_CP051677.1, read as the reverse complement.
AGAATAACGATCAGCACGACGAGCGAGAATCCTGCGACTTGCTCCAGCGGGCGGGGATTGAACTGCGACCACGTCCGCCGTTCGATCCGGTACCAGTAGGCAAGGGCTGGCAGTAAGAATGAGCCGAGGTGATTGACCGCCTGCCAACTCATCAGTTCGTACCAGCCGCCCGGCAGCGACGCCGGGTCCCTGGCTATAATCCGCAGGTGCATCTTTACGTCGGCGTAAGACATCCCGCCGAACAGCATAAAGCCAAGCAGCATTAGCCCCGTGCTGAGTACACCACCCATCAGAATAAAGCCCAACAGCATCAGTAAGCCGCCAAAGGTAGGCGGGCGCGAAGTCGGGAGTGTGGGGGTATAATCTGCGTTCATAAATCGCGTAAATTTACAGACTCGTTTGTATAATCCGAAAAAGGGAACCGAATGGCCCTTTGAATTGTGCTAAATGAGCGTGTGAGCCTGCGCGTAGTCTGGCGCACACGCAACGACGAACGAACTATGGTAACGATTGGTAATATAGAACTACCGGATTTTCCGTTGCTGCTGGCTCCGATGGAGGATGTCAGCGACCCGCCGTTTCGGGCGGTGTGCAAGGCCAACGGAGCCGACCTGATGTACACGGAATTTATTTCGTCGGAAGGGCTCATCCGCGATGCGGCCAAGAGCGTGCAGAAGCTCGATATTTTCGAGTACGAACGGCCCATTGGCATTCAGCTCTTCGGCTCCGACGTCGAGACGATGGGCGAGTGCGCCCGGATCGCCAGCCGCGCCCAGCCCGATTTGATTGACATTAACTACGGCTGTCCGGTGAAAAACGTAGCCTGCCGGGGGGCGGGTGCCGCGCTCTTGCAGGACATCCCGAAGATGGTCCGCATGACCGAAGCCGTTGTAAAAGCGACTGATCTGCCCGTTACGGTGAAGACCCGACTGGGCTGGGACGAATCGACCAAAAACATCGGTGAAGTGGCCGAGCGGTTGCAGGACATCGGCATCAAAGCCCTGACCGTACACGGCCGTACCCGCGTGCAGATGTACAAAGGCGAAGCCGACTGGACACTGATTGGCCGGATCAAGGAAAATTCGCGCATTACCATTCCCATCTTCGGCAACGGCGATATCGACTCGCCCGAAAAGGCGCTGGAATACAAGAACCGGTACGGCGTCGATGGTGTGATGATCGGCCGGGCCAGCATCGGCTACCCGTGGATTTTTGACGAGATCAAGCACTTTGTAAAAACGGGTGAACATCGCCCGGCCCCGACCATCGCTGACCGTGTGGCGGTGTGTCGGCAGCACCTTGATTTTTCTATTCGGTGGAAAGGCGAAATCGTTGGCCTGTTCGAAATGCGTCGGCACTACGCCAATTATTTCAAGGGCCTGCCCGACTTCAAACCGTACCGGATGCAGCTCGTCACGACGGATTCCTACGCTGGTGTCAGCGCCGTGCTGGATGAAGTTGCCGAACAGTACATGGGGGTTATGGCGTAAGCCGTCTGGTCAGCATCGGCGTTCGACCGGGCGCGAGTAAAGCAGGGTGGTAACTTTGCTTTTTAGCCGGTTTGGTAGGTCTGCCAAACCGGTTTCCATCGTTTTGATTCCACTGGAAAGTAAACCGTTCTATGCTTGCTGCGTCCGTCAACAACACCGAATCTGTTACCATCGATTTTACGCCCGCCGGGCCAACGGTCAATGACGAGCCGTTTGCCTGGGATCTGGTTCGGCTGTCGGACCGGACGTTCAGCATCCTGCATCAGAACCGGTCTTATACGGCTGAACTGCTGGAACTGAACCAGACAACGAAGACCGTCAGTCTGAAAATCAACGAACACAAGTATACCGTTCAGTTAAAAGACCGCTTCGATCTGCTGCTCGAAAAGATGGGGATGAGCAACATGGCCAATGCGAAGGTCGATGACCTGAAAGCACCCATGCCCGGCCTGATCGTGGGGGTCAGCGTGCAACCCGGCGACGCGGTGCAGAAGGGTGATAGTCTGCTGATTCTGGAAGCGATGAAGATGGAAAACAACCTCAAAGCAGCCGCTGAGGGTACGGTCAAGGCCATTCGGGCGGCCAAAGGCGACCGGGTTGAGAAGGGGCAGGTACTGATTGAATTTGTATGAGCCGGTAGCGCAACCAATCGGTGAAGCGGTGCCACAGGCTTGTTCAGTTCCGCCCGTCAGCCTTTTTCTTCTATCTTTGCCCCCGCAAAAAGTAACCCCATGACATCACAGACGAACTACAAACGGATTCTGCTCAAACTGAGCGGGGAGGCACTGGCTGGCCCGTCGGGCTACAACATCGACCCCGCTGTGCTGGAACAATACAGCAAGGAAATCAAAGAAGTAGTCGACATGGGCGTACAGGTCGCCATCGTCATCGGCGGGGCAACATCTTCCGGGGCGTGTCGGGTGAGCGATCGGGAATCGACCGGGTGCAGGGCGATTACATGGGAATGCTGGCAACGGTTATCAATGCCATGGCGATTCAGAGTTCGCTGGAAAAGCACGGCATGTACACCCGTGTGATGTCGGCTATCAAGATGGAGCAGGTCTGCGAACCCTACGTACGTCGGCGGGCGGTGCGGCACCTCGAAAAAGGCCGTGTGGTCATCTTCGGGGCCGGAACCGGTAACCCTTATTTCACCACCGACTCGACGGCTGCACTCCGCGCCATTGAAGTAGAAGCCGACGTTGTGCTGAAAGGCACAAAGGTCAATGGTGTCTACACCGCCGACCCGATGAAAGATCCCACAGCGACGCGGTATACGACGGTTTCCTTCGACGACGTTTACGAAAAGAAACTCAACGTCATGGACCTGACCGCGTTTACGCTTTGCCAGGAAAACGACCTGCCGATTATCGTGTTCAACATGAACGATCCGGGTAGTCTGCTCCGTATCGTGCAGGGCGATACCAGCACCGGCACACTCATTACGTCGAACGTGTAATTCTAAAGTTGGACAGTTATAAAGTTGTAGAGTTGCTGGCGCGTCGGGTGATGGCGGTAGCAACTTTACAACTCTACAACCAGCCAACTCTACAACTATAAAAAGTACGGTAAAAAATGGAAGAGATCGAATTATATCTGGACGATGCCAGAGATACGATGGAAAAGGCCATCAAACACCTTAATATCGAATTGACCAAGATCCGGGCCGGGAAAGCCAATGCGGGCATGCTCGACGGTATTCAGGTCGAATATTACGGGATGCTGTCGCCCCTGAACACGATCGCAGCTATTAACACCCCCGATGCTCGTACCATCTCGATTAAGCCGTTTGAGAAAAAGATGATCGGCGAAGTCGAGAAAGCCATCCGTAACTCAAACCTGGGGCTGGCTCCCAACAACGACGGTGAAACCATCCGGCTCAGTATCCCGATGCTGACCGAAGAACGTCGGCGCGATCTGGTAAAGCGGGTCAAACAGGAAGTGGAAGTGGCTAAAGTTAACGTGCGCAACATTCGCAAAGATACCAACGACGGTATCCGTAAGCTGACTAAAGAAGGTGTATCGGAAGACGCCGTGAAAGTAGGTGAGGAGCGCGTTCAGAAGCTGACCGATACGTTCATCGCCCGCGTCGACGAAACGTTTGTCGCTAAAGAGAAAGATATTCTGTCGGTGTAAACAACGGACGGTTTTTGGGCGGGTCGATGCTACAGTTTGTAGTGTCGACCCGCTCTGTATTTGTAGTCATGTCAACCGCCACGATTCGGCCGACACCATGCCCCACACCTGCGGGGCTTGGCCTGTTCGGCTCAGACGGGTATCGGCCAATAGCCGCTGCCAGTTGAGTAGCTGCCGCGTTTCGATGTGAGCCGTCAGCCGAAAAAACCAGATCATCAGCTGAAGCAGTGCGCGTTGCCAGGGCCGGTCGGTCCGGACAAAATCGGTAATCAGCACGGTGCCGCCGGGTTGTAAAGCACCCGTAAGTTTCGGCAGCATATGGTCGCGCACGGTCGCTTCGGCAAACAGGTCGAGCACAAACGGCAGGATGATGATATCGAATTGGTCGGTTAGCTGCAAATCCTGCTCGGTACCGCGCTGAAAGTCGACCTGACCCGGTAGCTGCTCTTGAATCATGCGCCGACCTGCCCGCGCCAGCATTTGCCCCGATGCTTCCAGAAACAGCACCCGCCCCGGTTGCCGGGCGAGTAGCGGGCCGAGCAGACTCCCCGTTCCCCCACCGAGCACCAGCACCGACGCGCCCGATGAAATCTGCCCCAGCCATACTGTTTGCGCCCGCTCCAGCCGACGCCCGAACACAAGGCGGCTGAGCGCATCGTAAACCGGCGTAACGGCGTCGAAGTTGAAGCGGAAACTGTGATTCATTGGTAACGGCTGTCTCAAACAGCATCTTGCTGTTTGGCTAGGTCTGCAACCAAACAGCAAGATGCTGTTTGAGACAATAGATTACGCTTCTACAGCCGTTGTTGATACGGTTTGCGACTGTTCGCCAGCCACCGTAATTGGCTGATCGGCAATAAGCAGCGTGATCGGCTGGGCCGAAAAGTTCTGCACGGTTACGTCTTTCTGCGTGGCCGTGATCGCCAGCAGATTACCCCGGAAGCGGATTTTGAACGACAGCGCCTGCCAGTTGTCGGGGCAGTACGGCGCAAACTGCAACTCCCCGTCGTGGCTGACGCGCATACCGCCGAAGCCCTTCACCACGGCCAGCCACGTACCGGCCATACTCGTGATATGGCAACCGTCTTCGGTGTCGTTGTTGTAATCGTCGAGGTCGAGCCGGGCCGTACGCAGGTACATTTCGTAGGCTTTTTCTTTCATCCCCAGCTTCGACGCCTGAATCGAATGCACGCAGGGCGACAGCGACGACTCGTGTACGGTCATTGGCTCGTAGAAGTCGAAGTTGCGCCGAAGCGTGTCGGTGTCGAACTCGTCTTCAAAGAAATATAACCCTTGCAGCACGTCGGCCTGTTTGATGAAGCACGACCGCAGAATCCGGTCCCACGACCAGTTCTGGTTGAGTGGCCGCTGCCCTTTCGGGATGTCCGAAACCGGCATCAGCTCCTTGTCGAGGAAGTCGCTCTGCTGCAAAAACACCTGCCGCTCCGGATCGGCCGGGAGGTGCATATTGTCGATGATGTGCCGCGCCGTGGTCGTTTCCTTTTCTTCGCGGAAGTGAATCCGGTCGACGAGTTCGGCGTACCGATCAGGGGCAATGGATTTTACAATAGCCACCGCTTCGAGCGTATAGCGTAGCGTCCAGGCGGCAATGTAGTTGGTGTACCAGTTGTTGTTGACGTTGTTTTCGTACTCGTTCGGGCCCGTCACGCCCAGCATCACGTACTGGTTTTTCGCCTTCGACCAGTTGACCCGCTGACTCCAGAACCGGCTGATCGCGATGAGCACTTCCAGCCCGTAGTCGGCCAGATACTGCCGGTCGCCGGTGTAGCGTACGTAGTCATAGATGGCGTAGGCGATGGCTCCGTTACGGTGAATTTCCTCGAACGTGATTTCCCACTCGTTGTGGCACTCTTCGCCGTTCATCGTCACCATCGGGTACAGCGCAGCCCCGGCCCGGAAGCCCAGCTTCTGCGCATTCTCGATGGCTTTGCCGAGCTGCTTGTGCCGGTAAATCAGCAGGTTGCGTGCTACTTTCTGGTCGGCCGTCGACAGGTAAAAAGGCAGGCAGTACGCTTCGGTATCCCAGTAGGTGCTGCCGCCGTATTTCTCACCCGTAAAACCCTTTGGGCCGATGTTAAGCCGCTCATCTTCACCCGTATAGGTCTGGTTGAGCTGGAAAATGTTGAATCGAATACCTTGCTGGGCTGCTACGTCGCCGTCGATGGTAATGTCGTTGGTTTTCCACTTGTCGGCCCATGCCTGCTGCTGTTCGTGCAGCATCTTCTCAAAACCCTTCCGGCTGATTTTCTGAATAGCCGAGTGGGCTTCGCGAATGAGCGAGTCGCTGGGGAAATTCAGCGACGACAAGTTCACGGCGTATTTGTAAACGACCGTTTCCTGCCCCCGCCGACAGTCGAGCGAGATGCGATTGGCAACGTATTTTTCGTACTTGATCGGCTGCGACTGATAATCGATTTTCAGACCGTTCTGCTCGATCTCCACGCACATGCCCGTCGCGACGTGAAAGCCGGTTTTGCGGGTGCGCAGTTCGATGTACGCTTCGCCGTAGCCGGTTTCTTTCCGCACCTCATCCCAGAACGTTTCGTCGTAGTTGGCGTCGCGGTTGCGGATGGCCCCGTCGATGTAGGGCGTGATGGTAATTTTAGCGTCGAAATTCAGCGGAGTGACCGAGTAGCGGATGGCACCAGCTTCGTCGTCGACGATCGAGCAGAAACGTTTCGTGTTGATCTGTAGCTCTTTACCGCTTTTCAGGACGGCCACAAACTGCCGTTCCAAGTAGCCTTCCTGCATGTTCAGCTCCCGCCGGAAATCGCGGACTTCGCAGTGGGCGAGGTCAAGGCTTTCGTATTCAATATCAATGTCGATACCGATCCAGTTGGCAGCGTTGAGCACTTTGGCGAAATATTCCGGGTACCCGTTTTTCCACCAGCCTACGCGCGTTTTGTCGGGGTAATAGACCCCCGCTACGTAGTTGCCCTGCAAGGTTTTGCCACTGAATTTTTCTTCAAACGAACCGCGTCCGCCGAGCCGCCCGTTGCCCAGCGACATGACGCTTTCGGTGATTTCGTTGTAATCGCGGTGGAACCCTTCTTCAACAATGCGCCAGGGATCCTGAGTCAGGTAGTGTTTCATCAATAGGTCAGATCAGGTTGCCAGAACGGTTAATGGCTCACAATTCGTGGGCGAACCGCCTTGCAGAATACCCGGCAATCTACTGATTTTTTTGGGGATGATGGTCAACCACACAGTCGGGTGCCACCATCGCGAGAGAACCTGTCACAACCAGACTTACTCGTCAGACAGCAGTTCACCCGACGACGCGGCCAGGTAAGCCTGCCGGAACTGTTCTACGTCGCGCCGGGAGTCGAGGTCGACGGCCCCGGCTTCAAAGGGCACTTCCGAGCAGTCGTCGCGGTGCCGCCCGATTACCCATTTCACCCCTTTGTCGCCCTTTAGTTGCAGCAGTTCGTCAATGTACGTGCGGTCAAATAGGGCGGGCACGCTGAGTTGGGTGTCGTACCGGCAGGCCACGATGCCTTTGCCCTGATCGTCGTTGACCTCAACCATGTACAACAGCAGGCCAAGCGACACCATTGGCTGATCGACGTGCAGCACCAGTACCGCGTCGATGTCTTTGTGGGTCAGATAGAGCGCAGCCAGCCCGGTTTTCAGCGACGACGCCTGCCCGGTGGGCCAGGCGGGGTTGTCGATGAGCGTAACGGGCAGATCGGTGAGTTCGCCCGCAATACGGTCGCGGTTCGCGCCAAGCACCACCACCACGGGGCCCCGCTGAAGCGCCATCGCCGTTTCGACGGTACGGCGAATCAGGGTTTGCTCTTTATACACAAGCAATTGTTTCACCTCGCCACCCATGCGCGATGCGTCGCCCGCTGCCAGAATAATTGTTCCGATTGTCAAAAGAAAGCAGTTTTAGAGTCGTAGGTGGCTGATAGCGGCCGGCGTACGTTGCCAGGTGTAAAACGCCTAAGAGGGGCCGGTGGTTCGTTCGGCGAACACGCTTTCTGGGTAACCGATCGCTACCAGCGACAGCCCTTCGGCCGGGGCTGCCCGCCCTGCCCGCTTCCGGTTCCGGGCCTCGATTATGGCATCGAACTCCGCAACCGACAGGCGACCCTGCCCCACGGCGAGTAAGGTGCCGACGATAGCTCGCACCATACCGCGCAGAAATCGATCGGCCCGGATATGAAATGTCAGATCACCGGTGTCGTGCTGCACCCAATAAGCGAAGTCGATGCGGCAGTCGAACGTTTTGACGTCAGTTTTTACCTTGCTGAAACTCTCGAAATCGGTGTGCGTCAGCAGTAGGGAAGCCGCTTCGTTCATACGCACTACATCCACCGAAAACGGAAACTGATACGCCAGATCAGCCCGAAACGGGTCTTTCCGCCGACAAATCTGGTACTGATAGTAGCGGTAGGTAGCGGTAAATCGAGCGTGGTCGTCGGGCCCGACGGGAAAGCAGTCGTACACGGCCACGTCGGCATTGGTCATGCCGTTGAGCGAACGAATCAGTGTATCGGGCAGGGGTTGACTAGTCTCGAAATGGGCGAATTGCTGTCCGGCATGAACGCCGGTGTCGGTTCGGCCGCTACCCGTCAGGGCGATGGGCTCACGCAGAATAGTGCTCAGCGCCGTTTCAAGCACTTCCTGCACACTGATACCATTGGGTTGCCGCTGCCAGCCGTGGTAGTGAGTGCCCCGGTAAGCGAGTTCGAGAAAATAACGCATAAGTACGGCAAAACTACGAACCAGCCGCCGTAAACAGGTAGGGGCTTCGGATCGGGGCGTGTAAACAAACCCGTCAGCGAAGCCCCGTTCAAAAGAGGAAGGAAGACCGAACTAACCCGTCTGATTGGCAGGTCAGTTTCGTTAAAATAACTGAGTCTATAGACTATTGGTCATGCAAAAATCAACATGATCAGGCAAAGCGTCAAGTGTTTAGCTTACTTTTTTTTACACTTGTATGTAATTTTCGTCGTTCGAAGCGCAGGTCAATGACCATTTTAGAATCGCCCGACTTCCAGCCGCAATTCATCGACAAGCTGGCGGAGCCGGTCGGTGCTGGGCACGGGTGGCGGTAGTTGCTGGCTCACGAAAGCGCATATCTCCCATACTTCAAGCACATCTTTCAACCCGATTTCCAGATTGGGGGTATCGGCTCGGTCGGCGGTGAGCAGGAGCGAGCCTTTGATTTTTACCTGATTGTACACCCGACGGCTGCAAATGCCCTGATGTGCCGTCAGGACCACGTAAAACTTGCCGTCGGCAATGTCGAACCAGTTACGAACGAACTGCCCGACGAGCAGCGCACCGGGAAACGTGAAGTCGGCCCCGGCCTCGAAGGCGCGGTAGTGGCCATCGGTCAGGGTGGGTAGCGACATAACGGGCATCTGATGCACAAATTCGGCCTGCTGATACCGCTGACTATACTCAACGAACTGCGTCTGCATCACCACCGGAATCGCTACGCCCGACCCGGCGGGTGCGGCAGATACGGTTGCTGCCGGAGATTCGTAGTTGCGATTGAAACTCGGCATATCTGCCGAACGAACCGCTGCCGCAGGACGTGATTCCGGGCGGCTAAAGAGCGGGTCGTTGGCGGGGCCGTTTGACACGGGTTGAAACGAAACGCCGGATACCCCGTCGGCGGTTGAGGGCCGGACGGGTGGGGTGATGATGGGCGGAGCCGGGGCCGTGCGGGTTTCGCGCACGGGGGCTTCCTGATAGTACTTGTTCAGCACCTTCGCCAGCGGTTGCGGCATCGGGGTTGTTGGCTCGTCGTCGGCCGATTCGCCGAAAATATCGGGGAAGTCGGGGTGCTGAAACGGGTCAGAGTCGCGGTCGATTTTTCCGTCGGACCGGATGCTCGACCCATCGACCCGGGCGGCCGGTTCGCTGTGCCGCGCAGGCTGGCCAAGGGGGATGCTCAGGCTGGGGGTTTCGCGCAGTTTCCGCAGGTCCTGCCGGGTCAGCAGCTCGATGGTAGTGTTGAAGGCTTTAGCAATTGCCGTCATGTTCTGCTGGTTGGGGTTGGCGCGCCCTTCCTCGTAAGCACCCAGCAATGAGCGTTTGATGTTGATTTTGCGGGAAAACTGTTCCTGCGTCAGCCCGTTGAGTTTGCGCAGGTAGCGGATATTTTCGCTGACGAGAGACATGCGGTCGTGGTTTTGCTAAAGTTTTGCTAAAGATAGTCGTTTCGCCAACTAAATCGCAAACGAGCCAACTTCGTCGGGTTTTCGTTACATTTAATCCGCCGGGCCACTTTCTGGCCGGATGTTCATACCGCTATGCTAACCGAAACCCAACCATCTGTTCAGCGCAACGATTTCGCTGCGACCTTCGACCGTCAGCGTCGACACGCGCCACAAATGGCCCTGACTACAGCTAGCGAACGGATCGAACGAATCCGGCGCATTCAACGCTGGGTCGTGGCACATCAGGCCGACATCGAGCAGGCGATGTACGATGACTTCCGCAAGCCGCCCGCCGAGGTGATGATGGGTGAACTTATGGCCCTGAACGGTGAGATACGCCACACGATCCGGCACCTGAAACGCTGGATGAAGCCGCAGCGGGTCCCGACTCCGATTAGTCTGATCGGTACGACGAGCCGAATAGTACATGAACCAAAGGGGAATGTGCTGATTATTTCGCCCTGGAACTACCCGTTTGTGCTGAGTATCCGGCCGCTGGTGTCGGCGCTGGCGGCTGGTAATGTGGTTATTATCAAGCCTTCCGAACTAACGCCCAACACCGCCGGTCTAATCAGCCGGATGATTGCCGAGCTTTTCCCCGCCGACGAAGTGACGGTGTTCGAGGGCGACGCAACGGTATCGACGGCGTTGCTGGAACTGCCGTTTAACCACATATTCTTTACGGGGAGCCCGGCTGTGGGGCGCATCGTGATGGCGGCAGCGGCCAAACACCTGGCGTCGGTGACGCTGGAACTGGGGGGCAAATCGCCTGCTATCGTCGATGAGTCGGCTAATCTGGGGCAGGCAGCCGGGCAACTGGCGTGGGGCAAGTGCCTGAACAACGGGCAGACCTGCATTGCACCCGACTACCTGCTGGTTCACGAGTCGGTCAAAGCGCCGTTTGTCGAGGCTCTGCGCAATGCGATGGTGAGCATGTACAGCCCTGATGGGAAGCCGGTTGAAGCGTCGGACAGCTACGCCCGGATCGTCAACAGCAATCACTTCCGGCGGGTGAAAGCGCTGTTTGATGATGCGCTGGCGAAAGGAGCAACGGTTGCGCTGTGCGGGCAAATGAACGAAGCCGACAATTTCATCGCACCCACGCTGCTGGAAACTGTTACCGACGAGATGCGGGTGATGCAGGAGGAGATTTTCGGCCCGATACTACCCATTCTGACGTACCGCACGCTGGACGACGCGCTCCGCACGATCAATCAACGGGAGAAACCGCTGGCCCTGTACATCCACAGCCGCGACCGGCAACGCACGCAGTACATCATCGACCGGACGTCGGCGGGCGATACAGTCGTGAATGATACACTGCTTCAGTTTGGCAACGTCGAATTACCGTTTGGCGGAGTCAATAACAGCGGATTGGGGAAATCGAATGGCTTCTACAGCTTTCAGGAGTTTTCCAATCAGCGGGGCATTGTGAAGCGGCTATTCGGTACGCTGCGCCCCATCTACCCGCCCTACACCAACCGCGTTGAAAAAACCATCGCGTTCCTGATGCGGTATTTTTAATTGGGTCTAAGGTCTGAGGTTTAAGGTTCCTCCGGTGGCATCCCCTAATCCTGGATCTGTTAAGTTCCTGAATTTAAGCGGATGAGGGCCGAATTTTATTGGAGTGTCAATACCCCCAGCCCCCTGAAGGGGAGCTGCTCATTTACGGAACGCTCCCCCTTCAGGGGGCTGGGGGGTATTGATGATCAGAATTAATAGCCCTTCTCCCCATCCGGTAGTAACCACAGGAGGAACCACAAACCTCGAACTACAAACCGCAAACCCGCTATGCCGTCGTGCCGCCACAGCTGGAGCCGGCCCCGGCGGTGCAGCCGTAGCAGTGCTCATTGACGATGATGGCGCGCTGCATGAGCGCATCGGCGTCGAATTCGCTGATATGCCGACCCGGAACGCGAACCGTCAGGTCGAGCATCTGGTTGAAGTCGCAATCGTAGAGCTGACCATCCCAGCCGACCGAAATCATGTTGCGGCACATCACCCCCGCTGCTGCCGTCGGGTTGAAAGCGTTCACTAGCTTTTCCATGTAACTGTCGTAGTTACCCGATGCCACGAGGTAGTCGAGGTACCGGCTGACGGGGATGTTGGTGATGGCAAACAGGCTGTTGAACACGATGCCGAACTCGCTGAGCAGCACCCGCTTGAACTGCTGCTCCAAGCTGACCTGCGAGCCGGGCATAAACGCACCCGCCGGATTGTAGACCAGATTGAGCACCAGCCCGGTGTCGGGTTGGCCGTAGCCCACGGCGTTGAGCATGTGCAGCGCCTTGATCGAATCCTGAAATACGCCCTGCCCACGCTGCCGGTCGGTTTTGTCGGCATTGTAGAACGGTAGCGAACTGACCACTTCGATCTGATGCTGCCGGAAAAAGTCGGGCAGATCGTTGTATTTCGGATTGGCCACGATAATCGTGAGGTTGCAGCGTACGATCACGTGCCGCCCCAGCTTTTTGATCTCTTCCACGAACCACCGGAAGTTGGGGTTCATTTCGGGCGCACCACCCGTCAGGTCGACAACCGGAATGTTCGTTTGAGCCAGCACGTCGATGCATTGCTGCATCGTTTCGCGGGTCATAATCTCCTTCCGGTCGGGGCCCGCATCGACGTGGCAGTGTTTACAGACCTGATTACACATCTTGCCGACGTTGATCTGCAACACGTCGATGCCGGTGGGCCGCAGCGGAAACAGATCGATCGACTCCAGCTGATTCCGGAACGTCGGGCGTTGCCGGGTCTCGGCCTGCTGCTCCAGCAGCTCAATCTGCGCTGCCGCACTTGCCAGCTGATGCCCGCTCGCTTTAAGGCTTTTCATATTCTTCGTTTAAAGTTTGCGGTTCAAGGTTCAACGTTGCTGGTGCGCTTGTGGTAAAAACCTTACACCTTAAACGATAAACCTTAAACCCGCCCGTCACATTGATACCTGTTTCACTTTGTTCATCATCTGGACGCTGTGGACCAGCGTCGAGCCACTGCGGATGGCAGCGGCTACGTGAACAGCTTCCATCATCTGCTCTTCAGTGCATCCTTTTTCGAGCGTATCGTTGGTGTAGGCGTCGATGCAATAAGCACACTGAACCGTGTGGGCAACGGCGAGAGCGATTAGTGATTTCTCACGGGCGGTCAGCGCGCCTTCGGCAAACACCGAGCCGTAGTACGAGAAAAACTTGTCGGCTAATTCCTTCTGAAATTCGCTGATCTGGCCAAATTTCTTAAGATCGGCGGGGTCATAGTAGGTTTCCATGCGGGTATTAACGGTTTGTACGTGTGCGCTGTTTGTCACGAATCCGGCGCGCTGATTAACTAACAGCAACGGCGGAATAAGATTCATTGGATGGTTGGCCTTATATACGAATTATCGAAAGTACATAGTTTTTTCGGGGTCGAAATCAGTAGACGAATACTTTTGCGTTATCGCCTATGAGAACTCACCGCCTTGTACTGCTTTTCCTGATTGGCTGCCGGTTCGGTAGCGCGCAAACATTGCCGGTTCTCGACCAGAACCCGGCCAGTCTGCGCTGGTATCAGCTCAACACCCCCCACTTCCGGGTGCTTTACCCAACGGGCTTCGACAGTACGGCCGAACGCACCGCCGGGCGGCTCGAACAGCTGTACGAACCTGTCAGCGCATCATTAGGCAAACGCCCCCGCCGTATTTCAGTCCTGCTGCAAAACCAGAGCACCAGCAGCAACGGCTTCGTTACGCTCTACCCGCGCCGGTCGGAGTTTTTCGCTGTGCCACCCCAGGACCCAACGCTGCTCGGCACCCTCGACTGGCTCGATCTGCTGGCCGTGCACGAGTTTCGCCATGTGGTGCAGTACGACAAAGCGCTACAACATTACGGCCGGGTGCTGTATACGCTCTTCGGTAATACGGGCCTGTACGTTCCGTTGCTGACCGTGCCCGACTGGTTTGCCGAAGGCGACGCGGTCGGTACCGAAACGCTGCTCAGTACCAGCGGCCGGGGGCGGATTCCCAGTTTCGACCTCGGTATGCGCGCCAACCGACTCGCCGGACTCGACTTCGACTACCAGAAAGCCGTTTGTGGCTCATTTCGCGACAACGTGCCGAATCATTACGTGCTGGGGTATTTCATGACGACCTACCTGAAGCGTACCTACGGCCCCGACGTGTGGAGTCAGGTACTGAACCGGAACTACCGCCGATTCCCGTGGCCGTTCGCCTTTTCGCGCAGCATCCGCGACGTGACGGCGACAGCTACGCAGCCGGGCCTGAGCGTCGAAGCCTTATACCAGCAGTCGATGAATGACGCAACGGAAAGTTGGGAAAAACAGCGGGCGGGTCTGGTGCTGACGTCCGCTGCTGCGCTGCCTGCTTCGGTTGAAAAAGGCGCAACCCGCCGACCCGTGTTTACCAACTACCAGCACCCGCAGTTTCTGGACGACTCGACGCTGATCTGCATCAAAAGCGGGCTGGGCGATACCCCCGGCTGGTTCTCCTGCGGAAGAATAAGCCCGAACAGACGCTGCACGTGCAGGGCTTTCCCAAAGATCCCGGTATGCTCTCGGCCACGCCCGCGCTGGTCAGCTGGATCGAGTTTGGCTTCGACCCCCGCTGGGGGCAGCGCGTCTACTCGAATATCCGGCTGCTCGACGTAAAAACCGGCAAACTCACCCGCCTGACCCACCGCGCACGCTACACTACCGTTGCCCTCTCGCCCGACAACAGCCGGCTGATCGTCGTTGATAATACAACGACGTACCAAACCCGGCTCGTGATGCTCGACCGACAGACAGGCCGTGTGCTGAAGACGCTGGCCAACCCTGACGGGGCTTTCTACCAGCACCCGCGCTGGCAGGCCGACAACCGGACTGTAGTGGTCGTATGGCTTAAAAACGGGCAGAAGACGATTCAGCGCATCGACACCCAAACCGGAGAAGCCACCGATGTGCTGCCCCGCTCCAACGATAATCTCAGTCATCCGCAGGCCGTCGGTCCGTACGTATTGTACAATTCGCCCCGCTCCGGCATCGACAACATCTACGCCGTTGATACGCGGTCGGGGCAGGCTTTTCAGGTAACATCACGGCCACTGGCGGCTTACCACGCGGCTGTGTCGCCATCGGGACAGGCGTTGGCGTTCGATGATTTTGCCGCTACTGGTTCGCGTATCGTCACCACGCCGTTTGTCCCGAACTCGTGGACGGCTGTTGCGGCCGTACCCGCCAACGGGGGGGCAACTCCGCCCGTACGGTTCTTCGGCAAGCTACCGCAGCAGGACCCCGGTGCGGCAGCGGGGCGGGCCGTACTGCGCGATTCAACGCCGTCGGTGGCGTATCCGGCCCGGCGATTCAGTCGGCTGGGGCATGCGTTCAATCCGTATTCGTGGGGGCAGTGCTGGGGAGTACCGGGCAAAACCTGACGGTCGGCATCAATTCGCAGGATCTGCTGAGTACAACCCAGTTCGGCGTGGGCTATGCTTACAATCAGGCCGAGCAAGTGGGAAATTTCTTCGCGAACCTGAGCTATCAGGGCGCTTACCCCATTTTCGATCTGAGCTTCCAGCGGGGTAATCGAAACACATCCATTTACATCGACCGTGACCGGAATGCCCCTCTCGATTCGCTGCGCTCGGATCGCTGGCAATACAACCAGTTGTCGGCGGGTGTCCGGCTCCCCCTCCGGCTGACCAATTCGGCCTATGTGCGGTCGATGAATTTGTCGACGTACTACAATTACCAGCAGGTTACGGGCTACGACCTGCCCGCCCGGTACACGACTGATGTCGGGTTTGCGGGTTCGCTGAGCGCGCTGACGTACGGATTTAGTTATTCGCAGCTGTTCCGGCAGAGCAAACGCGATGTGGCTCCGCGATGGGGGCAGGCCCTGTCGGCGGTGTACCGCAATACCCCGTTCGGCGGTCGGCTCATGGCCAGTCAATTGGCTGTGCTGGGGACGCTGTATGTACCGGGATTTGGCAAACACCATTCGGTGCGGCTGCGGGGCGGGTATCAGCAGCAGGGGGTAGGCGACACCTACCAGTTTAGCCCGGCGGTGTTTTACCCGCGCGGGCAGGCTTATATCACAGCCCCGCAACTCGTTACGACCAGCATTGATTATCGCTTGCCCCTGGCCGACACGCACTGGTCAGTGGGGCGGCTGGCTTACGTGCAGCGTCTGAAAGGCGGGCTGTTCTACGATACGGCATTCAGCAGTGCGTATTCGACACAGACGGTGGGCGCGGACCTGAGTATTGTTTTCAACGTACTGCGCATCCGGACGCCACTGGAGGCCGGTGTTCGCACTACCTACAATACGAACACCGGCGCCGTAGTGGTCAGCCCACTCGTTATTGATATCGGTTTCTAGACCCGTTCGGCCCGCACCGGCTGGTCGGGCTGTAGGTCCATATAGTGCCAGCGCCCCCGGTTGGGGTTGGGCTGGGTGATTCCCAGTTTCTGGTCGACCTCGCGGAAGAGTCGGCGGCTAACCGGGAGCCACACGTTACCAACCAGCACTTCGGCTGTTTTGGGTGCCACTAGTCGAACCTTGACAATGTACCGCAGATTTACCGCGTATTGCCGATGGATCCGGACAAAGCCGGGGAGTTCGGCCAAACAGGCTTTCAGGGTTTTGGCAAGTAGCCAGTTGGTGTGGTCGGTGCAGTAAATCGTGGTGTAATTACTACTGCTCGACAGGTAGTCAATTGCATCAGACTGACTGGTTAGATTGATTCGCTTCATTAATAGAGTTTGTTGTTAGATTACATATACGGTTGAAATGTTAATACCGATTTCATTCTCCTGATTTGGTAGACTATCAACTATCGGACCAGTGAATGAAGAGCGAATGGTGTAATCGTCTTGCATGCGTGCCCGGCGGTGCCTACCTTTGTCCATCAAATCAGCCAGTCGGGTCTTTCGGAGGTTGATTTATACAGAGAGGTGTCCGAGTGGTTGAAGGAGCACGCCTGGAAAGTGTGTATACGGGCAACCGTATCGAGGGTTCGAATCCCTTCCTCTCTGCCGCTTTGTTGAACTAGTTAATAGCCACGCACTTCGGACGTGGCTTTTTCTATTCGTGTCAACTGGGTTTACGTGCCAAAACGGGCAGTCCACTCATCCTTCTATCCATGAAAAATCTTTTCACGGAACAAACGCTTATCCCGTTTCTCGAACAGTTCGATTTTTCGCTCGTCCTGCGGGCCGACACTCCCCATTATACCGTGCTGGTTGTCAGCGATCAGGCCGAACAGCTAACCGGCTACCGACGGGCTGACCTGGTAGGCAGGCCGCTGTTCGACTGCTTCACGGAGTCGCCGTTTGACCCGATCGGCAACGAATCGTTCCGGCAGGTGCTAGACACGGTTATCGGGCAGCGTCAGACGGTTACCCTGCCCACCTACGAGCAGACGAATGCCGCCGAAACAGCGGTCATATATGTCAAGAAGGTGCTGAAGCCCATCATCAACACCGATCAGGATGTTGCGTACGTGCTGGTTACCACGGCCGATGTTACGCAGGAGATCCGGGCGCAGCAGGCCGCCGAGCGTAGCGAGCAGCGACTGCGGACCGTAATTCAGCAGGCACCCGTCGCAATTGCCCTGTACCGCTCCCGCGACATGGTTGTCGAGCTGGCTAACGAGCGGATGCTGGCCCTGTGGAATCGGTCGGCGGATGTTGTCGGAACCCGGTTGGTCGACGTGCTGCCTGAAGCCGGATCGCAGGAAATCATGGCGATGATGGAGGGTGTTTTCGACAGTGGAAAACCCTACTACGGTGCGCAGTTTCCCGCGCTCGTCTGGCACGATGGCCGGCAGGAGGAAGGTTTTTTCGACCTAGTCTGCTCCCCCGTTCGCAACGCGGCCAATGAAATCACGTCGGTGCTGACCGTAGCTACCGATATTACCAGGCAGGTACAGGCTGGCAGGGACGTGGAGCGCAGTGAACAACGGCTTCAGGGACTCATAAACGAGTCGCCAATGGCTATTGCCGTGTACAGAGGGCTGGAGTTTGAGATTGAACTGGCCAACGAAGCCATGCTGACCATCTGGGGTAAATCGCCATCGGTTGTCGGGCTGCCGCTGCATCGGGCACTGCCCGAGCTGGAGGGACAACCGTTTCTGAACCAGCTGACCGGCGTTTTTACCACCGGTATTGCCTACCACGCCTGGGAAGCTCCGGCCACGCTCGCCGTTGATGGAAAGCTCATCCGGTCGCATTTTAACTTTACGTACAAGCCCCTGTTCGATGAAACGGGGCAGGTGTATGCCATTCTGAACGTAGCGATTAACGTTGAGGAGAGCGTGCAGAACCGGCAGCGGTTGCAGGAAAGTCAGGACCAGTACCGGCAGCTGGCCGAGCAGCTGGAAGAACGTGTACACCAGCGAACGCACGAGCTTGACACGCTGAATGACGCCCTGAGCCGGTCAAACGAAAACCTGCAACAGTTTGCTTACGTCGCCAGCCACGATTTGCAGGAGCCACTACGCAAAATTCAGTCATTCGGCGATTTGCTACTGGAGAGTTACGAACAGCAGTTGGGTAATGGGGTCGAATACCTCCGGCGGATGCAGTCGGCCGCCGGCCGCATGTCGACGCTGATTCGTGAACTGCTCAATTATTCCCGCATTAACACCACCAGCCACCAGCGTTTGAATGGGCAGGTGTCGCTGGGGCCGCTGATCGATCAGCTCAAAGACGATCTGCTGGTTGCCATTCAGGAAAGCAACGCCCGAATCGTCGTTGACCAGCTACCGACTGTGTCCGGCGATGAGCTGCAACTGCGGCAGTTATTTCAGAATCTGCTGAGCAATGCCATCAAATTCCGGCAGCCCGGCGTGCCACCCCTGATCCGCATCACCTGCGGCACGATCACGGACGCTCAGTTGCCGGCCGGTGTGGTACCGGTCAGTAAGGCGGCTCAGTACTACTGCATCGGCGTTCGGGACAATGGTATCGGGTTTGATGAGAAGTACCTCGACCGTATTTTTCAGGTGTTTCAGCGGCTGCACACTACGAGTCAGTATCAGGGTACGGGTATCGGGCTGGCTATCTGCGAAAAGGTCGTGACCAACCACGGCGGGGCTATCCACGCCGACAGCAAACCCGGCGCGGGGGCAACATTCAGTATTTACCTGCCCGTCAGCGACCCTCGTAAGCTGGCGTCGGTGCGGCTCTAATTCGGTCGATCATGCGCGCCCGCGACGAACTTATCCTTTTTGTGTCGGTCCTGAAATGGCTTGTGATCTCTACGGTTATTGGCTGTGTGGCAGGGCTGTGCGCATCGACGTTTATCCGCTTTATTCACTTCGTTATTGAGCAGGGCAATCGCTACGAGCACGTTTTTTACCTGCTGCCGCTTAGCTTTTTCATGGCTAACCTGCTGAGTCAGTTTGTCCTGAAACGGCACCTCGGTACAGACGCAGTTATTGCCGCCATCAACAAAAACCACGGCAAACTCGAAGGAAGCTTTATCCCAACCAAAGTCATCAACGTGGTACTGATTCTGGCAACGGGTGGCTCGGCGGGCAAAGAAAGCCCCTGTGCGCAGATCGGTGCCGGAATCGGGTCGGTATTTGCCAGTCTGTTCCGGGTCGACGACATCGACCGACGAAAGATGGTGCTGTGCGGGTTCTGTGCGGGCTTTGCCTGTGTGTTTGGCGCTCCGCTGGCCGGTGCGCTGTTTGGCATCGAACTGCTGGCGGTGGGCGTAATCCTGTACGACGTGCTGCTGCCCGCCTTCGTCGCGTCGATCACGGCTTATCAGGTATCGTCGGCGCTGGGGGTCACGTTTTTTTACTATCCGCTAAAATTTGTTCCGGCGTTCGGGCAGGGGTTCTTTCTGAAGCTGATGGCGGGGGGTATTTTCTTCGGCCTCTGCGCCTACGGTATGATCTGGGCGATCCGCAGCAGTACCCGCGTCGTGACGGGCATTCCGATCTGGCGCCCCCTCAAAGGCTTGCTCGGCGGGGCTGTACTCGTCGGGCTGACGCTGCTGTTCTCCCGCGACTACCTGGGGCTGGGCCTGAATCTGATGGAGTCGTGTGTACGCGGGGTGCCGGTTGTGGGTTACGCTTTTCTGCTCAAAGCCCTGTTCACGATCATAACGCTCAGCATTAGCCGCAGCGGTAGCGTTATCACCCCCATACTGTTCATCGGCGCAACGGCGGGGAGCTTCTTCGGCGATCTGGTCGGGGCCGATCGGGCTACGTTTGCCGCCATCGGTTTCGTTAGCCTGCTGGCCGGAACCACCAACACGCCTATTGCCACGAGCATACTGGCCATCGAGCTGTTTGGCGCGTCTGTTGCGCCTTACGCAGCCGTTTCGTGCGTTATCAGCTTTCTAATGTCGGGCCATCAAAGTCTGTACACGGCTCAGGTGCTGGCCGTAGCGAAATCGCGTGGTATCAGTGCCCGGCTGGGCCGGGAGATGGGTGCGTCAGACAACAAAACATGAGTAGCTGGTCTGCTAAACCGTGGTAAACAGATCTATTCCGAAAAAGTAAAGGCCCTTCTGGTTGGAAGGGCCTTTACTTTTTATCGTTTTTTCTTCGATCGGTCTGCGATTGATGAGCCAGTTAGCGGGGCCTCTGATACAGGCCGGTCTGGTTCGGGCAGCACCGGTTCGGGCGTCGAGGGGCCGTTGGTCGGCTGGTTGCGGGTCGATTTGAAAATGACGAAGCCGAACAGAGCAATCAGTAGCACGTTACAGATCAGGTCGATGGTATCGCCGGTGCGGGCCAGTGGCGGGTCGAAGCGGAACTCGACCGTGTGTTTACCCGCCGGTATCCGCATAGCCCGCAGCACGTAGTTGGCCCGGAAATGCGGTACCGGTTTTCCGTCGACAAACGCCTGCCAGTCTTCGTTGCCCCGGTAGTACACCTCCGAAAAAACCACGACACCTTCGCGAGCCGCATTGACGGTATAGGTCAGCTTATCGCCCCGGTAGCTGGTCAGTTGGACGCTGCTGCCCGTGTGGCCCAGTTGAGCGGGTAAGCCTGCCAGCTTAGGCATATCGGCCTGACTGACCAGGGCTGAGTCGCGGGTGCTGAGCGTTTTCATGGCTGCAATCTCCGCGTCGGCATCGGCTGCCGGGATGATGGTGCCGACAAACCAGCCCACGCCAAGTGCTTCGGGGTTCGTCAGTGCCGCCGGTTCAGTAGGCTGCTGCTGGGGGTTATTGGGGTTCGGCTGGGGCTGCTGAATGACGTATTTGACGTTCAGCATGTTCAGAATATTCAGCGTATTGCCCTGAAACGCGTAGGTGACCAGCTCCTGATACCGGCGCAGTTTGGCTGCATTGTACCCACCAATCGACCGGTGGAAATACGATGCCCGGTTGCTGCTCATAAAATCAGTCGTCTGATCGAAGACCCGGTACCCCAGCGATTTGTCCTGCTGAATTTGCAGATCGGCGGCCGTCGGCGTAAATACTTCCGCTGCCTGCGCCTTGCTGATAAAATCGTTGCTGTTCAGAAACCGCTTGTCGACCGAAAACAGATCGAACACGACCACTGCCAGCAGCAGCGGATAGAACAGCCCGCTCTTGAGTTTGCCGCTTACAAAGGCCCAGATCAGCCCGGCGGTCAGGATTATCAGGATGAACGACCGGAACGCATCGGCCCGAAGCAGCCCCTGTCGGTCGCTGATGATGGCGTTTAGAATGTCTCGGGCCGCTTCGCCGAAGCTACCGCTCAGCCGGTCGAGGTCGGTGGCCGTTTGAAACGTGAAGAACGTACCGCCCAGCAGTGCCAGCACCAGTGCCAGCCCAGCTGTCAATGCCAGACTGATCGTCAGTGGCTGCTTCAGTTGCGCGAACGTCAACTTTTGGTCGATGATGGCCTGAACACCCAGCGCGGCACCGACGGCCATAAAC
Source organism: Spirosoma rhododendri (assembly GCF_012849055.1). Classification (NCBI taxonomy): domain Bacteria; kingdom Pseudomonadati; phylum Bacteroidota; class Cytophagia; order Cytophagales; family Cytophagaceae; genus Spirosoma; species Spirosoma rhododendri. Next base: position 4,836,364 of record NZ_CP051677.1, on the reverse strand, counting down.
AACTGAGCCAGACACAGCGCCATCGTCATCGCCCGGAACTTGTTCAGGTAGGGCAGGTAGTCGAACAGCAGTTCGTTGAACCAGAGCAGGTTTTTGCCCCACGCCAGCACGATCATCAAGCCGGCTGCGCTCAGCAGCCACCACCGTACGGGGCCACGCAGCACAAACAAACCCAGCACGAACAGAAAGACAAGAGCCGCCCCCGCGTAGGCCGGACCGCCCACCATCGGCTGATCGCCCCAATAGGCTGGCGCGCCCAGTTCGGCATATTGCTTGGCCATGCCCGGATCGACACCCCGGCCCACCATCGCTTTGTAAAATTCGGAACTCGTCGTTAGCCCGCCACCCGATGCGCCACCGTATAGGTTGGGAATCAACAGCGTCAGGGTTTCGGCTTTGCCGTAGCTGTAGCTGAACGCGTAATCTTTGTCCAGCCCACCCTTCGATTCGGCAGCGGCCGAGTTGCCGTCGGGGTTAGTCGTTTTGGCGGTCAGTTCCGAGCGGCCCCGGATGGTTTCTTTCGTGAACTGGTTCAGAACCAGCAGGCGTTTGCCGAAGCTACCCGCGCCCAGCACACCGACGACCGCCAGCACCGCCAGCGCGATGCCAAGCTGTTTGCCCCGCCCGGCCCGCACCAGCGCGATACCTTCGATCAGGACGAGCAGACCCAGTGTCAGAAAAAGGTAGTACGTGATCTGGATGTGGTTGGCCCCGAACTCCATGCTCAGAAACAGGCCCGTAACGGCCGCGCCAATCCAGTACCGACCGCGCAGGCAGAGGATGACGCCTGCCACCACTCCGGCCCCGTAGCCCAGCGCCAGCAGTTTCGACACGTGCCCTGCTTCCAGGCTGATGATGGAGAAGGTGCCCAGCCCATACGCAGCCGCGCCCAGTGCCGATAGCCACGGGTTACACCCCAGCACAACCAGCAGAATATACGCGCTGACCATCATGATAAACACGATGCTGGCGAAGGGCGGCAGCAGGTTCTGTACCGCCGTGATGGCTTTGTAGATGTAGATGTGCGGGTAATCGAAGTCGATCATGTAGGCCGGCATCCCGCTAAAGAGGGCGTCGGTCCAGAGGGGTTTGATCCCCGTTTCTTTGGCTATCTCGCGGATTTCCTGCGTCGAAGCGGATGCCTGCTGCACGTCCATCAGGGCCAGCGTTTTGCCCGACAGCACCGGCGAAAAATAAACAATCGACAGCACCAATAAGCCCAGCACGGCGAGGATATGCGGCAGGTAGCGTTGAAAAAAAGACGGTTGGTTCATGGAGAATAGACAGTACAGCCCAAAGATAGGGCTTTCCTAAAAACGGATGGCGACGGGGATGGATTGTGAGACGGCCGAACGAATCGTTGCCGGAATGGCTACAGGTTTTCCAGCGTTCGGGTCAGGTCGGTGAACGCGCTGATGTTGTACCACTCGTCGGTGCCGAGATTCAGCCACTGACCGGGTGCTTTGGGGCGTTTGGGCTGGGCCATATCAGGGTCGTAATCGTTGGCGTAGACCGCCGTCATCAGCTTCTGCAAGGCCGTCCACGGCAACGACTGGTTGCGTTCGCGCCGGTTGCGAATGGTTGTGAACGTTACGCTGCGCTGCGCAAACGAAGCCGTTACCCGCACTTCAGCTTCGTCGGGGCCGATACGCAGGTAGGTCAACTCAAAAGGGCGTTCGCGGTTGTCGGCTTCGAGCGTGGCCTGGGTCAGTTCCTGCACTAGATATTGCCAGTCGTCGGTGCTGCCCGCCCCGGTATCTGCCGGGCGTCCTTGCCGGTCGGGGCCGGGATTCCGGGCAATTTTCAGTTCCCAGAAATCGTCGGCCTCGTCCAGCTTGTCTTCGTCGGCCGGTTGCAGCGTTGTCTGATCGGCCAGTTTTGCCACGGCCTGGAGCCACGCTTTCGGCAATCGGCCCGACCACGAAAAATCGTCGTCGCGGGTGAATCCTTCCGCAATCAGCTCATCGTCGTCGATATCGTCGCGGTCGGGGTAAGTAATCGACAGGTCGACCTGCAAAAAATCGCTGAACGCGGGACGCAGGTCGAGGGTGTAGAAATAAGCGTAGGGTGCGGGCAGCGACCGGGCGGTTTGAAACCGAATGCGAAGACTGGTGAATGACATAGCGTAAGAATCGACCCGTAAAATTAGCGGATTTGGGCGACTGTTGCCTGTCGGTCGATTTTGCCGGTTGCTGTTTCGCTGAATGCGTCGACGGTATGCCAGCTTTTCGGTACGGAATAGGGTCCCAGTACATCGCGTACGGCCTGCTGACTGGCGGCCCACTGCGCGTCGGTGAGCGAACAGTTTTCCAGCACCAGCACCACGCGCTGCCCCAGCCGGTCGTCGGGTAGGCCAGCGATAAACAGGCGCGGAGCTAGCCCGGCCCCGGCCAGCGTCGACTGAATCAGCCGCTCGATGGCTTCCGGCTGCACCTTGACGCCCCCGCTATTGATCACACTATCGGCTCGGCCCAGCAGCCGAAAGTGCATCGGGTCGATCAGGTCGACGACGTCGTTGGTCTGGATACGCTCGAAGTTGGTAGCCGCCGACGTGATGTGCAGACAGCCCCGCTCGTCGGTGCCGAGGTCGACGCCCGTCAGTGCGGTAAACACATCGGACACGTCGGGGCCATTGAGTCGGCGCAGGGCGATGTGCGACACTGTTTCGGTCATGCCGTAGGTGGCGTAGACGGGCGCAGTGATCGGCTGAATCAGGGCTTCTAGTGCCGGACTGGTAGCGGCCCCGCCAACCAGAATGGCCTTCATGCCGTCCAGCACCGCTTTTTTCTCCGGTGTTTCGGTCAGAATGGTTTGCAGCTGTAGCGGCACGAGCGCGGTAAACGCAAACGATTTGCCCGCAACCTCCGGCAATGCAAGCGGGTTGCTGACGGGTTCGACAATGGTCATGGGCAGCCCCAACTCCAGCCCGCGTACGAGCATCATGATCCCGGCGATGTAGTTGGTATTGAGGCACACCAGCGCGGCATCGCCCGGTTGCAGGCCCAGCGTCTGCCCCGTCAGGTGGGCACTTGCCCGCATCTGCGCGCGGGTCAGCTCGATCGGCTTAGGGGTACCGGTCGAGCCAGACGTGTGCAGGGTAAACCGTTCCTGCCCACTCCGCCAGGCATCGAGAAAATCTCTCATTTGAGGTTGTAAAGTTTTAGCGTTGTAAAGTTATAGAGTTGGCTGGCGCGTCAGACCATCCGGCGGCAGCCACGCGCGCCAGCAACTTTACAACTCTATAACTATCCAACTCTATAACTCTAAAACTATCTAACCACCAGAACACCCGCGCTGGGGCTGGAGACGTCGTAGGTTTTCAGGGGAACGGTGGCCGGGCCGCTAATGACCTTGCCGCTGAGGTTGTAGCGCGACAGGTCGAGCGGGCAGTAGAACTGGTTGTCGGCGGGGCGAAATACCAGAATCGTGTTGTCGTGCGAGCAGCGACCACCAGCAGCGACGTACTGATCGGCGTTGGTACGGGCCACTATGATGTTGTTTGTGAAGACATAGCCACCCTTGATACTGAGCGCCTGATTGGCTTTGTCGCTGAGGTTCAGCGTCAGCACGTCGGGTTGCGGGTCGGGAGCCGCTTCTGTACCGGAACAGCCCGATGTGTTGCCCGAGAAAAGCAGCGTAGTAAAGCCTGCGCCCAGTAGCTGAAAAAACGACTGGCGCGACAGGCGCGGGGTGGTAGGCGGGGTAGAGGGGGTTTCCATCGGTTTGTCGTACTTTTGTCGGAGTAGCGGATACAGTGTTGTAAAGATGCTTTTTTTTAGCAACAACCGCCGAAGAAACAAAGCTGTTGATCCGGCGGTTTGCCAATTCATATGGAAGAAGCCAAAGTTATTGTCAATCCAATATCGCCGGAAAAAGTAGCCGCATCGCCGGGGTTGCTCGAATACGCGCACACGGCGGGTGGGGCAGTAATCCGGCCCGAAGACAAAGGTAAGATAACGGGTCGGGCCGTAGCCGCCATGCGCGAGCAGACCGATATGCAGCTCAGCCAATTGTACAAGCAGATGCAGCTACTGGCCGAGCAGGCAACGGCGATCCGGCACCGGGTCGAAATTTCGGAGCGCATCTACGCGGCCCAGATGAGTTTTGAGCCAGTCGTAGGGCACACCTATCACTTTTACCAGCGCAAAAACGGTACCGATCTGCTATCGATGGTCGGCCCAACGGAGTGGGGGCGGAAATTCCCCTTCGAACGTTGCCTGGCGACCGTCCGGATGATGGCCGACCACACCTGGGATGTGCAGTATCACGATGTTTCATATACCGAATGATAGAATGATTGAGTGATTGAATAAGCTGACGCATCACATTCAATCACTCAATCATTCTAATACTCAATCATTCTATCATTCTAGCATTCACTCATTAAAATGACAAGCAATTACCCCTGGGAGACGATTAAGGAATATCAGGAAATCCTGTTTACCTATTACGACGGGATCGCCAAGATCAGCATCAACCGGCCACACAAGCGCAACGCATTTACCCCGCAGACGGTGAAGGAAATGTCGGAAGCGATGGAGTTGGCCCGGCAGGACGAACGCGTCGGCGTTGTTATTCTGACGGGTGAAGGGGGCGAAGCGTTCTGCTCCGGTGGCGATCAGTCCATCCGTGGGCACGGTGGTTACGTGGGTGAGGACAAAGTGCCGCGCCTGAACGTACTCGACCTGCAAATGCAGATTCGCCGGATTCCCAAGCCTGTTGTAGCGATGGTAGCCGGTTACGCGATTGGTGGGGGGCATGTACTGCACGTTGTCTGTGACCTGAGCATTGCCGCTGATAACGCCCGCTTCGGGCAGACGGGGCCAAAGGTTGGTTCGTTCGATGGCGGCTTCGGTGCTTCGTACCTGGCGCGGGTCGTGGGGCAGAAAAAAGCCCGCGAAATCTGGTTCCTATGCGATCAGTACGACGCTCAGGAAGCCCTCGATATGGGACTGGTCAACAAAGTGGTGCCGCTCGACAAGCTGGAAGAAACGACGATCGCGTGGTGCCGGAAGATGCTCGAAAAGAGTCCGATCGCGCTGCGTATGCTCAAAGCATCGTTCAACGCCGAACTCGACGGGCAGGCCGGTATTCAGCAGCTGGCCGGTGATGCTACCCTGTTGTACTACCTCTCGGAAGAAGCCAAGGAAGGAAAAGACGCTTTCCTCGAAAAGCGCAAGCCCGACTTCAGCAAGTTCCCCAAGTTTCCGTAAGGATAGTACGGGTTGGACCAGGCTTCCCATTATTCCTGAACAAACAAAAAGGTCAGCCGCGAAGCTGACCTTTTTTTACCCATCGACTTTATACGTTATGGCGTTTACATTTCTCTCCGCTGAGTGGCGCAACCTGATTTTCGCCAACTACCCCATAGACCGCGCTGTGTTGCAGCCGCTGGTGCCGCACGGTACCGAACTCGATGACTACAACGGCGTTTGCTTCGGCAGCCTGGTTGGGTTCAACTTCGAGAAGGTCAGGATGCTGAGCGAAGTGCCGGTGCCCTTCCACACTGAATTTGAAGAATTCAACCTGCGGTTCTACGTCCGGCGGAAGACCGACAAAGGCTGGCAGCGGGGCGTCGTGTTCGTGAAAGAGATCGTGCCGAAACCGGCTATCGTGTGGGTTGCCCGAACGCTTTACGGCGAACCATACGAAGCCCGCCCGATGCGCCACACCTGGCAAACGCACGACGATCGCCAGCATATCCGCTACGAGTGGCAGGTCGGCAGCGACTGGAATTATATCGACGTCGACGCCAGTCTGACGGGGAGCGAAGCAACGCCCGGTACCGAACCCTGGTTTATCACCGAAAACTACTGGGGCTACACCACGCGGAGCAACAAACACACCTCGGAGTTTGAAGTCGTGCACGACCGCTGGCAGATTTACCCCGTCAGCCGCTTCGACGTCCGCTGTGACGTCACCACCCTTTACGGGCCGCAATTCGCCCCCTTCTTCACCGGACCTCCCAGCAGCGTGTTCCTCGCCGACGGTGCCCCCGTCACGATCCGCTCGGGGCAGGATATTAAGGGGTGATTTTTGAGTTTGTGGTTTGTAGTTTGAGGTTCGTGGTTCCTCCGGTGTACAGCCATGCGGTAGCAACCGCCGGAGGAACCACGAATCTCAAACTACAAACCCAAAATCCTACCGATCGTAGTCCACCGTCTGGGGCTGTAGTTCGTCCAGTTGGCGGCCCAGTTGTCGGTGCCGAACGCGCCCCTGTAGGTTACTGAGGTAAAGAAACTGTTCAGGCGGTTACCGCTGACGGCATCGCTCAGCAGGGGTGAACCCGACTGCGGCAGGAAGCTGGGCGAGGTCAGCGTGAAGTTGTTGGCGTTAAGCAGCAGCGCCGATAGACTGCCCGACTGGATCACCTGGTTGTTACGCCCGGGAGTGATGTAGTACTGCGCTACCTGATCGGTCGTGACCACGCCACCCCCCACAACGGGCAACGGCGTATTGGCCAGTACCAGCCCGCGCAGGTCAATAATGCCGCTCGTCAGGCTGCTGGGCCCCGTGATCGATTCCACCCGCAAGCCTTCCGGATAACCGTAGAAAACAGAGTTGTACACGGCTACGGCGCTGTTCCGGCGGAGGTAAGCCCCCGACTGATAACCAGCGCGGGCGTTGCTCGCTGTTGGCGTTGTGCCAAAGGCGAAGCTGCTCATGTTGGCGAATACGGGTACGTTCTGCGTTTGCCCGTTGATGGCCACTACCGGCGTAACGTCGGTGGCCGCTGTTTCGTAGTTTTCGACTTCCAGCCCGTTGGACCCCGACGCGTCGAACACGTTGGGGTCGCGCAGGGAGGCACCGAACTGTACGTTGCCGGTATAGCCCCAGTCAACGGTCCAGTCGTCGTCGGTAGTGCGGTAAGCCATCAGGTTTTTCGCGTTTACCGTACCGCCAAACCAGGCGTAGGCATCACCGGCACCGTAGGATACCTGGATGTGATCGACGGTCGTTCCCGCCCCGACGCCGTAGAACGACAGGCCTGGCAACCGTACTCCAGTGTTTCCACCCATCGGCGCACCGCTGTACTCGATACGCACATACTGCATGACACCTGAGCTACCAGCCGGTTCGCCGTACGTTTCGACCGTGCCGCGAATGCTGCGTGGGTTGGCCGTGGTGCCGGGTCGGTTTACCGGCGACCGGCCGATCAGCACCACCCCGCCCCAGTCGCCGTAGTTACGCTGCCCGGCTGCTTTAGCCGACGTAAAGATGATGGGCTGGGTTGCGGTACCTCTGGCATTGATGAAGCCTCCCCGCTCGATTACCAGTGAGCCGGGCATGTTGGCTCCCGACGGGTCGGCGTCGGCGGCTGCCCCGCGAATAACCGTTCCCGCCGGAATGGTCAGCGTGTAGGTCTGCGGTATGTACACGAGGCCCCGGAGCAGATACACCGTGTCGCGGCTGAGGGTCCGGTTGCTGAAGATTGTTCCCTGAAGGGTCGCTGTGGGCTTAACCGGCTGCGGAGTTATGGTCAGCGTTGACGAACTCTGGGCTGTCTGCCCCCCGGTAGAGACACTAACTGCGCCAGTTGTGGCACTGGCGGGTACCGTAACGATAAGCTGCGTCGATGAGGCCGATACGATAGTGGCCGGCACACCCCCGATCGTGATCGTGTTGCTGCCGGGGTTGGTGTTGAAGTTCGTACCGGTGATCGCGATGGTGCTACCGACAGGGGCCGACGTGGGGTCGATGCTGGTAATCGTTACCGCCGTTGAGCCGGGGGTGGGTGTTGGGGGCTCCGGGTCTTTACAGGCGACGAAAAAGGCTGCCATACTGACAAACAGCAGCAGCAGGGCGGGTAATCGGTGAAGATTGGGGTTCATATATAACGGGTAATTAGTGGATATTCCAATTGGTCAGGAAGCACTGGCCTCAGCAGGTGCCAGTAGCGAAAGAAGCTGGCCGGCACCCGCGTGGATAGCGCTGCGGCCCGTCCGGGGTTCTACGTTTATTGTCTGCTCAGCCCGTGAATCCTCCCTGAATATCGCTGAAATTCAGCAAACTACGGAGGGTAACTGTAGGGGCTGGTATTAAGGCTGACCGGGCTACCAACCCGGCCACCAACCCGAAACTAAACAGCCTCGGGAACGGCTCTTGTCGACAACGACTGCTCGTACAACGCCAGATACTGGTCTGTGACCTTCTTCAGATCGAACCGGCTGGCAATGCTGGCACGGGCCTTTTGCCCCAGCGACTGCGCCAGTGCGGGATCGGTCAGCAACCGGTCGACGGCGGCAGCGATGGCGGTGGGGTCCGTCACGTCGACCAGCAGACCGCCCTCACCAACGACCCACGGCACGGCACTGAGCTGACCGGCTACTACCGGTATGCCACAGGCCATAGCCTCGGCGGGCACCATACCAAACGATTCTTCCACCGACGTGTGCAAGACCAGATTACTCTGGGCAATGCCCTGTAGCATGGTCTGGTGGGGCGTCAGGCCAAACAGGCGAACATTCGGAATCGCGTGCTTCCGGCAGAAATCGTCTGCCTGCTTACCCGGTTCAAACGCCGTACCGTAGGCCCACAGCACCGCGTCGGGGTGTCGCTGCTGAACCTGTTTAAACGCCAGCAGCGCTATTTCCAGATTCTTGTGCTTGGCCCAGCCATTCGCAGCCATCGTAATAACCGGGTGATTTGGTTTGATGACTTCGTCGAGCACGGGCATCACGACCGGGTTGGGAACGACCTGTATGCGCGCGGACGTCCAGGGCTGAACCGACCGGGCCGTGTAGGGCGAAACCGCCGTAAACCGGCGTCCCTTGTGAAACACGTACCGGGCCATACCCAGCATAAACAGCCGTTCCAGCGTGGGGATGTACTTCAGAATCAGCCGGGCATTGTCGTGGATGGTAATCAGCGAGTTGGGGTCGTAGGCCATGGCCGCCATCGCGAATTCGTAGGTCCAGTGCCCATGAACGACATCCGGCTTGTACTGCCGGAGAATATTCAGGATGTGCTTCCGCTCGACCCGGAAAAAGTCGGCCGTGCGGCCCAGGCGTTTGCCGTTCAGGCGGAAGATACGCTGGCGGCTGGGGGCCACCACGTACGTCAGGTTACCCTGCTCGTACACAAACGGTGGCTCGTCGTCGTCCAGCATCCGGTCGGTGGTAATGGCCAGTACGCGGTGGCCCTGCCGGAGTAATTCCTGAATGAGGTGGCTAACCAGGGGGGCTTCGGCCCGCCCCTTGGGAAACGTGCGTAAAGTTGCCGGGTCGAGACCAACCAGTAAGTCGTTGGTAGCGATAGGCGCAGCGATAGCAATATACATAACCGAGGTGGCTTGTCGTGTGTAATTAATAACGGGCCGCAGTGGCTTCGTTAACAGGTTCTGGGTTGAGCAGGGGGGCGTAGTACGTGCGTAGCAGGCGGGCGATTTTTTTCTCCCAGCACTGTTCGCGCGCAAAACGAAAGGCGTTGAGGCCCATCTCCAGTCGCTTTTCTTCGTTGTAATACATCCATTCGATGGCTTTGCCCAGCTGCTCGGCTACCGAATCGGGGTCGGTAACTGGCACCCGAATGCCCGTTGAGTCGTCGACGAGCTCGGCCTGCCCGTGCAGGTTTAGTGTTACCACTGGTAGGGTGTAGCCCATCGCTTCCATCAGTTGCCCCGGCCCGGTATCGCGCAGGCTGGTAAAGTAGAACACGTCGGCGTTGGCGTAGTGGGCTTTCAGATCGGTGTAAGGCACCTTGCCGACCCAGGTTACGCGCTTCTCCAGCCCGTACTGCCTGATATACTCGTCCACGTACTGCCCCATCTCTCCGTCGCCGATGATGGTGAAGTGTACCATGCAGGCCGGATCGACTTTGCTAAGGCCGTGCAGCGTCAGTTCAAGCCCTTTACGGGGCATCAGCCGACCTACCCAGATCAGTTCCAGCACCCGGTGCGTCGGCCGGTGGGTCGGCGTGGTCGGAATAAAATTTTTATCGATCCCGCCGAACACTTTGTCGACAGCCTGCCGACGACCGAGTTTATGGATCATCCGGCTGGTATCTTCGTTCCAAGACAGCACGTAGTTGGCCCGGCGTACCGACTCGTAACAGCCCGGATTGAAGCGCAGCATCAGCTTGCTGACGGCCGAGCGAAGTTGCTCTTTCAGCCAGTACTGTTTGAAATAGTGCCGGAACGAGACGGGAGCTTCCTGCCCGCCACCAACGGGCCCGTAGATGAACGGGCAGTTGAGCCGATACAGAAAACTGCCCATTTGCAGGCTCGTGTAGCTCACGTGATGAACCAGGTCGAAGGCTTGCTCTTTGTGCAGGGCCAGGGCAACTTTCGCGGCCGCCCACTGCCAGTAGATGTAGTGGAAATACAGCCCAAACAACCCCTTGTGGTAAGCATTGTCGATCCAGCGCGGAACGGTTACGTACACAAACGTCAGGTTAGGGTTTGGCGAACTGGCCAGTTTCGCTTCGATCTGTTTTTGCCCGATATTCCGCGTGATACACCATACCTTATAGCCATGCTGGCTGATGATTGACGAGTAGTTCCAGCCGTTGCCTTCTTCGGATCCCCGGTCGGGGATGCAGGCGTAGGCTGAGATCAGGATATTTTTCATAAACGTTGGCTTATAGAGAGAGCAGGAACGGCCGACGTCGATACTGCTTCCGGGCAAAAGCGGCTGTCGGCAGTATAGGGTTCAGGTAGGCTGGTATGGAGGAGCGTGCGTCGTGCGGGAAATCAGGAACTGGCGAGCAGGGCCGGTGACTCGGTCAGAACGGAGGGGTAGATACGTTCGGTAAACAAACGAATCTTGGTATCCCAAAGCTGGGTTTTGGCAAACGCGTAGCCCGCCTGACCCATCGCGAGCCGCTCGGCCGGGTGATGATACATCCACTCGATTGCCCTGGCCAGATCGGCCACGACCTGCGCTTCGGTATCGACCGGTACCCGGATGCCGGTCGAGTCGTCGACGAGTTCGGCCTGCCCGTGCAGATTGAGCGTCACCACCGGCAGCGAATACCCCATGGCTTCCAGCAGCTGATGCGGGCAGGAGTCGCGCAGGCTGGTAAAGAAGAACACGTCCGACTGTTCGTAGTAATCCTTCACCTGCTGAAACGTGACGTGCCCAACCCAGTCGACTTTATCGCGAACGTTGTAGCGGTCGAGGTAGCCCGGTACCTGATCGACCATCTCGCCCTTACCACCCACAATCGTCAGCGTAACGGGTACCGACGGATCGACTTGGCCCAGCGCCTGAATGGTCAGTTCGAGTGCTTTGCGGGGCAGCAAACGCCCTACCCAAAGCAGCTTGAGCGTAGCGCCGGGTATGTGCTGAATGGGTTCGGCGGGTAAGAAAGCCGCACTCAGGCTGGCGTCCCAGATGCGCTCGACGGGTGCCGTAGGCCGCAGGGTACGGGCCAGCTGGAGCGTGTCGAGGTTGGTTACAATCAGCTGATCGGCTTTCCGAACCGTGCGGAAGTAAGCGGGGTTGACGTATTCCAGTACTTTGCCGACCACGTCGCGCATCCATTCGCGGTTCCAGAACTCGCCGAAATACCGCTTCATGGACTTAGGAGCCCGCTGCCCACCACCTACGGGGCCAAACACGAAGGGCTTGCCGAGCCGGTACATGAAACTACCCAGCTGAATGCTGCCGTACGACACGTGATGAATCAGGTCGATAGGCTCCGTCTGATCCAGCGTTTTCGCCAGCTGCGCAGCCGTCCACTGCCAGTAGATGTAATGAAAATACATCCCCGTGAGTCCCTTGTTGCAAAACGTGTTGACCCAATCGGGCACGTGCACGTAGTGGACGGTCAGGTTGGGAAACTGCCCATCCGCCAGAATTGGGTCGATGATGGCCTGCCCGTCTTTTTTGGTCAGGCAGTGAACCCGGTAGCCCTGTTGACTCAACGTCGATGCATAAGTCCAGCCGGTTCCTTCTTCGGAACCTTGACCGGGGATGCAGGCATAAGCCGAAATCAATATTGTTTTCATAACGGTCGACTGGATTGGCGTTGCCGCTGATGCTGAATGTGGACGACGAACTACGAAACGGTCTGCTAACCGACCCGGCTCATCCGAATTTTGCGCAGCAGAAAACCAGCGCAGATCCGGCCAATGTCGAAGCAGAAATACAGGTGCTTGGTGCGCGAGTGTTCAATCGCGAAGTTGTACCGGACGGTCAGGTTAGTGGGCGACTTGATCGAGGTAAAGCTGTTAATGAACTGCTTGAACGTCAGTCCTTTCTCGACCTGAATGCCCGTTGCCCGGACAATTTCGTAGACGATGCTTTTGGCGTCGACAATGAGTCGGTACCCCGCTTTCCGGGCCCGGATCGAAAACTCGATGTCGGCCATGTAGTGGGCGTACTTCTCGGCGTTAAACAGCCCGACTTTAGCGAACACCTCCATCGGAATCAGCGTACCCCGGCCTGGTAGCGACTGCGACTCAACGTGGTCGGCCTTGCTGATCAGGTTTGCGTAGCTGTACTGATAATCTTCCGCGAGGTGACGCCCCCCGGCGGTGTACAGCTCAAAAGCCGACCCGGCGTATTCGAGCCGTTCAGGATTCTCGCTGTCGACACTGACCGACCCGATCAGGCAGGGCTTGTGGGCCTGCCAGGCGTTGAGCATCGATTGCAGGTAGTCCGGCTGTACGATGGTGTCGTCGTTCAGCGTCAGTACAAAGTGCGGGCCGTCGCCGTCGGTCTGCTTCATGGCGTAGCGGATACCGACGTTCGTAGCTTCGGTCCACCACAGGTTGCCATCGCCTTTGATGAGCACAACCTCGGGGAATTCTGTTTCGATCATGAGATCGGTACCGTCTGTCGAGCCGTCATCAACGACGATGATTCGGAAGTCGCGGTACGTCTGCGCCATCAGGCAGTTGAGACACTGCCGGGTGTAGTCGAGACGGTTGTGGACGGGAATTACGACACTAATCATAGGAGCGTGAGAACGTAAAGTAGGTAATTAATCGGCTGGCTGAAGCGCGTGTTCGTGTTCGTCTTCGTGCAGTTCCGGTACGGTAAACCGGTGCGCGGGCCGTTGCAGGCCGTAGAACATACCCATGCCGACCAGGCCCCAGTAGTAGACCGGAAGCTGGTAGGAAACGCCGTAGATCAGCCCGCCCGCTATAAAGCCAAACAGCACCAGCTGCTCGGTCGTATACAGTTGTTTCCGGCGGTAGATGGTAGCCAGCGTACCCAGAATAAGCAGCAGGTTGATCGCCAGTCCTACGGCACCGTAGTTGTACAGCTGATCGACGTATTGCGAGTGAATGATGGTCCCTTTTTCGGGGAAATCTTCGTGGCGCATCACTTCCCCGCGGTCGTAGCCGTCGTAGCGCCAGCCCAGAAGCGGGCGTTCAGGTACCAGCGCCATGTAGTGCTGCGACTGCTCCAGCCGCCAGCTGCCGGTATTGTCTTCTTTGGGGTCCAGAATGCCGTTGATGCTTTCCATAAAGGCATCGAACTTCTTATCCGAGAGCATCCCCGCCAGCGGAGTCGACAGGCTGACGACCACAATGAAGAACATAAACGTGCGACCCACCGGAAACCCTTTTTCCGACGATTTACTCATCAGCATCAGGCCTGTAACCACCCCGGCCGCGATGACCGCCGTTGAAATAACCGACCGGTGCAGCAGGATAACGATGAACAGAAAAACGGCCAGCGACGAAAACAGCGAAATGAGCTTGTGCTCCCTGTAGTACTGAACCAGAAAATACAGGAACGGCACAACCAGATACAGGGCTTCGGGGGCCGTTGTGGTGCGGCTCTCCGACGACAGCGAATACGTGTAAATCTGCCCCAGCAGAATCTGATTGACGAAAAACAGCACCAGTACCAGATAGCCGATGTACTCGAACCGGATCGGGCCCGATCGTTTGGCCGCGTAGTAGGCCGTCATGGCCAGCGCGCAGTAGACAAACCGTTTGATTACGAAATACGAGTAAACGTACTGACCGTATTCGTACTTCGATTCTAGTAGCAGCAGAATGGCACCGATGAAAATGGGCCATGCCATGATCTTGTAAAAGCGGGGCAGGTCGAAGAAGCAGATGACCAGTGAAACCAGCCCGACCAACGCCATGCCGCTCGTTACTTTGTCGAGCACGGGGTGCAGCGAGTCGCCACCGTAGGTCAGCGGGCTCAGGCCAAACAGGATCATGAAGAGCGCGAAGCGAAATAGCCAGATCGTCATGACAATACAGGAATTGGGGCCGGAGCCGGTGAGGACTCACTGCCGGTTAGCTGTTGGTAATAGGCCAGTAATTCGGCGAGGTTGCGCTGGTGGTTAAACACCCGGTCGGCGTAGGCCGCCTGCTGCTCGGCTATCTGCTGCCGCCGGTCAGCGTCGGCATAGGCCAGCAGTTCGTCTGCCAGTTCGGGGGCTGTCTTCCACGCGAGCAGGCCCAGCCCGTTGGGTACCATCTCCGGGATGCCGCCCGATGGCAGGGCTACCACCGGCACACCAACCGCCATTGCTTCGATCAGGGCGTAGGGGCAGTTGTCGTTGAGGGCCGTATGCACGTATAGATCGCTCTGCGCCACCAGCTCCCAGGGGGCCGACTGCCGCCCGTAAAACGTTACGTGGCCGGAAAGCTGCCACTGCTCGGCGAGGGCTTCGTACTCCGCCCGTTTAGGGCCGTCGCCGATCAGCCAGATCCGAAAATCCGGCTTACCCCGCAGCAGTAGTTCGCGCCCGATAGCCAGCAGCAGTTGCTGATTTTTCCGTTCGTCGAGGTAGCCAACATTGCTGATTATCAGAGGACCCTCGCCGGTATCGTGCCGACGGGGGGTGTAGGCCAGCTGAACCGAGTTACGCAGCACCCGCTTGTCGATGGTCGCGGGCAGAAACTGCTTCGAAGACGTGTAGGCGTAGTTCGAGACAAACACATAGTGGCGGATATGCGAGAACAGGTACACGTACCAGTTCGTAAGAACGCGCTTAACCCGCGGACCCAGCGAAAACACACTGACCAGTTCGCTCACCGGATCGTCGTTAAAGTGACACGTCAGCACGACCGGTACCGACGAGTCGAGGGCCAGCCGGGCAGCCGCGCCCGAGCGGGGGTCCTGCGCGTGAATCAGTTCGATACCAGTGTTTTTAAGCCGACGCGCAGCCAGATAGACCCCGGTGAAGTAAGCGAACTCGTCGTAGAAGGCCGCAAACGTGCCGCCCAGCGGACGCATCAGCCGCTTGGCAAGGCCGAGAAATTTGCGCCAGCCAACGGGCGTACTGCCTGCATCGATTACCTGCACACCAACACCATTGGCCATCAGGTCGCGGGTCAGCGTTTGGGTATACGTGACCACGCCCGAGGGCGAGTTGGTTGCCAGATAGGTTGCAATCAGTACGTTCATCGGAGTGCTTATTTGTTCATGAACTGATAGAGCCGCAGGGTGTAAATCGTGTTGGGCCGCTTGCGGAAGTTGTTGAGCAGGCTGTCGGATGCCGCTTCACCGTAGAGCATAAAGTTGTAGAACCGGTTTTTGCGCTTCGTGGCCAGCTGGCTGAACGTGGCTTTCATCGACCAGAACATAAACATGATAAAGCCGTACTTGTCGCCGTGGGCGTTCTGAAACACGCGCCGTTCGTTGCGGATGCGGTAGTAGTTTTTCCACGCGCCCGGCCAGGGGATGCCATCCCGATCGACGGAGGGGGGTGGAACAGCAGCGACGTCGGGACGGTGACTACGGGGAAGTGATTTTTCATCGCCCGCGTCATGTACTCCACTTCGTCGCCCCAGATAAACAGCTTCTTGTCGGGGACACCAATCGCCTTAATCACTTCCGAACTAATCAGCGTACCGTTGAAGAGCGACGCCACCCCGTAGATGAGGTCGTATCCGTCCATATCCGACACCCGCTGATAATCTTTGTTGTTCTGGCGGACGAAGAAGGCCAGCTCTTCGTGGTTCTTCACGTTGATCGACACGCAGTTCTTGATACCCGGTCCGATGTTAGGCGACTCGACCAGGTTTTTCAGCGCATCGGGGGTTGGGACGCAGTCGTCGTCCATGCACCAGATTTCGTCGTAACCGTCGTTGTAGGCCCGCTCAATACCCGTGGCAAACCCACCGGCTCCGCCCAGATTGGCCTGCGTAACGACCGTCAGGTCCGGCTGTTGGGCCAGCCATTCATCCGTCCCATCATTGCTGCCGTTGTTGATGACGTACACGGCGTTGGGCTGATGGGTTTGCTCCCGAATGCACGACACGCACACTTTCAGGTCGCTGAGCCGGTTGTACGTAACGATTAAGGTTGCTATTGTTTTCATAACTCTTGAGGGTGCATCAATGTCGCCCGGCTGGGCCGCGATGCAGGTCATGTGGCGATTGCATAACTGGTTATCGGTTTATGGTGCGGGTTTAGTAAGGGGGATTAGTGACGGCCGGGTAGTCGTTTCGACAGGACGTGCAGGCGGTCTTTGGTAAAGGCAATGGCTTCGGTAAGGGCCGAAAGCTGAACAACTTCGATCTTTTGCGACCGGAGGTATATGTACATCGCGATGGTGATGCACCCCTCCGTGATGACCCACGCCCAGGCCGCGCCGATGTGCCCGGAGGTCTTGATAAGCAGCATGTTCAGCGTCAGTCCGATAACGGAGCCCATGGCGGTAATGGCGAAAAAGGCTTTGTCCATCCGCAGGTTCAGCATCGTGTGCAGGCCCAGCAGATTACTAATGCCAATGGCGAGCGGCAGCAGGGAAACGATACGCAGAATCGTGATGGCGTCGCGGAAAGCGTCCCCGTAAAACAGCGTGATAAAAAACGGCGCGATGACCCACAGACCCAGCGAAATAACGCCCATAAACGCGGCCAGGGGAAAGAACGTTGTCCGAACCAGTCGCAGCCCCTGCTCGCGGCTGCGCC
Source organism: Spirosoma rhododendri (assembly GCF_012849055.1). Lineage (NCBI taxonomy): Bacteria > Pseudomonadati > Bacteroidota > Cytophagia > Cytophagales > Cytophagaceae > Spirosoma > Spirosoma rhododendri. Next base: position 4,819,530 of record NZ_CP051677.1, on the reverse strand, counting down.
CGAAGGCGTTGGCCACAATGGGGAAAAACGCCTGATTCAGGGCGATACCGGCAAACGCCCGGCTGATGCTTTCCAGCCGCGTACCGGCCGCGAAGATGCCCACGTTGTAGGCATTGCTCAGCAGCCCCAGCAGAAACACGTTGGACCCGGCGTAGAGCGTGATGGTCAGCGACGAGAAAAACAGGGTGCGGTCGTCGATGAATCGTTGCTTGAGGTTCGTCCAGAGCGGCCAGCTGATCGTCAGGTTATAGCGCCGGATGGCTACCACCAGCGCCACCACACTGACCAGCACCTGCGCCACGCTCATCGACAGATTCTGGTAGATGTAATCGCCCGGTTGCCGGATCAGTACAAAAACCGACAGCGAAAACAGCACTTTGACGATCAGGTTGAACAGGGCTACGCGGCTCAAATCTTCCATGCCCTGATAGAGCCACAGCGGAAACAGCACTACCCCGATACAGGTCAGGTACGTGCAGGCATGCAGCACCCACTGCTCCCGAAACTCAGGAACAGCGATGACGATACCGGCAAACAGCACCGTCGACAGGATCCAGAGCAGCACCTTACCCGCCAGTACTTCACAAAAAACCCGGTTAACCTCGGCTTTGTCGGTTCGGTTGGCCGCGATATTCCGCACCGCAGCCATGTCGAAGCCGTAATTGATGACAAGGTTGAAGTAGGCAATAAACGCTAGTGAGAAATTGAGCAGCCCCAGCCGCTCCGGCCCAATAATCCGCACCACATAAGGCACGGTAAGCAGCGGCAGCAGCATGTTGGCGAGCTGCACGCTGAACAACGACGCTACGTTGACGACAAAGCGCTTGACGACCGACGGTGGTGCGTCGGTTTGTGGTTCGTGGATAGTATGTATTTCTTCGGTGGTCATTCGTAGATAGGAACAGAGCAGGGAAAGTACCCTGCCTGAAGCGTTAGGCGTGCGACGAGCGGGGGGCGTCAGGGCTTCTTTCAGGTTAAGCAGAATAAACAGGGGCACCACGCGCAGGTAGCGACTCGCCAACCGCCGGGGCTCCATCATCAGCCGGAAAAACCACTCCATCGACAGCCGCTGAATCCAGCGGGGGGCCTGCGCCACCCGGTTGGTGTGAAAGTCGAAAGCCGCGCCGACCGTAACCAGAAAATTGACGTCGACCAGCTTGGCCAGCCGGGCGGCAAACCGCTCCTGCTTGGGGCTACCCAGCCCGACCCAGACGATATTGGCACCCGACTGATTGATAGTGTCGGCCAGCTCCCGCAGTTCGGTGTCGGTCATCTCGCGAAACGGGGGGCAGTACGTACCCACAACCTTGTCGTTGCCGAATTTGCTACTGACGGCTGCTTTCAGCTCGTCGGCAACGCCTTCCTTACCCCCGCAGAAAAAGTGGGTCACGTTTTGGTTGGCCCCTTGCGACAGTACCAGCTTGAAAAAGTCGGGCCCGTAGCAGCGGGTCATCTGCTCGGCGCCCTTCCAGCGGCCCAGCCATACGCTCGGCATACCGTCGGGCAGCACCCAGTAGAACGAGTCGAGCAGCGCTTTAAACTCCGGCTTTTTGTAGGCCGTCACCAGCCCGTGGGCGTCGGTAGCACTGATGCAGTGACTGTGGCGGGGCTGGGTCGTTGCGCACTGATCCAGACAGCCCTGCACGGCCGAGTCAAGACCGGCGTCGTACAGATTGATTCCAAGAACGTTCATGAGTTGGGGTAGTTAGAGACTGGGTATCAACGGGCATTCCGATTGCCGTTCAGGGCGGCTTTCACCGTCCACCAGCAGATTTTCATATCGAGTCGCGACGACTGTCGGCGGATGTACAGGTGATCGTACCGCACGCGTCCCTTCATTTTGTAGAGCACGTCGGTTTCGCCCCGTGCGCCCCGCGCCTGTGCCAGTCCGGTAATGCCCGGCCGCACCGTATAGCGATCCTTATAGCCCGGCATCGAGTGCCAGTATTTGGCGTCGAGCGGAATGGGGTGGGGGCGGGGCCCAACCACGCTCATGTGGCCCAGCAGCACGTTGAGAAACTGGGGCATCTCGTCCAGATTGCTCCGGCGCAGGATGTGGCCCAGGCGCGTTACCCGTACATCGTTGACTGTTACCTGCTTGAACTCCGCATTCGGCGCGTGAGTCATCGTGCGGAATTTGAAGCAGCGAAACGGCTTACCGTCGCGGCCGGTACGCATCTGCACAAACAGAATCGGCCCGCGCGAGGAAAGCTTTATCAGCAAGCCGATCAGCGGGATCAGCCAGATCAGCACGGTAATGGAGACGACACCCGCTATTGCCAGATCAAACACCCGTTTTTCCAGGTTTCGCAAATCGGTGCGGGTTAGGGTGCGGCCAGCTTTACGCGAGCTTATGCGTACGTTCGCCTGATCTTTCTGAGGTGCTTTACTCAGATGCGTATACGTGGTCGACATAGCAAGTGTGGTTAACAGAATGACAAAGTGAGAGAGACGTGGTTGAGTAAGTCACGTAGGAGGTTGTACCGGGCTACCGGTACGAATAGCTGTTTTTGTACTGGTGGCTATAGTGGTAGGAGTTGCCCCGCTCTACAGCGTTCAGCACGATGCTGAGGTTTTGGAACCGCTGCTCCCGGTGCAGGTTGTCCAGAATCTTCAGGCAGTGCTTGGGGGTCAGGCCGTGACGAACGACGAACAGCGTCGAATCGGCCATGGGAGCCAGCAACTGAGCGTCGGTTACAATCCCGATCGGCGGAGCATCGACCATGATGTAGCGGAACCGTTCGCGCAGCGTGGCCATCAGCGTCCGCACTTCCATCCCGCTGAGCAGTTCAGACGGGTTCGGGGGCAGCGGCCCGCTCGGAATGATGAAGTAGTTGGGGTGGCCCGGCACGGGTTGCAGAATCTCGTCGAGCGTGGCTTCGCCGTTGAGGTAGTTGCTCAGCCCCACACTGTTGTCGATGCCAAATACCTGATGCAGCCGGGGCATGCGCAGGTCCATCTCCAGAATCACGGTCGGCTGCTTGAGCATCGCCATGCTGGCACCCAGGTTGAGCGACACAAACGATTTGCCTTCACCGCTGATACTCGACGTAAACAGGATAACCTGACTGGCGGTAAGGTCCGGATTGCCGATCTGTAGGTTGGTGCGGATGGTTCGAATCTGCTCGGCAATGACCGACTGGGTATTCTGCCCAACCACCATAACGTCGCGCTTCCGCTTGTTCATCACCTCGCCCAGAATCGGGACGTGGGTCATGTCCTCCACGTCGAGTCGGCGGGTCACTTTGGTATTAACGGCGTTCCGACCGGCGATCAGGGCCGTTGGCACCAACAGACCAACCAGTCCGAACAGGGCGTACATCACGGCACCGACGGGCTTGATGGGTGCACCACCGGCGGTCGGTGGGTCGACAACCCGGCTGTCGGCCTGCGTAGCGGCAAACAGCACGGCCAGCTCTTCCCGCTTTTTCAGCAGGTAGGTGTACAGATCGTTTTTGATGCCCTGCTGCCGGGTGATGTTGACCAGCGCCCGCTCCTGCTGCGGAATCGACCGGATCGACGACTCAACTTCCTGACTCTTGCTGGTGTACTCGCGCTGCGAATTTTGCAGCTGACTCTTCATCGTTTCGATGTTCTGGCTGATGTTCGCCTTCGTGCTTTTAATCTGATTATCAAGCGATACCAGCATCGGATTTTCTTCCGATGTAGTGGCTGCTTTCTCTTCGCGCTTCAGTTCCAGGTCCGACAGTTGGTTGATCTGCCCCAGCAGGGTTGCATCGGTAAGGCCCACGGTAGCGGGGGTGCTGCTGCGCTTGTTCGATGAGTTGTTGATAAACTTCTGAAGGTCGTTGAGCGACGCCAGCTGGATGTTTACCTGATTGATCTGCGCGTCGTTCTGCCGGGCCGTTTCGACCAGCGCCGACGCCTGCGTGCTCAGGTCAGTGATCCCCTTGCTCGACTTATACGACTCAACATCGCGCTCCACCGACGACAGTTCGCCCGACACCATCCGCAGCCGTTCTTCCACGAACCGCAGGGTGCTGGCAGCCACCTTGTTTTTGTCGACAACAGCCGCTTGGTTGTATTCCTGAATCAGCCCGCCCAGAATAGCTTCCCCTTTTTCGGGTACGGCGTCATCAAGCGTCAGATCGATCACCGTCGATGTTTTGCTGGTTGGTTCAGCCTTCAGCTTGCCCAGATACGTACCGATGGCCGCTGCGCGGGGCATCGCCTGTAAAAAGACGCTTTCCGTCGTATCGCTGACCGGCCGCCGGGTTACCACCCGCAACTGACCGTAGGGGGTCGTGATCGACTGGTTGAGCGGATAATCTTTGGCGTCGATCCGAACCGTTTTGTCATTGACGAAGTCCAGTTCAACCGGCTTTTTGTACACCGCGTCGTTACCTTTTTCGACCATTACCAGCACCGGCGATGCGCTGAAGATTTCGCGCTTGCCAAACGAGGTCTGCCGCAGGTACTTCGAGGTCAGGTTAAGGTTGTCGACCACCTGCCCCATCAGCGACGATGATTTCAGCACTTCCAGCTCGTTCTCGACTACTTTCTTCGGCGAGTAGGTTTCCAGCTCTTTCAGCGGGTTGCTTTGCTCGCTGCCCCGCTTTTCATCCTGAAGCAGCAGGCTGGCTTTGGTGCGATAAATGGGCTGCTGGTAAAGCAGATACACATACGCACCCGCCAGCGCTACCGCCAGCGACAGCACAAACCAGGGCCACCGTTTGAAAAAAGGTTGCAGATGAACCATCGCCGACGTGCTGTTTGGCTCGACGACCTGGTAAGGGATATATGATTGAGAAGATTTAGCCATAGTATTGAGTAAATGATGTCTGATTGGTCGGCTAGGGCCGGGTGGCGATAATGGCGATGATAGACAGGATGCCGGTTACGAGCGGAGCGACCAGATAAACTCGGTCGACACTGGTGGCGCGGGCCTTACCCGGTTCGATGTACACGATATCGTTGGGGCGCAGCGAGTAGTACGGTGATTTGAACGTTTCGCGCCGGGTCATATCCAGGCGGGCGAATACGCGTTTGTCGCCTTCCTCGCGAATCACCAGCACATTGTCGCGTCGGCCGTAGATCGTCAGGTCACCCGCAAGGCCCAGCGCTTCGGGCAGCGTAATCTGTTCGTTGGGGATGGTGAACAGCGAGGGTCGGGCCACTTCGCCCAGCACCGAGATGCGGAAGTTGGTATTCCGCACGATAACCGTTGGTTCTTTTAGGTAAATTTTCAGCTTGCTGGCAATCAGGTCACTAGCAGCTGCATTGGTGAGCCCGGCCACCGTTAGCTGACCGATCAGCGGTAGTCTAATGCTGCCGTCGGGGGCTACCAGATAGCCTGTTTGTCGGGCAAGTGGGTTCGTTGCTGCGTTAATGGGTGCGTTATTGTCGGCCACCGCTGCCGGGTTGAAGTAGTTTGAAGCCTCAGCGTTCAGGCTGCTTACCTGAACCGACAGCATATCTCCTTTTCGGATAGTAGGAACATAGGTCGATGCTACGGTGAGCGTGTCATCAAGGGGGCTGGCCGATTGGAAGTAAGCCAGCTTTCTTACGGGGGTACAGCTACTGATCAGAACCAGGCAACCCAGCAGGGCCACCACATAGTTACCAAGTCGTCTGCTGCTATTTTTACACGTACTAATCATCAACTAATCAAGCTTAAGTTGTAGGGGTGATGGTGGAGACTAAGGCGGAAAACAAGCAATTGATGCCTGCGGAGAGCTGCATAAAGCCTATCCGTCAGTATCGGAATTGCAATGACCGTTTACTCAGAATAAATAATTGACGAAGCCGGTAGAATCAGGTTGTTAGCTGACTTTCTTTTGAGAATCAGATTGACTTTTTCTACGTAGCGATAAACTGGTACAGACCTTGCTTCTGATTAATAAATCCGACTCAATTAGTGAGTCAGACGAAGGCATTCTATAAGTACGGCGAGCGAAAGAAACAATCCATTTTATCGGACATTCCCTACATCAAATATCACGTATAAGCCGGGTTGGGTGGTCTGATTTGGGGCTAATGTGATCTATTGGTTTAGTAGATTAATTAAACATAAAATTTATCTGATCTGAATAATTCTGAAATTATTGATCCTACTAGTTTAGGTGTATAGACTATTGGTAAACTATATAATATACTTTTTTGAACTTATAATATGACTTTTGTGGCTAATACCCGATAAGACATTTATTGATGAAACCGTCCTTTCTGAGTGAGTGGTTATATGAATTTATATCAAACAATGAAATTGTTATATCATTAAAACAGCAGTGATTTATCCGGCTGGTATTTTGACAAATCTGCGTCAATTAAATCCCAAGACCGATCAGTAAACAACCAATTGGTGTTTTATAAACTGAGCAGTTAAAAATAGAATTATTCTCGGATTTGAATCTGGCATAACTTGCTTAATTTATCGGTCCTAAATGCATTTGGGCACAGCATACGTATGCTGTGCCCAAATGCATTTAGGACCGATAATTAGAATACGCGCAGTGAAAGCTGGGTCTGATCGTCTTCCCCGTTGGTGTAACCATTAGCGGGGGTAGAGTCAATATCCGGCGTCTGACAGCTGAATACTTCGGCATTTGTAATCCACGTACCCGTCTGAATGACCCTGGCGCGGAACCAGACTGTTTGCTGACTGCCCGTGGGTAGGTTACTGAGACTGGTCGTCAGGGTTGCGCCGGCGTTGGTCCAGTTCTGGCCATCAACGAGTTGCAGGCCCGCCGGAAGCTGGTAGCGTAGCTGAACCGGCCCCGAAGCACTCCCGCCCGTATTGGCGACGGTCAGGCTTAGACTAACGATGTCGCCTAGTGCTGCCGCCGTTTTGTCGATGCTGGTCGCTACTGACAGGTCCGTGTAAGAACTGTTTGGCGCGGGCTGGTTGGATACGACGGCGGGGAGCGGAAGCTGACTGGGGTTGGGCGATTCAAACAGCGTGCTGATTTCCTCATCCGTGCGTGAATCAATCACGGCGGTATCGTCTTCGCCATCGGCCGTGCCCGAGTTCGGCGAACTGTCGGGATCGGGAAGGGGCGAATAACTAATCTGGGCTGCCACCCGGTAGCAACCCGGCTGCTTCGGACTTACGGTGATTGTAAACGTCGTGTCGCTGCCCGCATCCAGGTAGTAGGCGGAGCCCGTCAGTAAACCGTCCTGATACGTCATGCCTGGTGCGGCTACAAGCGTGAGGTTTGCCGGTAGCCGACAACTCCATTGCACCCGCCCCGTCAGCGGGGTACGGTCTTCATTACGCAGCGTGATCTGTATCGTTTGCTGACTACCCAAACGAACCATCCGGGTTCTGGTGCACATGCGCAGCGACAGGTCAACGGGGCCCTGCCCGGTCATGGGAGTGCTGCTGCGCATCAGTACAACCGACGAAAATGGACTGACCTGTACTGTTTGGCTGGTCGATTGTACGGAAGGGCTGTTGGTTTGCAGCGTGGTGGCGCTGGAGCGTCCACCGTTTCTGTACAGGTTGTTCAGCTGAATCAGGCTGTCGCGGGTGGTCGGGTTATACGCCAGATAGATCGAATCGGACGGGCTGGCAACCGACAGGTCGACTTCGTTGATACTGACGTTGTCGAACCAGACGGTCTGGCCGTTTTCCGCCAGCTGGGTTACCAGCAGAGCAGTAGGCTCGTTGTCGGTGGCGGTGAATGCCATCTCATAATGCTGCCGATCGGCACCGATCCAGACCATTTTACGGCTGCTCAGGTCGCGGTAGCCGCCGTCGCGCTGCCGAAGAAAAAACGGTATCTTCTGCCCGGCTCCCGACCCGATCGCGTCGAATCGAAGCAGGTACTGTTTGCCTTTCGTGACGGTGCCCACGTTGACAAACGCATAAAGAAACGAGTCGCGCTGCCCCGACGAACCCGTAAACCCAACGCGCAGGCAGTTGCCGTCGAGCTTACCCGACCGGTCCTGCACGACCTGCGTATTGTTGTTGGGCCCCCAGCTCGACCAGTCGCCGTTGTTGGTGTCGAACGTTTGGTTCAGGCGCGTCGCTCCCAACCGCGTCACCGTGTAATTGCGGTACGTAATGGGGCTGTTCGTCGAGGCAAGGTCCTGCCCCGATTGCGTTTGCCACTCGCCCAGCGTCAGGTCGTTACCGATGATAGAGCCATTGACTCCTTTCACCGCCCGAATCTTGACCAGATCATCGAACGGGCGGGCGTAGGTGTTTTTGTTGAACGTACCATAACTGGCCAGATCGTCAGACAGCGACTCGTAGGCGGCTACCAGCTGCGTAGCGGTCTTGCTGACGAACAGGTTGCTTTGCACGGTATTGCTGCGCGCCGGGCACCCGCCGTTGTTGTGCGAAATCTTAAACTGCCCTTCTCCATTGTCGATGCTGGTGTTACCGCTTACGGTCGTGTTGTTGGTGGCGTGCAGAAAGATGCCCAGCCCGGCGCACCCGAATACGGTATTGGCTTTTACGTCGATGTTGTAAGTGCAGTCGTCGAGGTAGATGCCATTGGCCCCCGAATAAGCACCGCCGGGCGTACCGGCGGCTGCGCCCGTGCCGCCATACACGATATTCGACAGGATGCGGTTGTTGCTCATGGCCAGTTTGTTGCCATTCCAAACGTAGATACCACCCCCGTCGCTCTTGGTCAGGCAGAAATTGGAAATGATGTTGCGCTGAATCAGGGCATTGTTGACGAAGCAGATACCGTTGAAGCCGAGGCTGTCGAGCACGTTGTCTTCCAGCAGTAACCCCCCCGATCCGGACGACAGAATCCCGACCGACTGTCCGTCGCCACTGCGCCCGCGACCGGCCTGTACGCCAACGGCCCGCACCGTGCTGCGCCGAATCGTAACGTTCTGGTAAGGGCCTGTGGTTATGCCGTTGTTATTGACGTTGTCGAGCTGAACGTCCTGGATTAGCACGTTGCTGCCGCTGCCTTCAACGTACACGCCATCCTCCCCGCCGTTGCTGACCCGGAGGCCCGTCAGGGTTAGCCCCGTTGCGTTGGTGGCGCGCAGGTTGGTTTTGCGGGCCTGTATCAGGTGGATATTCTGCACCGTCACGTAGTTAGCTGTGATGAGCAGGGCTTCGTCGAAAGCCGTCGCCGTAACGGCACCCGAAGCCGGCTTCTCCGTCGCGTACAGCTGAATGGTTTTGGCGTTTGGGTCGTAGTACCACTCGCCGTTCTGATCGAGGGTAGCCGGGTGATTCTGAATGAAATAACCCCAGCCGTCGGCCAGATTGTAGTTCGTGTTGTTTGTGAGTGACAGCGTGTTGCCGTTCTGGCCGGTGATTATTGCCCGATCCAGAATCCACTGTACGGGCCTGACCACGGCTTCGGCTCCCGTCCAGTTGGTCGTCAGCGGTTGCTGGCTGGTCAGCTGGGTTTTGCCACTGTGCGACTGAATGGTCAGGTAGCCTTTGTTGCTGTCGTTCGGGTTAGGGAATCGACCGAGCGGTAGCTGTCCGTCGTCGCGGAAGAGGGCCGTCACCCGGCTGCCGCAGCTGGGGCAGGGGGCCTGCCACCGGTTGGTGCCCACCTGGGTCCAATCCGTCAGGGGCAGTGCCCCGGTGATGCGCGGGGGCTGGCCGGTGCCGTAGGCGTCGACGCGGATGGGTTGCGTGGGCGAACCGGCCTGGCGGATGGTGAGCGTACCGGTGAAGGTGTCGCCCCGCCGGAAGAGGATGGCGTCACCGGCTTTGAGGGTGAGGCTGTTGATTTTATTCAGCGTTTGAAACGGGACATCCGACGACTGGCCGGTGTTGGTATCGCTCCCGGTGCTGGCTATGTAGTACGTGGTCTGCGCAAAGGTGTCGGCGGAAGCGAACAGCAGGCTACATACCAGCGTCAGCCAGCCAACGGGCCGACTAGCCGAATAGAAACGGGTGTTTAGGAGCGTGGGGAAACGGTGAATCCGGGCGTTTGACAATCCCATCGTATCGAGCAAAATCAGTAAGTATGGTCACGGTGCGTTCTTGGGATGGGTTAGCTGCATCGACCACGCTAATGCAGGATTAGTGAAGTCGGGTAAATTTGCGATTGCATTAAGTATACCAAATCCATAATAAATAAATAAAATAGATAAATTAATCGGCTTGTGATCGACAGTGTCAATCGCACAGCGCTACGAAACAAAACGGCCCGGCCCGCTCGGAGCGACTACGAAGAGCAGTCGTTCTGAACGGGCCGGGCCCTGGATCAGTGTTGTTGGGAGAATACTAGCGCATACCCGCGTAGGTTTTCAGCTTGTTGAAAATGCGCGTAGGTATGCTGTATTTGTTCAGCGTCTGCCGATGATAGTACGGCGTTGGTTCGATGTTGTCGGTCAGCGTGAATGTCCGCCGGGTGCCATCATCGAGTTGAGTTTTGTACCGGTTGTAGATGTTGGTGTGGGTGGCCTGATCGCCGAAGCCGATGTTCTGCACCTTCGAAACGGTCGGGTACACGCTCAGCCCGTCGGCCATGAACCGGTTGAAGCAGAAGCGGATATCCCAGGCGTCGGAGCGGCCTTCCATCTGATCCTGTAGCATCTTGACCAGATCGGAGCCGCCCTGCATAAACGCTTTTTGCTGCTGCCGGTCGTGGGCAAAGGCCGGATAGTCGGCCATGTCCCAGTCGATCGACTGCCAGCGGTCGCGCCAGGTGGCCCAGCCCCAGGGGCTGTGCCGCGGAATCAGGTAAGTGTCCGTCGTGTGGTCGGCGGGCTGCTTAAACGGAAACGTGTAGCCCGCGATCGAGTACACCCGTTTGTGCGGCTCGTACTGAACCAGCGCCTGATTCATATAGTCGAGGAAGTTGGGCGACGTAATCAGGTCGTCCTCCACGATGATAGCCGTTGGGTACCGGTCGAGCACGTAGGAGATGCCCCGGATAATGGAATCGGCACAGCCAATATTCTGCTTCGCGTAGTCCCGGTAAATCGACTTGAAACCCGTTATACCGTCCATTACCTCGTGAACAGCGGCAACACCGGGCTCGTCGGTTGGGCGTTTGGGGGCGTCAACAAAAATAAACAGGTCACTTTCCGGAGCCAGATAATTGGCCTTGAGTGCTTTTACTGTGGCTTTCAACTCGTCCGGACGTTTGTAGCCGAACAGAACAATTGGAGCAGGCATAATGGAAAAGCGGGTAAGCACACTACCTGACTAACACAGCACCGGAGACGAGCTATGGGTCGCCGGGGCTGCGGTCTGGCAGAAGAATAATTGACTGGATAGGTCCAGTCAGCGGTTTACTGAACAGCTTTGAGCTGCGTGTCGGTGTAGGTCAGGCGGCTGCGCGATACGGGCAGAATTTTGCCGTTGTGGAGCTGCACCCAGCCGGCCCGGCTTTTGCGCTGCTTGAATTCGCGCACGTACATTGGATTGACAATAGCTGACCGATGGACCCGGATAAAATCGAGTTTCTGATCGAACCACTGGAGGGGATGCGTAACGAGCGTAAAGCTACCGTCCCGGTAATGGACACGTGTGTAATTGGCTTCGCCTTCAAGCCAGACAATCATGTCAACAGGTGTGGGCTGCCTGTGCGCAGGTAGTTGAACTGTAATCATAGCGCTTCGTTGTTTTTGAAGATATGGGTATTATGTACCACGCAGGCGTCGCTACCGTATAAACGATAAACGTCGATTGCAACAGAGTGGGAAAATCTTTAAAACAGCTACGGCTAGTTGACGGCATCATACCGTTGGGCGATATGAGTTACGTCGTCAATGTTGTACAAATATTTAGCGGAATAAAATGAAATACACAATACGCGACCGTATTATTATCTACCGTGTCTGTAGTGTAAGTAAACCGGAGTAAGGGGCGTTATTCTTGTTTGTTAGCTGTAGTTTATCGCTTGTTTCCAGATATGAACTTATGTAAACAATGATACAGTACTTTTCTAACGGTCGATACTACTTATTCGATAAATACCCATTTGTACAGTTAATTCATATTTCGTGGCAAAATGAATTAACAAACTGTAGGGGCAGTGTCATCAAAATTGGATAATTACTCAATTTATTGGTATTGAGTAATTTAAGGTGTGCTTACCCATAAGATAAGCATTCGTGTAAGCGTACCGGTGCCGATAGAAATGCTTGTATCTTCGTAAGGAATTCGCAAAAAAGCTGTTACCACTATACCACGTTACTAAAAAAAACGAGGGCCAGATTCTATCGCTGAAAAGGGGTGGTGTAACGATATACGTATGAAAACTTCTGAATTGACGATAAGTGAGCAGGCATTGACGTTTGCCAGGACCGTACCCGGAAAGCCCGTTTTCCTAGTGCTGCGTGTCGCAACCAACGAGTCAGACACACAGATAACGGCGTCTACCAGCCTGCCTGATGTGTTTCAGCTTGCCACCGACAAGCGTCCAATCTTCGGATCGGCAGTGACGTTGGTGCCGGAACCGGCGGGAACGTACATACATATACGATATCAGCCAGCACGATCGGGCGTACACGAGGGCGAACTACTGCTTCAATCACCAACGAGCACCCAGACCGTGACGCTAACCGGTCGATGCACCCGCCTGGCGACGGACGATACCCGCACGAATAAAGCGTTGACCCGCACGGTTGGCCCAGCCCGATCCAAAACCGCATTTGGTCGGCTCGGGGCTACCGTAGCCGGATTGGCCGTTGCGATCGGTCTGTTGTATACGGGTATTACTTACCGCTGTCAGCTGGCTCCGTCGCTCTGCCGGGAAGAGCCGGTCGTTGGTCAACAGGCGGAGCTCGTAGCGCCAGTGGTGGAAGCGCCCGTTGCAGCCGCGCCGGTTGTCGATGTGGCACGCGAAACACGGACAACGCCGGCAAAATCGGTGCCTGCGCCGGTTCGCCAGCAAAGCGAAGACCCAGCTACGGCGCAGGCACCCCGACCGGTAACGCGTCGCAGCCAGTCGGTAGCCGCCAGCGAGTCGAAAGAAGCCGCCACTGCTGGCACATCAGCACCGGGTCGGTCGGAGCGCGCGGCCGAAGCCAAAGTAGAGCGGACCGTAAAACGGCAGGCTGAATTGCCCCGTCCGGTTAAACCGGCCACTGAGGAGAGTGATCTGGAGCGCGAACTAAACGGTCGCAGTAATCAGGACGTACCGCTGTAAACCATGCCGGGTTTATAAGCAGCAGTGAACACAAACATGAATCACCCCAGTCTGTCTCCGTGAGTAAACGAAGATAGGCTGGGGTGATTCGTGTTATAAACAGGCCCAAAGAATCATCTGTCAGGGCTGGAAAGGAAAATTGATTCGTGAGTGCGGTAATTGACGTCGAAGCGGCCTTCGCTACCGATGACGTTCACAAGTGGGTGTCTGCTTTAAATTGAAAGTAGAACGCTTGCGGGATGAGTACCTGCTATTTGCTAGTCTTGTTTGATCATCCGACAGTCTGTTTGTGTTAGTGATTATTTACAAGAGAAAGAGTCGGTTGAACCGGTTCATTGAGGCTCGTTTTCCCATTTCTGGCGGCCCCGGCGCAATCCTAATAGCCCGATGAGGCCCAGCAAACCAACCACGCCGATATTCGGCAGATTCGATCTGTCGCTCTCTGAATCGTTGTCATCAGCGGCATGGTACCCGTTATCTTGGGAATTGGTCTGGGCGAAGGTGGGAGTCATTATCCACAGCGTGGTACTCAGGGTCATTGCCAGACCGACAACCATCAGTACATTCATTCGACCGGCTGGTCTACCGCTGCCTGACCGTCGATTTGACAACCGATCTGGCCCTACCACGCCCACTGCGCCCAGCAGACCGAACAAGCCAACCCAGCCCAGCATCGTCTCGTGGTCTTCATTGTCTCGCTAGGACGTTTTGACGGATTGCTCGCCATCATAGCCGTGGTCGGTTTGTGCCCAAACGGGGGCTTGCGCTGTCAGGAGTAAGCTCAGGACGAGTGCGCGAATAAGAGTCAGCATTTTTTTCATTTTAGTCGGGTTTAAAAGGGTAATGTGATATCTCTTTTGGCTCCGGGACGAAGCCCAATACGTACATGTCAGCGGTAATCAACGTACCCAATTGTGTTTCCTTGACCAGGACCAGCTTCGTCAGCAGATCCACCCCAATCCCGAGTACACCGAAAATGACGTGGCATGGATACACTCAATCAGAAACTTCGAGTAGTCAGGGCGGATCGTTAAAATCAGTTTACGGCGTTTGTGCGGTTCGTCGAACTGGGCCGTTTGTTTTAAATCGATTTCGTTTGATCTAACATGGTCGTTTGTATTGAAGCCATACTCTTCACGTTTAAGTGAGGAAATGGTTTGCCAGACCCCATGGCCGGATCATAGCCTTAGTCAGGGGGTGTATTTCTCATTCTCATAGGTCTCCACTGAAGTAAAGGCACTGGCCAACAATAGATTGAGTAGTGTGCTCAGACAATCTGACGAGGAATTAATTTGAGAAATGACTAGTTGTTTGTACTCAATCAGCCCCTGTGATGCGTAAAAAGCTACTGGCCTTGTTTACGGTACTTATTTTTTCGGTCGTCGTTATCCAGGCCTGTACAAAAGAGGACCCCACTACGACCATAACGCCCACAGTAAGCACACCCGTCCAGGCCCTTACGGTTGCCAACTCAATTACCAATGATACGGCGCTGCTGGGTCAGGCTCTGTTTTGGGACCCAATCCTGTCGGGCAGTAAAGACATTGCCTGTGCTACCTGCCACCATCCCAATAATGCGTATACCGATGGCCTAGACCTGCCTTTGGGTACCAATGCTGTCGGTTACGGGCAAAACCGTCGCTTTCTGAAGCCCAACGACGTGCCGTTAACCAGACGAAATACGCAGACCATACTCAATGCAGCGTTCAATGGCATGGATGTGAGTGGAAGTTATGAGCCGTCGACCGCGCCCATGTTCTGGGATTCCCGCCTAAAAAGCCTCGAAAATCAGTGGATTGACCCGCTGACTACGTTTGAGGAAATGCGTGGCCATGCCTACACAGAGGCTGTTACGCTGGACAGTCTGGTGGCCCGGTTGACAAAAATCCCTGAGTACCGACAACTGTTTCAGACCGCCTTTGGCAGTAATCAGGCCATCACGGCGGCTAACATCGGGAAAGCTATTTCGGCGTTCGAGCGCACCCTGGTTGCTATAAATTCGCCCTATGACCGCTATCAGAAGGGGGATAAAACGGCGCTGACTGCTCAGCAAATTCAGGGGATGCTGATCTTCAAGGACGAAGGCTGTAACATCTGCCATTCGGGACCGATGTTTTCCGACTATAAACTGCACATCATGTCGGTGCCCGACAATACGCAACTGACCAGTTCTGACGCAGGCGCGGTGGGGAGCTATGCGTTCCGAACGCCCTCGCTGCGAAATGTTGGGCTGACGTTTCCGTACATGCACAATGGGGTTTTTCAGACGCTGAAGCAGGTACTGAAGTTTTATGACGACATCGGGGAGCCTATTTCGCAAAATCCACATGTGCCGGCGAAGCAATTGGACGCAAACATCCAGCGAATTGCGCTGCTCCCCGCTGACCAGGATAATCTAATTGCGTTCCTGAACGCCCTGACCGATCCTGCTTTCGACAAGTACATCCCCGCACGTGTGCCCAGCGGCCTTAATCCGGGTGGCAATATCCGTTAGGTAGACTCATTTAAAGAGCAATGTGGGTGTTTCGCTCCGCACACCAATCGTTTTTTCGCTGACTGCCGTTAGTTAAGTTAATTATTCCGACCGGTCGCGTTGTAAGGCCGACGTTTACACGTGTACGTTCGCTCAATAAGTCGATACGCTTAATAAATAAGTAATACAGTATATGACGGATCATTCTTGATAACCGCCTGAATAATAGTATGTTGGTTCTTTGGTATGTGCGTAGTAGATCGGCCGGGGGAAGCCATTTCAACTTAACCTACCGAACAAGGGTTTTACTGTTAACTAACTCAACACATGAAATCAATTTCACTCGTATTGCTGCTGCTACTGGTGCAGCATGTCCGGGCGCAGGACGCCCGCGACATGACACAGGCCGTGCATTATATCAAGCTGGCCAATACATTACGCGCTGTACACAAAGCACAGGCATCCATCGATTTGCTGAAGCGCGCCCTGCCCATCACGCAGCGGAAAAGCGCGTATTGGGAGGCTGTGACCAACGAACTACTAGGGTTGGCATACGGCGATCTGAACGAACAGAAACAGGCGCTGCCTTACCTGGAAAAGGCCCGGTCACAATACGCGCAGCTCAAATACGTCGCCAGCGGCTGGGCCGTCAATGAGGTGATTCGCGACATTGCCGGGAAGAACGTGTACGCTGGTATTCAGATCAATGCGTCGGATATTAAAGTAGCCATCTTCAAGACGAAGTACGAAAGCGAATTCTACGACAAAGACATCCAGTCGACGTTCGACATTGCCAACAATAATCTGTTTGCCGACGCATCGGGTACGTATCGGGTAGGGCAGGATGCGCTCCGTACCTGCCTCGACTCCATTCAGCACTACAACATCCCGAACGAGCGGATTTTTATCGTGCTGGGCAGTGAAGTGCGCGAAGGGCTGAACCGAACGCCCGAAAGTGCCCGCAACCTATACACGCAACTGGCGCAGGCACTGCCTAACGGACAGATTCGCATCGACACGACGGTGAACCCGCGCCGGGAGGCCGAACTCTTCACGATCGGGGCCATACCGCGCAAAGTGTGGCCGAGTACATCGGCCCTGAATATCGGTGAGAACAGCACGGTGGGTGGGTATATCGACGTCGACAAATCGTTTTCGGGTCTGTACGTGCCGGTGGGCGTCGGTACGCTCATGAAGCAGATCGAAGGTCGGCGGTCGCTGTCGATCGATGCGTTCCGGCGGGAAGCTCCGCGGCTGGTTAAAGCGGTAGCTGATACCGCCCTGACCCCGCAGGTCAGACGGCTGCGGTCGGGGCTGACGCAGCGGTCGACGGTCGGTATCGGGGGCGATGTAGCACTGGCGATTGTCACGTATCTGCACCCCGACCGGGCCAATACGGCGGCTATTCCGATCCTGGCGGATGATGTTGAGCGGTTCAAAAAGCTGGTGATGACGGATTACCGTACCCTGACCCGCCCCAGCCTGGATAACGTGGCCGACCCGGTCGCGCGAAACCGGGCGGAAGCCGATATCAGCGGATTGCTCGCCCGCACGAATGAAAAACAACTGATTACCGGCGTGCTATGGCTGGAGTCGATCATGAGGGCATACGGCGATGCCGGGGCGGCCAAACGGTTCGTCTTTATCCGGGATGCGGACATTAGCTGGGTAACGGGAAAATTTCTGGAAACCATCAACTACGAATACGAATCAACCATTGCCAAAGGGGCCCTGTACACCCGCTAGGGGAGCCGTGTTCCTTCGTTCTGAGTCAGTTAACCGCTGGTTCTTTTTTTTCTGAATCGAGTTATGAGCAAGCTGTGCGTTGCTGCTTTTTTTTACTGGACACTACTGGCCCTGACGCTGGTAGCTAGCCCGCTGTGGGCGCAGACGACGTATTACGTAGCAACGAATGGGCAGGATACCAACGACGGTAAATCCCTGCTGACACCGTTTCAGACGCTGAATAAAATCAATAGCCTCGCGCTAAAAGCCGGGGACGCCATCCTCTTCCGGCGGGGCGACACCTTTACCGGTACGCTCACCATCCGGCAGGGCGGTTCTTCCACGCAGCCCATCCGCGTCGACGCCTACGGCACCGGACAGCCCCCGCGCATCAGCGGAGCGCTACCCCTGACGGGCTGGACCCAGGCGGGCACCAACCGGTGGCAGGCCCCCTGCCCCAGCTGCGGCAGCCGGGTGACGGCTCTCTTCCGCGACGACAAACAGCTGCCACTTGGCCGCTTTCCCAACCCCACGGAAGCGGATGCCGGTTTCCTGACAATCCAGAGCCACGTTGGTACCAGTCAGCTGAACAGCCGGCAGGCGCTGTCGACCAACTGGGTCGGTGGTGAGGTTGTGGTCCGGCCGACCCACTGGATTATCGACCGGGCGTCGATCACGGGTCAGGGGGGCAATACGCTTTTTTTAAGCAACAAATCGACCTATGAATTAACCGACGGCTGGGGCTACTTCATTCAGAATCACCCGGCTACCCTCGATCAGAACGGCGAGTGGTACTACGACCCGGTGAAGCAGATGGTCCTGCTCTACGAAAGCCGGTACAACCCCGCTACCCAGTCGATCAGGGCTACTGCTTTCGACGACGGGATCAATATTGCCAATGCGTCGAATATCAGTATTCAGAACATACAGGTCGCCCAAACGCGGAGCCATCACTTGTACACCAGCAATGTGTCGAGTCTCAGCGTCAGCAACGCAACCTTTACGGGGTCGGGGGAGGATGGTATTACGCTGACCGGAACGGGGCAGAACATACAGATCAGTCAGGTGCAGCTAGCCGATGTCAACAACAACGGCGTCAACGTTGGCGCTTATAAACAGGTACTCTTTCGGAATAACAGCATACGAAACGTTGGGCTGCACCACGGAATGGGTAAAAGTGGCGATGGGCAGTTTTGTGCAATCCAGTCATCGGCGCAGGATCTGCTGATCGAGAACAACGTCATTGACAGCGTGGGGTACAACGGCCTGTTAGTCGGCAACAACACCACCGTTCGGCGCAACAGCATCAGCAATTTCTGCGCGATCAAAAGCGACGGCGGGGGTATTTATATGTGGAACGGCAACCGGCTACCCATGGCCAATGTCACAATTCAGAGTAACATTATCCGTGGGGGCATTGGCACAACGTCGGGAACGTCGGACACTGTTTTTAGTGGTGCACACGGCATTTTCATGGACGATTGCGTGTCGAACGTCAACATTCTGGACAACACGGTGTCGGCCTGTAACGGTACTGGTATAGCGTTACACGGTGTCAACAATGTGTCGATTCTGCGAAATACCAGTTTCAACAACCAGCTCGGCCAGCTCACGCTGTACACCTATAGCGGTATCTGCCCACCCCACGACAACGTTATTCAGCATAACAAATTCGTGGCTCGCGGCAGCACGCAGTCCGTTGTGGGATTTTACTCGAACCACGACGATTTGGCCAACTACGGCGCAATCGACCACAATTACTACGGTCGACCGTTTGACGATGTGCTGACCATCGGCACCGTATACAATGGGAATATCGTGGCTAATCTGGCACTGGCGCAGTGGCAGGATCGTTTCCAGCACGACTTATTCTCCCACACCAGCCCGGTTGATTTTACTGGTTATCAGGTGCAGAATGTCAACACGGCCAGCCGGATTGCTGATTCATTCGGACAGCAGATCGGTGGCTGGGAGTCGTGGAGCCTGCGCAATAACAGCCGCGTAAACTGGGACAACGACGGGCAACTGGACGGGGGAAGTATGAAGGTGGCGTTTTCGGCCCCATCACCCGCCCGTGACTCGTACCTGCTGCTCTACAAGCCCATACAGGCGGTGGTGAAAGGCAAATCGTACCTGCTGCGCTTCGACGCGGTAACGCAGGGGGTGAGCCAGCCGATTTCGGTTTACATTCGTCGGCACAACGCGCCCTACAACGACCTCACCGCCCGTTCGGCCAAGCTGGTAACGACCGGGCGGCAGCACTACGAAATTCCGTTTACCGTCACCGATTCGGAGTCTGACGCCCTGCTGGCGTTTCAGATTCAGGAGAACGGGCAACCTATCTGGTTCGATAACGTGTACATTCAGGAAGCGGTCGTACAGGCTGTTGACCCCGGTGGGTATATGCAGTTGCTGAGCAATCCCAGCCAGCGCGACAGCACCTTTACGCTACCGGCCAATGCCCGTGATTTGCAAAGCCGGGGATATAGCCAACAGGTTACGCTGGCCCCGTTTCAGTCCATCGTACTACTTCGCGACACCCTGCCGTTCGTCGACGTGAGCCTGTCGATGCAGCTGGCGCGGTCGACGGTGCAGCTCAACGATAACGCGGCTGTATCGGTTACGCTGCGCAGTGGGGCGGGGGCCAATAGCCAGGTGCCGAACCGCGTGCAATGGGCGTGTCGGCTACCGTCGGGGCTGACGCTGGCCGATACGCAGGGGCTGGTCTGGCGCGACAGTACGGTGATGGGCACGGTGCAGAAGCTAACCCGCGACACTACCTTCACGTTCCGGGTCCGGGCCGTCCGGACGGGCTCGTACCAGCTTAGCGCACAGGTTACGGAAACCGCTTATGCCGACCCTAACAGTTCATCGGATTCGGGCACAGACGACAACGAAAACGATATGGCCCGCATCAGTTTGAAAGTTGTTGCGCAGGGTTCGCTGGATACGACCGGCATTATCACGGCAACGGAACCGGGGCTGCCGGCGGTTCAGAACGCCGTTTACCCCAACCCGTCAGCGGGGAGCTTTACGTTTGTTGCCGATGGCGATTTGCAGCAGATCCGGGTGTTTGACCTCAACGGACGCGAGTACCTGCAACTGGGGGCCGTCCGGCGCGATCAGCCGATTCACTTTGGCGATAAGCTACCCACCGGGCAATACGTACTCCGGCTTCAGTATACGGGTGGCGATGCCCGGTCGATCAAGCTAATCAAGACGTCGCTTTGAGGGGCAATGACCGTAGTTGACTGTATAGCAAGGCGATACCCCAGCCCGCCAATCCCCACGCCACAACCGGCAGGCCAGCCATGATGGCCATCAGACCGACGATAAACCCGGCGAAGAGGAATGCCAGCCAGCGGTTTGGATCTACGGCGCGGCCATATGTAGCCATGTGCAGCAGCAACAGCCAGCCCCAGCCCGTCAGCCAGAGCAGCACCACATAGCCAACAGCAACGGCGTCGGGTCGATTTCGCAGCAATAGGGCCAGTTCGGGTAGCCAGATCAGGCCATACAGGAGCGTGTACAGCCCGGCCCGTCGGCCAGCCGAATAGGGCAGGTTGTCGAGCAATGGCAGATACCGCCCTTCAAACTGACTTAACTGGCGAGGTACCGATGCATGAAACAGCACGGCCAGCAGCAGCCCGATAAGCAGTAGCCGCTCGTCGTAATCGTCGGTGGGGTACAGGCGGCAAACGCCGATGAGCAACAGCCCCGAGCATCCTTTGGTCAGTAGCAGCGACAGCGGTTCGTGGCGCAGCCAGTAGGTCGGGAAGAACAACAGATAAGGCAATCGGAATGCTGGTCGGGGAAGACGGAACCGGTCAGGTGCCGGGTGGTGCAGCCGGTAATCGATAGCAGCCACCCCGACGCCAGCCAGACCAATCAGAAAACCGATGATGCAACTCAGGGCGAACCATTGGTCATAATGAACGGCACGGGCCAGCATCCAGCCCGCATAGCCGAGAATGGGTACCAGCAAACTAAGCATCACCGACGACCAGATAAGCCACCGATTGGCGCGACTCACCAGCCGGAAAGCCGCCAGAAACAGGTAAGTCGGATCGTTGAGCCGCGCCAGAACAAACGTGATGGCGTTAAGCGCATACAGCCCCCACAGCAGAAAAAACAGCCCCAGCAGCAAAGGCGATCCGAGAGCGGCCGTGATCAGGGCTTCGTGGTCCATCGGGCGCATGAAGCCGAACGCCAGCAACATCACGACCAGCAGCGACCCCGCGATCTGCTCGTAAAACGGCCGAACAAACAGGCGATTAAACAGCGGTATCATCCGGGATTGGTTGAATGGTACCGGCACTGACCTGCCAGCTTGCCGTTAGAGGAAGGCCCGTCAGGGTAATGTCCTGATGCGATGTTAACCAGACGGAAACACCCTGATTGACCCGCTCGCGCGTAAAGTCGAACAACCGACCGGCGGTTTCTACGTCGAGCGTGGTTAGTGGTTCGTCGAGCAGTACCAGCGTTGGTTGGCCCAGCCACGCCAGCAGTAGCGATAGTTTTTTAAGCATACCGCTCGAAAACGTGCGCGTGGGCTGGGTCCAGAAAGCGGTAACACCCAGCAAATCGGCCAGCTGATCGACTTGCCCGGCGGGAGCACGCTTCGCGTTGGCTACGAAGGTCGCGAGGTCACGGGCCGTCAGGAAGTCGGGGTAGAGCGGCTCGGCTTCGGCGTAGTTGACCCGTAGCCGGTAGTCGACGGGCTGTTGGCGGATGTCGTACGCCTGCTCCAGTATAATCTGTCCTGAAAAGGGGAGGAGCCCGGCTACGATGCGCAGAAATGTCGTTTTGCCTGACCCGTTGCTACCCCGGAAATAATGGATGCCGGGCGGAATGGTCAGATTCGGGACCGTCAGTACAGGGGTGCCATCGTAGGCTTTCAGCAAATTCGTAACGGTCAGCACAGGCAGTAGGAGTGAGGAGACAACCAGCGGCAAAACTACAGCCGTACCGCTGGTAGCCCCTTACCACTCATCACCATTTCAGACCAAGCCGTAACCCGGCCAGTCCGTTACGGGCGGGGGCTGCGTTATAGTAGCGGTTGCCCACAGCGTTGAGGTCATAGCCCAGCGAATATATCTGATTCAGCAGGTTGTCGCCACTGGCGTAGAAATCGACTGTCCAGCGCTGCGCCCATGTCAGCCGGTAGCCCAGCGTCGCCTGAAGTAACCGGGTTGGGTCGGAGCTGACCGTTCCGGCATCGTTTAGCGGAAACTCGTTCAGGTACTGATAGGTCAGGTGCGCGTACAGGCCCGGCCGCGTTTCAAAATCAAAACCCGCTACGACTGTCACCGGAGCCACGCCCGGAATGCGGTTGTTTGAGAGGTCGGCGCTGCCCTGCTGATAGTCGCGGAAGCGGTAATCGGTCAGCGTCAGGCTCGTCCAGAGCCGGCCCAGCGTAACAAACTGGCGAACGGCTGGATCGGGGTTGCTCCGCAAAAAATCGTACGAAAACTGCCCTTCCAGTCCCCGTTGATCGGTACGTCCGGCATTCACAAAGAACTCCGCCCCAGCCGCGTTCGACCGCCGGACAATGGTCTCCCGCAGTCGAAACTGGTACAGGGCCAGATCGACCCGTAGCCGCCCATTGCGGGTTGAGCCGCGCAGACCCAGTTCGTAATTAATGCCGCGTTCGGGGTTCAGCGTCGTGTTGAAGCCCCCCGCCGACGGCCGTACTTCCTGACTCGATGGAGCCGAATACCCTGTGCTGATGCTGGCGTAGGCCGACAGCCGCTGTCCGAACGTACGCAGCAGGGCCACACGTGGCAACCAGACCGGGTCGAACGTACGGGTTAGCTGTTGCGCCGGTACGGCGTTGGCCGATCGCACCGGGAAGCGCGTAAACCCGTAGCGAACGTCGTTGCGGCTCAGTCCGGCTGTCAGCCGGAACTGGGCGGGTAACTGCGTCTCGGCCTGCACGAACAGCGTCAGTTGGCGGGCGGTCAGTTCTTCGTCGGTTTGGATGGTGTCGGGTACGCCCTGCCGGTTGCCAAAGTTCCGGTCGACGGTGAAGGTGCGGAGCAGTTCACCCCCGGCGGTGAAGGTCGTCGGCAGGGGGCCGTTGGGCAGGCGAAACTGCGTGATCGTGCGGCCACCCAGCCCCTGATCGGCGCGTTTTTCGTAGTTGGTGATAAACGGATTCGCAAAGTCAGTTGTCGAGCCATACAGCACCGTTGTGTTCTGAATCCGGTCGTTCCAGCGGTACTCCTGCGATACGCCGAGCAAGCCAAACTTCTGGTAGATACCGGCCTGCTGCTGCGCGCTGCCGGGCAGGGTGGCCGTGGCTGGTCGCGATGCGCGCGGATTGGCCCGGTACTGCGCTTCGTTCAGCCCGCCCGGTGTTTCATAGTGCAGGTCGGAATAAAGGCCCAGCACCGAAATCGTGCGTTTGGCCGACACCGCAAACGAACCTGTCAAATTGAAATTATCGCGTACGGCGGCTGTGTGATCGCGGTAGCCATCGGCCTGCAAATGGTTGTAACTAACCGACACCGCCGAATTGTCGGTACCCGACTGAATCGACACGTTGTTGCCAAACAGGCCGTAGCTACCCGCCAGCCCCGATAGTTCGACGCTCGTTTTGCCGCTCGGCACCGCTAGTCCTCTGAACAGCAGCGTACCACCCGTACCTGCCCCGTACAGGCTGCCCGATGGGCCTTTGATGATTTCGACCCGGCCCAGCGCCCGCACGTCGAGGGCGTTGAGGGGGGTGTTGCCACCCGCGTCGGTCAGCGGAATCTCGTTCCAGTACGTCTTCACGTTGCGCACCCCAAATGGTGAGCGAATGGCACTGCCCCGAATCGCCAGCCGGTAACTCCCCGGCGACCGTTCATCAGCCCGGACACCGGGTATCGTGTTGAGCGCCGGGATCAGCGTCGGAATGCCGAACCGCTGATTCAGCTCGCGCCGACCCAGCAGACCAATTGATGCGGGTGTTTCCAAGAGCCGCCGGTTGGTGGCATAGCCCCGCACGATCACCTCGTTGAGCTGTAAGGTATCATCGAGCGAGCGGGTAAGGGAATCCGGGGCCGGTGTTTGTGCCGACGCCAGGGTCAGCGTACCAATAACCAGTACTGTTGATGCGTAGTAATACTTCATAAAACCCAATAAGAAGCCACCCAACGGCAGCGGGCCGGGGTGGCTTGGTACGGGATTAACCCGAAATTAACGCAAATGGTCGCGCACAGCGGAAAATTGAATTGTAAAGTTAGAGAGTTGTAGCGCTGTAAAGTTGCTGGCGCCGGAGGTACTGGACGCGCCAGCAACTTTACAACGCTACGACTATCCAACTTTACAACTTCTAGTTAGGAAGTTTCATCCGGTACAGGCGGTATGGGTAATCGGTTTTGTCTTCGCCGTCGTTGTACTTTTTGCCCCGGTTGATCTGCGCGCAGGTCAGGTATAGGTACCCATCCCAACCCACGGCGAAACTATCGGGCCAGATCAGCCGTCCGTCGCGGACGAGTGTTTTCAGCTCCCGCTTCGGCGTAAAATACCGCACAGCCTGATTGGGTGAATCGGTTAAGTACACGTTTCCGGCTTTGTCGGACGTCATACCGTGCGACACGCCCACCTCACCCATCGTTTCGACCTTCGCCGATAACTGCGCTGGACTGAGCGATTCGTTCCGCAGATCTTCGGTCGGGATGCGGTATAGCTTAGTCTGGTTGATGGCGCGGTAATAAAAATACCGATTGTCGTCGGTCAGGGCGATGCCGTTGACGTTACTGCTGAACGGCTTACCCGTTTTGTCTTTCACAATTTTGCCATCCAGCCGCAGCGTGAAGCCCGGTTCTGCTTTCGTCGATTTGTCGTCGGTCAATACCGTCCGGCTTTTACCCGTTTTCAGGTTCAGCACGACCACCGACGACCGTTTGGGGTCCGATAGGTAAGCATACTGATGTTCCGTGTCGATGCGGACATCGTTAAGCGCCGTCTGTTCGCGGGGTAAGTCGTTGAACCGGTAAATCTGTTCGACTTTGTTATTCGCCAGGTCGATCTTCATCAGCTTGACACCATCAGGAATGGTCGCTTCTTCACCGGGGTTACCGGGATCGAGCACCCAAAGCGCGTTGGTATTGTCGACAAACAGGGCCTGCACGTTCATGAACCGGTCTTTGGGCTTCAGCGAATCCCATTGATTCCATTCGGCATTGGGGTACGGTTTCCGTTCGCCGTTGACGATTTCGGCCAGGCCGTAATTGTAGTTTTCGGGCTTCTTGGGGAAGGTGACGAAAATTCGGCGCTCCTTGGAAACGCCAAGACCGATGGGCTGGAATTTGCCGAACTCGGCGACTGTTTCGAGCGGGGTTTGCGACTGACCCGGCTGGGCCTGCGTTGATGCGATACTCATTAGGGTAAACAGACCTAGTAGCTGCGTTTTCATGCGTTGAGCGTGACGGATAAACTGCTCAGATAACCGATCGTATGCGCTAAGGTTTCAAAATGGGCCTGGGTGGTACAAGTCGGTCGGCGCTAAATAATCTTCATCGGAATCAATAACATTCTGCGCTGAGTTTTCGGTTTGTAGTTTGTCGTTCTGCCATCACTGGTCAACCACGAACGACGAATCTCAAACCGAAAACTCAACGTTATGCGATTTCTGTCTGCCTGTATCGTCAGTAGCTTACTGGCTGGGTCTGTGATAGCCCAGTCTCCCCAATACACCACCATTGGTACCGTCATCAGAATGGACCCGCAGCTCGACAAACTGATTGCCCCCGGCACGACCATCGAAGTTGTCGGGTCGGGATTTGGGCATCTGGAAGGGCCGGTATGGGCCAGAGACAGCAGCTACCTGCTCGTCAACGACACTAAAGCGCAAACTACCTATAGCTGGTCCCCAACAACAGGAACGGCTAAATTCCTCGAACATACGGGTTACACCGGCCGACTGCCGTACAGCGAAGAGCCCGGCACCAATGGTATGTCGGTCGATTTGCAGGGGCGGCTGATCGTCTGCGATCACGGCGACCGGCGCATTGCCCGTATGCCATTGGTGGGTCATGGCGGCAAAGAAACCCTGAGCGACACCTATCAGGGAAAACGCTACAACAGCCCTAACGACGTGATCGTCCACCCCGACGGTAGCATCTACTTCTCCGACCCCTCATACGGCCTGCCGAAGAAGGATCGTGATCCCGCCCGCGAACAGCCCGTAAACGGTGTGTACCGACTCCCGGTCGACGGTAGCGGCCCGGCCACGCTACTCATCCGTGACATGACCCACCCGAACGGACTGGCGTTGTCGATGGATGGTAAAACGCTGTTTGTTTCCCAGTCCGATTCAACCAAACCGATCATCATGGCCTATCCCATACTGGCGGGGGGCAAGCTGGGCAAAGGACTGGTTTATTTCGACATGAGTAAACTGCCCCGGCTCCGCTACAAAGAAGTGCCGGACGGCCTGAAGGCCGATAAAGCGGGGAATCTGTGGGCAAGCGGCCCCGGTGGGTTGCTGATTATCGCGCCCGCTGGAGCTGGTAAGCCCGGCAAACTGATCGGTCGGCTCGATACGGGCGAAGTGATCGCCAACTGTGCCTGGGGCGACGACGGCTCAACGCTCTACATCGCGTCGGGAACATACCTATGCCGTATCAAAACCACCACGAAAGGCCGTATTCAGGGCAAACTCAGCCTTTAGCGCCAACGGATAGATAGAGTTGGATAGTTGAAAAGTTGTAGAGTTTGATAGTTGCAGAGTTGGACAGTTGCTACCGCGTCCAGTACATCCGGCGCCAGCCAACTTTACAACCATACAACTATCAAACTCTACAACTTTTTAAACAGAACTGGTATCGGTCAGTCACAGGCTGATACAGCGGCAAAAACAACTAGTGCAGCTAATCGGCGCGCCAAATCCGCTCGGCCGACTATATTTGTCATAGTGGTTTGTCGTTTGTCGCGTGTCGTTCGTAGTTAGCTGGCGCGCCGAACCAATAAACCACGAACTACAAACTGCAAACTGAACTATGCTGCGTACCGACTGGACCCGTGCTGAAATTGCCGACATCTATAATTCACCCGTTCTGGACCTGATTTATCGGGCCGCCACCGTACACCGCGAAAACCACGACCCGCAGGAAGTGCAGGTCTGTACGCTGCTGTCGGTCAAGACGGGTGGTTGCCCCGAAGACTGCGCCTATTGTCCGCAGGCCGCCCGCTACCACACCGCCGTCAAGACCCACAAGCTGATGGAGGTCGATGAGGTACTGACGGCTGCGCAACGGGCCAAAGACACGGGCAGTACGCGCTTCTGCATGGGTGCGGCCTGGCGCGAAGTGCGCGACAACCGCGATTTCGATAAGGTGCTCGACATGGTACAGGGCGTCAATGAACTGGGTCTGGAAGTGTGCTGCACGCTGGGGATGCTCACCGAAAGTCAGGCGCAGAAGCTGAAAGACGCGGGACTGTACGCTTACAACCACAACCTCGACACCAGCGAAGAATACTACGGCGACATCATCAGCACCCGCACCTACGACGACCGGCTCGACACGCTCGGCCACGCCCGCAAAGCCGGTATCTCGGTTTGCTCGGGTGGCATCATCGGCATGGGCGAGTCCGATCAGGACCGGATCGGGATGTTGCATACACTGTCGACACTCCCGCAGCACCCGGAGTCGGTGCCGGTCAACGCGCTGGTGCCGGTAGAGGGTACCCCGCTGGAAGATCAGCCCCGCGTGTCGGTCTGGGAAATGGTACGGATGATCGCGACGGCTCGTATCATCATGCCGAAAGCGATGGTCCGGTTGTCGGCCGGTCGCGTCCGGATGAATACCGAAGAGCAGGCACTCTGCTTCATGGCTGGCGCCAACTCGATCTTCGCCGGCGACAAGCTCCTGACCACGCCCAACCCCGACGAAGACGCTGATCTTCAGCTGTTCCAGACGCTGAACATCCGCCCCCGTAAAGCATTCAAGAATAACGACCAACCCGCCGTCGTTTTCGAGCAAATTCCTCTTTAAGAAGTTGTAAAGTTATAGAGTCGTATAGTTGTAGAGTTGCTACCGCGTCAGCCATCCGGCGGTAGCAACTCTACAACTATACGACTCTATAACTTTACAACTTAATTTCTATCGTTTGTAAACTGAAAAAGGCCGTCGCATGACGGCCTTTTTCAGTTTACAAACGATAGAAATTAATGACTCTCCATCGCCCGGAAATATTCTTTATCCAGAATGCGCTCCATCAGGACTTCCGCCATCAGTTTAGCGCGCTCTTTCTTCACCTCGTTCTTGTCTTTTGTTTCGACCTGAATGTTGATGATGTGGTTGATATACAGGACGTGTAGCGCTCCTTCTCCTGCATTCCACACAGCTTTGTCGCCTACGTTCTTAACGGGCTCGTATTCGCCATGCGCAACGGCGGGTTTGATTTGTGGCAGGTCTTTATCCGCTTCGCCTTTGGCCGAATCGGGGGGTGTGCCAGCAGCCTCGCCGGGAGTGGCCGTAACCGTAGCGCCCGAAAGCGTATCGGCTTTGGCAACGTCGTCTTCACCTTTCGCTTTACCTTGATACATCTTATCGAACTGATACGAAGCGATGAACATCGACTGGTAAGGGCGTTTACCGCCAAACGACAACATTACTTTGTTACCAGCCCACTCGTATTCGCAGCCTTTGCCCGTACTAACGTCTTCCAGTTTAACATCTTCACCAAGGTTGAACGTTTTGCGGAAAAGCTCTTCGTCGACAATGGCGCAGGGCTCATCGTAGATGACGTCAGACTTGATAACGTTTACGCCAGCTACTTGCTTGGCCAATATTTTGCTGCCGTAATCAGCCGTATTACCCGTCGATGCATCGGTGTCCGTGTCATAGCAGGACGTGAGCAGTAACACGGGCAGTGCGTACAGGAGTGAGTTGATTTTCATAGTAAAATGATGATGCGCAAAATTAACAACGGTTCTTTCTAATACCACCAGTTTCGGAAAGATGTTTGTAACGAATGCTGCGCAGACGATGCAGACACGGCTGTTGATCGCAACTGATTCCGGTTAATTCTGCGGCTTCAGCCGTATCCGCGTGCTATTCATCCTGTTAGAAGCCGTAGCTTTGCCTGTCATGACCGACGTTGAGACCATTCCGCTGCCCCCCGGCCGTAAAGCTTATTTCGCTTCCGACTTCCACCTGGGTACACCAACGCCCGAACAGAGCCGCGCCCGCGAACGGGCCGTTGTTGCCTGGCTCGATCACGTAAAAATCGATGCGTCCATCATTTTTCTGGTCGGCGACGTGTTTGATTTCTGGTTTGAATATAAGCACAGTATCCCGAAAGGATTTTCCCGCCTACAGGGTAAACTGGCCGAACTTACCGATGCCGGACTGCCCATCGTGCTCTTCACCGGCAACCACGATATGTGGATGAATAGCTACTTCACCGATGAAATGGGTATTCCGGTGTACCGGGCCCCGCGCGAGTATCAGCTGGGCGAAAAAGCGTTCCTGATCGGGCATGGCGATGGACTCGGGCCGGGCGATTACGTCTACAAACAGCTCAAAAAAGTGTTTGAGAATCGGTTAGCCCGGCGCTTGTTTCGGTATGTCCACCCAGATCTGGGCATTGGGCTGGCGCATAAATGGTCACGCAGTAGCCGGGCCAGCAACGAGAAAAAAGATGAAGAACGGTTCCTGGGCGAAGACCGCGAATGGCTCATGCAGTATGCCCGCGAAGTCGAACAGCAGCGGCACCACGATTACTACATCTTCGGGCATCGCCATTTACCGCTCGATTTGAGCGTGACGGCCAACAGCCGCTATATCAACCTTGGCGAATGGGTATCGGCCCGAACCTATGCTGTATTCGACGGCACCGACCTGCAACTACTAACCTGGCCCGACAACCAGCCGTACCAGATGAAACATCTGTAGGCTACAGGCGATTCGTCGGGGATTTCGTAAAAACGCATCGGCCCGAACTACCTAGTTCGGGCCGATGCGTTTTTAAGTATGGGCGAAAATTAAGCCTGCTGACCTTTCAGCACCTGCTCCACTTTTTCGGCGGCTTCTTTCAACAGCACTGCCGAGAAAACTTTCAGGCCCGACTCGTCGATGATACGCGCGCCTTCTTCGGCGTTGGTACCCTGCAAACGAACGATGATAGGCACTTTGATATCGCCAATCGCTTTGTAGGCTTCCACGACACCCGTAGCGACGCGGTCGCAGCGAACGATACCGCCGAAGATGTTGATCAGGATGGCCTTAACGTTTGGATCTTTCAGGATAATGCGGAAACCAGCTTCAACGGTTTTGGCATTGGCACCACCCCCCACGTCGAGGAAGTTGGCCGGTTCGCCACCCGACAGCTTGATGATGTCCATCGTAGCCATTGCCAGACCGGCACCATTTACCATACAACCCACGTTACCGTCGAGTTTTACGTAGTTCAGATCGCTGGCTGTGGCTTCAACTTCAAGCGGATCTTCCTCCGCGATGTCGCGCAGGTTAGCCAGATCGGGATGGCGGTACAGCGCGTTGTCGTCGAGGTTCACCTTCGCGTCGACGGCCAGAATCTTGTTGTCCGACGTTTTCAGCACCGGGTTGATTTCGAACATGGCTGCGTCGGAATCAACGTATGCTTTGTAAAGCGACGTCACGAACTTAACCATCTCTTTGAACGCTTCGCCTTCCAGCCCGAGGCCGAAAGCTACTTTGCGCGCCTGAAACGGCTGTAAACCAACGGCTGGATCGACCCACTCCTTCACGATCTTCTCGGGGGAGTGCTCGGCTACTTCTTCAATGTCCATACCGCCTTCGGTGCTGGCCATGATTACGTTGCACGCTTTCGACCGGTCGAGCAGGATACTCAGGTACATTTCCTTCGGTTCCGAAGCACCGGGGTAAAAAACGTCCTGCGCTACCAGCACCTTGTTCACCTTCCGGCCTTCCGGGCCGGTCTGGTGCGTGACCAGTACATTACCGATCAGGTTCTTGGCAATATCGCGCACCTCGTCGACCGATTTGGCGAGCGCAACGCCCCGCTGTTCTGAACCGACAACCTTGCCTTTACCGCGACCACCCGCGTGGATCTGGGATTTCACGACGACGAACTTTGAGCCCGACTGTGCCATGATCTGCTTGGCCGCTTCAACGGCTTTCTCGGGCGATTCGGCAACGATGCCCTCCTGAATGCGGACGCCGTACTTTTTGAGAATTTCTTTACCCTGATACTCGTGTATATTCATGGTAATGGCAACATGGAGTGTTGGAAATCGTACTTTTGTGCGGCAAGTTAAGCATAAATGAGTTTGTAGTTCGTGGTTTGTAGTTTGTAGTTGTGCACTGTGGCCGGACCAGGCCGCAATAATCTTTTGCCAACAGCCTACAGACCATAACTCGCAAACCACAAACGATAAGCCGGGTGCCCCTGTTACAAACCACCGATCTGCGCCGTCAATACGGTAATCTTCCCGTTCTTAAAGGTATCAATCTCGGCATCGACGCGGGCGAAGTCGTCTCGATCGTTGGCGCATCGGGAGCGGGTAAAACAACCCTGCTGCAAATTCTCGGTACGCTCGACCGCCCCGACGCCGGGACGCTCGAGATCGACGGGCAAAACGTCTTCGCCCTCAATGACCGCGATCTGGCCCGCTTCCGCAACGAGAAGATAGGGTTTGTGTTTCAGTTCAATAACCTGTTGCCGGAGTTTACCGCGCTGGAAAACGTATGCCTGCCGGCGTTCATCGCCGGGCGCGACGAAAAGGCTACTCGCCTGCGGGCCGAATCGCTGCTGACAACGTTGAACCTGGCCCACCGGCTGAACCACTTTCCCTCCCAGATGTCGGGCGGTGAGCAGCAGCGTACGGCCGTGGCGCGGGCACTTATCAACGAGCCGGCCATCGTTTTTGCCGACGAGCCCAGCGGAAACCTTGATTCTCAGAACGCCGAGGAGCTGCATCAACTGTTTTTTCGCCTGCGCGACGAGCTTGGTCAGACGTTTATTATTGTAACCCACAACGAAGTTCTGGCTACACTTGCCGATCGTACGATCACCATTCGGGACGGGGTTGTGTATGGCTGATACCAGTCGGTAATAAGTAGATATTCCGATGTAATGGCTCTTTAGCTGTAAGTAATACTACCTAATTTTCGTCGTACAGCAAGTTAAAATTAATAATATATACTACTGATATTCATATAGTTAACTTGCTAAGTAAAAAAAACTAACCGATATAGAACCAATTATTACTGCTTTTGTTTTATCATTGTGTCGAAAAGAAAAGTTTTTCATAACGTTGAGTAAATCAGAAAGCCAGGGGAGTGTCTCGCTTGGCTTTTTTGTTTGCCCGAGCGTTTGCGTCACCTTACCGTTCTCTCCGCAGGTGTAGTCACTATCGCCACTGACTGACGTGCTATCTACAAAGCTGACGAAATACAGGCTTCGCTGTCCGATCAGTTTGTAACCGATATCTGTTTCAAAAAATTACCTTTTGTTTTATATTTGGTCTTTAACCACCGTTCTAAGTAGCTGGGTGTCCTACTATACTTTTGCTTGCCAGTATTTGCCGGTTTACAGCAAAAGGCAACGCACGTATCGCCGGCTACAGCGCAATTTGTACTCATCAGTCGCTACCGTATATGAATGAAGAGCACAAGCCCTTCAATCAAAACGTTGTTATTAACAACGAACAAACACGTCTTTCACTCGAAGCCGCCAATATTGGAACCTGGAGCGTCGAACCTCTCGAAGGACAGATTTACTGGGACGAATTATGCCAGAAACTGCTTCATTTTGGTGCCGGTGAAACCGTCGCTTACGATCAGGTGCTGGCCCATGTTCATGCAGATGATGTTGGGCTGATACACGACACCAGCCGTCGGGCGTTCGATTCCCGGAAAGAGGCAAGCTACAACTTTACATTTCGTACAGTTAACCCCCATAGTCAGGAAATATGCTGGCTAAGTTGTAACGGCCGTGGCTATGTCGACGACGAGCAGCGGCTGTATCGGATTAGTGGTATCCTGCGCGATGTCACGCGGGACCGGCGGGTGAAACAGGTACGTACTGAAGCTCAGACGCGCTTTGAAGCAGCGTTCGACAATGCTTCACTGGGCTTCGTTATCACCGGTATTGATGGGGTGATCGTACTGGGAAATAAGGCATTTGGGCGGATGCTGGGTTACACACCCGAAGAACTGGTCGACATGCCGTATACCGGCATGATTCACCCCGATGACAGGGCGCGTAACGAAGCACTGATCGATGAGGTGGTGGCAGGTAACGTACCATTCTTTGATATTACCAAACAGTACGTACGGCGGGATGGATCGGAAATGTGGGTGCGTATGAATATGACCCCGCTGACCGATGAGCAGGGAAACATTCGTAACCTGCTCGGTATCGCGCAGGACATTACCCGCGATCTGGAAAAGCGTCGGGAGAATAACCGCCTGGGTCAGCTGGTCAGGAATGCGCCGGAGATGATGGTGTACATGGATCTAAACGGGCATGTACAGTTTATGAACCCATACGGGCTTGACTTGCTGGGGCTTACTGCCGAAGATGTGATAGGAAAGACTGTCGATTTTTTCAGCCCTCCCGAAGAACACGACCGGATTCGTACCGACATTCTGCCCAATATTCGGGTAGGGTCCTGGTCGGGCGAACTAATGAAGTGGCATCGGCTCAGCGGAGAGCGGATTCCGGTAACCACAAACATATACCCCATCAACGACCCGATTACGGGCGAACCCTATGGCATGGTCGCCATATCGCGGGATCTGCGCCAGGAAAGACAGGTGCAGCGCGAGATCGAAGCAAAGAATCGGGCGCTGGAACTGGCACTCGAAATCGGGCAGTTGGGTACGTACCAGATCGACCTGCAAACGAACCGGATTGTCGCGTCTGAACGGGCGCGTACGTGGTGGGGATTACCCGATGGTAGCTCGTCACTCGACGAACTGCTTGGCAAAGTGCTCCCGGCCGATCAGTCGAAATGGAGTGCTGTGCTGACGCAGGCCCGGCTTAAGAAACTGGACGGTCATCACGACCTGACGTACCGGATCATAAACCGGCAGACGGGCGAGTATCGGTACCTGCGCTCACTGGGGCAGGCCGTGTACGACAACGATGAAGCCGTGACGCTATCGGGAACGGTA
Organism: Spirosoma rhododendri; assembly: GCF_012849055.1. NCBI lineage: Bacteria > Pseudomonadati > Bacteroidota > Cytophagia > Cytophagales > Cytophagaceae > Spirosoma > Spirosoma rhododendri. The sequence goes on along the minus strand of NZ_CP051677.1, from coordinate 4,785,166 downwards.
CAGGATATTACGCCCCAGATTCTAACGCAGTTAAAAATCGAGAAGTCTGAAATCCGGTTGTCGAGCGCCGTCGATCTAGCTGATCTGGGTATGTGGCAGATTGACCTGGCGACGGGGATGTTGACCTTTTCTGACCGCATCCGGGTGTGGTACGGCTTCAGCAGCGACGAACCAATTCCGCTGGAGCGGAGCTACGAGCCAGTTGATCCCGCCGACGTACAGTTACTGAAAGAAGCCCTTGATGGCGCGGCCAGCAGCGACAAAAAAAAGGAATACGACGTCGAGTACCGAATAAAGTCGCTAACGACAGGTCGTAAGCGCATTATCCATGCGAAAGGCCACGTCTACTACGACGCATTCATGGAAGCTTACCGGGTCAGTGGCACCATGCAGGACGTTACGGAGCAACGGCAGACCGAACTGGCGCTCGAAATGGAAGTGCAGGAGCGCATCGAGCAACTGGCAGCTACCAACGAGGAAATGGCTGCCATCAACGAAGAAATGATGGCGACCAATGAGGAACTGGCTGCCACCAACGAAGAATTTCTGGAAACGAATCGAAACCTGACCCGATCGAACCAAAACCTGGAGCAGTTTGCCTACATAGCCAGCCACGATTTGCAGGAACCGCTGCGTAAGATTCAGCAGTTTGGCGACCTCCTCAAGACGCGCTACGCCAATGATTCGACGGAAGAATATCGTTATCTGGAGCGAATGCAGCTGGCTGCCAGCCGGATGTCGGTGTTAATAAAAGACTTGCTGGCTTTCTCGCGAATTTCGACCCAGCAGGTAACTGCAACTGAGATTTCACTAACGCAGGTCATAAGTGTTGTGCAGGACAACCTGACGGTGTCGATTGAAGAATCAGATGCGCAGATTGACGCTGATAACCTACCTATGGTTCAGGGCGACGTAACACAACTGGAACAGCTTTTTCAGAATCTGCTCAGTAACGCCATCAAATTCAGCCGTGTCGACCTGCACGGCGACCCGGTGATACCGCATATCAGGGTCACGGCACGACTAGTGACGCTGGATGAACTTCCAGCGTCTATAAAGCCCGGCCGACAGATAAAAACCTACTACCGAATCGACGTTGTCGATAATGGCGTTGGCTTCGAAGAAAAATATACGAACCGTATTTTCCAGGTTTTTCAGCGTCTGCACGGTAATAACGAGTTTGCCGGTACGGGTATAGGCCTGGCAATCTGCCAGAAGGTCGTTACGAACCACGGTGGCATTATCACAGCAACCAGTCAGCCAGGGCAGGGGGCCACGTTCAGTGTATATTTGCCAAAATAGGCGTGGTCGGGCTTGTGATATAGATTTCGGGCAACTCAACAACCCACAAAAGACAAAACCCTCCGGCTGCGAAGCCAGAGGGTTTTTTAGTACACCAATCGAGTCGATCAGTATAGGCTGCGTGATGATTACATCATGCCGCCCATACCGCCGGGGTGACCGTGGCCTGCGCCACCAGCCGGAGCCTCTTCGGGCTCGTCGGCAATCACACACTCGGTCGTCAGCAGCAGACCCGCGATCGAGGCCGCGTTCTCCAGTGCCAGACGGGTTACTTTCTTAGGGTCGATGATACCAGCAGCGAACAGGTCTTCGTACGAATCGTTTTTGGCGTTGTAGCCAAAACCACCCTGACCGTCTTTTACCTTGTTGACCACTACCGAACCTTCACCGCCAGCGTTGGCAACGATCGTGCGGAGGGGAGCTTCCAGCGCCGTGCGGATGATCGCAACGCCAGTCTTCTCGTCTTCGTTGATCGTGTTAACACCGTCCAGCGACGAGATAGCGCGGATCAGAGCGATACCACCACCGGTTACGATACCTTCTTCAACGGCTGCGCGGGTTGCGTGCAGGGCGTCGTCGACACGGTCTTTCTTCTCTTTCATCTCTACTTCGGTAGCGGCACCGATGTACAGGATGGCAACACCACCCGACAGCTTAGCCAGCCGCTCCTGAAGTTTTTCACGGTCGTAATCCGACGTCGTGTTTTCAATCTGTGCTTTGATCTGGTTAACGCGACCTGCGATATCGTCTTTCGCACCAACACCGTTTACGATGGTCGTGTTGTCTTTATCGATCGTCACTTTGTCGCACTGACCGAGGTATTCGATTGACGCGTTCTCCAGTTTGAAGCCACGCTCTTCCGAGATTACCTGACCACCCGTCAGGATAGCGATATCTTCCAGCATAGCTTTCCGACGATCGCCAAAGCCCGGAGCCTTCACGGCGGCAACTTTCAGCGCACCCCGGATTTTGTTGACCACCAGCGTAGCCAGTGCTTCTCCGTCGACATCTTCTGCGATAATCAGCAGAGGACGGCCCGTCTGAGCCACCTGCTCCAGTACCGGCAGCAGTTCTTTCATCGACGATACTTTCTTTTCCGAGATCAGGATGAACGGACGCTCCAGCTCCGCTTCCATTTTCTCGGTGTTGGTTACGAAGTACGGCGACAGGTAACCCCGGTCGAACTGCATACCTTCAACCGTTTTAACTTCGGTTTCGGTACCACGCGCTTCTTCAACCGTGATAACACCTTCTTTGCCGACTTTCTTCATAGCCTCGGCGATCATCGAACCGATTTCGTCGTCGTGGTTAGCCGAAATGGTAGCTACCTGCTGAATCTTGCCGAAGTCGTCGCCAACGGTCTGTGCCTGCTCGGCCAGATTGCCCGTTACAGCCAGTACGGCTTTGTCGATACCGCGCTTCAGGTCCATTGGGTTTGCACCGGCAGCTACGTTTTTCGCACCGATCGAGTAGATCGCCTGCGCCAGAACGGTAGCCGTGGTCGTACCGTCACCGGCTGAATCAGCCGTTTTCGACGCTACTTCCTTCACCAGTTGCGCGCCCATGTTTTCCATGGCGTCTTTCAGTTCGATTTCTTTTGCTACCGTAACACCGTCTTTGGTGATGGCAGGCGAACCGAATTTCTTGTCGAGGATAACGTTACGGCCTTTAGGTCCGAGCGTAACTTTTACCGCGTCAGCCAGCGTGTCGACGCCTTTTTTGATGCGCTCGCGGGCTTCTGTATCGAAGAATATTTTCTTAGCCATGATTGTTAAGTTGAAAAAGTTGTAGAGTCGGAAGGTTGTAAGGTTGCGTTTGACAGTTGTTTGACTGACCACATGCTACCAAATCCTGCATACTCAGGTTAAAGGATTGCGAAAATATCGGATTCGCGCATGATGAGGTACTCCTTACCGTCGATGGTCAGTTCGGTACCGGCATACTTGCCATACAGTACCGTATCACCCACCTGAACCGTCAGGGGCTCATCTTTTTTGCCAGCACCTACGGCGATAACCGTACCGCGCTGTGGCTTTTCTTTCGCCGTGTCAGGAATGATAATCCCGAAAGACGTCTTTTCTTCTGCCGGAGCGGCTTCTACCAGCACCCGGTCGGCCAGCGGTTTCACGTTTACTTTCACGCTTTCCGTTTCTGTTACCATGATAATGAGTTGATTAAGGTTGTTAACTGATCTGTTCAGCCAGTATGACGGTCTTCACTCGCCAATTACTATGCCAGAGCCAAACCCTGCCAGATTTACCGCTTTTTAGCTGACAACCTGTCGATTTTCAGAAAACCGCCCTGAATATTTGGCCTGAAAGCGATCTGCGGCAATAATATGTGGCAATTTGGGTTAGATTCAATACCTTGAGAATGACACCATCTTTGCTCACTTGTATGAAAGCGCTGGCTCCTGACTGGTTTATGCAAAATTGGCTGGATTCTGAATACCAGCAATATGTCGTGATGGCATATTTACAGTCTGTTCAACAACACTTTGCCGGAAACCAGCTGCACCCCGCGCTGCCTGATCTGCGCGAACACTACAACAGGGGGGCTACGTTTATGCAGGGTAAGGGTTCGTTGAGCGCGTCGTTTCCCCGGCGGGTGCGGGGTATCAAGGGTCCACCACCCAGCATCGACTACGTTTCCGACGTGCCTGACGACAATTTCATGACTGAGATTGACGCCACACTCGCGTTTGCACTACCCCGTTTCCGGCAGGCTGTTGCTGAGGGTGAACAACGCTGGGCCGACATCGCGCAGGCACTAACGCTGGAGCCGGTGGGCCTGCTGCCATTACGCCCGGAAGAAGGCTATCTGTTTGTGTATGCGACGCAGCAACGAAAAACGGACGTGTACCAGTTTCGGCTTACGCTATATGCCAGTCAGGTACCGGGAGGCCGTATCGTGCGGTTCCGGTATCTCGAATCGGTGCAGCAGGGGCTGGCCAATACGCTCGAAAACATCAAGCTTGACCTCATCCGCCGACACACGCATTTACCCAATCCCGCCACGTTCCGGTTGGAAAGCAAACAGCCGCTACCCGTCGCCGAAACGCTGCTTCCCATCGCCAACCAACTCCTCGCGCAAGCGGTAGCGTGACGGTTTTCGGTATACAGTTTACAGTTTTCGGTTCACAGATGTGTGGCCTGGACGTCTACGTCCGGGTGGGCGCGTCAGCGACCAATTAACTGCCGCATGCACCAATTGGCCTGACGGCCACCCGGACCTGGAGGTCCGGGCTACACCACTAGCCCACAAAAACACAGCCACTTCCCGGATGGAAAGTGGCTGTAAGTAATACGGAAAACCGTAAACCGAATACCGAAAGCTTATTTCTGCGGTGTCAGGGCCGAGGTCGACGCGCCCGGCGTAGCAGCACCCGGAACCGCCTGACTTGGCGCAGCACCCGACGCAGCCGGACTAGCCGCTCCAGTGGCTGGAACCGGTGCAGGAGCCGTTGTCGGCAGCGTCTGCTGCTGAGCCCGGTCGACGTTGATGCTATTAATAACACCTGTCTGATTCCGGTCGACCATGATGTATGATGCCAACGACAGGACCATTACGCCTATACCCAGCCCCCAGGTGATTTGCTCCAGCAGATCGGTCGTTTTCTTGACGCCCATCAGCTGATTAGAGCCCAATCCGCCGAATTCTCCGGCCAGTCCGCCCCCTTTGGAGTTCTGGATCAGCACAATCAGAATGAGCAGTACGGTAAGAATACAAATAATGACAATCGTTGCCGTTAACATGAAAATAGAATTCTACGAGTTAAAATGCGTTCGTTACTGTAGTTAGTGTGGTGCGGCAAACGCTAGGTAGCCGATGCGTTACCAGCATCTAATTCAGCGATTTTTGCCGCAAAGTACGCATTTTTCTGCGGATTACGCTGCATAAGTTGCTGGTAGATTTCGCGGGCCTTTTCGACCTTACCCTGCTTAAGCAAAATCCTGGCGAAACTTTCGGTGACAAGCGCGCCCCCTCCGCTGGGTGTCCGTTTGGCCAAATCTTCCTGTTGCTGCTCCTCGTCGGGTCGGCGCTGTATCCGCGAAATGCTGGGCTCTTTCTGAATAAACGAATCAATCAGTTCGAGCTGCCGCTGTCGTTCCAGTTCGGTCGCTGTCAGGATGGGCGTGGCCGGGGCTTCGGCAATCTGCGTAAGTTCCTGCCGCAGGGTTGATTCCGACAGCGTGGGGTCTTCCGGGGTTGGGATCGTGGGCGTAGGGTCGACAAACAGCTGTTCCGGCTGATCGGCCAGTCGCACACCGGGCACCGTCAGGCGGGGCAAGCCACCCGTCAGACCCGCTTTCGACTTGAAGAACGCGTAACTCTCCTGCTGGTAATCGTCGGGGATGGGTACGTGCCGGGCCGATAGCTCGTTGAGCCGCGACAGTAGGTTATCGGACCACTGAAACTCATTGTCGATCAGCTTCCGCAGGGCGTTGCGGCTCAGCGCGTAGGCGGCTGCCTGCCGGACGTAAGGTACGGTTTGGCCCTTCTGATGGATGGACGCGGCCTTGGCGGTCAGGGTATACAGCGACTGGCAGTACGGATATGTAGCCATACTTTCCTGGAGCTGCGCAAAATCGGTAGCCGTCAGATCGTCGGGATGAGTTACCCAGTAGGAGAATGTTTCTTTGTCGATGGGAGTCACGGGCGAGGGAGGTTAGCAGGTATGTTACCGCACGAAAATGGCGAAAAATCGGCTAACAGGCAAAGCGATAAGCGGGCTGTACCTACCAGTCGGCGGCTGTTTTATTGAAGATGTCGAGTACGATCTGATCCAGAATCTGCGGGACAAGGCGGCTTTCGTTCTGGCTCAGCGTCTGGCTCTGGGGAAAATCCCGGTAGAACGAAAAAGGCTGTTCGAAGTTCTTGGTTTCGTCTTTGTTGTTGTAAAAACGCACCAGAATCGTGATTTGCAGCCGGTTGACGCCCGCCTGATCCTGGGCAGTGGGGGCCACCGGAATCAGTTCGTAACCCGTAATGTTGCCCTCCAGTAGCAGATCGCCGTTGGCCGGTACGACTTTCAGGTTGGTATATCGCTGGTAATATTCCTTCAGTCGTTCGTTGAACGTCAGCGGCAGGTTTGCCGGTCCACCGGCCGTTGCCAGCACGAAGTTGTTGACAGTAACCGTTTTAATCGTTGGCGACAGGGTAGTGCCCGTAAACGAATATACCCCGCAACTGCTGGTTACCAGCGAACAGAAGAGAAGCAACAGGTATGCAGTATACCGGGCCTTATTCTTCATCAATTTCATACTGCTTGATTTTACGGTAAAGTGTACGTTCGGAGATGCCCAGCGCCTGCGCGGCATACTTGCGCTTGTTATTGTTTCGACGCAACGCCTTCTGAATCATCTCTTTTTCCTGTCGTTCGAGCGACAGCGAATCGTCATCGGCGGTTTCGTGGGTCACATCTTCGACTTCCGTAAGGTCGTTGATGTCGCCGTCGGTTTCATCGTAAATCTGCACCGGCGGATGCGAGCCGTACGTTTCCGATGGGGGCGAGACTGTATTGCGGGGTACAGGCGTACTGGCGGAGGGCAGGTAGCGGCCCGACGATGGCTCGGCAGGGGCATACGCGTCGGCATCGGTCGGAATCGAATCGAACAGATCCTTGTGGTTGTTCAATACCTGACGACCGTCGACCTGATCGTTGCCCAGCACATCGCGCACTAGCTTTTTGAGTTCGTTGACGTCCCGGCGCATGTCGAACAACACCTTGTAGAGTAATTCGCGCTCGGAAAAATTATCGGCACCGTTACCCGTGGCACCCGGCGGAAACAGAGTCAATCCGCGATTGGGCTGCTGCGCCTGCTGGGGTTGGGGCAGGTACTTCGACAGGGTCATCGAATCGATGGGCTTGTTCTGCTCCGATTCCAGAATCGACACCTGCTCGGCAATATTTTTCAGCTGTCGGATGTTGCCCGGAAATGGAAACGCCACCAGCGTCTGCTTGGCATCGTCGGTCAGTTGCAGCGGCTTGATGCGGTAGCGTTCGGCAAAATCGGTCGTGAATTTGCGGAACAGCAGTTCGATGTCGGCACCGCGTTCGCGCAGGGGCGGCACAAAAATCGGTACGGTGTTGAGCCGGTAATACAGGTCTTCCCGGAATTTGCCTTTCTCGACAGCGTCGATCAGGTTGACATTGGTCGCTGCCACGACGCGCACGTCGGTTTTCTGCGTTTTCGACGAACCTACCCGGATAAACTCACCGTTTTCGAGCACGCGGAGCAGCCGGGCCTGGGTACCGAGGGGCATCTCGCCGATTTCATCGAGGAAGATGGTGCCGCCGTTAGTTGTTTCGAAATAGCCTTTGCGCGAATCGACAGCACCCGTAAACGAGCCTTTTTCGTGGCCAAACAGCTCCGAATCGATTGTGCCTTCGGGAATAGCTCCGCAGTTGATCGCAATAAACTGACCGTGCTTTCGGGCACTCAGGCTATGGATAATCTTGGAAAACGATTCTTTACCGCTGCCACTTTCCCCCGTTATCAGCACGGTCAGGTCAGTGGCGGCTACCTGCATGGCTACGTTGATGGCGTAGTTTAGGGCGGGTGCACTGCCTATGATCCCGAACCGTTGCTTGACGGACTGTATTTCCTGATTGTTCATTCAGATCTGCTTTCTATTTACGGTTCCCGGTTTTCAGTAGTCAGCTCCCGGTACGCGTCAGCCACCCGTAAACCATAAACCGAAAACCGTATACCGTAGATACTAAACTACTTCGCCCCGCAGCGTGGCCGATGTGCATTCTGTAACCAATACGTTGACGTACTGCCCTTTTTGCCAGTCGCCACGCGGGAAAACGACCATTTTGTTTTGATCGTTACGACCGCAAAGGTCTGCATCCGACCGTTTGGAAGGCCCTTCGATCAGTACGCGCTGCACCTGACCAACGTGCCGCTGATTGCGGGCGGCCGAGTGGGTAAGCTGTTTGGCGATGATCTCATTCAGCCGCCGTTTTTTGACGTCTTCGGGAATGTCATCCGCGTATTTCTTGGCCGCCAGCGTGCCGGGCCGCTCTGAGTAAGCGAACATATAGGCGTAGTCGTACTGGGCGAAATCCATCAGCGACAGCGAGTCCTGATGCTCTTCTTCCGTCTCGGTGCAGAAACCCGAAATCATGTCGGTCGATATGCCGCAGTCGTCGCCCAGAATCCGGCGGATGCTCCGGATCTTGTCTTCGTACCAGGGCCGGTCGTAGGTGCGGTTCATCAGCTTCAGCACCCGGCTGTTGCCGCTTTGGGCGGGCAGGTGGATGTAGTTGCAGATGTTGTCGTACCGCGCCATCGTGTACAATACGTCGTCGGTAATGTCTTTGGGGTGCGAGGTCGAAAAACGAACCCGCAGGTCGGGGTGAATCTGAGCAACGAGTTCGAGCAATTTGGCGAACGTGACCGTATCAGCCGTCGGCAAAACGGGTTCGCCCGGCTCGCCAATCTCCTGAACCGTATCTTCCGTGCCCCGCCATTTGTAGGAATCGACGTTCTGCCCCAGCAGCGTCACCTCGCGATAGCCCTGATCAAACAGATCCTGCGCTTCGCGGACGATCGAGAACGGGTCCCGGCTGCGTTCGCGGCCACGGGTAAATGGCACTACGCAGAACGAGCACATATTGTCGCAGCCGCGCATGATCGATACAAAAGCCGTTACGCCGTTGGAATTCAGACGAATAGGCGCAATGTCGGCGTACGTTTCTTCGCGGGAGAGAAAGACGTTTACCGCTTTCTGCCCTGACTCAGCTTCTTCGACCAACTTCGGAATGTCGCGGTACGCGTCGGGACCGGCCACGATGTCAACGACTTTTTCTTCTTCCAGCAGTTTAGTCTTCAGACGTTCGGCCATGCAGCCCAGCATGCCGACCAGCAGCGCCGGTTTCTGCCGTTTTAGCCCGGTCAGGTGCTTGAGCCGGTTTCTGACTTTCTGCTCTGCGTTTTCGCGAATGGCGCAGGTATTCAGAAAAATAAGGTCAGCATCTTCGGCGGTCGATGTTGTGGCAAAACCGGCGTTGCGCATCACCGACGCGACGATTTCGCTGTCGGCAAAGTTCATTTGGCACCCGTAGCTTTCGATATACAGGCGTTTCTTACCGACTGCTGGCTCATCGGGGGAAGTCCGAAGCAGGTCAACCTCTTCCTTGTCAGCCGGTTGGAGTATTGATAGTTCTGAAATCAGTGTCATACGTAAGCGTATCGGCTTCGTCAGCGAGAAAACCGATAGGCAAATTTACGAATATCCACCCGGAACGCTGTCATTTTGTCAGGAAATGCCGCGTTAAAAAATGTGAACATTGGGTTTAAAGTTTGAGGTCTAATGTTCAATGTTGAATCCGTAGATAGCAGCCATCGCGTTGATCTCGAATTACTTTAAACAGTAAACCTCAAACTTTAAACTCAGAATGGATAACCGATACCGAAGTTGATGACCAGCGGGTTTGGGCCACGGCTGAGCTGGCGGAGCGAAAACTTCGGCAAGATGAAGCGATCATCGACCAGCCTGTTTTCGCTGTCGAAGTACCGCCGGGCCGGGTCCCACACTTTGATGCCACCGTCGAGCCGAATGACGAAGAAGGAAAAGTCGATGCGCAGCCCTACACCCGTGCCAACCGCGATCTGTGGGAAGAACGAATCGAGCTGGAACGTAGCGCCGGGGCGGGTCGAGTTGTTGTTGCGTAAGGTCCAGACGTTACCCGCGTCGATGAAAAAAGCCCCGTTGATATCGGCACCCAAATGAAACAGACGCCCCCGCACTTCGGCCGATCCTTCCAGCAGGACGTTGCCGGGTTGCTCGAAGAGGTAAATAAACTGTTCGGTGTTAGGGTCGATGGCGGGTCGGTTGGGTGAATTGGCCAAGTACGGGTAAGCCGCCCCCGGCCCCAGGCGACGGGGTAACCACGCCCGGACGCTGTTGCTGCCGCCAACGAAAAATAGCTTTTCGTAGGGTACCGGTCCACCATCGGGGCCGTATCCATACGCTACACCCGTGTTGATCCGAAAAGCCAGCATCGCGCGGTTACGCAGGGGTATGTAATGCCGGAAGTCGACGTTGAAGCGCAGGAATTTGTAAAACTGTAAATTCGTATTGGCCGTGTCGATCAGACGGTTCGGCAGAAAATTCAGTGTCGTACCACCCGACTCGACCACCGTTCGGAGGAAGTTGGTTGGTCGGCGCAGACCGCCCTGTGAAATGCCGGGCGCGTTGTTGTTGTAGGTGTAAGCGAAGCTGATACTGGAACTCAGCGAACGCCGGAAACTCAGCTTGATCGTGCTGCCCAGGTTGGCCAGCGAATCAAGTTGCTGCTCGAATAACCGGCCCAGATCCGTATCGAAATTAGCGTTGATGAGGTTAACGTCGGCAATCAGGAAGCTGAACTGTTTGTTGGTCGTTGTCTGCCAGGAGTACGCCATCGTTCCGCGCAGCAGCGACCGCCGAAAGTCGGGCCGCAAGGTGTTGTTATAACTCAGACTGACCTGCGTGCGTGGGTTGTACGGATTGAACCGGTTGCGGAGTGGACCCGGGAACAGAATTTGTGGGAAAATCAGCGACGAGCTAATCCCCAGCTCCTGCGAGGTGTACACTTGCTTCGACGCGCCGGGAGCGGTCAGAAAGCCGGTTTGCGCTTCCAGCCCATACCGGCCGGTGAGTTCAAACGTTTCGAGACCGCCGAGCAGGTTGCGTGCGCGGAATGACAGACTCCCGAAGCCCCCCGGATAGCTCTGCGCCTGATACAGCACGGTCAAGCCCCCTTCGGCCGTGGCTTCGTACTTGTCGAGCGGAGTTGCCGTAATCAGCGTTTGCAGGCGTCGGCTGGTGGTGTCGGTGAAGTTGAGATTGACAAACTTGAACTGATTGAGCAGAAACAACTGCCGCTGTGTTTCGCGGTACTTGATCTGACTGTACAGGTCGCCCGGCCGGAGTAGAATTTTGTTGTCGAGCAGCCGCGACGACAGATTGCGGCCATTCAGCAGGTACAGCACACCGTTCCGCGTGACCGTGTCGGGCTGACTGACGAAAGCAGCTGGCTGGGTTTCGTCGGGGCTGATACGGACGTCGACGGCACCGATGCGGTAGACCGGGTGAGCGGCCATTCCCGGCGGGTTCAGCACGGTGAGCGACACGTCGACGGGGCGGTGCAGCGAGTCGGTTGCCAGGCGGTCGGTAGCGCGCCGGATGGTGTCGACATCACCAAACTGCACATACTGCCGCGTGAACGCGTAATACCCCTGATCCCGCAGCTGCGTTTCGATCCGGACGCGCTCGGCTGAGATAGCGTCGAGGTCGAAGCGATTCCCGACTTTTACTGCTGCCCGGTCGAGCGACTGCCGCACCAGCGAATCGACGCGTGGGTCGGCAATGTTGTACGTGACCGTACGGAGGTAGTAGCCCGCGCGCTCATTGACGCGGTAGTTGACCCGAATCTGACGGCCCCGCAGGGTGTCGAGCCGGTAGCTGGCCTGGGCGTTGAAAAAACCTTTGTCGAACAGGTACCGCTGCATTTTGACGGCGTTGGCCTGGGCGTCGCGGGCGGCAAAATAGGAGGGGGCTGCCCCAGGTTACGCATGAGCCAGTTGCCCTGTTCGGCCTTGATCCGCAGCCGTTTCAACTGCCGTTCGTAGCGCCGGTTGAGTTGGTGGAGGGCTTTCGGCTCGTCGGCCAGTTGCTGGCTTTGCTGCTCGAATTCATTAGTTTTGGCCTGCAACGCACGCACGGCGGCTTCGCGATTGTACGTACGCAGCCCCTGCTCGTAGAACCAGAGCCGGGGGGCAATCGGCAAACCCAGCACCCGGCTGTTCGGCTTCTGCGGAATCAGACTTTCGAGCTGACTGGTTTCAATGATTCGGTTGCCGCGTACGTTCTGCGAAGTCAGCAGGTAGCCGCTCCGGGAGCTGCGCGTCGTCAGGCAACCGGTCAGGCTCAGCAGCAGACCCAGCACAAGCACCCCTGTTCTGAAGCGGGATGACTGAGCGGTTGTCTGTGGGCCGGGTTGCCGATTCACTATCAAGTAGATATGCTTTCTAAAAATCAACTTAAATACGTTCAGTCGCTGCACCAGAAGAAGTTCCGGCAACAGTACGGGGCTTTTCTGGTCGAAGGGGCCAAGAGCGTGCAGGAAGTGCTGGCCGCTGATTTTACGGTCGAATTGCTATTGGCTACCGAAGCGTTTCACAAAGAAAACAGTCGGCTGACAGACCGCCAACGAACACCCGTCGAAATTGCGACGGTGGCCGAACTCGAACGCGCCGGTACGCTCGAAAGTAACAACGCAGCTATCGCCGTGGTCAGAACGAAGGAGAACACCCCTTTAGTCGCGGAAGCCGGTGAAATAGTGCTCGTTCTCGACGACATCCGCGATCCGGGTAACCTCGGTACGATTCTCCGCATTGCCGACTGGTACGGCGTCCGCAAGATTCTGTGCTCCGAAACGACCGCTGATGTCTACAACCCGAAGGTTATTTCGGCCAGCAAAGGCTCGTTTACGCGGGTGTCGTGGTGGTACGGCGACATTCGATCGGTGCTGGAAACCGCAGCCCGCGAGCCTGGCTTTGCGGCTTACGGTGCGTTCCTCGATGGGCAGAACGTACACAGCCTGTCGTTTGGGCAGGGTGGCTATCTGGTAATGGGCAACGAATCAAACGGTATCCGGCCGGAGATAGGGCAGTTCGTAACCGAGCGTGTGACGATCCCGCGCTTTGGCGATGCCGAGTCGCTCAACGTCGGTATCGCCACGGCCGTGCTGCTCGACAACTGGCGCAGGGGGTTGACGAATTTATCCCCAGCCCTTACATAAAGCTGCTCATGGCCGACTCGTTGGCCAGTTCTTCGGCGTGTTCTTTACCCAGATACCGGTCGATGAAGTGGTGGGCCACGTAGAGCAGGGGCGTCAGGACAATTGCCGACGTTGCCTTGTAGATGTAGTTAATGATGCCGACCGCCAGCACCTGCGTCAGCGACCAGTTGCCAAACACGTAAAAGGCGATCCCCAGCACGACGAACGAATCGACCAGCTGCGATACCAGCGTCGAGCCGGTTGCGCGAAGCCAGATTTTCTGGCTACCGGTGATTCGGCGCAGTGAGTGGAATACGTACACGTCAAGAATCTGCCCGATCAGAAAAGCCGTCAGCGAACCGATGATGATGCCCAGCCCCTGCCGGAAGATCATCTGGAATGCGTTATTGATATTGATCGGGTTGCCGGCCGCGTCTTTGGCGTTGACGTCGAGCCAGAATTGGGCGGGTGGCAGATTGGTTACGGCGTAGATAATGATGAAACTATAAGCCACAAACCCGGCCGTCAGGAACGAGATGCGCCGAACACCGGCCTTACCAAAGTACTCGTTGATGATGTCGGAGGTGATAAACACAAACGGCCAGATAACGGCCCCGGCCGTCAGGTTGAAGTCGAGGGTAAAGCCGCCGAAGAGGTGAATCTGCGCGGGTGTAGTACCCAGCAACGCTTCCGCCGAGAATATCTTGACGCCGATGATCTCGGCAATCAGCGCGTTGGTCAGAAACACCGCGCTCAGAAAAATGTACAGGTTTGTACGCTTGTTAGTAAAGGACGGGGACATAGCTGTTACGGTTCAAGGTTCAACGTCTAACGTTTAAAGTTCAAGGCTAATCCGGGGTAAACCTTAAACATCGGACTTTAGACGTTAAACACTATTTCAGTTTATATACATCCGGGTAGGCGGTTTTTTCATAGCGGGCGGCAAGGGCGGGAACACGCTGAAACAGCTTGCCGACAACCTGCTCCCGGTCGATGATAAACGTGGGCGGGTCGTTGCGGAAGTTGTCAAACACGTGTACAACGGCCTGGTAGTTATCCAGATTTTTCAGGTCGTACTGCGCCAGATCCCAGTTGAGGTAAGGCGTGGCGGGGCGGTTATCGCGGTAGGCGCTCAGATCTTCGCCGATCACCAGAATCGGCTCGTTGCGAATAACCGCCGGTAACGATGTTTTCTGCACGCGCAGGTTCGTGAGTTGCCCCAACTGCCCCGGTATCAGGCCCAGCAGGCCCTGATAAAACAGCAGCAGCATCAGGGCGAACGACAGGCCAAAGGCTGTTTCAGCCAGCCAGCTTTTGCGCTGATTCTCGAAGTAGAAAACCGCAAAATACGCCATTGGCGGCACGAAGCTCAGGAACGACATGGGCGCCAGAAACGGTACCAGTGCTATCGTCAGTACGGCCGTTACGAACCAGAGCATCATGATTTGCTGAATACGTTGCTGCACGTTGACATACCGGTTGCGCGTGTCGAACAGGCTCACAAACCCCAGTATGCCCAGCCCCATCGGAATTAGCAGCGAGAATAGAAGCGACTGAAAATCAGATAGATTGTACTGACGTACCCGAAATACCGACGACAATAAGTTCCGGTTGACATCGTCGAGGCCGTCGCGCATGTAGTAGAACAGCACCATCACGGCAAACGGAAACAGAAAGCCGAAAAAGGTGAGCGAGTGCTGCCGAAACGTTGCGCCCGTATACAGCAGCAGCGACACCGATGCCCAGACGATAAACAGGGCCGAGGGCAGGTAAAACAAGGCCGCCAGGCCGAGGTAAAACCCGACCTCAAACACTTCGTCGGTGGCACCGCGCCGTTCCATCTGCCGAATCAGCGTGCCAAACGCCAGCAACAGAAACGACGTCGACATTAGCACCGGCGATAAGGTCAGGCAGTCGAACGACAGGTGCAGAAACAGCATGTATACCAGCCCCGGCCAGAACGAACGGTCGGAATACACATCGCGGGCGTTGGTCAGATAGTTGAAGTAGACGATCTGAAACACCGATACGATCGTAGCGGCCAGGTGAAGGGCCAACGCCGAGCGGCCAAACAAACTGTGTAGGCCCCAGTACACCGTTGCCGATAGGGGGCTGATACTGTCCCAGACGTCACGGTACAGCAGATGACCTGCCCCCATCTGCTCACCGACCAGCATCCAGTTGAGTTCGGGAATGAGCAGGGGCATCGGGCGCAACAGCAGCGGCAACCGAATCAGAACCAGCAGGCCCAGCAGAGCCACGTACTGGTACGAAAAATAAGAGCGAAAAAAACTGAGCAAAGCAGGCAGCGCGTTTGGCCGATACCGATGCCGCCGGACCGACGCTATCAGCGAAATTACGCCCATTTTCGGCAGAACGAAAAAAGGTGCGG
Source organism: Spirosoma rhododendri (assembly GCF_012849055.1). Taxonomy (NCBI): domain Bacteria; kingdom Pseudomonadati; phylum Bacteroidota; class Cytophagia; order Cytophagales; family Cytophagaceae; genus Spirosoma; species Spirosoma rhododendri. Next base: position 4,769,696 of record NZ_CP051677.1, on the reverse strand, counting down.
ATATTTGCAACCGGGTCGAAACCGCAGCGACATTGTTTAGCGGCAGCGGAGAACGATTTGCCCGGCGAACTGTTCATCATCGTACCCAACCTTGCATCATGGAATCGAAACGACAACAGAAAGTAGCCCGTCAGCTACAAAAAGACTTAAGTGAAATTTTTCAGCGCGACGTGCCGCACCTGTTCAATGGTGCGTTCATCACCGTAACCAGCGTACGGGTGTCGCCTGATCTGAGCGTAGCGCGGGTATACCTGAGCTTCCTGGCGACCAAGAATAAGCAATTACTGCTGGAAACCATTCAGGAGAAAAGCAAAGTGATCCGACAGCACCTCGGCGACCGTGTCCGGCATCAGCTACGCATCGTTCCCGATATCAGCTTTTTCATCGACGACACCGTCGAATACGCCGACAAAATGGACAAACTCTTCGCCGGCCTCGAGATCCCCCCCGCGCCGGAGGAGGACGAGGATGATGAATGATAGAGTTATTGAATGATTGAATGGGCTTTTGCGCCAGCTTATTCAATCATTCCATCAGTCAGTCATTCAATCATTGACACATGAACCTCGCCCCCTGGATTGCCCGCCGGTACTTCTTTTCCCGCAAGAAACGCAGCTTCATCAGTTGGCTGTCTATCCTGTCGATGCTCGGCGTAGGTGTCGGGACGATGGCGCTGGTGGTCGTGCTGTCTGTGTTCAACGGCATGGAAGAGCTGAACCGGCAGATTTTCAAGACTTTCGAAGCCGATCTGACCGTGTCACCCAAACAAGGGAAACGCTTTGCGGCCCCGGCTACACTGATCGACAAACTACAGGGCGCAGCAGGGGTGGAGGCCATTACGCGCGTTGCGCAGGACAATGCACTGGCCCGCTACACTACCGGGCAAACAGTGGTGCGGCTGAAGGGTGTCGACGATAATTACCTCAATCAGACCGCCCTCGATTCAGCCCTGCTCGAAGGTCGGCTGCTGCTCCGGCGCGACGGGATCAACTACGCAGTCGTCGCCGACGGGGTCCGGGCCGACCTGTCGATTTCTCCCGCCGACATACTGACGCCCCTCGATATTCTTTACCCGCAAAACGGCAAAACACTTAACGCGCTCAATCCCGACATTTTCAACGAGCAGCGCCTGACAGTCGCCGGGGTGTTCTTCATCGAATCGCGTTACGACAACTATGTGTTGGCTCCCCTCGACGTAGCCCGCCGGTTGTTTGATTATCAGCCCGATGAAGTAACGACGCTGGAAGTTCAGCTCAAGCCGGGCGTCAGCGAGATACAGGCAAAGCGGGCTCTACAGGCAATCGTGGGCGATAACCTGTTAGTGCAGGATCGCGATGACCTGAATCTGGATCTATACCGGGCTATACGGGTCGAAAAACTGTTCGTTGCCGTTACGCTCGCGCTGATTATTCTGGTGGCTAGTATCAACATCTTCTTTTCGCTGTCGATGCTGGTGATTGAAAAGAAAAGCGACATCCAGATCATGTACGCGCTGGGCGCAACCAGCCAGCTGATTCGCCGGATCTTCCTGACCGAAGGGGCTATCATCGCGCTCAGCGGAGCGTTTACCGGGCTGGTGCTGGGTATTGGCCTGTGTCTGGCGCAGGAAACGTACGGCTTCGTCAGTATGGGAATGACCAGCTCGATTGTCGACGCTTACCCCGTCCGGCTGGAACTGAACGATATTTTACTGACGGGGCTACTGGTTGTGCTTATGACCGCCCTGACTTCGTGGTTCCCTGCCCAACGCGCAGCCACACAGGGGCCAGCCAAATAGGGGTTGAATCAACACACCGCGTTTTCCGAATCGCCGTTACAAGGATATAGATGTATTCGCTAGGATGCCGACGGCTGGTCCTGCCACAGAAAGAGTTGTTGCAAAGAACCCCACAACCGACGTTTCAGGTTTTGGTCGGCTTCGATGGTCGGTAGCGAATCGGCCATCAGGAAGTTGATACCGAAGAAGCGAACCGGGTGATAGCGATCCATGCCGATGTCAAGCTTGATACGGGTAAACGGCACGCCAAACGTGATAAAATGGTGGATATGCTTATCCTGCACCATCGCAGCAAAATCAATATCTTTCGCGCCGTTCAGGTTCAGCAGATCGACACCGTTGATGTTGAGGTTGACTGCTTTCAGAATTTTTTCGAGGAACAGCAAATTGCTGGGGTCCAGCTCTTCGTCGGCCAGCAACAGTACCTTGTGGTTAAGCTGAACCGGTCGTGTGCTGGGCTTGTCGGGTGGCCGCACGGACGGGGTCGAGGGACGGGGTGGGGCGGGCGGAAGCGCCGTTACCGACTCCGGCGGGGCAATCAGCGTTTCCATCGGGGCCTGTGCCACCACGACGACCGGGCCTGCCGCCAGACGATCCAAATCAGCCAGTAGATCCGGCTTTTCAACAATCAGCTCATCGGCAACGTCCGGGAGTTGTTCGGCTGCTACCGGCTCGGCAGGCGTTGCCCCCCACGATTCACCGGGGAGTCGAAACAGCTGATCGGTTTGGTAGAGCGTCTGGTAAAAAGCGTTGGCTGACATACGGCAAAGATACGGCTTTACGTACAGATGGCCGGTAAAGCAGAAGAGCCGAATCTGCTTTTAGACAGACCCGGCTCAACAAAATACGGTGGGAGTAGAATCGGTTACGATTCATCCACTGTAAAAGTAAGATAAGGTATTGCTACCCACATATGACCGATCGAAATTTAACGAATGCTTAAATTTGCACCGCCTGCCGGTGAATAAGTGCTTCGCGGTCGGGGCTGGTCGAGATAAAGCTGATTGGCAGATTCAGCGTTTCTTCGAGATACGACACGTAAGCAGCCAGTTCGGCAGGCATGTCGTCAAACATACGCGCAGCTGACAGATCCGTTTTCCAACCCGCAAACGAGCGATAAACGGGTGTGATGTCGGCGTCGATCAGGTCGTACGGCATCTGATCCGACAGCGTACCATCCGGCATTTTGTAGTGCGTGCAGACTTGAATCTCGTCGAAGCTGTTCAGCACGTCGACTTTCATCATCACTAGCTGCGTCACCCCGTTAATCATGATCGCGTAACGCAGGGCGGGCAGGTCGAGCCAGCCGCACCGACGCGGACGCCCGGTTGTTGCGCCAAACTCACGCCCTTCCTGCCGGATACGTTCGCCCGTTTCGTCGTTCAGTTCGGTTGGGAAGGGGCCACTGCCGACACGCGTGCAGTAGGCTTTGAAAATACCGTACACCTCACCAATCTGCCGGGGGGCAACGCCAAGACCCGTGCAGGCACCGGCCGCCGTCGTATTCGACGACGTAACGAACGGATACGAGCCAAAGTCAAGGTCGAGCAACGACCCCTGCGCTCCTTCGGCCAGAATCTTACGGCCGTCGTTCAGCGCGTCGTTGATCGCGTATTCGCTGTCGGTCAGTGAAAATTGCTTCATGAACTCCACAGCCGCGAAAAATTCTTCTTCCGCCTGCGGTAGTACCGACGCATAATCAAAGTTGTTCTGCTCCAGAATGATCTTGTGGAGGGCCACCAGCTTGCCGTATTTGTCGGCGAACTTGGGCGAGATCACGTCACCAACGCGCAGCCCCTGCCGGGCCACTTTGTCCTGATACGTCGGGCCAATACCACGCAGCGTCGATCCGATTTTCGACTCACCTTTCGCCTGTTCGTAGGCGGCATCGAGCAGCCGGTGGGTCGGAACGATGATCGATGCTTTACGCGAAATCTGAAGGTTTTTGGTCAGGGGCAGGTTGTACTTCGCCAGCGCGTCGATTTCTTTCTTGAACGTGATTGGGTCGAGTACAACGCCGTTACCGATGATATTCTGGATATCGCTCCGAAAAATGCCGGATGGAATCTGGTGCAATACGTGTTTGAAGCCGTCGAATTCCAGCGTGTGCCCTGCATTGGGGCCACCCTGAAACCGGGCGACAACCTGATATTGTGGCGCCAGTACGTCCACGATTTTACCCTTACCTTCATCGCCCCACTGGAGGCCTAACAAAACGTCAATCATGAATTACAAATTAAAAGATGCCCCTATCTGGAAGCCTTATTTTATCGTTGAATCGTAAGATGTCAACAGTCACTTTGCCGATTGGCGTCAGCGGTTCGATGAAACCACCTGCCAATCTGAAATGCTCAGCCCAAATATCGGTTCTAGGATTGTAGAAACGAACTATTTCTCTGTTTTCCCAGTCGATAGACGCAATGTCGCTTCCTTTGCTACGATTGCAGTCAGGGCAGGCATAAGCCAGGTTGATTGCGTCATTCGAACCACGGTGCTTACGACTTATGATGTGATCTACTTCGAAGCCAATGAATGAACCTACATCCTCTGCCAAGCAATACTCGCAGGCGTAGTTGGCACGTTCCGCCACTAATCTCCGTGTTGATGCTGGAACGGAACTGTTATTGGTGGACATACTGCCGGGCCTTCGCTTTCGCTAAGCGCATGATATGCTCGACTTGCATAAACTTGTCGATAAGGTCGATTTCTTCCGCCGTAGCCGATCCACTTTTTTCTTTTTCCAGAAGCTCATAAAAATGGTCATGCTGCTCTTCGGTTGCTCGGAAAGACAGCACCGTCTCGGGCTTGATATGAGCTAATAAAAAGTCAGCTAATTCAGCATACGGATTCATAGTCAAACAAGGAGTAGGTTTTTCACGCTTACCGATGCTCCTGAATATCGGCCGGATAGTCGACTGTTCCCTGCCGGGCATCGGGATGATCGGCGGGGGCGGGGTGTTCCCGGTTTTCGCAGAGGTCGCGGTTGCAGGAGCCGTAAAAAATCAGCGAGTGGTGCATCACGTTGAACTTCAACAGATCGCCCACCATGTTCTGAATGTTCTGTACACGCGGGTCGCAAAACTCCATCACCTTGTGGCAATCGGTACAGATCAGGTGGTCGTGCTGCCGGTAGCCGTACGACTTCTCATACTGCGCCAGGTTACGGCCAAACTGATGTTTCGTCACCAGGTCGCAGTCAACCAGCACGTCGAGCGTGTTGTACACCGTTGCGCGGCTAACCCGGTACTTTTTATTTTTCATGGAGATGTACAACTCGTCGACGTCGAAATGGTCTTCGCGGTGGTAGATCTCTTCCAGAATGGCGAAGCGTTCGGGCGTTTTTCGCAGACCCTTCCGTTCGAGGTAGGCTGTGAAAATAGTCCGGGCGGCTTCCAGATTTGTTTGCTTCGGCGCAGGCATGTCCGTTCCGATTGAATTAGTCAGGTGCAAAGGTAGGGGTTTCGGTTTGTAGTTCGTCGTTTGTAGTTCGGCGGTAGCATAACCACAAACTACAAACCACGAACGACGAACCGCATCACGAGTCGAAGCGGATGACTTCGAAGACACCCTGTACGCGTTCGAGTTTGCGCATCAGCGTTTCGAGGTGCTCCGTATCGTGTACATACAGCCGGATGTTGCCCTCGAAAATACCGTCTTTCGAGTCGATCGCCACCGACCGCATGTTGATGTGTAGTTCGTTGCTGATGACCCGCGTTACGTCGTTGATCAGGCCCACCCGGTCGGTACCGGTGATGCGCAGCCCCGCCAGAAACGCCAGCTCCTTCTGACTCGTCCACTTCGCTTTGATGATCCGGTTGCCGTGGTTCGACATCAGCTCGACGGCGTTGGGGCAGGTCACCCGATGAATTTTAATCCCGTCGTTGATCGTCACGAACCCGAATACGTCGTCGCCCGAAATCGGGTTACAGCACTTCGACAGTGTGTAATCGATTCGGTCCATGTCTTCGCCGATAAGCAGCATGTCGGCGTCAGCGCGTTCGCCATGAATCTTTTTAAGTTCTTTGGTGAACGACTTCCCATCCTGAATCGCGCTGGTGTCAATCTTGTTGGCGCGGTTCTCACGGGCTTCCTTGTCGGCCTTGAACTTACGCAGCTCCTGCACGTCGATATGGCCCTTCCCGACGCGATAGAAAAAGTCGTCAGTGGTTTTCGAGCCGAAGTACGCCCGCATCTGGTTGGTAAGCTCGTTGCTCATTTCCATCCGCAGCACGCGTACCTTCTTCATCACGAGGTCGCGGCCGTCGGTAACGTACCGCTTGTTTTCCTCCTTGATGAGATCTTTAATTTTGGTCTTGGCCTTCGACGTGACCACAAACCGCAGCCAGTCTTCGCTGGGTTTCTGCCGGTTGGAGGTGATTACCTCCATCTGATCGCCGTTTTGCAGTACGTAACTCAGCGGCACCAGCGTGTTGTTGACCTTCGCGGCCATACAGTGCGCCCCCACCTGCGTGTGAATATCGAACGCGAAGTCGAGGGCCGTAGCCCCCCGTTGCAGCACTTTCAGATCGCCCTTCGGCGTAAAGACAAAGACTTCTTCACTGTACAGGTTCGAGCGGAAATCATCGACAAATTCGATGGCCGCTTTTTTATCGCCACTACCCGCCGACTCGATCATGTCGCGCACCTGACTGATCCAGGTTTCGATACCCGCGCCGGTTTGTGTGTCGTTGCCCTTGTATTTCCAGTGGGCCGCGTATCCTTTCTCAGCAATCTCATTCATCCGCTCGGTCCGAATCTGCACCTCCACCCACTGCCCAGACTTGCTCATCACTGTCGTGTGCAGCGATTCGTAGCCGTTGGTGCGCGGGGTACTGATCCAGTCTTTGAGCCGGTCGGGGTTGGGTTTGTAATGATCCGTGACGATGGAATAAGCCCGCCAGCAAGCCGCTTTCTCCTGCTCCGGCGGCACGTTGAGGATGATCCGGACGGCGAAAAGGTCGTAGATTTCTTCGAACGGCTTTTTCGATTTACTCAGCTTGTTCCAGATCGAATAAATGGACTTGGGCCGCCCTTTAACGACGTATTGAATGCCGGTTTCGGCCAGATCGCGGTCGATGGGTTCAATAAATCGGCTGATAAACCGGTCGCGGGCCAGCTTCGTTTCGCGCAGTTTCTTGGCCAGATCCTTGTAAGCCTCCGGCTCGACGTGCTTGAGGTACAAATCTTCCAACTCCGACTTGATCGCGTACAGACCCAGCCGGTGGGCGAGGGGCGCGTAGATGTAAATCGTCTCCGACGCGATCTTCAGCTGCTTGTCGCGGGGCATCGAATCCAGCGTCCGCATGTTGTGAAGCCGGTCGGCGAGCTTGATCAGAATCACCCGCACGTCGTCGGAAAGCGTCAGCAGCATTTTCCGGAAATTCTCCGCTTGCTGCGAGGTGCCGTACTCGAAATAGCCCGAAATCTTGGTCAGCCCATCGATGATGCGGGCTACTTTGGGGCCAAAGCTCCGATCGATGTCGGCAATGGTCGTTTCGGTATCTTCAACGACGTCGTGCAGCAGGGCCGCTACGATGCTCGTCGGCCCCAGACCGATCTCTTCAACGGCGATCTGAGCAACGGCGATAGGGTGATAAATATAGGGTTCACCCGACCGTCGACGCATGTTCTTGTGTGCGTCGGCCGAGGTATTGAATGCCTTCTTAATCAACTTGGCATCATCGCCTTTAAGCATTGGCTTGGCCGCCCGTAATAACCGGCGATACCGTTTTAAAATCTCCTGTCGCTCCAGTTCCAGGTCGATAACGGGTTCGGCAGCGGGAGCCTGACGCCGTTCGGTCGTATTCATCATCGTAGGTTAAATTTTGGGGCAAGTCAGTCCCGGTGGTCGTACTCGTTCTACCAAGATAACAATTAAATAACAGGAAACTGAGCCGGTTTCAGGAAAAAAAGTGATCTGGTCAATTTGTATTTGGAGGGTAAATATTTTTGACTACTTTTGCACCCTCAAACGGGGCGAAGTTGTACAGTCGTGAAGTTGTACAGTTGCAAAGTTGTAAGGTTATAAAGTTGCCATTCGGCGTTAGTCAACCATACAGCAGGTCAACTATAAAACCTTATCACTCTACACCTTCAGAATCGCGGGCGTGGCGAAATTGGTAGACGTGCCAGACTTAGGATCTGGTGCCGCAAGGCATGGGGGTTCGAGTCCCTCCGCCCGTACAATGTTTAAAAGCGAAAGAGTGAAAGAGCGAAAGAGCGTTTGTCAAAAGCAATTCACTCTTTCGCTCTTTCACTCTTTCGCTCTTTATTTTTAAACCGACACAAACGTGGAGATTACCCTCGACAAAGCCAGCGATACCAACGCATCGCTGAACATTACCATCAGCCCGGCCGATTATAAGCCCGAAGTCGATAAGAAACTGAAGCAATACAGCAAAACGGTTTCGCTGAAAGGCTTCCGGGCTGGCCACGTACCGGCGTCGCTGGTGCAGAAGATGTACGGCAAGAGCATCCTCGTCGACGAAATCAACTCGATGCTGAGCAAGACCGTCAGCGACTATATCCGTGAGAATAAACTGCAAGTTGTTGGTGACCCCGTTCCGAATCGCGAACAGGCCGATGCCATCGACTGGGACAGCCAAAGTGATTTCGCGTTCAGCTACACACTGGGTCTGGCGTCGGAGTTCGACATCGACTTTGCTGAGCTGCCAGCTGTTAATCAACACGACATTCAGGCGGGCGACGCTGAAGTAGACAGCACAATTGCTGATCTGCAAAAGCGGTTCCACGAGCATACCCACGCCGACGAAGTGGGCGACGGCGACACGATCTACGGTGAGCTAAAGCAGGTAAATGCGCCGGAAGGTGCTGAAGGCTTTACGGCCAAGACTGCTTTCCCGCTGAACCAAATGGCCGAAGACGCCAAAGGTCAGTTCATCGGTAAGAAAAAGGACGACGTCATCACGTTCAACCTGGAGCAGGCGTTCCCTGATGAAAAAGCACGGGCAACGGCTACGGGCGCACCGAAAGAAGAAGTTGCTGGTCTGACCGGTGAGTTTACGTTCGCTATCGACGACATCACCCGCCACGAGCCGGCCGGTCTGGATCAGGCGTTCTTTGATAAAGTGCTGGGTGCTGGTGCCGTTTCTGACGAAGCTGAGTTCCGCACGAAGGTTGCCGAAATCATCAAGAGCAACTATAACCGGGAATCGGAGCAGCTGCTGCGTCTGGACATCGAAAAGACGCTGCTCGATGCTACGCCGATCATGCTGCCCGATGAGTTCCTGAAAAACTGGCTGCTGGAAGTGAACGAAGGCAAATTCACGCCAGAGCAAATCGATGAGCAGTACGGCGATTTCACCAAGTCGGTGAAACTGCAACTCATCAAGAACAAAATCGCTGATAAGGCGGATATCAAAGTCGATCAGGAGGAAGTACTGGAAGCAACGCGGCAGATGGTCCGGGAGCAATTTGGTTTTGCTGGTAGCGAAAACGAAGAGATGAACCAAACCATTGACCGGATCGCCCGCAACTACCTGACCGACGAGAAAAACAACGGACAGAACTATACGAGCACCTTCAACCGGGTGTTCGACGATAAAGTGCTTGGTTACGCCAAAGAGCAAATGACGATTGCGTCGCAGGACACGACCGTCGACGAGTTTAAAGCGCTGGTTGAAAATCGGCAGGCATAAGCAGACAACAGCCCCGACGATTCGGGTAGCTTGAAAGGGCAGTTCCATCGGCGATGGAACTGCTTTTTTTTGCCCGGGATTTTGACAAATGACGTTTGAAGTTGTCCAATCCGTGGGGTTGGAAAACCATAGTACCCCCCTGCGTCGTTTATAGGAGACTAACGACCCTACGAACCATCTTATACACTACTCGTACGTCAATGAAGCGTTTGTTGCCAATTCTTACCTTGTTTATCGGTTACCTGTTTATGGCGTCGACTCCCCCCGCTGATGATCCGGATGCGGTGCTGGGACGATGGCTGAGCAGTAAAAAGCGGAATCAGGTTCAGATCTACAGGCAGGGTGATAAATACTACGGTCGGCTGGTCTGGATGCTTGAGCCAAACGACCCGACAACTAAGCGCCCTAAAACCGACATTGAAAACCCCGATGTATCCCTGCGGAGCCGCCCGTTGCTGAACATGGTGATGATGAGTGATCTGGTTTATAAAGGCAACAACACCTGGACGGGTGGGCAGGTATACAACCCCGAAGATGGCAAGACATACAGCTGTGACCTGAGCCTGCGCGATCCTAATTCGCTCGATATTCATGGCTACGTCATGGGTATCAGTCTGTTGGGCCGCACGAAGACATGGACACGGGTGCGCTAGTCAGAACCATCTTTGGCATAAAAGAAAAGGCCGCTCCTGCGCAGGAGCGGCCTTTTCTTTTATGCTTGTCAAACCTACTGGTACTGGATGTACATGGGCTTGGGGTTCAGTGCGAGTACTTCGGCGGGCGTCATGATGCGCGAGCCGGGTTTGCGGAAGTCGTTCTCGTAGAACAGCTTGAAACCTGTGTACTGCACCGGCTCTTTCTCGATATAATCGCGGTACGAGTCCTTTTTGAGCACTGGCGGTCCCCAGCCGTCCATATCCATTACGATCTGTACGTTCGGGTTCAGCTTGATGTTTTTATAATTCTTGATCATACCCTGCGTGAAGCGGTGAACGACCAGCACTTTAGGCGGCAGGTTGTTTTCCTTCACGATGTTGCTCAGGAACGTTACCGCCTGGTTGATATCAGCCGCATCGTACGAACCGATTTTCTTACCCGGTTTAGCACCCGTCACCATCGAAAACTCCGGGTCGATACCCAGGTGAACGAAGGGCAACTTCAAGTATTTCTCCATGTACTTCATCTCCGGGCCCAGCGGGGCATGGCCGCGCTGAATATCCAGAAAAACGATTGCGTTATGCTCGTTGCCCCACTTCAGTACTTTTTTGATTGTCTTGTCGGACATACGCAGGCGATACCCGCCGTCTTTGCCGGGAGCGCCCTGCGCCGAGGTGGCAACGAGGTGAAGCGCGGGCTGAATCGGAGTGGACGGATCGGCTTTCTGCCAGTTTTTGATCTCGGCGTCCAGGCGTTGCAGCATTTCTTCCTTAGGGTACTTACCCAGCGCGCCCATTTTCTTGGAGTGCGGGTTACCGTAGTACGCAAAGATGCGATACTTGGGAAGAATAGCGCCTTTGGGGGCGTAGGTGAGCGAATCGAGGGTTGAATCGCCTGTACTTACTGAGCCGGAAGGACGGGTGACCGGCTTGACAGCGGCTGTTTCGGTGGCGTCGGCTTTGGCGGAATCACCGGCAGCAGCCGTAGTTTTTTGCTTTGATTCGGTGGAAGAACAACTGGTGGTGAGATGTCCCAGCAGCAGCAAGGATAAAGCGGCTAGCGGTAAGCGCATGGAGAGATTTTAGATCGATTTTCCTACAAGTATAGCGGGTAGGTATGGGTTTTCAAAGAACGAGCTCGCCGAGTCCCTGCCTGACCACGGTAAAGTCGTCATCGGTAGCGTCTACAATCGTGGATGGGATGTTGCCACCGTAACCGCCGTCGATAATAATGTCGGCCTGATGCTGAAATTTCTCGAAAATCAGCTCAGGATCGGTCGAGTACTCAATCACCTCGTCTTCGTCGCGGATAGAGGTCGTGATGATTGGGTTGCCCAGCTCATGCACGATCTGACGCGGAATGTCGTTGTCGGGCACGCGAATACCAACCGTTTTTTTGTTGGTGTTCAGCAGCTTCGGTACGTTGCCGCTGGCTTCGAGCAGAAAAGTATACGGCCCCGGCAATACCCGCTTCATCAGCTTAAAGGCCGAGTTACTGACGCGGGCGTAATCGGCGATGTGGCTCAGATCGTAGCAGATAAACGAAAAATCGTTTTTAGTCGGCTTAACGCCTTTGATGCGGGCTACCCGTTCAACCGCGCGGGCGTTGTGAATGTCACAGCCGATGCCGTAGACCGTGTCGGTTGGGTACACAATTACCGCACCCCGGCGCAGCGCCTGAGCTATGTAATCGATTCGGCGCGGGTCGGGATTGGTCGGGTATAGTTTCAGAAATTCGGCGGCCATTGTTAACTAAGGTCAGTGAGGTCAGTTCGTCCGTACTGTCGGATCTGGTTCACCTGTTAACGATGAATAACCCCGGCCAGTTTCAGCTGACGACTCAACTGCCAGTTCCGATAACGCCGGTACAGCCCATTGACCGGCAGGTGGACGTAGCTCATACCGAGGAAGAGCCGGGTTGCGGCACCGGGCGATTCGATACGGCTCAGCAGCTGCCCGAAGCGCAGCGCGAGGTCGAACTGCTCAGCGTAGAACGCCTTGCGAACGAACTGCCCGATGCGCCGGGCCAGAATATGCTGTTCGTTGTCGGTTTGGCAGGTATCGAAAGCGCGCTGACAGACTATGAGCGAAGACGCCAGCAACTGATTGTTGCGCTGCATAACCTGCGTCGACAGCGAGTCGGGCAGTCGGCGTTTGAGCGTCAGCACATCGTCCAGGTAAGCGTAGTGGTAGGAGCGGGCCGAGCGCACCCAGAAGTCGAAGTCCTCGAAAGCCAGCGACTCATCGTAGCCACCCAGTTCGTCGAGCACGCTACGGCGCATCATCATGGTGGGGGTACAGACGAAGTGCCGGTCGAGTACGTCGCAGAATACGTTGCCCGAAGGTACCCGCACCCGCGCCCGACCGTTGCTGTCGAGTGGGTAATGGGTACCCAGCCGATTGCCCTGCCCGTCGATGAAGGCTGCATTGGTGAACACCACCGCGTAGTAACCGGGTAATCGGTTGAACAGCTCGGCCTGTTTGGCTATCCGGCCGGGCAGCAACACATCGTCGGCTGCCAGATCGATCACGTACCGGCCCACGGTTAGCTTCAGTCCCTGATTAAAGGCGCGGTTCAGCCCAACATTGGTCGGATTTTTGATAACGCGCACGGCCGGGTGCCTAGCGGCAAACTCGTCGATCTGCTGAATAGATTGATCGGTACTGCCGTTGTCGATAACGACTAACTCAACGTTAGGATAGTCCTGCTCGACAACCGAGCGCAGCGCTTCCCCGACAAACGAACCTTGATTGTAGCAGGTGCAGATGACACTGACCCACGGCTTACTCTGGTTTAAAAACGGACTCATCGGCAGGTGCGTTGCCTGAACCGTGACTGATACCATAGTGTATGCTGCTGTTACTGTAGAGCGGGAACTAGTACTTAGTAGCAAAGGCTGTTCCCAATTGACAACCCAAAGTAGCCAGTTCCTGAGCAGTTATCCCTGTTCTTTTGAGCCAGCGGAAAAACAACTATACTTCATATAACTATGCCTACACCGGGCTACATACTATGTCTGTGTACCGATGAAGTCGCTAAAACCGGGCCGTGAGCGACCTAAATGAGCAGAATCGATGAAAAAGGGACGATTCGTAGGGGAAGTCTGGCACGGTTTTCGTTTAAAATTCAGTGTAGTTGGCACAGTCCACTACAAGGTACTTACATTTATGGGTTAGGGTTGCAAACACCACTTCGTTCATATGGAGGTGGTGTTTGTTGTTTTCGGGCCATCGGCACTTTTGGGTTCGCCCTTTTCGCCGTACAGAATCGCGTTCACTTCAAACCCCAGGATCAGCAGCAGCGCGATCAGGTTGATCCAGATCATCAGCGCGATCAGCGTACCGATGGAGCCGTACACTTTGTTGTACGAACCGAAATTCGACACGTAATAGGAAAAGCCCAGCGTAGTCAGCACGATCAGTACCGACGCGAGCACGCTGCCCGGCGTGATAAACGACCACCGCAGGTATTTGTCGGGGCCGAACCGATAAATGACAGACACTGTGGCAACGAACACCGCAAATACAACCAGATACCGGCCCAGCGCCAGCAGGTAAACAAACAGGTCGTTATTGAGCACGTTGAAGCGCAGCAGGTAATCGCTGATGACGCCCCCGACGATCAGGGTCAGGATGGCCAGGACCAGCGCAAAAGCCAGCGCGAAGGTAAGCCCCACCGCCACCAGCCGCATCCGGAAGAAACCCCGGCTATCGTCGCGATGCGACGAGTTGAAGGCGTTCATCAGGGCGACCAGCCCACTCGTAGCGGAGTACAGCGCAAGCAGGAAACCGAACGATAGTACGTTGCCGCGCGGTCGACTGACGATGTCCTGAATCGTGGTGCCCACCGTGCTGAATGTGTCGCCAGGGAGCAGGTCCTGTACAAAGCCCATAATCCGGTCGTCGAGGTGCGGAATGGGGATGTACGGGATGAGCGTAAAGAGGAAAATAACCGTGGGGAAAACGGCCAGAATCAGGCTGTACGACACCGAAGCGGCCCGTTCACTGGTATCGTTTTCGATAATCTTGTTACCCAGTTTTTTTAAAAAAACGTACCACGTAATCGGCGACTTGAACGGGTGATGGTTGTTGAGCCATGTCCGCAGCCCGCGCATTGGCTTCAACGCCAGTAGTTTGTCGAGCATGGATGGTGGTTTGTGGTATTCTGTTTACGGTATACAGTTTACGGCGAACGCAGGGTACGGTAAACTGTATACCGTAAACCTGATAAAGCAACCTACTCCCCAAAGAAAGGTTTGGCAAGGGTGGCCAGTTCGGGCGGGACGGGGCAGGGGCGACCCGTCGCCGATTTGACGAATACCAGCGTGGTGCTGCCGGTGTTGAGCAGGTGGCCGTGCTGGTTGAACACCTCGTACTGAAACAGCATCCGGGTGGTGGGCATCTGCGGTACCGTCACCCGGACGGTGAGCAGGTCGTCGTAGCGGGCGGGTCGGATGAATCGGGTACTCATGTCGTAAACCGGCATCCCGACGCCATCAGCTTCGAGGTCTTTGTAGTCCATGCCGATGTGCCGCATCAGCTCGACCCGGCCAATTTCGTAGAAGCGGGCGTAGTTGCCGTAATAAACGATGCCCATCTGATCGGTATCGTAGTAGCGAACCCGGATGCCCGTAACGTCGTGTGTCAGCATGGGGGCTTACTTCATAATCTTCATCTTCGTCAGCGCCTGCTGGTAGAGCCGGGCGTTGGCGAGGTGTTCCGACAATGTTTTCGAGAACGTATGGTAGCCATTGAACCGGGCGTCGACTACGAAAAACAGATAGTCGTGTTTCTCGGCGTTCAGCACCGCGTCGATGGTAGCGGGGGCGGGGAGGTTAATTGGTCCCGGTGGCAGACCCGTGTAGCGGTAGGTGTTGTAGGGCGAATCGACGGCCAGCTGTTTGTTGAGCAGTCGCCGGATGCCGAAGTCGCGCAGGGCGTAGATCACCGTCGGGTCGGCTTCGAGTTTGATGCCGCGCTTTAGTCGGTTGAGGTATACACCTGCCACACGGGGCTGCTCGTCGGTTTTGTTGGTTTCGGCTTTTACGATCGACGCCAGCACCTGCACCTGCGTCTGGGTCAGACCAAGGGCTTTTGCTTTGGCCTGCCGTTCGGGCGTCCAGAATTTCTTGTATTCGCTGCCCATCCGTTCCAGGAACGCGTCGGGCTTGATGGTCCAGAAAAATTCGTAGGTGTTGGGTAGAAACAGGCAGACGATGGTCGTGGTGTCGAAGCCATACTTTTCGCAGACGGCCGGGTCGTTGAGCCGCTTGCCGAGGGCGTCGGGGCCAAATTCAAATTTGCTGCCCAGCCGCTCGATGAGGTCGCTTTTGAGCCGGATGTTGTTGAATGTGATGGGCAGTGCATCCTGACTGCCGTTGCGTAGTTTGACGAGCGCGTCGCGGTTACCCGTGCGGGGTTTGATCTCGTAGCGCCCAACCTTCACGTGGTCGGGATACTTCATCAGCTTAGCCAGAAACCGGAACGATACTTCGTCGTCGAGGACCTTGTGGGTTTTCAGCGTATCCATGACCGACTCGAACGTCGACCCGCTGGGAATGAGCAGCGCGAAGGTTTTGTCGCCGTCGTTCGTCTGTAGATTTGGCGTCCGGAAAATCTGCCAGAAGTAAAACGTGAAGGTGGTGAGTAAAATGGAAACGGTAAGGAAGAGACCGATTTTAACGTTGCGGGACATAGCCGGGGGAATGAGTAAGCGGGGCAAAGGTACGAAAGAGTGGTGGACCTCACCCCCGGCCCCTCTCCTAAAACAGGAGAGGGGTGTCGTCAGCGACCAGCTAGCATTCGTTTCATCGTGATGCTAATGGCGAATCAGCTGTCTAGCCGATAAATAAAAGCCGAAAGCTTATCTGCCGCTAGTCACCCCTCTCCTGTTCTAGGAGAGGGGCGGGGGGTGAGGTCAACCGCTCTTTCGTACCTTTGCGCCAGATCATCCCCGTTTGTCCGCTGAAAACGCTGCTCATTCGTCACCCCTTTGGCCAGTCAGCCCTGTATACGCTGTCGTTCTGGCTGCTGTGCGTCAGTAATTTTCTGTTCTGCGCCAGCTTTCAGATGATGATTCCTGAATTGCCCGACCATCTGACGCGGCTGGGTGGCCGCGAATACGTCGGGCTGATTATCGCGCTGTTTACGCTGACGGCGGGACTGTCGCGGCCGTTCAGCGGTAAAATTACGGATACGGTGGGGCGGGTGCCGGTGATGGCGTTCGGGTCGGTTGTCTGCTTCCTGTGCGGTTTTTTATATCCGTACCTGCTGACGGTCGGTGGTTTTCTGACGTTGCGACTCGTGCACGGCTTCTCGACAGGTACCAAACCCACGGCAACGTCGGCTTACGTCGCCGATATCGTACCGGCCGACCGACGGGGGGAAGCTATGGGCATGCTGGGGCTGTTCACGGCGATGGGGATGTCGCTTGGGCCAGCTATCGGGAGCTGGCTGGCGGAGTCGTATTCCCTCGACGCCATGTTCTGGACCTCGTCGGCCTTCGCGCTGCTGTCGATTCTTATCCTGATTCAGATGCCCGAAACGCTGGTCAACACGCAGCCGTTTCGGTTTGGTCTGCTGAAGTTGCGGAAGAACGAAATCTTCGACCGGCAGGCCATCCCGCCGTTTGTCGTACTGCTCCTGCAATCGTTCTCGTCGGGCGTTGTGCTGACGGTTGTGGCGGGGCTGAGTAGTTCGCTGGGCATTGCCAACAAAGGGCTGTTTTTCAGCGTCTATACGCTGGCATCGCTGGCGGTGCGGCTGGTGTTCAGCCGCTCGTCAGACCGGCACGGGCGGGTGCCGGTGCTGCTTATTTCGACTTCGGTGCTGGCCGTAGCCATGGCGACGCTGATGTTTACCCATTCGACGATCCTATTCTGGACGGCGGCTGTGCTGTTTGGCATGTCGTGGGGTATGAATTCGCCGACGATAACGGCCTGGACAGCTGATTTGAGCGATGAAGCGACGCGGGGCCGCGCCATGGCGACCATGTACATTGCGCTGGAAGCAGGCATTGGCATTGGGGCCGTGGCTGCGGGCTGGCTGCTCAACCGCTTCGGTATGGCGCAGGGAATGTACGTTTCGTTTGGTGCATCGGCCGGACTGGCCCTGCTGGCCGTGGGTTATCTGGTCACCCGCCCGAAATAACGAACTACCGGCTGGCCTCCTGTCTGGTGCCGCCGGACTGGTAACAAATACGCTTACTGTGCTTTATCCTATCTCCTGCATATGAATCACCCCGCCGACACAATTGAACCCGGCATTCGCCCCCTGGTCGATGCGCTGAACGCTACCGGACTCGTACAGACGTTTGCCAGCTGCGAAGGGCATTACGACGCTGATGCGCAAACCCTGGTCGACCGAAATCTGGCGTATGTCCAGTTTATACCGGCGGAAGACGTATCGGCTGCGCTGGTGGAGCAACTGCTGATGTCGGTACTGATGCGGTTCAAAACGGCGCATGGCCTGATGCCCGTTGTGGTGGGCGGTTACAAACGCTATACCCCCATCGAAGGCGATACAATCGACGAAACATTCGTGCTCGACCTGCGTCCGTTTAACCGGTTCGACCCACCCGACCGTAAGCGCGCCGACACCGACCGGGCGATCGGGCAGGTTACAGGGCTGGTGAGACAGTTATTGTTTTAGAAATTCCCTCACCCCCAGCCCCTCTCCCAAAACAGGAGAGGGGTGACTCCAACGACTAGCGACTACAATGTTACTTATGGAGTTAGTATTACCTCACTCCATTAAATATCTAGACTTAAACAATGTACTGGCCGCAGGCTGATTCGCGGCTAGTCACCCCTCTCCTGTTTAGGAGAGGGGCCGGGGTGAGGTTATCGCTGAGGTCATTATCCCCCGGCAGTTCCTGAATCTGGTACGCGACCGCGTCGGACGCCGGTTGGGCGTCGAGGTGGAGCCAACTGGCGTATTCGCGGGTGAAGCTGGCGCCGTAGTACAGGATCAGGGCGGAGTAGAAGATAAACAGCAGGATCAGGATAATAGCCCCCGACCGGCCGTAGAGTGCCCCGACCGGGCTTTTTATCAGCAGCCGGTCGAGAATCTGTTCGCCTACGCCGAAGAGCAGGGCCGTAACGAGCGCACCCCGCCACACAGCCTGCCAGCGGATTTTAATGTCGGGCAGGTACTTGAAGAGTACACATAGCCACAGCGTCAGCAAAACCGTCGACAGCAGAAAACGCCCGGTGGCCATGAGCCAGAACGGTGGTGGAAACGAACTTGCCAATTGCGTTTTTAGGGGCATCAGCATCTGCTGCACCAGAAACGACCCCAGCACCAGCAGGCCCGTAAACAGAATCAACCCGAAAGCGATGGCCCGGTCGGCGGCTGATGCCCACCATCGTCGATGGGCCGCGTGCTTCACCTGCCACAACTGATTCAGCGAATTTTTAATGATCGCAAACAGCGTTGTCGAGGCCAGCAGGAGCAGGGCCACGCTGAGGGCCGTCAGCCAGCCGTTGGCGCGGGGTTGTTGCAGCCGCTGCGAAATATCCTGCAACTGCCGGGCACTCTGCCAGCCAAACAAATCGGCCATCGTGCGAAACAACTCCGTGCTGATCTGCCGGTCGGCGTCGGCAAGTACCTGTCCGTAGAGCTGCGTCAGGATGATAACGATGGGCGGCAGCGCAAAAAAGCTGAAAAACGCCGTCGCTGCCGCCATCCGAATGGGGTCATTCTCGGCCAGGTTGGTAAAGGCCCGGCCCGCAATCTGCCCAAACGAGCGAAGCTGTTTCACGATAAGTGGGTTACATGAAGACGCGACTGCCGGGCGCACCGGTCTCTACAAAATGAACTGGCTTAGATCCCGGTTTTTGACAAGGCCGGTCAGTTTTTCCTGCACCAGTTCTTTCGTCACGACCACCTGCGCGTTAGCCCCGATCACGTCGGGGATGTCGAACATGAAATCGTTCATCAGCTGACTTAATACCGTTTGCAGCCGACGCGCCCCGATGTTTTCGACCTCGCTGTTGACCTCGAACGCAATTTTTGCCAGTTCGCGCAGGGCGTCGTCGTTGAAGGCGAGCGACACCGATTCGGCCTGCAACATGGCTTCGTACTGCTTGGTCAGCGCGTTTTTCGGTTCTTTCAAAATCTGGTAGAAATCGTCTTCCGACAGGCTCTGCAACTCCACCCGGATCGGGAAACGCCCCTGCAATTCAGGAATCAGATCGCTGGGTTTGGCGACGTGGAACGCTCCGGCCGCGATAAACAGAATGTGGTCGGTGTGAATCGATCCGTACTTCGTGTTGACCGTGCTGCCTTCAACAATCGGCAATAGGTCGCGCTGAACGCCTTCCCGGCTCACGTCGGGGCCACCCCCGCCATTGCCCGACCGCGCCGACGCTACCTTGTCGATTTCGTCGATGAAAATAATCCCGGCGTCTTCGGCTTTGCGGATGGCTTCCTCCTTCACCTCGTCCATATCGATCAGCTTGGCGGCTTCTTCTTCCAGCATAATCGTGCGGGCTTCAGCGATGGTCACTTTCCGTTTCTTGCCTTTCTTCGGCATCATATTGCCGATCATCTCCTGAATATTCATCATCGACAGGTCGTCCATGCCCCCGCCCATAACGCCGATGCTGGGCGTAGCCGACTGCTGCACGTCGATGTCGATTTTGCGGTCGTCCATCTCGCCGGAGCGGATTTTTTCGCGGAACCGCTCGCGCGTCCGTTCGTTAAGCTCGGAGTCCGACGAACTGGCGTTTCCGTCGAATCCGATTGTGCTCGTCGCCGGGCTGGCTGATTTAACGGGCGGGATCAGAATGTCGAGAATGGCGTCTTCCACGTTCTGCTGCGCCCGTACTTTCACTTCTTCTTTCTTGGCCGTGCGGACCATATTGACGGCCTGTTCGACCAGATCGCGTACCATGCTCTCCACGTCGCGCCCGACGTAGCCGACTTCGGTAAATTTCGACGCTTCGACTTTCACAAACGGGGCGTCGGCGATGCGGGCCAGCCGCCGGGCAATCTCGGTCTTGCCAACGCCCGTTGCGCCGATCATCAGGATATTATTCGGGGTTATTTCGTGCTGCATATCGGCCGGACTGTTCATCCGGCGCCAGCGGTTACGCAGGGCGATAGCCACGTTGCGTTTGGCGTCGTGCTGGCCGATAATGTACTGGTCAAGTTCGGCAACGATCTGCCGGGGGGTAAGGTCTTTCAGTAATTCAGTCATTGACTCGGTATTGTACGATGAGTTGGTGTTTGTAGTCTAACATCAGAAACCCGAAAATGTGTCCAACATCCCGGATTTTGTCGTGGGGCGGTAGGGTTGGGGCAAATCTGTTATTTTTGAGCGGCCCGACTCAACCGGGCCAGTCGACCCTTATCTATTTCCTCATTATGCAGCTTACCCGTATGCTGGTACTGGCCCTCGGTATTACCGTTGCCCAGGCTCAGACCCCCATTCACCTGATTCCGCAACCCGTCAGCGTTCAGACCAAATCCGGTACGTACCGCCTGACCAACTCCACCAGTATTCAGTACAATCAGCCCGCTGGTAAAGCCACGGCCGACCTGCTGGCAAAGCAACTGAACGGCCCGACGGGTTTTTCGATCACCCCAAAATCCGGTACGTCAGGTAGTATTCAACTGGAAATCAACACCACGCCCGACGCGAAACTTGGCGACGAAGGCTACACCCTGAACGCTACGACGAAGGGCGTTCGTATCACGGCCAACAAACCCGCCGGGCTGTTCTACGGGGCGCAGACGCTGACGCAGCTGCTGCCCAAAGAGATTGGCAGCAAAACGGCGGTCAGCACCAACTGGACGATTCCGGCCGTGCAGATTACCGATTACCCGCGCTTCGGCTGGCGGGGCATCATGCTCGACGTGAGCCGTCATTTCTTCCCCAAGGAAGACGTTAAATCGTTTATCGACCAGATTGCCGCCCTCAAATACAACACCTTTCACTGGCACCTGACCGACGACAACGGCTGGCGTATCGAGATCAAATCGCTGCCCAAACTGACCAGCGTCGGTGCGTTTCGCGTGGCCCGCACGGGGCACTTCGGCGACCGGGCCGACCCCAAACCCGGTGAGCCAACACCCTACGGCGGCTTTTACACGCAGGACGACATTCGCGAGATTGTCTGGTACGCGCAGGACCGCAACGTGACGATTGTTCCCGAAATCGACATCCCCGGCCACAGCATGGCGGCACTGGCGGCTTACCCCGAACTAAGCTGCACGAAGCAGCAGGTAAGCGTCAACCCCGGCACCAACTTCGCCGACTGGTACGGCAACGGCACGTTCAAGATGAAAGTCGAGAACACGCTCAACCCATCAGACGAGAACGTGTATGTCTTTCTGGATAAGGTCTTTACGGAAGTGGCCGCGCTGTTTCCCAATCCATACATCCATGCCGGGGGCGACGAATGTTACAAGGGCTACTGGGCGCAGGACCCCGGCTGTCAGGCGCTGATGAAGAAACTCAACATCCACCACGTGGAGGATTTGCAGGGCTACTTCATGGGTCGGGTCGAGAAGATTCTGGCGGCTAAAGGCAAGAAGTTCCTGGGCTGGGATGAGATTCTGGAAGGCGGCATCTCGCCGACGGCAACGGTGATGAGCTGGCGGGGTATCAAAGGCGGTATCGAAGCGGCACAGATGGGGCACAACGTCGTGATGACGCCCACCACCTTCGCCTACCTCGACTACAATCAGGGCGATAATTCCGTCGACCCGCCGATCTACGCGACGCTGCGGACGCAGACGAGCTACAACTATGACCCCGTGCCCGATGGCGTCGATGCGAAGTACATTCTGGGTGGGCAGGGCAACCTCTGGACCGAGCAGATTCCGAACCTGCGCTACGCCGAATACATGCTGTACCCGCGCAGCTGGGCCTTGTCGGAGGTATACTGGTCGCCGAAGGCCGCCCGCAACTGGCCCGACTTCGTAACGCGGATGGAAAACCATTTCGACCGTGCTGACGTCGCGCAGATCAACCACTCGAAAGCGGTCTACGACGCCATCGTGAAAACCAGCATGAACGGTGATAAACTGATGCTCAACATGGCGGGTGAAATTCCGGGTCTGACCATCTACTACAGCACCGACGACACCATGCCCGACCAGTTTTCGACCAAATACACGCAGCCCGTCGCGCTCCCCGACGGCCCCATTACCCTACGCGTCGTTACGTACCGCGCCGGAAAACCCGTCGGCCATCTCATCACCCTCTCGCGCGACGCGCTGATGAAACGGGCAGGACAGTAGACTGTATGTCTCAGACAGCTTCCAGCTGTTGAGCCGTAGGCTTATTTGTTATGCTAATTTGTTGGCCGCTGTCGCGGCCCGACAGCTGGAAGCTGCCGGAGACAAAAAAGGCCAGTCCGAGCAATCGGCTGGCCTTTTTTGTTGGTTGGTGTAAACTACCGCAGCAACCGGTTGACGTCTGTTTTTAGTAGAGACGCGACCCTTCGCGTCTCAGCGCGCGTCAGCAATGCCATCCGGCGGTGTACCATCCGGGTGCTGAGACGCGAAGGGTCGCGTCTCTACTAAAAAACTACCGCAAAAACCGGTTGATGTCGATGCTGAGCGAAAGCTGGCTGGTTCCGGCGGTGGGGGCGGCTGAAAAACGGGCGTAGGTAAGCTGAAAACCCCGCGCCTGCACCATTGCGCCAAACGAGATGCCCGCCAGGCCGCTGCCCGTCGTTAGGCGGCCTTCCTGTCGTTTCTGGTGATTATAGCCAACCAGCAACTGCACGTTCCGGCTCAGCAGCAGTTCCGCTCCGATGCTCAGGTGCCGGGCCACTTTTTCAACTGTGCTGATACTCGTCGGGATGGGGTTACCGCTCAGGTCGTAGCGAACGTTCAGGTTCGTGTCGTTGTAGGCGATGTCGAAGCGTTGGAGATGGTGGGCCGTGAGCGTCAGCCGAATGGGTGCGTGGAGCGGCTTGACCGTAACACCCGCCTGCAAATCGAAGGGGAGGTCGGCGTTGGCCGGGCCGTAGTTTTTAAACAGGTAACCCACGTTTTTTGCCGTCAGGCCAAACGTCAGTTCGCGTTTCGGGTGCCGCCATACCCCACCGAAATCAGCCAGCAGGCCAAAAGCGGAATACGTTTCGATGGACGAACCGACCGCCTTGATCGTCGCGCCGAGTGTGAAATTGCCTTCCGTACGGGCGTGGGTCAGGCCGAGGGCGTAGTCGTTGGCGGTAAACGTGCCGAGCTTGTTCCCCGCCGGGTCGGTCAAGTCGAACTGCCCGTAACTCAGGTACTGCATGCCTACGGACCAGCTTGTCCGGCGGTCGGTGCGGGGTTTGACGGGTAACCCGTATTGCAGCGTGTAATACTTTGCCGCAGCCAGATACGGCATCAGGCTGATCGACAACTGATTAGTCGGCAGGGAGTCGGCGAGGGCGGGGTTGTTCTGAAAATAGGGTGCGCTGGGCTGCGTGGCCGTCGCTACCTGTCCGCCAAGCGCGGCCACACGGGCGTGGGTCGGCAGGTCGAGAAACGAAAAAACGCGCTGCCCACCCAGCGTTTGGGCGAACCCAATTTTGGTAGTAAGCAGAAGTAGCGCGTATAGCAGAAAACGACCCAAGCAGCAAACGGGAAAGAGCGTATGGCAAAGGTCAGCAAACGGCGTCAGAGCGCAAAACCCAGTTTCAGGCCGAGCGACAGGCTGGGGGCAGGGGTTATGCCCCGGCGGGTAAATGAACGCCCGAAGCCACAGCCGCAGGTTTCTACCGTCAGCTGGTCCGCCCCCTGATTGGTAATCAGCCGCACTCCCACACCCCAATAAACGTCGAGCAGCGCCCGCGAGAAGACGCGTCGGTGCGGATCATAAAAAGCGAACTGCCGCCCAAACTTGATGTGCGAACCGGCGACATACCGGCGGATATTGTGGGGATAGATGATGGTTGATACGCGCGTCACGGGATCAGGCTGACCAATGTATTCGGCCGTGGTGACGTTAGTTTGCTTGAACAACCCCTCGACTGCCCAGTAGTTGCCCAGCGGAAAATCGCTCCGAATCGCAATGCCCTGTTTGCGGTTGGTGCGGTAGCGGCCCAGGTAGAACCGGACCTCGGCCCGGCCGCGCCAGACTTCGGCATCCGCAAATTTCTTGATGTCGCTCTGGAACGGCGACAGATTCTTACCCCCGTAACCTAGTTCCGCCTGCACCGACGTTCGGCGACCGGTCCGGTACTCCAGCCCGGCCTGTAGCGTTGCGTCCTGATCGAGCACAGCAAGCGGAGACAGTTTCAGGACAAAGCGCGACGGGTGATTGTACGTAAGCGTTGAATCCTGCCCCAAAGCCGTCTGTAGGCATAGTCCAGTAAGCAACGCGGTGAGGTAACGTATTCGCATAAAAACAGGGCTAACTGGCTACGACACGATGATACAAAATCGGGTGGAACCGTTGGATTCAGTCGGTAAAAATTAACTTTGCCAATAACGATTTAGCTTTTCCAAACCCAGTCTATGCAGCCCGCATCCTCCGACACGACAGCACAAACAACCAATCATAAGCCAACAAAACCTGAACTGCTGGCCCAGAAGAACGCCGAAGCCGAACTCGGCGGGGGGCAAAAACGCATCGACGCCCAGCACGCTAAAGGCAAGCTGACCGCCCGCGAACGCATCGCCCTGCTGGTCGATGATGGGTCGTTTGAAGAAATCGGTAAGTTCGTCATGCACCGCACCCGCGATTTCGGCCTCGACAAAGAGCACTACCTCGGCGACGGCGTCGTGACGGGCTACGGCACCGTGGAGGGGCGGCTTGTGTACGTTTTCGCGCAGGACTTTACCGTGTTTGGCGGTGCTTTGTCGGAAACGCACGCCGAAAAAATCTGTAAGCTGATGGACCTGGCTATGCAGAACGGCGCACCCATCATTGGGCTGAATGACTCCGGCGGTGCCCGGATTCAGGAGGGCGTGCTGTCGCTGGCGGGATACGCGGATATTTTTTACCGCAACACCAAAGCATCGGGCGTGATCCCGCAGCTGTCGGCGATTATGGGACCGTGTGCGGGTGGGGCCGTGTACAGCCCGGCCATCACCGACTTTATTTTCATGGTCGAGCACACGAGCTACATGTTCGTGACGGGGCCGAACGTGGTCAAGACCGTAACCCACGAAGAGGTGACGGCCGAAGAGCTGGGTGGGGCCAGTACCCACAGTACCAAGTCGGGCGTGACGCACTTCGCCTGCGCCAACGAACTGGCCTGTATCCAGCAGCTCAAGCAATTGCTCAGCTACATCCCGCAGAACTGCGAAGACGACCCCATTCGCCTGCCCTACGAGTCGACCGACGAAAGCCGCCCGGCCCTCGACAGTCTGATTCCGGCCGGTGCCAACCAGCCGTACGACATGCGTGAGGTGATCGACGAGCTGGTCGACATGGGGAGTTTTATGGAGGTGCACAAGAATTACGCGGAGAACATCGTCGTTGGTTTCGCGCGGATTGCCGGGCGGAGCATCGGCGTCGTGGGTAATCAACCGGCGGTGTTGGCGGGTGTCCTCGACAGCAATGCCAGCACCAAAGCCGCCCGGTTCGTACGCTTCTGCGACTGCTTCAACATCCCGCTGCTGGTGCTGGAAGACGTTCCCGGTTTCCTGCCCGGTACCGATCAGGAGTGGAACGGTATCATCAGCAACGGGGCCAAACTGCTCTACGCGTTCTGCGAAGCCACCGTGCCGCGCGTGACGGTCATCACCCGCAAAGCCTACGGCGGGGCGTATGACGTGATGAACTCCAAGCACATCGGGGCCGACCTGAACTACGCGTGGCCGAGTGCCGAGATTGCCGTGATGGGGGCGAGTGGTGCCGCCGAGATCATTTTCAAGCGCGAAATCGCCGAGGCTGCCGACCCGCAGGCCAAGCTTCAGGAGAAAGTGCTCGACTACACGGAGAAATTCGCCAACCCGTATCGGGCCGCAAACCGGGGCTACATCGACGAGGTCATCATGCCCGCCGACACCCGCAAAAAGCTAATCCGGGCATTCGGGATGCTCAAAAACAAGGTAGCGGCCATGCCGAAGAAAAAACACGGAAACATTCCGCTGTAAGTTTTTTTAACACAGAGGCACAGAGAACACGAAGAATGCTTTAATGCTCTGTGTTCTCTGTGCGGCTAGTGTTGATTTTTATTGTGATGGACGGCTCAATCACTTGAGCGAATAACGGGTTTACATGGTAAGGAACAACCTTAAACCTTAGACATTGACCATTAAACTCAACAGTATGAACTACGATGCCGTTGTTGTCGGGTCGGGGCCGAATGGGTTGAGCGCGGCTATCACGCTGCAACGCGCCGGGTTGGGTGTATTACTGCTGGAAGGCAAACCGACCGTTGGGGGTGGGATGCGGACGGCTGAACTGACGCTGCCCGGCTTTCACCACGACATCTGCTCGGCGATACACCCGTTGGGAGCCGGTTCGCCCTTTTTTCAGACCCTGCCATTGGCTGACTTTGGCCTGACGTTCGCCAATCCGCCGATTGCCGCTGCCCACCCGCTCGATGGGGGGCGGGCGGCTGTCCTGCGCGGGTCGGTGGCCGATACTGCTGCCGGGCTGGGTGTCGATAGCGAAACATACGCCAGGCTGATGGGACCCATCGTAAACGACTGGCCGACGATGGCGGGCGACGTGCTGGGGCCACTACGCTGGCCGGAGCACCCCATCGATATGGCGAGTTTCGGGGTTAGTGCCGTGCCGCCGGTTACGCTACTGACGAAGCGGTTTCAGACCGAAGAAGCGCAGGCGCTGTTTGCTGGCATGGCCGCGCACTCCATTCAGCCACTGACTAACCTGACCACATCGGCGATTGCACTCGTGCTGCTGGCGGCCGGACACCTGCACAACTGGCCGATTCCGATTGGTGGGTCGCAGCGCATCGCCGACGCACTGGCGGGCTACTTCAAATCTATCGGTGGGACGATTGAAACCGACCGGATGGTGCGCTCGATGGCCGACATTCCCCCGGCGCGGGCCGTGCTGTTCGACCTGACGCCGAAGCAGATTCTCCAGATTACCGGTGATCGCTTTTCGGCCCTGTACCGCAAACAACTCGAAAACTATCGCTACGGCTTCGGCGTGTTCAAAGTCGACTGGGCACTCGACGGGCCGATTCCGTTTACCAACGCCGACTGTCGGCAGGCCGGAACGATTCACCTAGGTGGTACGCTCGAAGAGATTACGGCGGGCGAGCAGGCCGTAGCCGACGGTAAACATCCGGATAAACCGTACGTCCTGCTGGCGCAGCAAAGCCTGTTCGACGATACCCGCGCCCCCGATGGGAAACACACCGTCTGGGCGTATTGCCACGTACCCAACGGCTCTACCGTCGATCAAACCGACATCATCGAGCGGCAGATTGAACGGTTTGCGCCCGGTTTCCGCGACCGGATTTTGTCGCGCCACACAATGAACACCGAACAGATGGAAGCCTACAACCCAAACTACATCGGGGGCGACATCAACGGCGGTATAATCGACATCGGGCAACTCTTCACCCGACCCGTCATCAGCCTGTCGCCGTACAAAACCTCGGCGGATGGGTTGTATATTTGTTCGTCCTCGACCCCGCCGGGCGGTGGTGTCCACGGTATGTGCGGCTACCACGCAGCCCGCGTCGCCCTCGCCGACGTGTTCGACAAACCCGTCCCGTTCGCGCTGGCAAGGGGGTAAGGTTCGGTAGGCAGTTTACGGTTTTCTGTTTACGGCGGAGGGCAAACTGTGTCGACACTACGGAACCGTTCGCGTCGGCACTACTGAAAACTGTATACTGAAAACCCGTTTCTCAACGTGCTCAACAGATCAACGCTCTTACTGCTGGCTGGATTACTGACAAATCAGGTACAGGCGCAGACCACCACCGACAGCCTGCCCGTGGCGATTCAGCAAACGGCCAAGTCGGTGCAGCCGCAGAACATCGAAGCCCATATGCGCTACCTGTCTGACGACAAGCTGAAAGGCCGCAAGCCGGGTACAGAAGGCTACGAGATGGCGGCTCGCTACGTGCAGGACCAGTTGAAAAGTTTCGGCTTCAAACCCGCGGGGGAGAAGGGAACCTACCGGCAGGCGGTGCCGCTGCGTCGGGCGCAGGTGCGCGAAGACCGTAGCAACCTGACGTTCGTGCGCAACGGCCGCGACTTGCCCATGACTTACGGCAAACAGTACGTACTGAGTCCCAACTTCGGCAGTCAAACCAGCGACGTGTCGGCCCCGCTGGTATTCATGGGGTACGGCATCGACGCACCCGAACTAGGCCACGACGATTACAAGGGCGTCGACGTCAAAGGTAAAATCGTTGTGTGTGTCAACGGCGCACCGGCTAGTTTTCCATCGAACGAACGGGCCTACTTTGGGTCCGCAAAGGCAGAACTGGCCGCAGCGCATGGTGCCGTTGGTTTGCTGACGTTCAGCCTGCCGTCGGACGTTGGGTCGCGGATCATGGCGGCATCACCCCGCGCCCGGCAGGCTACTTACCGCTGGACCGACGCCAACGGGAAAGCCCAGCGCACATATCCGGAGTTGCGCGTTGTTGGGGCGCTGAGCGATTCCACCGCCCGGCTCCTGTTCGACGGCGCGCCCGTCTCATTTATGGATGCCATCACGCAGACGCGGAAGGGAGCCATCACGCCCGTTGCCCTACCGCTGTCGGTAAAAGCGCATACTGATACCGAACAGAACGACGGACTGATTGGCGAAAACGTGGTGGCTGTATTGCCCGGCTCCGACCCGGTGCTGAAAAACGAATACGTCGTCTACGTGTCGCACCTCGACCATCTGGGTGTCGGTCGGCCGGTGAAGGGTGATTCGATTTTCAACGGTGCCCACGACAACGCGTCGGGAACGGCGATAAACCTTGAAACGGCCCGGCTGCTGGCGTCGCTGCCCACGGCTCCGCGCCGGTCGATTTTGTTTGTGGGGGTGACCGGGGAGGAGATGGGCCTGCTCGGTTCCGACTATTTCGCCAGCAACCCGACCGTTTCGAAAGACAAGATCATCGCCAACCTGACACTCGATATGCCGTTTTTCTTCCACCCCCTGCTCGACATTGTCCCTTACGGGGCGCAGCATTCGAGCATGGGCCGGTCGGTGAATACGGCGGCCCGGTTCGTCGGTGTGAAAATCGCACCCGACCCGATTCCCGAACAGGCGGTATTCATGCGCTCCGACCATTTCAGTTTTGTGCGGCAGGGTATCCCGGCGATCTACATCAAAAGCGGCTCAACCACCGGCGACTCCCGCGACGGTACTAAACTCAACCTCGACTGGCGGGCTACGATCTACCACACGCCACAGGACGACATGAATCAGCCCTTCGACTGGACAGCCGCCGGACGCCATGCGCAACTCCAGTTTCTGATCGGCTACCTCACCGCGCAGGCCGACGCCCGTCCGGTCTGGAACGCTGGTGATTTCTTTGGTACTAAATTCGGCCCGGCATCCGCCAGCCGTCCTTAACGTTTCTGCGTATGTCATCCCCCAAATCGCCCAACGCCGGTGGCCCCGGCCGCACTTTTCTCATCGGCCTGCTGATTCTGTTCGGCCTCGCCCTCATCGTCGGTACGCTAAGTGTGCTGTTTCCGTAGCCTCGCTCCTTGTCTTGACGAGAATGGATATTCAGACACTACTTGACATTATAGGGAAAGCGTTCAAGGATGAACGTATAAACGGGCTTGTTGTAGACCGGTTTGGTTTAGCACCTGCCTATCCGGGCCTAATTGAGCACTCATACATTTTGGGTGTCAGTGCCCCCACAATCGTCAATTCGTTCAACTGCGTTGACAAATCAGATACGATCATCGACGTTCTGTTTGCCCGACTGACTACTGAGCAGCGTAGATACATAGACCGGGTCCGGGTGTACGATTCGGCCGACGAATACGAACGCCATGCCCGGTGTAATTTTGATAATTCGTACTACGGCTACAGTGAATCTCCGTTTATGCTTACGCAGACGCGAGCTGTCGCGTAGAACTACTCGATTATGACAGGTGGTCGGCCAAGTCTTCTATTAAGAACAGGATATGCGAGTCCATTCGCATTCAGATAGTTATAAATGCTGCCTTCTACAGATTGCGGCTGGGCCTCACTACACCAGTATACGTACAACTCTGTAATCCCTGTTTCAATCATAAAGCTATTCCAATGAACAGCTCGCTTTATCGATGGATTACCGACGACATTATTGATTCTGCCTTTTAGCTTTTGATTGATTACTTTGCCCTTTTGGGTGGTGCCACCAGCTTTTCCGAAATAAAGTAGATGATACTCTGTCTTATCTAAATAAAAACGTAGATGTTCTTCACTGGGCATACTCAAAATTTCTTTAGCGAAAACAAAATATAGACCGCTAACATCTGGCACGTACTTAGAAACTTCTCTCAAATGTTTGCTAGGCTTATCCTGCTCCGATTTGAAAACAAAATGACTAAAGCTACTTCGATTAAGCAAGGGTAAAATGGTCTCTTTCATGAATAGGTGTACACGCAAGTGTGCTCTCAATAAATGGACTTTCTGAGAAGTAGTTAAGTCTACACCACCTCCTCAATCGCCTGCAAAATCACGGTGCAGGCGTCGCGGATCTGGGATTCGGTGATGATGAGCGGGGGGGCAATGCGCATTGAATTATCGCAGAACAGAAACCAGTCGGTGATGACGCCGAGTTTGATGGCCCGGTCGATGATGGGTTTGAGAACGTCGAAGGAGTCGAATTCGACGGCCAGCATCAGCCCTTTGCCCCGGACGGCGCGGATGGCCGGGTGAACCAGCAACTGCCGGAATAGCTGCCCCTTGGCTTCGGCTTGTTCGTAGAGTTTTTCCTGCTGAATCACCCGCAGCGTCGCCAGCGAAGCCGCGCACGAAACGGGGTGCCCGCCAAAGGTGGTGATGTGGCCCAGAATCGGGTTGGTGCGGAGAACACGCATGATGTCGGCTGAGCTGATAAAGGCACCAATCGGCATACCGCCACCCATACCTTTCGCGCAAAGCAGTACATCCGGCACAACGCCGACGCCATCCTGACCGACGCCCTGAAAGGCCCAGAATGTACCCGTCCGGCCAAAACCCGTTTGAATTTCATCGAAGATCAATAGCGCACCAACTTCGGTACATCGCTCGCGGACGGCTTGCAGGTAAGCCGGGTCGGGAACGCGCACGCCCGCTTCGCCCCCAACTACTTCCATCACAACCCCGGCTGTGGCTGTCGTAATCTGATCCAAGTCGTCCCAATTATCGAAACGAATATGGCGCGTCGCGGGCAGCAATGGCCGGAAGCTGCGCTTGAAGTGCTCGTCGCCGGAGAGGGAGAGGGCACCCTGCGTGGCACCGTGGTAGGCGTTGACGCAGCTGACCAGTTCGGTACGGCCGGTGTAGCGCTTCGCCAGCTTCATCGCCCCTTCAACCGCTTCGGTACCAGAGTTGGTGAAGTAAACCGTGTTGAGCGACGGCGGCAGCGTACCGGCCAGCGCGTGGGCCAGTTGGGTCTGGGGCGTCTGTACGTATTCGCCATACACCATCAGGTGCAGGTACTTGTCGAGCTGGGTTTTAATGGCGTCGAGCACCTCCGGGTGGCGGTGGCCGACGTTGCTGACGCCGATGCCCGAAATCAGGTCCATATACCGCTGTTGGCTACCGTCTGGGCCGGCCGTCGAATAAATATAAACGCCCTCGGCCCGGTCGATTTCCAACGCCAGTGGAAAATCGGAGGTCTGTGCTACGTGTTCGAAAAATAACTGCCGCTGCGTGAGTACCTGCATGATGAAAAAACTACCTTACTATCCGTTTCTAACACCCTCGACCATGAAAACAGTTCTTTTCTGTCTGCTGCTGCTAAGTGCTTATGCTGCTTCGGCGCAGTCATTTCGAATCAGTCCACAGGATACCCAGCGTAAGGAGTCGTTTGTGCTCATGCGCGACGGAACCGTGCTGAAAGGCCAGATTCTGCGGCAGGACAGCTCGATTATCAGTGTGCGTCGGCGGGGGGGCGATATGAGTTTTGTCGAAGCCGATCAGGTCGTCAGTATCAGCGATAAGGAGCCCGAAGAAATGCGGCCTGCCGAACCCGCCAACGGTAGCTACCAGGTGTTTGTTTTTCGCGACGGTACGCAGATAGAAGGTACGTTTGTGAAGCGCGATAGCACGATGATTACGGTTCGTAAGCGCAATGGGAGATTAACGTATTTTGAACCCGAACTGCTGCTTAAATCCGACTCGGTATCGACGCTGACTACCGTACCTGTCAACAAGCACCGAAACCGTTTTCCCACCTGGATGCTGACCGGGCAGACGGCGTACAATCCCGAAAAAGGCCGTTTCTACTACCGCAATACGTGGTTGCTGTTGAACGAGTTTACTTACGGTATCACTAAGTTCTGGAGCGTGAGTGCCAACTTCGTCACCCCGATTCCGTACCTGCTGGTGCGCGAAACGTATGCGGGTGGCGGGAGTGCTTATGTGCAAAACAACAGTAGTATAAGCACCCGGTTTAGCGCGGCACTGGGTCAGTATGTACATGCCGCCGTGACGGTATCGTACCGGCAACCCTACGGCTACCCACAAGGCAAAGGAGAGGGCACGTTCCGGGGGCTACTGACGCTGGGTAGCAGTCAGAATAACCTGACGCTCGGCTACGGACTGGTGGCGACCCGTGCTCGATTTCTAATCTATTATAATCCACCTTACTATTCCAGTGCCCCGCCTGTGTACTCGTATGGTATACCCAATCGGTCTTTTCTAATAGTCGGTCTTGTGCAGAAACTATCGCCTGGTCTGACGCTTATCAGCGATAACCAGATACGGCTCGATAACGTGAATTTCTACGTCGATACGAACTGGAAAACGTCCCTGTCGGCGGCTCTGCGCATCGACCGGCCCCGGCACGCGTTCGATCTGGGGCTGTTCGGTTATGTCAATGCCGGGGAGTATCGGGTCAATGGTAAGCGGGTTAATATTCTGCCTTATGTCGGCTATAACCTGCTGATTGGTAAACCGTAAGATGATGACAGCTATAGGCGATTTGCTGACAACTAGTCCGGCTGTATTGCCGGAGGAACTGGTTGATGATCTGCTCCGGGGGCAGTCGTTTCGCGTCGAGCGGATTGTATCGCGGGGGCACGCGTCGCCGGACGATTTCTGGTACGATCAGGACGAAGCCGAGTGGGTGCTGGTGGTACAGGGGGAAGCCCGGCTACGACTCGAAACCGACGCTGAGCCAATTGAGCTGAAGGCAGGTAGCTACATCAACCTGCCCGCCCACGCCCGGCACCGCGTCGAGTGGACGCACCCGGACGTAGACACGATCTGGCTGGCGATTTTTTACACGGTGTGAGGCCGCTTTGCTTACTGCACACGGTACGAAAAAGCCGCGCCGAATCCTGAGATCCGGCGCGGCTTTTTCGTGAATGCGATAGGGGAGACTAGGTAGCGACAATGAACGGCGCGACGATCTTGAGAACGTCTTCCTTGCTGAGCGGCTCATCCCACGCCTGCGTCGAATTTTCCAGTGGAACGCCCGGCACGATCGAGGATATTTCCAGGTGAACGGTCGATTCGTCGCCCGCGTAAATGGCCGATGGGACGCCCGGACTGGTGTTGCCCGTTACCCAGGGTTTGACCCCCCGCAGCATCCGTACGCGTGCCGCGTGCTTGGCTTCGACCGAGTGAATTCGCAGGGCGGTGGTCAGAATGGGGTCGCTTGGCATCAGTACCGGAGCCTGCCCTTTGTAGGCCCGTACACCAGTGTCTTCAAAGGCCTGCGACAGCGTCAGGTACACACCGTAGTTGCTGAATGGGCTGGGAAACATGCCTTTAGCTGTAAAATCGAAGGCCGGTTTGGCAACAGCTGCGCTGCCCAGTGCATCCTTCAGGAGTTTTACGTGGGCGTTTTCGTGCTTCTGAATCTGGCCGTACACCGTCCGGGCGGTACCCGTCAGCAGCCCCGCCGAGTCCATGCCGACATTATAGTATTCCGCTTCGAGGTATTCCAGTGTCAGGGCGAAATTAAGCACGTCGACGATGGGTTGTGGGAGGGCCTGCCCATAGGCCCGGCTCACGGCCGACATTGCCACGACGGGCGCGGCCAACTGGGCAGCTTTGCGACCGATCATGGAAAACATACTCCGGCGCGACACGTGTTCCAGTCGGTCGTAAAGTTCGGGGTCTGTACTGGCTAAGTCAGCAATAATTCCTTGAATGTTCATGACATTGAGTCGGTTAAGCCATTGGTGTTGGCAGGTTGGCAGTAGAGAGGATTTCCTTGATAAACTTCGATGCAATCGGCACAACCTCGTTGGGCAGTTTAGCCGGGTCGAGCCCCGTCGCCGGGTCAACGACGTCGTCGCCCGCAAACTGCGCCGTGTTGGGGTAGCGCAACTCCCGAACGACTGCCGCGTGCCGAGCTTCCACCGACACGATGATTCCGCCGATCGCCAGGTTGGTTGCGTTGGTGAGCAGTTGCCCAGCCCCGTTGTAGGCCGCCGTCGCGAGGTCGGCGAAGGCGATGGCCGTGTCGAGTACGCTGTCGCGGTTGCGGAAGTTTACGCTGCTGTAGTCGAGCGTCAGCGTCGGGATCGCCATACTGCCGAGTACTTTTTTAAAAAATTCGCGGTGCGTGATTTCCTGGTTGCGCAGCTCGATAAACACCTGCTTGTCGATGTCGGTGGCGTTATCGTAGAAGTTGTCGCATACCAGTTCCAGAAAGCGCAGTTCGGCCTGTTCCAGCGCGTAGGCATAGTTCAGGACGCCAACATCTCCCGACCCCAGATCGATCACGTCGCCAGCGCGGGCATTGGCTGTGGAGCCACCGCCCGGCCCGGCCAGCGGTTCGGGAATGATGTTACTCGTGCAGGCATTCAGTACCAGACCAGTGGCCGTGGCTACCCCGGCATAGCGCATAAACATACGCCGGCCGGAGAACAGTGGAACAACGGGCAACACCGATAGCGGCTGCTTAGCCGGCGGTTGCTGCGGGGACACATTTTTCATACACGTTCCTGTTGAGTTGATTGACACCGAACGACTGCCCGGCATCGATAAGGTACGAATTGGTGAGCCAAACGGTTAGGTTTATTGCCAGAAAAAAAAGGAATAATTCGGCTAATTGATTGAATGGTATGTTTGGTATATATTTTTAGTAGATTAATTAACTTCGTGTAACATCCACCAGGCAGGAAGCAGGCCGTGAGCCGCTCATCCGACGCAGTAACCATCCGCCACGGTACGCACCAACAACGGCCTGACACGCTTAGCTTTGTGATGGTCACGGCGGCCCTATAACGGAGCCGAAGTTCGTGACAGAGTCGTCTATGAATTTTGTCGAGAATATTCGCGAGGGGCTGCGGTCCATCACCGGCAACCGCCTGCGCACTGTCCTGACGGCGCTGATTATTGCCATCGGCATCACCTCGCTGGTGGGCATACTAACCGCTATCGACGGCTTGCAGCAATCGGTCGATGATAGTTTCGCCGGACTGGGTGCCAACACATTCAGCATCGGTGCCCGGCAGGAGGTGTCCCGGCGCAGTGGGCGGGTGAGAAAACAGGACAAGCCCATTTCCTATCAGGAAGTGAATGCTTTCAAACAGCGGTTTCCGCTCGGCGCCACCATCGCGATATCGAGTCAGGTGGCAGATGCCGCACAGGTAAAGTTTGGTTCGCGGAAAAGCAACCCCAACATGCAGCTCGTGGGGGGCGACGATAGCTACCTGCCCGTAAAAGGGTACAGCCTGAGCCGTGGCCGCAATCTGAACACCAACGACCTGGCTTACGCGCTCAACGTTGCCGTGATTGGCAGTGAGGTAGCGAAAACCCTGTTTAAAGGAAAGCTCAACCCCATCAATCAGGTAATCCGGGTGGCGGGTGTGCAGTACAAGATTGTGGGGGTGCTGGACGAAAAAGGCGGGCTGACCGGCGGGGGCGAAAACCGAATCATTCTCGTTCCGCTCGACAATGCCCGTGCCGTAGCCGGATCCGGCAAAATGACGTTCGATATTACCGCTTCCGTTCCCAATGCCGCCGATCAGGACGAAGCTGTGGGGGAGGCTCGCGGAGTGATGCGGCTGGTGCGGCACGATCCACTCGGTCAGCCCGATTCGTTCGACATTGAACGCGCCGACGAACTGGCCCGCGAAACCGACAACATCACCGGTTATCTCCGCATCGGCGGGTTCGGCATTGGCTTTATCACGTTGCTGGGAGCAGCCATTGCCTTGCTGAATATCATGCTTGTGTCGGTAACGGAGCGCACCCGCGAGATCGGCATCCGCAAGTCGCTGGGAGCCACGCCCAAGCGCATCCGGGAGCAGTTTCTGATCGAAGCCATCGTGATCTGCCTTCTGGGTGGCGTGGGCGGGATCGTGCTGGGGCTGGGCGTGGGTAACCTGATCGCCCTGCTGGTCAGTGGGGGCAAAGGCGGCTTTGTGGTGCCCTGGCTCTGGATGGGACTTGGCCTGCTGGTTTGCGTTAGCGTAGGGCTGTTTGCCGGCCTTTACCCCGCCGTTCGGGCGTCGCGCCTTGACCCGATCGAAGCCCTCCGTTACGAGTAACGAAATCAGGTTTTTTCAGGCGGGGGCTTTCACTCTTTCGCCTTTTTCCGTACGTTTGCATCCACGTTCGCGTTCAGAACAGCTTCCAAGGCCATTTTGAACGTCTTTTTGCCGGGATGGCGGAATGGTAGACGCGATGGTCTCAAACACCATTGTCTGCAAGGACATGCCGGTTCGAGTCCGGCTCCCGGTACAGTTAAAATGCC
The DNA here is from genome assembly GCF_012849055.1 of Spirosoma rhododendri. Lineage (NCBI taxonomy): Bacteria > Pseudomonadati > Bacteroidota > Cytophagia > Cytophagales > Cytophagaceae > Spirosoma > Spirosoma rhododendri. Next base: position 4,732,864 of record NZ_CP051677.1, on the reverse strand, counting down.
TGATTAGCTCTTTCATGAGTTGGTCAGGCATTTTTCTTTGTCCGGGCTACGTGTGGTTCTCTATTATTTAGAATCTTTCTTAGTAGCTTTGCGGTCTACGCTGGTCCGTTCGTATGTTGGTATACGGGAAGGAGCCAGTCGACCCTCGTATTCACCCGTTCTATTGTATGAATAAGCTAGTAAGTGTTGTGCTGATGGGGGTTGCCCTGTCTGCGCAGGCGCAGAAAAATACGTTGCTGGAACAGTCGTTCTGGCAGACGAAGCCCGGCGTCGATCTGGTAAAGGCTGAGGTCGAGAAAGGCAACAGTCCGTCGCAGTTCAACGGTAGCAGCTTCGACCCCGTTGTGCTGGCGATCAATGCGCAGGCACCCAACGAAACGATCAACTACCTGCTGGCACAACCCGGCAACGGCGTCGACAAGATCACGCACGACAGCCGTAACTACCTGCACTGGGCAGCGATGCGGGGCAACGGCGAAATTGTGCAGAACCTGCTGGGCAAAGGGGCGAAAGTAAGCGCGGAAGATAGCCACGGCACCACACCCCTCAACTTTGCCGCCGGGGCGGGTATGGCCGATACGCAGGTTTACGATATGCTGATCAAGGGCGGAGCCAACCTCAAAAAAGACGTCAATCACGATGGGGCCAACGCGCTGCTGCTGGCCGTTGCCGCCGATAAAGCCCTCAAACTGACCGATTATTTCGTCTCGAAAGGGCTGGACCTGAAAAGCATGGACGCCAACGGCGACAATGCGTTCGGTTATGCTGCCCGGAGCGGCAACATCGATCTGTTGAAGGCGCTGCAACAGCGGGGCGTCCCCGTCGACCCGAACGCGATGATTATGGCCGCGCAGGGATCGCGTCGCGGACCCGCACCGGCAGAAGTGTTTCAGTACCTGGAAAGCGTAGGGGTGAAGCCGTCGGCGGTGAATAAGTCGGGTGAAAACGCGCTGCACGCGCTGGTACGTCGGCCCGGCCAAACAACCCTGATCGAGTATTTTATCGGTAAAGGTGCCGACGTGAATCAGGCCGATGAGGATGGTAACACGCCGTTTATGAACGCAGCCGCCAGCAACCGCGACATCGCCACGCTGGAACTGCTGACACCAAAAGTGAAAAATATCAACCAGGGGAACGCCAAAGGCACCACTGCACTGGCGCTGGCCGTGCGGGGCAATTCGCCGGAGGTCGTGACGTATCTGCTCGGCAAAGGGGCCGACATCAACGTAACCGACAAGGCGGGCGACAACGTAGCGGCTTATCTGATACAGGGTTACCGGCCAGCAGGCCCAGCCGCCGGTCCCGGTGGTATGGCTGGTGGGCCTGGCATGGGTAGCGCAGCTGGTCAGGCGCGTCCTGAAGGCGGGATGGGTGCTCCGCGTACCGACGATTTCAGCGCCAAGATGGCGTTGCTCCAGCAGAAAGGGCTGGACGTGAAAGCTCCGCAGCAAAACGGCAACACGCTCTACCATCTGGCCGTCGCCAAAAACGATATGGGGCTGCTGAAGAAGCTGGAACCGCTGCAAATCGACATCAACGCCCGCAACAAAGAGGGGATCACGGCGCTGCACAAGGCCGCGATGATCTCGAAAGACGACGCCATGATGAAGTACCTGCTGTCGATCGGGGCGAAGAAAGATATTTCGACCAATTTTAAAGAAACTGCTTACGACCTGGCCTCGGAAAATGAGTCGCTGTCGAAGGGTAATGTATCGCTTACTTTCCTGAAATAACTATGTCGTTTTTGCCCAAAATTGGTCTGCTGGCGCTTGTGCTGGCTTTTGCGAACCCTGCGAATACACAGGCGCAGCAGACGGCCAAGTATAAATGCATGATTCAGATGACAAACTACATGGGCGAAGGGGCCTACGTGGTGGTGTCGCTGATTAACCCAAAAGGAGCCTACGAAAAAACGCTGTATGTGCTGGGTTCCAACAAAAAATGGTACCCCGACCTGAAAGAGTGGCACAAGGCGCTGGCGAAGAAAAGTCCGGCGGTGAGTGCCATCACAGGGGCGTCGGTTGGTGGGGGCGACCGTGCCGTAAACGTCATCGACATCGACCCGGCGACCATCGGCAAGAACTACAAAATCCGGTTCGAGAGCGCGGTCGAAGACAAGGAATACTACGTCAAAGACCTCGAAATTCCGCTGACGACGGAAGCCCTGTCTGCCAAGAGCGAAGGCACCGGCTACATCCGCTACGTGCGTTTCAGCCCCAGCGCGGCTAACTGAGTTAGCACTCGTTTTTTGTCATCCCGACGCAGCCGGGCGGCCGGTGCCGAGGGATCTTCGCTAAAAGGCAATCTTACTCGCCACTACCGAAGATCCCTCGGCGCCGGCCGCCCTCCTGACGTCGGGATGACAAAAAGCATTCGGTAAAAGACTGTATAAGTGACGTTTTGCACGAATGACCATTTCCATCTGGCGATACAGCCACCTAGCCCTGGCTGTGTCGTCTTTTTTGTTGCTGGCACTGGCGTCGATTACCGGGATTATCCTGGCGGTGGAGCCCGTGTTGCAAAAAACGCAGCCGTACCGCGCTGAGGGTTTCACCGACGTTACGCTGGCGCAGACGCTGCCGGTACTGAAAAAAAAATACAGCGAGCTTACAGAGCTGAGCGTCGATCACAACGGCTTCGTCAGGGTACAGGGTAGCGATGCCGACGGCGAAAACGTAGACGCTTACGTTGACCCGCGCACGGGCAATGTACTGGGCGCGTTTACCAAAAAAAGCGAGTTTTTCGACTGGGTCGAGGCTCTGCACCGGTCGCTGTTTCTGCACGAAGCGGGCCGGTTTTTTATTGGCCTGACCGCTTTTCTGCTGCTGCTCATCACCGTGTCGGGAACGGCCCTGATTATCCAGCGACAGCGGGGCATTAAGCGATTCTTTACCCGGATCGTCCGCGACAATTTCGCCCAGTACTGGCACGTCACGCTCGGTCGGCTGTCGCTCATTCCCATCCTGATCATCGCCCTGTCGGGTACGTATCTCTCGCTCGACCGCTTCGAGTTGTTGGGTAAAGAAGAGAAGATTTCGCCCAAAATCGACCTCGACGCGATCAAAGACTCGCCAAAACGTACAATCGCCGAGATACCGGTATTTCAACAAACCCGGCTGGCCGATGTGCAAAGTATCGAGTTTCCCTTTGCCGACGACCCCGAAGAATTTTACGTCATCAAGCTCCGCGACCGCGAACTGACGATTAATCAGGTCACGGGCGAGGTGCTGAACGAAACGCCGTACCCAACTACGGTGCTGCTGGCAAACCTGAGCCTGAACCTGCACACGGGCCGGGCGAGCGCGGTCTGGGCGCTAATTCTGGCGATTGCGTCGGGAAACATCCTGTTCTTTATCTGGTCGGGTTTTGCCATCACGCTGAAACGACGCGCCAACCGGATCAAAAACAAGTACACCGCCAGCGAGAGCCGGTTTGTGATTCTGGTCGGGTCGGAAAATGGCAGTACGTTCCGGTTTGCCCGGTCGGTGCAGGAGCAGTTATTGGCGCAGGGCGAAACGGTGCATATGGCCGAACTGAACGGGTACATGACGTACCCGAAGGCTGAGCACCTGATTGTGCTGACGGCGACTTACGGCCTGGGCGACGCGCCAACCAACGCAGCACGATTTGCGGCTCTGCTGGAAAAACACCCGCAACGGCAGCCCGTCCGGTATTCGGTCGTTGGTTTCGGGTCGCGGGCGTACCCCGACTTTTGCCAGTTTGCCTTTGCCGTCAACACAATGCTATCGCATCAGTCGTGGGCCCAGCCGCTGGTCGACATTCACACTGTCGACGACAAGTCCCCGGCGGAATTCAGTCTGTGGGCCGAAGCGTGGTCGCAACAGGCCGACCGACCCATGCTGCTCGCCGACGAACTGCGCCACATCCCCACCGAGCTCGACACGCTAACCGTAACGGCCAACACCCGCACCGCCCAGCCCGACGGTACGTTTCTGGTCCGCTTACGGCCCCCGCGTCGGCAGCGCGTCAGGTCCGGTGACCTGCTGGCGATTTACCCCGCCAACGATTACCGCGAACGGCTTTACTCCATCGGTGTTGTCGCGAACAGCGGTAGTGACGATGTGCAACTGAGCGTTCGGCTGCACCCCGCCGGACTGGGGTCGACATTTTTGCACGAGCTGACGCCCGGTCAGAACATCCGCGCCCGCATCGTCGATAACGCTCATTTTCATTTTCCGCGAAAAGCGCCCGGCGTGCTGATGATTGCCAACGGTACCGGCATCGCGCCTTTCCTCGGCATGATCAGTCAGAACAAAACAAACGTGCCCACGCACCTGTACTGCGGCTTTCGGCACAGCGCGTCGTTCGAGATCTACCGCGAGATGCTGGAAACAGACCGTGTCGCCAACAAGCTCACCAGCCTGCACGTCGCCTATTCCCGCGAGGGCGACAAACAGTACGTCAGCGATCTGCTCACCCGCGACGCCGACCGCATCGCCAGTTTGCTGCAAACGAACGGTGTCGTCATGATCTGCGGCTCCCTGGCGATGCAGAAAGACGTGCTGACCCTGCTGGAAACCATCTGCCAGACCAAACTCAACCAGCCCCTCAGCCATTACCAGTCGCACGGGCAGGTACTGACGGACTGCTATTGAGTTGCTTTGCCATCCCCCGCAGGTCTGGGTCGGATGGCCGGAGCTATGACAAAAAAGGAAGGCAAAGCCGGCTTCCGTAAGCCGAATTCAGTAGCTTTGGTATTGCTCCAAAAGCCATTGGCCACGTATCAACTATGAATAAACTTGTCTACGTTTCGGCAGCCCTGTTGTTGGCAGGTGCCTGCAAACCCGCTATTGCCCAGAATCCAAAGCGCGTTGTTATTACCGGCATCGACGCGTCGAAGAAGCCGGGCGACGATTTTTTTATGTACGCCAACGGTATCTGGTCGGATACGGCCCGGATTCCGGCGAGTCAGACAGGGGTAGGGTCGTATTCGTTTATGAACTACCCGCAGCGCCTGCGGATGCAGAGCATTCTGGACAGCATCGCGAAGGGGAAGTACCCGGCGGGAAGCCTTGAACAGAAAGTCGGCGATTTCTACGCGTCGGGGATGGACATGGCCGCTATCAACAAGCGCGGCTACGAACCCATCAAACCGCTGCTCGCCCGCATCGACGCCGTAACCGACGTGCCCACGCTGCTGAAACTGGTGGCCGACGAAGAAAAAGCGGGCAACGGGTCGATCATCGGGTTTCGCGTTGGGCCAGATAATCGGCGCAGCACCCAGAACATCGCCCAGCTTCGGCAGACGGGTATTGGCCTGCCGGAGCGGGCGTATTACGTCAAAACCGACTCGTCGACGCTGGCGATTCAGCAGGCATACCGGCAGTATCTGACCCGGCTGTTTGAGCTGACCGGCACCAGCGCGGCTACGGCCCAGAAAATGGCGGCTTCGACCTATGACCTCGAAAAACAGCTCGCCAGTGCTCACCGCACTAACATCGAACTCCGCGACGTGCAGGCCAACTACAACAAAATGGCGGTGGCTGATCTGGCGAAAAAAGAGCCCGCGATCAACTGGCCGACTCTGCTGAAAAGCCTGGGTGCTACGGTGGATACCGTCGTGGTGGGGCAACCGGGGTACTACGACAAGCTGAATACGCTGCTGACCGCCGTGCCTCTTGCCGACTGGAAAACGTACCTGAAAGCCCACGCCCTGACCAACTACGCCAGTTACCTGAGCCAGCCGTTTATCGATGCGTCGTTTGCCTACGCGAAAACCCTGACCGGGCAGGCGGTGAAGAAAACCCGCGCCGAAGAAATGGTGCAGGCCGTCGACGGGTCGCTGGGTGATGCGCTGGCGCAGTTGTACGTCAAAAAATACTTCCCCGACGAAGCTAAAAAACGGATGCGGGTGCTGGTCGACAACCTCAAAAAAGCCTTTGAAGCCCGCATCAACCGGCTCGACTGGATGAGCGATTCGACCAAGACGAAGGCCGTAGAAAAGCTGTATGCCTTCACGGAGAAAATCGGCTACCCCGACAAATGGCGCGACTACTCGACCGTGACCGTGAAGCGGGATGCGTATTTTGAGAATCAGCTATCGGCGGAGAAAAACGATTACCAACATAATCTGGCCAAGCTGGGGCAACCCGTCGACCGGACCGAGTGGCACACGACCCCGCCAACGGTGACGGCCTACAACAACCCCCCGCTCAACGAAATCGTGTTTCCGGCGGGTATTCTGCAACCGCCGTATTTCGACGTCAACGCCGACGACGCCCTGAACTACGGTGGTATCGGTATGGTAATCGGGCACGAAATAACCCACTCGTTTGATGATCAGGGCGCGCAGTACGACAAAGACGGGAACGTGAAAAACTGGTGGCAACCCGCCGATTACGCCAAGTTCAAAGCCAGAACCCAGCAGGTGATCGATCAGTACAACTCGTTCGTCGTGCTCGATTCGGTACACGTGAAAGGCCCGCTGACCGTGGGTGAAAACACCGCCGACATCGCCGGAGTCGCCATTGCGTACGACGCCTTCAAGCTGACCGAGCAGGGTAAAAGCAATACAAAACTCGACGGCTTCACGCCCGATCAGCGGTTCTTTATTTCGGTGGCCCGGATCTGGCGGGTCAAAACGCGGGATGCGTTCATGCGGATGTACGTCAACACCAACCCGCACTCCCCGGCGAAGTGGCGCGTCAACGGGCCGCTGATGAACTTCACCCCATTCTACAACGCCTTCAACGTGCAGCCGGGCGACAAAATGTACAAGCCCGAAAAGGAGCGAATCACGGTCTGGTAAGCGGCCGACGCGCAAACCCGGTAGTAACAGCACTAGCCGGGTTTGCGCGTCGGACTAATCAACCCTGCGGCAGGATGATCTTGCTTCCGGTGTCGGCAGCGCGGTAGATACCCTCGATAACCCGCATGTCTTTCAGGCCCTCTATCCCGGCGATGTGGCTGGGCAACGGCTTTTTCTCCAGTATGTGCCTGCCGATGTCGTCCAGCAGTGCCGCCTGCTGATTGACCACCGGAAAATTGAACGGTCCCTGGCTGCTACGCCCCTTAAATGGACCGTAACTCAGAGCCGGATTGAGTTCAAAAAAACCATTGTCGGCAGCTGCGTAAAACCGGTCGATATTGCAGTTCGACGTCGTGGCCGACGTACAGACGGCTCCGCCCGGAAACGTCAGTTGCCAGGTGATGTTTTCCTCGACTTCCTTAAACAGACTGGGCATCGTGACCGGCCCATACTGCGCCGTGACGCTGAGTGGTTCTTCACCCAGCACGTAACGGCCGCTCTGCACGCAATAAACCCCCAGATTCATCAGCGGCCCACCCCCGGCGAGGGATTTTTTCAGGTGCCAGTCGTTGGGAGGAGTACCCGCCAATTGGTAGCCGAGCGAAGCGTCAATCAGACGTACCGGTCCGAATATGTTCTGCTGCCCCAGCCGCATAAGTTCGCTATGATGCGGTTCGTAGTGCAGTCGGTAGCCAACGGCGAGCTGAACTCCCGCCTTCTGGCAGGCGTCGATCATGTCTTGACAATCGCGCACGGTAAAAGCCATCGGCTTCTCCACGATGACGTGTTTGCCCGCCTGCGCTGCCCGGATCGTGTATTCCTTGTGCATCCCGTTTGGCAGCGTGATGTACACCAGATCGATGTCCGGGTTGTTTTTTAACTGATCGAAGGTCTGGTAGGAGTAGACGTTCCTGTCGGCTAGTTTATAATCCTGCTGCCACTGTGCGGCTTTGGCGGGCGTCCCCGTCACGATGCCAGCCAGCCGACAGTACCTTGATTCCGCAAACCCGCTCCTCAGTACATTGGCGTACCGGCCTAGTCCGCAAAGCGCCACGTTCAGTTTGCGGGCTGGCGGCTGGTCTGCGTCGTTTCTGGCGGCAAAAGACGGGTGGCTGACAGCCGCGCCAAGGCCCGCACTGATCGTTTCGATGAATAACCGCCTGGTATACTGGGTCATGGTAAGGTACGTTGGACGAACGAAACTATACCAGAGCGCAGCGCTACAGCTTTTTATTCGACAGGTGGCGGAAACGCAGGACGGATGGATGACCAGTGCAGGATACGTTCAAAATTTGAGTAACGAACCTGTGGCCTAACCGCTAGATTTGGCAATTTGAAGGACAACAAAGTAGGCGTCAGCCGGACATAAACGCGCTGGATTATGTTTGACCAATAACCGGTACCTGGTCAATCTTACTATTGTATCGTGCACCACTAATCCTGACAACGCGCTATGGCTGTTTCTCAAGTTGTCGATGATACCTTCGTCGACGTGCTGATCGTAGGGGCCGGGCTATCCGGCATCGGCGCGGCCTGCTGGCTGCAACGGGAATGCCCTGACAAACGGTACGTCATCCTGGAAGCGCGCGATGCGATGGGCGGGACCTGGGATCTGTTTCGCTACCCCGGCATCCGCTCCGATTCGGATATGTACACGCTCGGTTACGCGTTCAAGCCCTGGCTTGGCGAAAATGCCATCGCCGACGGTCCGTCGATTCGGGACTACATCGAAGAAACGGCCCGTGAACACGACGTACCCGCACACATCCGGTATGGCCACAAAGTCGCAGCTGCCAGCTGGTCGAGCAAAGACGCCTGCTGGACGGTAGAGGTGGAGCAACCGGCAACCGGTGCGCGGCTATCGATGCAGGCTCGTTTTTTGTACATGTGCAGCGGCTACTACAGCTACACGCAGCCACACCGCCCGGAATTTGCGGGCGAAGCTGACTTCGATGGTACCGTCGTGCTGCCGCAATTCTGGCCCGCCGATCTCGACTACACGGGTAAACGCGTAGTTGTGGTGGGCAGCGGAGCCACGGCCATGACTATCGTGCCGAACATGGCTAAATCGGCCGGACACGTAACGATGCTGCAACGGTCGCCGACCTACGTAGCCGCCCTGCCGAGTCAGGATACGTTTTCGCGACTGCTCCGGCGATGGTTGCCCGAACGGCTGGCCTACCGACTGACGCGGCTGAAAAATATAATGAGCAGCATTACCCTGTTCTGGCTCGTGAGGAGTCAGCCGAAGCTGGCGAGTAAGCAGATGATACAGGGTGTTTCTGACCAGCTCGGCCCCGATTACGACGTCAAAACGCACTTTACGCCCCGCTATAATCCCTGGGATCAGCGGGTGTGTGTAGTGCCCGACGGCGATTTGTTCACGGCCCTGAAAGCGGGTCGGGCAACGGTCGTGACCGACGAAATCGAGCGGTTTACGGCGGATGGGCTGCTGCTGAAATCCGGGCAGGCTCTCCCCGCCGATGTGGTGGTACTGGCAACTGGTCTGACGGTTCAGCTCTTCGGCGGAATGCAGCTGACCGTCGACGGGAAAAGCTACCAGCCCAGCGAATTGATGGCTTACAAAGGCATGATGCTGAGCGATGTGCCTAACCTGGCCCTGGCGTTTGGCTACACCAATGCTTCGTGGACGCTGAAAGCCGACCTGACGGCCCGGTATGTCTGCCGACTGCTGCGCTACATGGACCGCAAAGGCTACACCGTTGCCGTTCCTCGCCGGCAAGCCGACGTACAGCCCGTGCCGTTCCTGAATTTTTCGTCCGGCTATGTGCAGCGGGCCGGGAAGCTGCTGCCGCAGCAGGGCGCACGCCGACCGTGGCAGGTGCACCAGAACTACCTGCGCGATACCGTTGCCACTCGCTACAGCCGCCTTGCCGACGGGGTACTTCGCTTCGGCACGAAAGGCGTTATGCCCTGAATGGTTACTTGGGGAAGTACTTTTGTCATCCCGACGACAGGAGGGATCTTCGCTGATAGGTGGTTCTGCTTGCTTTTACCGAAGATCCTTCGCAGGCTCAGGATGACAAAATCTGTTCCCCAACAACCTTTAAACGGAATAGACAGAAAAGCAGCGAGCCTACCCCTTTCTGACCGGGGGTGGGCTCGCTGCTTTTCTATCAGTTAGCTGCTGTTATTCTGCTGCAATACTATTCAGCGCAGCCATGTCTTCGTCGGTGAGGGTGATGTTGCCGACAGCCATGTTTTCTTCGAGGTGTTTTACGCTCGACGTACCCGGAATAAGCAGAATGTTATCAGCGCGGTGTAGCAGCCAGCTCAGGGCGATCTGGTGCGTCGACACGCCGTGTGCGTCGGCGACACCTTGCATGATCTCGTCTTTTTTCGCATCCAGACCGCCCCCGATCGGGAACCACGGGATGAACACAATGCCCTGCTGCTGGCAATAGTCGAGCACCGATTCCCACTCGCGGTTGTAAACGCTATAACGGTTATGCACCGACGCGACGGTAAAGAATTCCTGCGCTTTTTTGATCTCTTCAATCGATACTTCTGACAAGCCGAGGTGCCGGATTTTGCCTTCCTGCTGGGCCTGTTTCAGAAAACCGAACGAAATCTCGGCGGGTACTTTCGGGTCGATGCGGTGCAGTTGGTAGAGGTCGATGTGGTCGAGTTTCAGGCGTTGCAGGCTACCGTTCAGCGCATCGTGCAGGTGCTGCGGGCTGGCGTCGTTGTTGATGTCGGCCCACGGACCGAAGCGAACCAGCCCGCCTTTTGTACCGATCACCAGATCGTCAGCGTAGGGGTGGAGCGCGTCGGCAATGAGTTGTTCCGACGTAAACGGCCCGTACTGATCGGCGGTGTCGATGAAGGTAACGCCCAGTTCGACGGCCCGACGGAGTACGTCGATCGAGTTTTGCGGGTTTTCGGGCATCCCCCAGATTGCGGGACCGGTGATACGCATGGCGCCGTAGCCGATGCGGTTTACGGTCAGGTCGCCACCCAGCGTCAGGGTGGTCGTAAGCGTGTTGGTTGTCATAGTTAGTTAAACGATTGTCTGAATTGCAGGGGTGATTGGTTGGTCTTGCTCTTGAATAGCTTGTTGAACGATTGCGGGTAGGTGAACCCCAGCTGATACGCGATTTCGCCGACCGATAACGTGGTGGTGCTCAGCATCGTTTTTGCTTTGTCGATGAGTTGCTGCTGAATATGCTGCTGCGCGCTCTGACCCGTCTGGTTACGAAGCAGGTCGCTCAGGTAGTGGGGCGACACGTTCAGCTCACCGGCCACATACTCGACGGTTGGCAGACCAGTGCGCAGACCCTGCTCATCATTGAAGTAGGCCGACAGCAGCGTTTCGAGCCGGGTGAGCAGGTCGTTGTTAATGGGTTTGCGGGTCAGAAACTGCCGACTGTAAAAGCGGTCGGCGTAGTGCAGGACTAGTTCCAGTTGCGCGATGATAATATCCTGACTGTGCCGGTCGAGGTTAGCGTGGTACTCCGTTTCGATGTTCGCCAGCAAGCCTTCGATCACCTGCTGCTCTTTGTCGGATACAAACAGGGCTTCGGTCAGTTCGTAGCCGAAAAAGCCGTATTGCCGGATGGTTTTCGCCAGCGGATAGCCCAGCAGAAAGTCGGGGTGAATCAGCAGTACCCATCCCTCCGTAGCGGCCGTTTCCGCCGACAGCAGCTGGCCGGGCCCGATGAACGACAGAATACCCTCGTCGAAGTCATAGCGGTTCTGCCCGTAGCGCAGGCCCCCGCGTAGTTCTTCTTCATACACACCTGATAGAACGGGTAGATCATCTGTCCGCTGGTCGTCTGTAGCGCCGAATCCAGCTGGTCCAGATGAAGAATGCTCACCAGCGGATGGACCGGTTTGGGCAGGTTCAGCAGCCGGTGCAGCTCGCTGATCGACCGGATGGTGCGGATGGATGATTCGTCTTTTTTCATAACTCGGTTGTGCGGTCTGCCAGGGCTTTGTTTTTCGCTTTATTAACAATACGAAGGTCGCCCGACTGGTAACGCCGAAAGTAGCCCGATTGCGGATTGTTGTATCCAAACCGGAGCGGGTAGCCAACGGTCTGGCTGTCAGTATAATCAGTCAGGGCTTCACTTTATGCAGGCAGTCAGCGTACTACGATCGACTGCCTGCACTGGCCGATAAGCGCTGCTGATTTCCTGAAGCTACCTTACTTAACTGATGAATCGAATGTCTGCTTATTTGCCAAAATCAGGTCCGTTACTGGTGGCCTGCCTGCTGGCTGCGTCTCCGGCTTTTACCCAGACACCCATACAACCCGCGCTGGGGCACCGGTCGATCAGGCTACTGACGCAAAATGGCCTGTCGTTCAAAGACCTTAACAAAAACGGGAAGCTCGACGCGTACGAGGACTGGCGGCTACCGGTGCCGACGCGGGTGCAGAACCTGCTGGGGCAGATGACGCTGGACGAAAAAGTGGGCCTTATGCTCATCAGCACGACCCGCATGGCCGGTGATAATTCGCTGCGGGGTGGCGATGGCAAAACGGAGATTACCGACGGCTTTAACGAAGAGGATCTCGTGCAGCCCAACAATATGTTTACCCGCAAGCCGCTGCCCGTGCCCATCATGTCGGCGGTGGGGACTACCAAAGGCGTCACGCAGTACCACCTGCGGCACTTTATTCTGCGCGCCAATCCACCGGCAGCGGTCATTGCCAGTTGGACCAATAACCTCCAAACCCTGTGCGAAACGTCCCGGCTGGGTATTCCGGCGATGGTGGCCTCGAACCCCCGTAATCACGTCACCATCGATGCCGCTGTCGGCCTGAGCGTTGGCAAAACCGCCTTCTCGACCTGGCCGGGCGAACTGGGGCTGGCGGCTATGCGCGACCTGAAGCTGACCCGCGCCTTTGCCGACATCGCCCGGCAGGAGTGGGCCGCCGTGGGGTTGCGCAAGGGCTATATGTACATGGCCGACCTGGCCACCGAACCCCGCTGGCAGCGCATCGAAGGCACGTTTGGCGAAGATGCAGACCTGGCAGCCGATATGGTGCGCGAAATCGTGCTGGGCTTCCAGGGAACAAAACTGGGCTCGACGTCGGTGGCCATGACGACCAAGCATTTTCCGGGTGGTGGGCCGCAACTGAACGGGCTGGATTCGCACTTCGACTGGGGTAAGTTTGCCCACTATCCGGGCGGTCTGTTTGCCTACCACCTCAAACCGTTCAAAGCCGCCATCGCAGCGGGTACGTCGGCCATTATGCCGTACTACTCGGCCCCGAAGGCTGGCCCGGCCGGGGAGTTTGAAGAGGTCGGTTTTTCCTACAACAAAGCGATCATTCAGGATTTGCTGCGGAAACAGCTGGGCTTTAAAGGTATCGTCAACTCCGACACCGGACCCATCGAAATGATGCCCTGGGGCGTTGAAAACCTGACTATTCCGCAACGCTACCAAAAAGCCCTAGACGCGGGCGTCGACCTGTTTTCCGGTACCGCCGATCCCACCATTCTGCTGGATGTGGTGAAGCAGGGATTGGTGCCGGAAACCCGCATCGACGAGTCGGTGGGGAGGTTGCTGGCGGAGAAATTTGCGCTGGGTCTGTTTGAAAATCCCTACGTCGATGTCGACAGGGCGCGGACGCTGGTGGGCAATGCTACTTTCCAGCAAAAAGCTGATCTGGCGCAGCGCAAGTCGATCGTGCTATTGCGGAATACGGCCAACCTGCTGCCCTTAGCGCCCAAAACGAAGGTTTATTTCGAAACGTACTACGATAATGGCCGGTCGGCCAGCCCGGTTACGGTGTACAAACCGACCAAAGCCACTAATCTCGAACTGGTGGGCACCAAAGAGGAGGCCGACGTGGTGGTGCTGTGGCTGATTCCGACAACCGGCGGTCTGTTTGCGTCCGCCGATAAACCGATCGATCTGACCCTCTCGAAGAACAAAATCGATCTGAAGCACGTCAGCACGCTGATGGGTAGCAAACCAACCGTACTGGCGATTAATTTCTCCAGCCCGTGGGTGCTGAGCGAGATCGAAGGCGACGCAAAAACGGTACTGGCCACGTTCGGCACCACGCCCGACGCTCTGCTGGACATCGTCGGCGGAACCTACAAGCCGACGGGAAAGCTACCCTTCACCATCCCGGTGTCTCAGCAGGCCGTAGCCGACAACAAATCGGACGTTCCCGGTATGCAGGAACCCAAAGGCTACGCCCTGTTTCCGTTCGGTGCTGGGCTGACCTACGGCCTGGTCCGGGCAGCAAAATAAGTTATCGTTTCGACCTGATTGGTGCCGTCGCGGGCGTGGCTACCTTGCGGAGTAACTCCTCGACGAACGATGCCCACACTACGTGCTTATCTTCTTTTGGCTGGCCTGCTGCTGACCGCGTCACTGAGTTTCGCCCAGACGCAGGGCCAGCTGAACGCCACCGCCTATGCCCGCTATCAGAAGGCAGATCAGGTTCTCAACCGGACGTATCAGGCGATTCTGAAGCAGTACCGTACCGACACGCTGTTTATTCAGAATCTGAACAAAGCGCAGCGGCTTTGGCTACAGCTACGAACGGCCGATCTGCGGGCCCGCTACCCGGAATATGAGTCTGGACACTATGGGAGTTTTCAGCCCGTCTGCGAATCCGACGAGCTAACCGCACTGACCGAAGCTCGCACCCGCCAACTGCGAATTTGGCTGACGGGCGTTCCTGAAGGAGAAATGTGTACTGGCTCCGTTAAATTCGTCCCCGAACCAAAACGGAAGTAAGGTTATCGGTGCCGAACAGGTTGACTACATTGTCCCCGGCAGCATCCTGCTGTCGAAGCCGATAGGCTAACTGATAGCAGCCCTATTAGCCGCTATCGCGGCTCCGACAGCAGGATGCTGCCGGGGACAATGTAGTCGCTCAATATGGGTAAGCGAGTAGAAAAGTACCATCTTCGTGCTGTCTGTCAATCCCGTAACCGTCCGATTGACGAACGAACCCACTTTTTGTGTACACCCATGAAGAAACTCTCCCTCTGTTTTGTCCTTGCCTTCCTGCTTGTAACGGGTTGTCTGGTAAATGCCCAGCCCGTTGATCCCGGTTTTATCAACGGGGATTTGCTCCCCAACGCCCCTGAATTGGCCGCGCGAGGCAGTTACGGGGTGGGCGTACGGACGCTAAAACTGGTGCACCCGGCCCAGGTGGATGTGCTGCACGGCAGCGCGGGTCAGCATCCGCTCTACGACCGCCCCCTGACGCTGGAGGTCTGGTATCCAACCCGGACATCGGCCAGTCAACAGTCGACCGTTACGTACCAGTCTACCCTGGGCCGGTCCAATGACCCGAAGCGGCCACTTGTTCCCTTTACGTTTCCGGGACGCGCCACGCGCGATGCGCAGCCCGACCCCAGCGGGGGCGCATATCCGCTGGTGATCGTGTCGCACGGGTATCCCGGTTCGCGCCTGCTGCTGACCTACCTGACCGAAAATCTGGCGTCAAAAGGGTACGTCGTGGTGGCCATCGACCATACCGAATCGACCTACAGCGATCTGGCGGCTTTCTCCAGCACCCTGTTGAACCGTGCGCTGGACGACAAATTTGTGCTGAACGAAATGGCCCGGCTATCGGGCAAAGGCAGCAACAGTTTTCTGTCGGGCCTGCTCAACGCCGACAATACCGCCCTGATTGGCTATTCGATGGGTGGTTATGGGGTGCTGAACGCGGCTGGTGCTGGCTACAGCCCGCAGGCACTGAAACTGTTCGGGCAGATGAGCGGGGGCAGCACGGCGCTGGAACCCCGGATGCTGGCCTCGCCCACCTACCAGGCATCGCTGGACCCTCGCATCAAGGCCGTCGTGGCGTTTGCGCCCTGGGGTATGGAGCGTGGCGTTTGGGATGCCGCCGGGCTGGCTAATCTGAAGCTGCCGACGCTGTTTATCGCGGGCGGCAAAGACGACATATCCGGCTACGAAAAAGGGGTCAAGGCGATTTACGAGGGGGCTATCAACGCCGACCGGTATATGCTCACTTACCTCAACGCCCGTCATAACGTAGCGCCCAACCCACCCCCGTCAGCCTCGATGCAACCCGGCGTATCGGCCGACGAGTACATGCACTATGCCGAGCCTGCCTGGAACGAACACCGGATCAACAATATCAACCAGCACTTCGTAACGGCTTTTCTGGGCATCCAGCTGAAGGGTATGGAGTATGGCAAGTATCTGGTAGCACCAGCCGGGGATTCGACTGAGGCATGGCCCGGTTTCAAGCCTCGCATGGCTGTCGGGCTGGAACTGCACCATGCCAAACCCTAATGGTCAAATTTGACCTGATACACGAACCATGTGCCAGTTCGTGCAAACAAATCAGGCTAAAAAAGGTACAGATTTACGGAGTACAGGGGCTTTGCGAAGGCCCGCATACCACAACGTAGACGAAGCGAATACAACATATACAGTATGCCCTCAGGATTTTTTGCCTTGTTAGATGATATTTCGGCGCTCGTAAAAGCCAGTGCCGCCAGCCTGGACGATATACCCACTCAGGTCGCCAAGACCACCGGAAAAGTGTCGGGCATTGTTATCGACGATACGGCCGTTACGCCTAAGTACGTCGTGGGGCTCGATCCATCCCGTGAACTCTCAATCATCTACCGGATCGCCAAAAAATCGCTGATCAACAAGATCCTGATCTTAGGCCCGGCGGCTCTGGTACTCGGTTATTTTGCCCCGTGGGCCATCACGCCTATCCTGATGGTGGGAGGTGCCTATCTGTGCTACGAAGGGTACGAAAAGGTGCATTCCCTGTTCGGTACGCCACACGATGAGCAGGCTGAAAACGAGCCAATACAACAGATTACGCCCCAGGAGCTGGAAGAGCAACGCGTGGCCAGCGCCGTCCGTACGGACATCATTTTGTCGGCCGAGATCATGGCGATCGCGTACAGTCAGGTGACCGGTCAGGCAATCGTCAACCAGATTGTGGTGCTGCTGGCCGTGGCCGTTTTCATTACCGTGGCCGTGTACGGGTTTGTTGGTCTGATTGTTAAAGCGGATGATCTGGGCGTCCACCTGGCCGGTGATAAGTTCTCGCCGGGCGTTCAGAAACTGGGTCGCGGTATCGTAAAATTCATGCCGCACTTCCTGACGATTCTGGGTTACGTCGGCACGGCTGCGATGCTTTGGGTGGGAGCCGAAATTATCGCCCACGGCATACCATATACCGCTCATCTGCTGCACGAGTTAGAGCAAAGTCTGGCCAGTATACCGGCCGTAGCCTGGTTCGCCAAGGCACTGGCCTGTGGCATCGCCGGACTTGCGTTAGGGTTCGTTATTGATAAAGTCGTGAAGCTGGTGAAGAAGTAAATCCGTGGTGGGTAGTTTGACCAGACTTGCTGATTTTACCCATCGCGGGGATAAATCGCATACTATTCAGCCTGCCTGCTATGATAGCCCTATTGATGTACGCCCTGGCCGCGGGTGCCGCTTTCCTGCTGGCGTTTCTTTGTCTGGTCGGGTTTGACGCGAAAAATCAGCTGGCCGTTCGTTGGTTTGGCCTTTTTCTAGTGTCGGTCGGTTTTGCGTTGATTGGTAGCTACGTCTGGAACGGTGGCTATGCCGCTGCTAACCCGTACCTCATAGTCATTTCGGAATTGCCCCGCTTCGCGATGGCTCCGGCGCTGTATCTCAGCATATGGCAGTTCACCCGGCCCCTACCGATGAAAAGGACACAGGTGTGGCCACATTTTATACCAGCCCTGCTCTTTTTTCTGTTTAGCCTGCCGCACCTTGTTTCCGGGTCAGCGCCCCCCGTTACACCGCTGCTACCCGACGGCTTGTTTCGGGGGCTGGGTCAGGTGCTGCGCTATAGCCTAAAACTTCAGTTTATCGTCTACTGGGTGCTCTCTTTTAGGTTGCTCCATCGACATCAGCGCCATGTGCTGTTGTTTGCTGCACATACTGAACCCATCCGGTTGACGTGGTTATACGGCTTGCTGGGCACCATAGCGGGCATGGGCATACTGTGGATTGTCCAGAGCATCCATCCCGACGAGCAGTTGACCCGATGGCTGAGCTACCCGTATCTGATCGGGGTGTTTGGTATCAGCTACTGCCTGGTAAATCAGGAAGAAATATTTGCATTCAGCGCGACCGAAAAAGAATCGGTTGATCGGCTATTAACGCAAGCCGACGACGCACAGGAGCCAGCCCGACCGGCGCGGCTACAGGAAGCGGAAATTGCAGCCTTGACGAAGCGACTTGACCAGCTACTCATCGCCGACCGGGTATTTACCGATCCGGACCTTGATTTGCCCCGCCTTGCCACGCAGATGTCGCTCTCGATCAATGACCTTTCGTATCTCATCAACGAAGGGTATGGCGTGAATTTTTTCGGGTTGGTCAACGGTCTCCGCGTCGACGAAGCGAAACGGCTCCTGCTTTCACCCCGGCACCGGCACTTGAGTATTCTGGGGGTTGCCTACGAAGTGGGATTTTCGTCTAAAACGACCTTTTACACGGCGTTCAAAAAGTACACCGGTCAGACCCCGTCAGCGTTTGTAAAGGCCAACCCACCGGAGAAAGGGATACGAACGGGTACAGTCGAACGATAACACCCGCAAAACCGCCCAGTCTTGCTGCATGGAAACAAAGCAGGAGCGTATTGGGACGGTTGGAGCCATTCGTAATTGTGTATGGCTCGGTTTAGTAAGTGGGCTGGTCAATGGGTTTGTTTTTCAACGAATCGGCCGAAAATACCTGACCCCCTGGCTACCCATTTCCGTGGTGGAGGGTGTGTCAATTCTGCTGCTGGTGTTGGGATTGGGGGCCGCGTTGGTCGCTCACTGGCGCAGCAGGCAGGGTAAGCCGGGCGGGCAGGCCATACGGTCGTGGCTCCAGTACAGTATCATTTACTGGCTGGCCCTGGACCTGTCGCTGTTTGGCTGGCAAAAAATTTTGAAACTCCAGATGATGGTGCCTCTGGGCATGCTGGACTCGCCATTCAGTAGTATGAGCGGAGAGACGCTGGTCTGGGCGTTTTACCGATGGTCGTATCCGTTTACGGTCGCGATTGCGCTGCTCCAGCTAGTCTCCGGCTACCTGCTCCTGTTCGCCCGTACCCGGCTGCTGGCTTTGCTACTGATGGTGCCGATGCTGGTAAACATTATCGGGCTTGACTATTTCTACGATATGCCGGTTTGGGTGCTGCTGCACGCACTGGTCTTACTGTCGGGCGTCGCCTATCTACTATCGCTATATGCCAGACAGATACGGGTATTTCTCCATAGCAAGATCGATGAACTAGTACCCAGCAGGCTTACGGTCACGACCCGAAATGCGCTCAAACTGTCAGTCTTCCTACTGCCCATTCTATTTTTTACGACGTTCGAATTCCCGGACAAACACCCTGCGCTGACCGGGAAATACCAGATAACGGATGTTGTGGTAAACGATACCCTTCAACGGATAACCAGCCCCAAAGACAGCGTGCTGAGCGTGGCGTACATAGATTTTGCGGATGATTTCGTGCTTGATTTCAACGACTACCGGTTCCGGTACATCGGCTCGTACCAATATCAGCCAGCTACGGATTCGCTCGTCGTCAACTGGCGTTACCCGGTTGGCAAGCCGCCCCTTATCGGCACGCTGACGAAGGAGGGCACGGGCCTACGCTTTACCGGCCTGATGGCGGGAAAAAGACTGAAAATGGTGCTACAGAAATAGGTGGATTCACCTTACCGATAGCCGACGCTGTTTCAAGCCCAGACCCGGCGATGAGATAATTTCGCCTGCGTCGGTGATGAGGATGTACTGGTAGTCGGGGTAGTGGCGGATGAGCTTCAGCCCGGCTGCTTTGCCCAGCACCATCATCGACGTGCTGAAACCGTTGGCCCGTTCGGCGCTGGGACCGAATACCGTCACGCTGCTTACACCCGTAGCGGGATAGCCGGTTTTGGGATTGATGATATGCGCGTAGCGTTTGCCGTTGAACACCACGAACTTCTCGTAACTCCCCGACGTCACGACAGCGGTTTTATGCAGCGGCACGACGGCGAACAGCGTGTCGCGGTGGAGCGGGTTGGTGATGCCGATGGTCCAGGGGGTGCCGTCGGGCTGGGTGCCCCACGTGCTCATGTCGCCTGAGCCGTTGACGATCCCGGCCCGGATGCCCCGTGCCAGCATCATCTGGCGGCAGCGGTCGGCGGCATAGCCTTCGCCCAGCGCGCCAAAACCGATTTTCATGCCTTTCTTCTTCAGGAAGATGGTCGAATTCGTTTTGTCGAGGATGATGTTCTGATAGCCCACGTTGCGCACCGAGTTTTTGATGGCTTCTGGGCTTGGCATGGCGGTCATTGAGCCGTCGAACTTCCAGATACGGTCCATCGCGGCAAAGCTGATGTCGAACGCGCCGTTGGTCAGTTTCGACAGTTGAATCGCCCGCTCGGTGAGGGCCATCACCTCTGCATCCACCCGTACGGGCGCGATGCCCGCGTTCTGGTTAACCTTCGAAATCTGCGTGTACGAACGCCAGTCGGAAATCAGGTTTTCGATGCGTGTCACTTCGGCAACGACCGTGTCGATGTTTTGCACCGCCGTTAGCGAGTCGTTGGCAACGAGCGTAATGTCCCACCGGCTACCCATTAGCTTCACCGTCCGTTTACGCAACACCTGCGCGTGGGCAAGGCCCGACAGGGTCAGCAGGAAAACCAAAAACGCGTGTTTCATCCCGCAAACATCGGCGTAATTTTTTAGACAGGATTACAGGATTGACAGGGTTTTTATTTACAGTGGACATAGACTGGGCTGACGCCATAAAGGCAGTAAAACAGCTATTTTCTGTCATCCCGACGTCAGGAGGGATCTTCGGAATTGACTAGAAAATAGCCCGCTACCGAAGATCCCTCGCAGGCTCGGGATGACAGAAAAAAAGCGCACATCTTGTGCGATTTCGCACAATTTGAATCTACTTACTTAGGGGTAATGGTTTGAAAATCAACAGATAACTGGCTGGCATCGTCTTTGGCGTAGTAAGAGGGAAAACGCACACTGATGGATCGTGAACTAGCCCCTGAATACGTAAGCCAATCCCGCCGGAAGAAAACGGGTTGGATACTGGTCGTTCTGGCCGGGCTGCTGGCCGTTGGTATTGGCTTCCGGCAGTTACTGAACACGTCGGTCGAGGCCAGTAAGATTCGCTCGGCGGTGGCGGAGATTGGGGCCGTTGAGAATACGCTGTCGGCAACGGGGGAGGTAATGCCCGCTTACGAGCAGATCATCACCAGCCCAATTCAGGCCAGTATCAAACGGGTGCTGTTGACGCCCGGTACCCGCGTCCGGGCGGGCCAACCGATTCTGGAACTCGACAAGTCGCTGACGAAGATCGAATACGATAAGGTCAACGATCAACTGGCCCTCCGGCAGAACGGTATCGATCAACTCCGGCTAAAACTGGACAAAGACCTGGCCGATGCGGACCTGAACGACCAGATCAAGGCGCTCAACATCAATAAACTACAGGCCAATCTCGATCACGCCCGGCGGCTGGTGCAGGTCGGCGGACAAACGCCGGAAGATGTGGTGCAGGCCGAAACCGCGCTGAACATCGCCCGGCTGGAAAAGAAGCAACTCGAAAACAGCCTGACTTATAATCGGCAGTCGATGCGGGCCAGTTTGCGCGAGTCGCAGCTACAGGCGCAGGTCGAGGCTACCAACCTGCGGGTGATGGCGCACAAACTCCGGCAGGCCGATATCCTGACCGACCGCGCCGGGGTGCTGACCTGGGTCAACGAACGCATCGGCTCCGCTGTAAATGAGGGCGATATGCTGGCAAAACTGGCCGATCTGGGCAGCTTCCGGGTCGATGGGTCCTGCGCCGACGTCTATGCCGATCAGCTTAAAACAGGGCAGCCGGTCATCGTGCGGGTCAACGAAACGGACTTGCGGGGCAGATTACACAGGTCAAACCAGCCGTGCAGAACGGCACGGTACAGTTCAGCATCGACCTCGAAAACAACCGGCATGCCTCGCTGCGGCCCAACCAGAAAGTCGACGTGTTTGTGGTGACCAACCGCCGGGCCCGGACGGTGCGGGTGGCCAACGGGCCGACGTTCAAGGGCAAACGGCAGCAGTTCGTCTGGGTGCTGACCAGCCCGACCAAAGCCGTTCGGCGCGAGGTCGAAACGGGCCTGTCGAACATCGACTGGGTCGAGCTGAAAAGCGGGGTGCAGCCGGGCGAGCGCGTCATTCTGACCGACCTCAGCGAGTATGAACACGTGCAGGAACTAACCATCGACCCAACCCCATGAGCCACCGTTTTACCCTTTTGCTGGCCGGGCTGCTGACCGCATCGGCTGCGCTGGCTCAGCCCGTTTCGCTGACCCTTGATGATGTGGTGTCGCTGGCCCGTGAGCAGTCGCTGGCTGGAAAACAGGCGGCTACACTACAGAAAACCAACTATTGGACCTTCCGTACATTCATGGCGGGCTTCAAACCGCAATTGAGTCTGAGCGGGTCGCTGCCCAGCTTTACCCGCTCGTTCGTGCAGGTGATCCAGCCCGACGGCACCATCGTGTTTCAACCCGTATCGAACAACAATTCGATTCTTAGTCTGTCGCTGAGTCAGAACATTCCCCTCACGGGCGGGTCGATTTACGTGCAACAGCAGGTCCAGCGGTTCGACAATTTTCTGGCGAAAAACACGCTCTACAACGGCGTCCCGTTTGAGGTCGGGCTGAGTCAGCCGCTGTTTCGGTTTAACCAGATGAAGTGGGACCGCCAGACCGAGCCGCTGCGCTATGCCGAAAGCAATCAGCAATACATCGAAGCGATGGAGCAGGTCGCTCTCGACGCAACGGGCTTCTACTTCGATCTGCTGGTGGCGCAGGTAAACCTTCAAATTGCCGAAACCAACCGCGCCAACAACGACACGCTCTACAAAATCGCCCAGCACAAACTGACCCTGGGCCGGATTTCCCGCAACGACCTGCTCCAACTCCAGCTCAGCGTGCTGAACGCCCAGAAAGACCTCGCATCGGCCCGGCAAACGGCGGAAGTAGCCGCGCTCAAACTCCGCTCGTTCGTCGGCTCCCGCGACGACCGGCCACTGGCGCTGGCTATTCCCAACCGGTTGAACCCGTTCACCGTCGACATCAAGCTGGCATTGGAACAAGCGTTTGCCAACCGATCGGCCGCGCTCACCTTCCGGCGGCAGCAGCTCGAAGCCGACCGTGATCTGGAAAAGGCCCGGAAAGAAAACGGACTGAATGCAACGCTGAACGCCAGCTTCGGGCTGTCGAACCGGGGGAGTCGTCCGACGGATTTATATGTTCAGCCGCAGGACCGGCAGTTTGTCGAAATTCAGTTCGTGCTACCGATCATGACGTGGGGCCGGGCCAAAGCACGTACCGAGACGGCGTTGGCCACCCAGCAACTGACGGTACAGATCGTTGAGCAGAACAAGCGCAGCATGGAACAGCAGATTTACACGCAGGTGACTTTGCTTGACATGCTGCGGCAGCAGGTGACGCTGACCGCCGAAGCCGATCAGATTGCGCAGAACCGCTACCAGATTGCCCAAGACCGGTTTAAACTCAGTGACCTGAGCGTCACCGATCTGGGCATTGCTACTCAGGACAAAGACCGCGCCCGGCGCGACGCGATCCTGGCCCTGCGCGACTACTGGCAGGTCTATTACACAATCCGGCTATTGACTTTATACGATTTTGAAACCAATCAGAAACTGACACAATCCCGATGATTAAACTGACCAACATCGAAAAGGTGTACCGCACCAGCAGCATCGAAACGCTGGCCCTAAGCACCATCAACCTGCACGTTGCCGCCGGTGAATTTCTGTCGATTATGGGCCCCAGCGGCTGCGGTAAATCGACGCTGATGAACCTGATGGGCCTGCTCGATACGCCCAGCAAAGGTACCGTCGAGATTGCGGGTCAGCTCGTTACGCAGTACCGCGACAAAGAGCTGGCCCAATTGCGGAATCAGCAGATCGGCTTCATTTTCCAGAGCTTTCACCTGATCAACGACCTGTCGGTACTCGACAACGTGGAGATTCCGCTGCTGTATCGGAAGGGCGATCCGGCGGGGGCGTCGCGCCGGGCGATGGCGAAGGAGGCCCTCGAAAAAGTGGGGCTAAGCAACCGCATGAGCCATTTTCCGGGGCAGTTGTCGGGTGGACAAAAACAGCGCGTCGCCATTGCCCGCGCCATCGTCGGCAACCCCGCCATCGTGCTGGCCGACGAACCGACGGGTAACCTCGACAGTGTGATGGGCAACGAGATCATGAACATCCTCCAGCAACTCAACACCGACGGCAGCACCATCGTGATGGTAACGCACGACGAAGCGATGGCCAAAAAAACGCACCGGCTCGTACGGCTATTCGACGGCTCGATGGTCGGGGATGCGGTATTAAAGAGCGAAAGAGTGAAAGAATGAAAGAGCGAAGTTCGGTCGCTCCATTGTGGTCGACGAAGTGGAACATAACCTGCGTTAGCCAATCGCTCTTTCATTCTTTCGCTCTTTCACTCTTTAAAATTATGATAACCAACTACATCAAAATCGCCTGGAAGGTGCTGATGCGGCACCCGGTCTACACGTTTATCACGCTCTTCGGTATCAGCCTGACGCTGACTGTGCTGATGGTGCTGACCTCGTTTCTGGATCATCTGCTCGGGCCGCATTACCCCGAGACGAAACGCGATCGTTCGCTGTACATTATGCAGATGGCGCTGCGGGATTCGACTCAGCAGGGGCAAAGCTCGGGGCCTATGAGTTTTCGGTTTTTGACCGATAACGTCAAAAGCCTCAAAACGCCCGAACGAGCGACGATCTGCACGTTCGTCAACAGTTCAAATGCGTATGTCGGGTCGCAAAAGATCAAGCTGAATACAAAGTTCACCGACGCGGACTTCTGGCGGGTCATGGACTTCACGTTCATCGACGGAAAACCTTACACGGAGCAGAACATCGCCAACGGCGACTATGTGGTGGTGATCAACGACGACCTGCGGAATCAGTACTTCGGTCGGGGGGAAGAATCGGTTGTTGGAAAACCGATCGAGATCGAAAACGTACGCTATCGCGTCATCGGGGTTGTCAAGGGCAGTCCGTTTACCCGTCCGTTCTCTTATGCCGACGTGTATTTTCCGTACACCACACCCAGAAGTAATTATCAGGAGAGCGGCATACGGGGCAACTATATCAGTATAATCCTGGCTAAGAAGAGCGCTGATATTCCCGCTGTTCAGGCTGAATTTCAGCAGCGAATGGATCAGATCCCACTGCCGATCACGTACTACGGCGCCAAGTACACCACACTGGAATTGAACGCGGAGACGTACGCCGATAACTTTCTCCGGCCCGTGCTGGCAAGAGATACCGGTCTGCGAACGATTCTCTTTGGCGTCATTGCCTTCGTGCTGTTTATGCTGCTTGGCCTACCAGCCATCAATCTGGTAAACGTAAACGTCAGCCGGATTATGGAGCGGGCATCGGAGATCGGTATTCGGAAAGCCTTCGGGGCATCCGTCAAAACGCTGGTCTGGCAATTCATCATCGAGAATATTTTTATCACGTTTATCGGTGGGGTCATTGCGCTGGTGCTGACCGGGATTGTCATTCACTTCATCAATCAAAGCGGCTGGATTGCATACGCTGATCTGACCATCAATCTGAGCGTGTTCATTATCAGTCTGTTGGTTTGCCTGCTGTTCGGTTTCCTGTCAGGAGTCGTACCGGCCCTACGCATGTCGAAGCTGTCCATCGCCGACGCGCTGAAAGCGTAAGGCGAAGGCGCGTATCATCCATTCAATCATTCAGTAATTCAATCACTCAATTATGATACGTCATCTGTTTAGACTCATCTGGAATAAAAAGCGGGCGCACACGCTATTGATCGTTGAGATCTGGGCGTCGTTTATGGTGCTGTTTGGCCTGTCTACCCTGATCGTGGTCAATGTCAGAAAGTACCAGGAGCCGCTGGGGTTCACCTATGATAACGTGTGGGCCGTTCAGCTGCACAACAACCAGGATACGACGGATGTGGCCAGTAAATTACTGCGTATAATTCAGCGCGTCAGAACCTACCCGGCGGTTGAATCGGCGTCAGGTATGGGCGATAATTTCCCCTTTTCTGCCTACCAGAACGGCAGTAGTATCACGTATAAAAAGCATGACGTACAAGCTGATTATTACTCGACGGACGACAACTTTGCCAACACGCTTGGTATCGCCGTGCCCACGGGACATTGGTACCGCAGTGCCGACAGCGTGGGTAAGTATAGGCCCGTTGTTATCAATGAGCAGATGCGAAAAGAACTGTTCGCTGCCGAAAATCCGCTGGGTAAAATCGTAAACGACCAGTACAAAATCGTCGGGGTAATCGATAATTTCAAAGCGAAGGGGGAGTTTATGGCCAACCGACCCGCCCTGTTTGAGCTAGCCAGGGCCAACAACACGTGGATAAATACGATACTGGTTCGGGTCAAGCCCGGCACCGACGCGGCCTTCGAAGCCACGATGGTTAAAGCTATCGCGTCGCAACTGCCGGGTTGGGGTGTCGAAGTCGATTACCTGACCGACTCGCGTAAGAATCAGCATAACCTGGTACTGGTGCCGATTATCATTGCGTCGATCGTCTGTGGCTTCCTGCTCATCAACGTTGCGCTGGGGCTGTTCGGGGTACTCAATCTGAGCATCACCCGGCGTCGGAGTGAGATTGGACTGCGCCGGGCGATTGGGGCTACCGGCAGCGGTGTATCGACCCAGTTTGTGGGCGAAACCTGGGTGTTGGCTACCTTTGCCATCCTGATTGGGCTGCTGCTGGCGGTGCAGTTTCCGCTGCTGAACGTGTTCGATCTTCGGGTGGGTGTGTATGTGACGGCGATGGGCATTGCCATGCTCATCATCTACCTGATCGTGACGCTCTGCGCCCTGTTTCCCAGTCGGCAGGCTGCGCTGATTCAACCCGCCACCGCCCTGCACGAAGAGTAATATGATTCTTGTCATCGACGACGATACCGCCATTCAAACCTCGCTTTCGCTGTTGTTCAGGAAAGCGGGGTACCGCGTGCGCGTGGCCGACGGCCCCTTCGAAACAAACGAGGTACTGGACCAGGAAACGCCCGCACTGATTGTGCTGGACATGAATTTTTCAATCGACACGTCGGGCGACGACGGGCTGCGGCTGCTGCGACGCATCCGGGAGCGGTTGCCCGCCGTGCCGGTAATTCTGCTGACGGGCTGGGGGACAATCGAACTGGCCGTTGAGGGAATGAAGGCCGGTGCCAGCGATTTTATTACCAAGCCCTGGCAGAATGACTATCTGTTGCAAGCCGCTGAGACAGCCATCAAACTGGCTGGTACCGATACCCGGTCAGTTAGTCGGCGGCAGCTCGATGAGCAGTTTCAGTTTGATAACATCGTGGGCAATGATCCGAAACTGCTCGACGTGCTGACGACCGTTGGCCGGATTGCGCCGACCGATGCCCCCGTTCTTATTACCGGCGAAAGCGGCACGGGTAAGGAACTCATTGCCGAAGCCATCCACCAGAACAGCCGCCGAAAGCGGCAACCCTTCGTCAAGGTCAATCTGGGCGGCATCTCCGAAACGCTGTTCGAGAGCGAACTCTTCGGTCACGTGCGCGGGGCCTTTACCGATGCCAAAGCCGACCGCGTCGGGCGCTTCGAGCTGGCGAACAAAGGGAGTATTTTTCTGGATGAAATCGGTGATCTGGCACCGGCTTCGCAGGTAAAGCTCCTGCGCGTCCTACAGGACCGGACGTTCGAGCCGCTGGGCAGCAGCAAACCCAAGGCGGTCGACGTGCGGGTGATCTGCGCAACGAACCGCGATCTGGAAGCGATGGTCGCGCAGGGCACGTTTCGGGAGGATTTATTTTACCGAATCAACCTGATTACGATACCCTTACCCGCCCTTCGTCAGCGCGCCAATGACATTCCCACGCTGGTTCGGTTTTTCCTCGACAACCTGAAAGTACTCTATAATCGGCCCGATCTGCGCGTCAGCGACGAGGCTCTTAGCTGGCTGAAGGCGTTACCGTTGCCGGGGAATGTTCGGCAACTGAAAAATCTGGTGGAGCGAACCGCCCTGCTCGTTCCCGGCAACGAACTGACTGTCGCCGACTTCGAGAGATACGTTCCGCCATCGGTGCCGACAGCGGCTGTGCGGTTACCGCAGGTTGGTAGCCTGACGCTGGATCAGATGGAACAGCAGATGATTCAGCAGGCTATGGCCTTTCACCAGAACCGGGTGAGCAAGGTAGCCCGGTCGCTGGGGATCACGCGCTTTGCGCTTTACCGCCGACTGGATAAATTCGGCATCGCCTACTCCGCCGACGAATGAGTTTTCTAACGCGTTACCTGCTCTACCTGACCGGTTTACATCTGACCCTGGCCGGACTGGCGTACACGGCCTTCAAAACGGAGCCGGTATGGCTCGTCGGTAGTGAGGTGGTATTGCTGGGGTCGCTGTTGCTCGGTGCGGATATGTACCGAACCTTTCAGCGGCCGGGTCAGTATATTGGGTCGGGTATTGAAGCCATCCGCGACAAGGATTTTACCATCAAATTCGTGCCGACGGGCAACCGGGACGTCGACGAACTGATCCGGGTCTACAATCTGATGATCGATCAGCTTCGGCAGGAGCGGACGCATCAGGCTGAACAGCAATCGTTTCTCGACAAGCTGATCGACGCGTCACCCATTGCACTGCTGATTTTCGATTACGACGGTCGCATTACGTCGGCCAATCCTAAAGCCGTCACCCTGCTACGGCGACCGCTCGATACGCTGCTGAATCGACTGCCCGACGAGATCGCCCATCCGCTGCTGAGTCAGTTTATGGGCCTGCCAGCCGAGCAACCCCAATTGGTTCAGCAGACCGGCATCGAGCGGTATCGGGTGCTGCGCGCAACGTTCATGGACCGGGGTTTCGCGCGGCAGTTTCTGCTCATCGAAGAGCTGACGGCCGAACTGATTACGACGGAAAAGAACGCCTACGGCAAGGTGATTCGGATGATGGCCCACGAGGTCAACAACTCCATCGGGGCGGTCAACTCCATCATGCAAACGCTAACACCGGAACTGCCCGACGCCGATTCGCAGCGAGCCATGCACGTCGCCATCGACCGCAACGACCGGCTGAACGGGTTCATGCGCCGGTTTGCCGATGTGGTTCGTATCCCCCCGCCCGTCCGAACGCGGGTCGATTTGCGGGATGTTGTGCAGCAGGTCGGGCAACTGATGGGACCACCCGCGTTGAAACAGGGGGTATCCATTACCGTAGCCGTACCCGACAACCCTGTTTGCCTGTCGGTCGACGTCGGGCAACTGGAGCAGGTGCTGGTCAACATCGTGAAGAATGCACTGGAAGCCTGCGAGGCTGGCCGTCAAGTGCAAATCCGGCTGGAAGCGCGTCGATTGCAGGTACTGAACAACGGTCATCCCATCCCGACGGAACTGGCGAACCGGTTATTCGACCCCTTTCTGAGTACGAAGGCGACCGGGCAGGGTATCGGCCTGATGGTTGTCCGCGACATCCTGCTGAACCACGGCTTCACGTTCTCCCTGAAAACCCAACCCGACGGCTGGACTGTCTTCCGCATCGAATGGGATCAACTGGGTAATGGGATGGTCTGACAGAGGTGGACCTACACTCTGTACTGCATCAGTAGGCAGACGGGTGCGGGAACGGAAAGCTGGTCACCGGTGGCGGTCAAGGTGTCACGGTCTGTGTCCAGTTTGAACACCGTGATCGTATCCGACTCCTGATGGCCAATCAGCAGATAGCCGCTGCGCTCGTCGAGCAGGAAGTTGCGGGGTTCGTCGCCACCCGTGTAGTGCAGACCGCGTTGGGTAAGCGTACCGTCGGCCTCTAAAGCAAAGATTGCCAGTGTGTTGTTGCCCCGGTTGGTCGCCAGCAGATGCTGCCCGTCGGTATCCAGGTGAATATGGCCCCCTGATCGCTCGCCAGTAAAGGTGTCGCTTAGGAAGGGGATGTCATCTTCCAGCAGTTCAACCGCGTTCGTCTGCCGGTCGCGTCGGAGCCGGGCCACGGTCGAGCTCATTTCTTTGAGACTGTACAGCCATTCATCGCCCGGATGAACGACCAGCATGCGGGGACCCGAACCAGCCGAGACACGTACGTATGGCGTTGCCGAACCGGCGCTGATACGGCCCTGCTGTTCGTCGATCTGGTACACATGAATCGTGTCCGTACCCAGATCTGACACGTACAGCAAGCGATTGTCGCCCGATACCACGCCCGAGTGAACGTGTGGCGAAGCCTGCCGCTCCGGATCGACGCTATGGCCCGTATGCTGAATCACCTGGCTGGCTTCGTGCAGTGACCCGTCCGGCGAAATAGGGAGTACGGTCAGGCAGCCACTCCCGTAGTTCGATACAAATGCCAGTTTACCGCTTCGGTCAATAGCGACATGGCAGGGAGCCTTACCCTGCGTCAGTTGCTGGTTCAGTAACGTCAACTGTCCCGTTTGCGGGTCGATGGCGTAGGCGCTGACGGTACCAGACTGATTCGGGCCTTGTTCGTCCTCTTCATTGACCGCGTACAGGTACTGACCCGACGGGTGAATGGCGAGAAAGGAAGGGCTTTTGCCATCATCGACTGTTTGCTGCAACGTAGCCGCTCCGGTGTTTGGGTCGAACGAGAATACGTAGATGCCTTTGCTGTCGCGAACAGCGTATGTGCCGACATAGAGCGTAGGATTGGCTGGCTGGGTCATAACTGAAAACAAACGATATAAACGCCAACCCCGTCTTTGGTGCAGGGTTGGCGTTCCCGCCGAATGTTCCGCCATTAATCAGCCACCGGTCCACCGCTACCTCAATCAAAAACGTTCCGGGCTCAGCCTTTTCGTTGACTGAGCCCGGAACGCGGATGAACTAATCAGTACACTTTTCTGTCGCAGAACGCCTTGCTCGCCACCCGGACGGGAGGCTGAATAAGCTCAGGTCATCATCCCCGAATGGGTGTCAGCCGACAGGCTACGCCAGCGATTTGCGGGCTTCGCGGTCGGGGTCGTTGACGAGGGCGCATGTGTCGTCGAGAACCATCGTTTCGCCGTTTTGGGGCGTGTAGGGTTTCCAGTTCGGTAAGCCGCCCCCGTTGGGATTGCCCGTCCGGGCGAAGTTGATGAACGAACCGGCCATCTTTTCCGACAGTGCCCGTGGCCGTTTACCCCCGCCGGTATGGGTCAGCATCAGGTCGGTGTTATAGAACCAGAAGCAGATATCGTCGCAGTGGAACGCCCGCATCCGGTTGTCGAAAAGGGGCGGTTGCCACCCAAACCAGGCCACGTAAACCGGCGCTTTCTGCTGCGACGCCTTCGCATCGGCGGCAGCAACGGCATTTTTTCGGTTCGATACGATCAGCGCCCACAGTTCGATGGGTCGCGCTTTGGGAAAATTTCGGGCGTAGGCGTCCACAATTTCGCCCGACCTGTCGCCGAAGCGGGGTTTGATCTTCTCCTTTACCCCGTCGAGCGAAATGCTTTCCAGTGATGCATCTGTCCGGTCGGGGTTTTGCTCGTGAAAGGTTGTGCAGATCAGCAGCGGAATATCTGCCGAGAAATCGCTGGCGCTGCCAAAAAAGGGTTTGTCGCTGAGGTAGGTGCCGTCTCCGACGGGCGAATAACCACCCCGTTGAATGTTCATCCGTTTGGCTTCGTCGGCCATTTTCTCCGCGGCCCGGTTGGCGATGTCGATGTACTGCCGCCACGGAATCTGTTGCAGCTTGTCGATCTCACCGGCTTGCAACCCGGCTTCCTGCATCACCTGCTGCCCAAGCTTTTCGGCGTACGCCTTGTTAGATCCCGCCAGTGAGGTGCCGCTCAGTGCCACGGCCTTGTGAAACAGCCCCTTCGCCGAAGGCATATTCATCAGCGTCGTCACCTTCGCGCCCCCGCCCGACTGCCCGATGATAGTTACGTTATTCGGGTCGCCCCCAAAATTGGCGATGTTGTTTCTCACCCATTCCAGTGCCGCGACCATGTCCAGATTACCCACGTTACCCGATGCGGCCAACGATTTGGCATCCGGCCCACCGGCGGCTTTCAGGTCGGTATACCCCAGCGGACCGAGTCGGTGATTGAGTGAGCAGAAGACCAGATTACCCTTCCGGGCAATGTTTTCGCCGTGGTAGCCGTCCTGTTCGATACCGTTGCCGTTGGTAAAGCCACCGCCGTGCAGCCAGACTACGACAGGTCGCTTCTGACTGTCGAGGGCGGGCGTCCAGACGTTCAGTTTCAGGCAGTCTTCCGACACATCGTCATAATTCCAGTGGTCGACAAACGACGCGTAGGGATTGGCGTACCGTTTTTCCATGATCTGCGGGGCCGAGTTACCCCACCACAGCGCCGGGCGAACGTCGGTCCAGGGCTCGGGTTTCTGCGGGGGCATGAATCGGTTTTTACCCGACGTATCGGCACCGTAAGGGATGCCCAGAAACTGGTTGATACCGCGCAGCACAAAGCCCCGCACTTTGCCGTACTGCGTGCTGGCCACGGCGATGTCGTCGCCCACAAACAGGACCTGATCGTCGGCGGCAGCTTTGGGGAGTTTGGGAGCGGATACTGTTTCGGCTACGGCCGATTGGGATGCGCCAAGGCTGGCCACGCCAACCCCCAGCGATTGCAAAAAATTACGTCTTGATGGATGCATGATAAAGCAGGCTTAGTAGAAGAGGAGACGGGCGAAATGTGCCGTCGTACTGCGTCTGAAAGCCTGTCTGTGAGCGGTTTTACTACCAGTAGTCTGAGTTTTCGCCATGGTCTCAAACATAGATGAATGAGGCCGTGTTACGAGCTGGTCGTTGTCGGTAACAAACGGGCTGGCGGCAGCTGATCAAAACGATTGTTTACTTCTGTACGGTAGAATAAGTAGTGTCTGGAGAATTCCTTATTTTTAAGGTCAGTGTTGCTGACCTGTCATCGTATTATGCTATAAACTACTGATTGCCAGTGTAGTCAATCAGTAAAAGGTCTATCCAAACCAACTGTTTTCTTACACCATGTATTTATTCAACCGCTGGTTTGTCGGTCTGCTCGTAGTGGCAGCGACCTGTGGCCAATCGGCTATGGCACAGCAGGGGCAGCAGCTTATCGACAGTCTGAAGACGTCGCTGACCCTGAAACTGCCCGATACCACCCGCGTTCACGCCTATTACGATATTGCCAACGCGTTTTACAAGCAGAGCCAGTTTGATTCGGCGCTCGCGTACCTGGGCCCGGTGCTGACGATTAGTCAGAAAAAAAAGTACTGGGCCGGGTTGGGTGATTACCATCGATTAAAGGGCACTGTACGGACGTACCAGGGGCAGTACGAAGACGCGCTGACCTGTTATCAGCAGGCGATCGAGCAGTACAACAAAGTAAATAAAGTACAGTCGATTGCCAAGACGTATCATAGCCTGGGGTTGCTTTACAAACTCATGGGCGACAGTCAGGGGGTCAAAGCCTACACCCGGCAGGGTATTGCCTACATGCAACAGGCTATTGCCATGAACCAGCGCCTGAAAGCGACCAAAGAACTGCGTACCAACTACATTAATCTGGGGATTCTGTACGAGGATCTCGGCGAAATAAAGCAGGGGCGGGAGTGCTTTTTAAAGGGGCTGGCACCGATGAACAACACGGAGGTGCAGCCCGAAGACGCACGGATATTCTACAACAATCTGGGTAAAAATTACAACGTCGAGAAAGACTACCAGATGGCGGTTCAGTACCTCGAGAAAGCGTTAGCCATTAATTTAAATCTAAAACGCTACAGCAGTCTGGCGCATAATTACCGTAATCTGGCGACCGCGCACATTGGACTAAAACAGCCCGACAAGGCAGTGATGTTCGCCGAAAAGTCGCTTGAACAGCTCAAACGGTCTGGCGACGCACCACTGGCGAATTCGGTGTATGGCACGCTGTCGCGCGCGTATGCCGCGGCCGGGCAGTACCAAAAGGCGTACGAAGCGGCCGTGAAGTACAAGCAGATTGGCGATTCGCTGGTGAATCAGGCGAAGACCCGCACCATTGCCCAGCTGGAAGGCCGCTATGCGGTGCAGCAGGCGACTGAAGTGGCCAGTATCAAAGCGAGCGCCGAGTTGGCTAAAACGCAGGCCGTTGCGCAGGTCGAAGCCAATAAAGCGCGGGAAATTGCGGCTATTCAGGCGGCTGAAACCCGACGGCTGGCGCAGATGAAAACGGTGGCCGACATCGAAAAGACGCGGGCAATCCTTGAGTTGCAGACCCAGTACGACACCCAGGCCAAACAGCGTCAGATCGCGGATCTGGGGTCGCGTAACCTGGAAAAAACGCGGCAGGTCGAGTACATGAGCGGTGGATTGGGCCTGATGGCCGTGCTGGTCAGTCTGCTCATCGGGCAGTACCTGATAATCCGGCGGTCGAATCAGAAGCTGGCCACGCAGAACGGTATTATCACGGGGAATAGTCAGCAACTGGCGACGCAGGCCGAGCAGCTGAAAACGCTGATGAAAGAACTTCACCACCGCGTAAAAAACAACCTCGCTATCGTGTCGAGCCTGCTGTCGCTACAGGCCAGTAATTTGCAGGACGAGAAAGCGGTGCAGGCGGTGCGCGTTGGGCAACAGCGGGTCGAAGCGATGGCACTCATTCACCAGCGCCTGTACCAGACCGACGGTATCACGACGATCAATATCCGGTCGTACCTGACCGACCTGGCGCAGAGTCTGATGTACGCGTATGGCTATTCCGACCGCGATTTTGACCTGGTAATCGACGCTGATGAGCAGGAGCTGGACGTTGATGTTGCCATCCCGCTGGGCTTGATTGCCAACGAGTTAATTACCAACGCGTTCAAGTACGCCTACGCCCAGAGTAAGCATCCCCGGCTGCGTGTTGGCCTGCACACGCAGAATGGCCTGACGCTGGAAGTGCAGGATAATGGCCCCGGCATTCACCCGGACGACTGGCTGCTGCGGGGTGGACGACCCTCGTTCGGTAAGCGGCTGGTTGCGTCACTGAGTAATCAGCTCGATGGACAGGTCGAGTTTATCCAGCAGAACGGCGCGCTGTGTCGGCTGCACATTCCCGAAGCGCGGCTCAGGGCGGCTTAGTAGCCAGCGGCCTGTCCGTCTTTGCGCGACTCGGTGGCCCCGTGGTACACCTTGTTTTTGGCGTCGTACATAATCGCCTGATACCCGCCGTAGCCGCCCAGCCCGTAGCCGACGCGGTGCCCCCGGCGCATCAGGTCGCGGATGGTCTCGTAGGGAAAGCCCGATTCCAGCGTGATCTGCCCGGAATCAACCATGCGTTCGCCCGTCGGCTCCGACGACCCCTGATGGTCGATGCGGGGAGCGTCACCGGCTTCCTGCGGGTTCATGCCGTAGTCGATCATGTTCATCAGAATCTCGACGTGACCCAGCGGTTGAAAGCTGCCGCCCATCACGCCAAAACTCATATACGGCTGTCCGTCTTTGGTAACGAAGGCGGGGATAATGGTTTGGAACGGGCGTTTGTGGGGCGCGTAGGTGTTGTTTTGCCCGTCGGTCAGGCTGTAAAGTTCACCCCGGTTCTGTAATGTAAAGCCCAGCCCGTCGGGTACCATGCCGGAGCCGAAGCCCCGGTAGTTGCTCTGAATTAGCGAGACCATATTGCCTTCGTCGTCGGCGACGGTAAGGTAGATTGTGTCGCCGTCTTTCAGGGCCGGGTTTCCCGCGTCGACCCGCGTGGCGGCTCGTTCGCCGATGAGTTTTCGCCGTTCGGCCGCGTACGGTTTGCTGACGAGTTCCTTCACAGGAATTTTGACGAATGCTGGGTCGGCGTAGTACTTCGCCCGGTCTTCAAACGCCAGTTTCTTTGCTTCGATAAAGGTGTGAATGTGCTCGGCACTACCCCACGGAATTTTTGAAAAGTCGTAGCCCTCCAGCAGGTTCAGCATCTGCAACGCAGCAATGCCCTGACTGTTGGGCGGCAATTCCCAGACGTCGTACCCCCGGTAGTTGGTCGACACTGGTTCGACCCATTCAGACGTGTGATCGGCGAGGTCTTTCGCGCTCAGAAAACCGCCGTTGCGCTTCATAAACGCGTCGATAGTCTGGGCAATCGGACCTTTGTAGAAGGCGTCGCGCCCACCTTTGGCGATTGATTCGAGGGTGTTGGCGAGGGCTGGATTTTTAAATACATCACCCCGTTTGGGCGCGGCCCCGCCCGGCGCGTAGGTTTCTTTAACGTTGGGGTACTTGCTGAACCGGGCAAGCATCGACGGCCAGTAAAACGCAGCTTCGTCGTGGACGGGGTACCCCTCGCGGGCGTAGCGGATCGCGTGCGACAGAATCGTCGGCATGGGCGTTTTGCCGAACCGTTTGTGCAACTCAAACCACCCATCGACGCAACCCGGCACCGACACCGGCAGCGGCCCGTCGGACGGAATGTGCATCAGCCCCCGCTTTTGAAACTCCGCCAGCGTCAAGTTATACGGCGACCGACCCGATGCGTTAAGGCCGTAGAGTTTCTTGGTTTTAGCGTCCCAGACAATCGCAAACAGGTCGCCCCGATCCCGTTGACGTGCGGTTCCACGACACCTTCCATCGCATTAGCGGCAATGGCGGCATCAATCGCGTTCCCGCCCGACCGCAGCACGTCGATAGCCGCCTGCGTCGACAGGGGGTGGGAGGTACAGGCCATCCCGTGCCGCGCCATTACCACGGCCCGCGTGGCGAAGGTTTTGCCACTAAGCCGGTCCTGCGCCGGGGCTAGTGTTGAGATTGATAGAAGGGCAATGGAGTAGGCGAGTAGTTGTTTGCGCATACGAGGTAGGGGTAAGGGTACAATATGCGACGAAACGGGCAGAATGTCATGTGCCCTCACCCCAACCCCTCTCCCAAAACGGGAGAGGGGCTATTGCTGGATGCATATATTTTTACCGTATGCGGGTTTAAAACAGGAGATGTCAAATTATTTTCAAACAGCAGAACCTCAGTGAAAGAAGAAAGACTGGACTGGTACACAACAAAAAGCCCCTCTCCCGTTTTGGGAGAGGGGCGGTCCGACGGGTCGGTTGGGGTGAGGGGAAACCAACTTTACTCCATCACCATTTCCGCGTGGGCGGGTGCTTCAATTTTCTTGCCGATGAACAGCAGCAGCAGCGGTATACAGACGAGGAAGAAGCCGCCGATAATTAGGAATGAGTCGGCATAGGTCATCACCATCGCCTGCTTGATCGCCCCGCCCTGCAACAGCCGGTATGCTTTCGCCGTCGCTGCGGCCAGGGCGTCGCCTTTCGAGAGGAACAGCCCCGTGTATTGCCGGATGCGCTCCGCCGAAATCGGGTTGTAAATCGACAGG
Source organism: Spirosoma rhododendri (assembly GCF_012849055.1). Taxonomy (NCBI): domain Bacteria; kingdom Pseudomonadati; phylum Bacteroidota; class Cytophagia; order Cytophagales; family Cytophagaceae; genus Spirosoma; species Spirosoma rhododendri. Next base: position 4,695,787 of record NZ_CP051677.1, on the reverse strand, counting down.
TTGTCGGTCAGGCGCGAGATATGCAGCACTGAACGGGTCGAGATATAGGTCGTCATGATGGCCGTACCGAACGTACCACCCAACTGCCGAATCGTGTTCGACAGGGCCGACCCCTGCGGAATCTCGACGGGCGACAAATCGGCCAGCGTTACGGTCGTCAGCGGGATAAAGATCAGGCCCATGCCGATACCCCGGATGATGAGCGGCCAGAAGAAGTAGTCCGGCCCCGCGTCGGGCGTGATGTTCGACAGGCCGTAGCTGAAGCCGAAGAACAGCAGGAAACCGGCGGCAGCGTACCAGATCGGCGAAATCGCGTTTTTCTTCAGCAGACCACCCACGATCGGCATCATGAAGCCGGTCATGATCGAGCCCGGCATCAGCAGTAAACCCGTCTGACTGGCGGTAAAGCCTAGAATCGTCTGGCAGAACACTGGAATCAGGAACACCGACGCGAACAAGCCGAAACCGAGGATGAAGTTGAACAGCGTACCGACGGCAAACCGACGACGACGTAGCAGTCGCAGGTCGAGGATGGGTTGGCTGACGGTGAGCTGCCGCCAGATGAAGCCGATCAGGCAAAGCACGGCAGCCGTGGTCATGATGGTGATAAAGCTCGAATCGAACCAGTCTTTCTCTTCGCCCTTCTCCAAGATGATCTGTAAGCCACCAATCCCGACAATGAGCATGATAAGCGCGAGCCAGTCCATCCTACCCGCCAATATCTTCTCGACCGGTTCCTTGATGTACAGGTACGTCAGGACGGTAGCCGCGATGCCGAACGGGATGTTGATGTAAAACACCCAGTTCCACGACAGGTTGTCGGTGATGTAGCCGCCCAGCGTGGGGCCAATCGACGGACCGATGATGACGCCCAGCCCGAAGATGGCGTTGGCGATACCGATGTCTTCTTTCGGGAACGTCTGAATGAGAATCGACTGCGCCGTCGTCAGCAGGCCACCACCCCCGATGCCTTGAAGCACCCGAAAAAAGACCAGTTCCCAGACGTTGGTCGACAGTCCGCAGAGTACCGACGCGATGGTAAAGACGACAATCGACGCGGCAAAGTAATTCCGGCGACCAAGCTTGGCGCTGAGCCAGCCCGACATCGTAATCATCACGGCGCTGGCAGCCGCATAGCCCGTCACGACCCAGCTAATATCCCCAGCGACGCGCCGAGGTTCCCCATCATCTGGTTCAGGGTCACGTTCACAATCGACGAGTCGATTGTCTGGAGCAGGGCCGCTGTCGTCACCGTCAGCACCACCACCCATTTATCAAAGCCTAATTTCATTTCGTTGGGTTTCAGGTTTACTGTCTAAGGTTTAAAGTTGAAAAACTGCCCCAACCTTGAACCTTGAACAGTAAACGTTAAACTACTTTTGCAAATCCACCGCTACGTTGACGCTCATGCCGGGGCGAAGGCGGGCGTAGAGGGGGCGTTTTTGTCGAGGTCGATACGGACCGGAATGCGCTGCACGACTTTTACGTAGTTGCCCGTTGCATTGTCGGGGGGAGGAGCGAGAATTTGGCACCCGTCGCACCGGCAAACGAACCGACTTTACCCGTCAGCTTTTCACCGTCGAACGCATCGATGTCAATCGTCACCGTCTGACCGGGCTGCATCTGATTCAGCTGTGTTTCCTTGAAGTTAGCCGTCACCCACAATGTGCTGGTGTTCACGACCGAACACACCGCCTGACCTGCCTGTACCAGTTGCCCAAGCTGCACGGCCCGCTTCGAGACAACCCCCGAAATTGGTGCCCGCACGATGGTGTACGACAGTTGCAGTTTGGCCAGATCAAGATCGGTCTGCCGCTGCTTGATGGCTGCCTGCGCTACCGTAATCTGCCCTTCCGTGGCCCGACGCTGCGAACTGGTAATGCCCGTCTGCGTACCGGCAGCGGCTACCTGCGCCTGTGCCGTCTGGAGCTGTGCCTGAGCCGCCTGAAGCTGGGCGTTGGCTGCGTCGCGTTCGGCTTCAACGGCGTCGAACTGCTGCTGCGGAACGGTTTTTTCGGCCAGCAACCGGCTGTACCGCTCGAAATCCTGACCCGACTTACGGGCGCGGGCCTGCGCTGCTACTACGTTGGCCTGCGCCGTCGCGACCTGATTGCGGGCCGTAAAGACGCTGGCCTGCGAACTCTGGATCGTAGCCGAGGCCACGCCCACCTGCGAGCGGCTCACCCCGGCAGCGGCCATCGCGCTTTGCAACGCGGCTTCGGCCTGCTCAACCCGGATGCGGTAGTCGGCATCGTCGAGTACCAGCAGCGTGTCGCCCGCTTTCACCGGCTGATTGTCGGCAAATCGGATGGCTTTTACATACCCGCTGGCTTTAGGAATAACGGGGTTCACGTCCCCGTCGATCTGTGCGTCGTCGGTGGTTTCGTGGCGTTGCAGGTAGCGAAATTCGCTGTACCCAAAGAAAATTGCGACGACCAGAACGACGACGCCCGCAATGCGAAAAATGGTTGACTTGTTCACTGGAAAGTTAGTTTAATGTTTGTGGTTCAAGGTTTAAGGTTCTGTTGTTCGACAACTTTAAACGGTAGACCTTAAACCTTAAACCAATTATAGATTTGTCCCCGTGGCTTTCAGGAGTCGCTGGTAAGCGAGCTGGGCGTCGACGGTGGCGTTGATGACATTTAATTGAGCCTGTAAGAGGAAGCTGTCGGCTTCGAGCAGGTCGGTTGAGCCAACCAGCCCGTTGCGGAAGCGCGATTCCGTCAGGCGGTAGTTTTCCTGCGCCTGCCCAACCGCCGTGCGGATTACGCTCTGCTGTTCGAGGGCAAGCTGGTAGTTGTTATAGGCCGTCACGACTTCGGAGCGAATCTGATCGGCCTGCTGCTGACTCTGGATCGTGGCCTGATCGATGCTATTTTTGGCCGTATTCAGGCGACCCTTCATGTTGTAGAGCGAACCGATGTTGTAGCTCAGTCCAGCCCCCACGTTCCAGGCACTGACAAACGAGCTGGCCTGCGGAATCAGCCGGGCCGACGGGTTGATGTAGTTGTAGCCTGCCGATACCCCGAAGTGCGGATACATACCGCTTTTCGTGTTGCGTAGCTGCTCCTGTGCCGACTGTACCCGCAGCGAATTGGCTTCCGTTTCGGGCCGGGTCTGTTGCGCCTGCGTCAGAAACGTACTCAGTTGCTGCGTAACAGCCGCCGGATTAGCCAGCGTCGTGTCGACCGCAACGGACTGATCGTCGGGGAGGCCAAGCAGCAGGTTGAAGTTATATAGGGCCGTTTGCCGGGCCTTGTCGACTTGCAGGCGGCTCAGGTTGAGGTTATTTTTCTGCAACTGAATCTTCAGTACCTCATTGGCCGTCACGACGCCTTCTTTTTCCAGATTCCGGGCTTCGCGTTCGCGCTCGTCGAACTGCCTGATGTTCTGCTCGATGACCGTCGTTGACCGAATCAGCTTGACGATGTTGTAGTACGCGTCCGTGACGGTATAAACCAGTTCCGAACGGTTACGCTGCGCGTCGAGCCGACTGGCTTTGGCGAGTAGTTCGGCCGATTTCTCTGCCGACTTTTCCGCGAAGCCGCCGAAGATTTCCTTGCTGATCGTAGCGCCCCCGATGGTGGCGTTGAAGGCCCCCGCCGGGATGCCGAATAGCGGTTTGCCGTCGCTGCCTTCGCCGAAAGCAAACGGACCCGTCAGGCTGTAGCGCGAATAAGCCAGCTGCGCCGTTGCCGTGGGCAGGCTCCGGTCTTTGGCTTCCTGCGACCGGGCTTCGGCCGCCAGCGTGCGGGTGTCGGCCAGCCGGATACCCTTGTTGTTTTGCAGAGCGGTCTGAATGGCTTTGTCGAGCGGCATCACCGCCGGGCTGGGCTGGGCGATGGCACCACCCAGCAGCGTAAGCCACAAACCGGCTCCAATTACGTACTGTTTCATTGTGGTTTGTTTCTGATTTTATCCAGGAGTGTATTCAGGGTAGTCACTTCATCATCGGTCAGGTGGCTGACGATGGATTCAAAATCGCTGAACTCGACGGCTACCGTATCGACAAACTGTTTCGATTCCTCGGTCAGTCGCAGGTTCACACGCCGGCGGTTCTGCGGGTCGATTTCCCGCACAATCAGGTTCTTGGCAACCAGCCGGTCGGTCAGGCGGGTGACGTCGGAGTTCATGTCGGTCATTCGCTCTTTCAATTCCCCCGCCGACAGGCTGTTAGGGTACTCGTACGACAATAGCCGTAGTACTATGTATTGTTGAACCGACAGGTCGAACGGGGCCAGTTTCTGCGAAAAATGGTTGAAAATATAGCCGTCGGTCCGGTGGAGGTTGCCGATCAGGCGCTGGTGTTCATTGCGATAATTCTTGTGCATGATCGTTGTGGTGGCGCAAAGGTATAACTGATATTTGTTTAAACGAGTTTTGTTTGAACGGATATTATTTAGGTTTAATTGACGTTTAATCCCGTAGATTGGCGGTTGAAATTGATGGTTCGGCCGAACGGATGCTTCTTGCGGCCCCGGTCTTGTCGACAGGTGGGCCGGTTGGGCAGGCGACAAACAAACGAATGCAAAAACGACTAGTACGGAAACTTACTCCCGACGTGGCCGATGGCGCGTCGACCACACAACGCGACAGACAGGCAGGCAGGGCACTTATCGCATTACTGGCTGCTTTTGGCCTGGCTACTCCGGCACTACACGCCCAATACGCACAGTCATATACGCCCTACGACCCCGTTACGCCCAATGCAACGACCGTTCGGGTTGAGGTGGGGGCTACGGCGTCAATGGGGCGCAGATGCCGTTCTGGCTGCGCTCGAATCAGTGGGGCGCGGTGCCGTTGGCCGGATCGGCGGGAACTATCCGCGCCGGTATCTGGGGCGACCACAACGGAAACGCCCCAGACAGCACGACCACCCGTCCGAAGTTTGGCTGGAACTACGGCCTCGACGTGGTGGCTAACTCCGGTCTCAACGGGAAGGTGCTGCTACCCGAAGCCTACGCTGGTATACGGTTTGGCAAGTTCGAACTGTTTGCGGGTCGGCGTCGGCAGATTGTGGGCCTGTGCGATACGCTGCTGACGTCGGGTTCGTATATCTGGTCGGGGAATGCGCTGCCGCTGCCCAAAATTCAGTTCGGCACCATCGGCTACGTGCCCATTTTCAAAGGGGTGCTGGCCTTCAACGCCATCTACAACCACGGCTGGTTTGCCAACAAAGACGCGTCGGGCCGTGAGCTGATCGTGCGGAACTCGTACCTGCATCAGAAAACATTGTACGTACGACTTGGCAAACCTTCCTGGGCATTCCGGCTCTACGGTGGTGTAAACCACCAGGTGCAGTGGGGTGGTTATGCACCGTCGCTGCCCTCCGGACTGGCTAACAAGGGTTATCTGCCATCGAGCCTGCGGGCGTATCAGTATGTCGTATCGGCGCAGGCGTACCCCGATTTCACGATAGATCCTAACCTGACGGAAATCGACGTCGACAACCGGGTGGGTAATCACCTGGGCTCTATCGACGTCGGCGCGGATGTCAACATCGGTTCATTCAACCTGTTGATGTACCGGCAGAGCCTGGTTGAGTCGGGATCGATTTTTTACCTGACCAGCATTGCCGACGGACTGAACGGTATCCGCCTGCGCAATAATCAACCCGGCGACGGGTTTCTGACGCTCGACAATGTGCTGTTTGAGTTCTTTTACTCGAAAAGTCAGGGCGGACCGGAGTTCGTTATCAACGATCCGCAACGGCGGGGTAAGGTTAATTACTTCAACCACGGGCAGTATCAGGACGGGTGGATTTATGAGAACCACACTATCGGCACGCCCTTCCTGACGCCCCAGACCGACGTGCGGCCTAACCTGCGCACCGGCCGGGCTATCGTCAACAACCGGGTGGCGCTGTGGCACGGCGGCCTGTCGGGGCGGGTGGCGCAGCGGGTGCAGTGGCAGATGAAACTGTCGTACAGCCAGAATCTGGGTACATATGATTCCCCGTATCCGGCCAACACCAACCAGTTTTCGGGTATCCTGTCGGCCAGTTCACCGCTGACGCTGCCTGTGCTGGGCGACTGCGACCTGTCGGCGTCGGTGGCTTACGATCAGGGTCAGCTGTTTTACAATTCGACGGGCGTCTTTGCCAGTCTGCGCAAAACCGTGCGTATGCGTCGGCAGCCAAGCAGCGCAAGCAGCGAGTGGCGCGTACCGACCAGGTAGAGGTGCGAAGGCCGGACCGGTCGCGTCTCTACGTTTACTACGTAGCCATGAAAAAAATCCTGATTATCGAAGACGACCGGCGCATCGCCCAGAATATCAGCCGGGGGCTTCAGCAGGAGGGGTACGCAACGGAGGTCGTTTATGAGGGTATCAACGGGCGGCAAATGGCCCTGCAACCGGGAATCGATTTGCTGATTCTGGATATCAACCTGCCGGGCATCAACGGCTTTGAAGTGTGTCGGTCTGTCCGGGCCGAACGGCCGCATCTGCCGATTATTCTGCTCACCGCGCTGGACGAAATCGACGACAAAGTCGAAGGGCTGGCACTGGGGGCCGACGATTATCTGGTGAAACCGTTCGACTTCCGTGAACTCATCGCCCGCGTGGCAACCTGCCTGCGTCGGTCGGCCCTGCTCGGCGACGTGGCCGACCCCGCCGAAACCATCCTGCAACTGGCCAACCTGACCGTCGATCTGGCCCGGAAAGAGGTTCGGCGCAACAACACAACCATCGACCTGACCGCCCGCGAATTCGCCCTGCTCGAATACCTGCTGCGGAACCGGGGGCGCGTGCTGTCGAAACCCGACATTGCCGAAGCCGTCTGGGATCTGAACTTCGACACGGGCACCAACGTGGTCGAGGTGTACATCAACTACCTGCGCAAGAAGATCGACCGTGATTTCGAGCCGAAGCTGATTCATACCCGCCCCGGCATGGGGTACGTGTTAAAGGAAGAAGCATGACCATTCGCAACCGCATCGCGCTCCAGTTTTCGCTGATCGTCGCGTCGATTCTGATCGTCTTTTCCGTCGTGATCTACGTTGTGTCGGCCACCTACCGGCGCGAGGAATTCTACGACCGGCTGAAAAACAAAGGGCGGACGACGGTGCGGTTTCTGGTGGAAGTCAAGGAGGTCGACCGGGATTTGCTCAAGATCATCGATCGCAACACCCTGACGGCTCTGTTCAACGAAAAAGTACTGGTGTTTGACCAGCATAACCGGTTAATATACAGCAGTGTCGACGATCAGGTGATTGATTACTCGCCAGCCTTGCTGGCCGAAGTTCGCCGGGAAAAAGATATCGAAACCCACAGCGGCAGTAACGAACTGGTGGGGCTACTGTACCGACAGAACGGACGCGACCTGGTTATTCTGGCGTCGGCTTACGATGAGTTTGGGCGCAGTAAACTGGAGAACCTTCAACTGACACTCGGATGGGGACTATTCGTCGGCATAAGCATCACGATCGGGCTGGGCATTTTCTTCGCGGGTCAGTCGCTGCGACCCATCAGTCAGCTAAACGAGCAGGTGACGACCATCACGGCGGGAAATCTGCAACAGCGACTCGATGAAGGCAATCGGCAGGACGAGATTGCCCGGCTGGCCATCAACGTCAACGATTTGCTCCGGCGGTTGCAGCGGGCCTTTGAGCAGCAGCGCAGCTTTGTCTCGCAGACGTCGCACGAACTGCGAACCCCCCTGGCCGCGCTGAAATCCGAAATCCAGCTGGGGCTGCTGCACCCGTTGACGGTGGCCGAACACGAAACGATCCTGCAAAACCTGCTCTCGGATGCGGATCGACTGATCGGTCTGACGAACAGTCTGCTTCAGCTGGCCCGTACGCTGGAAACCATCGATCTGCTACCGCTGCATCCGATCCGCACCGACGATTCGCTCTTTGCCGCCCGCGACGAACTGACGACTGCCCGGCCCAGCTACCAGATTGCGATCGACTACGGCAATATCCCCGAATCGGAAACCGAAACGCTCGTGGCGGGCAACGAAGAGTTGTTGAAGCAGGTGTTCAGCAACCTCCTCGACAACGCCTGCAAATATTCGGCTGACCACACCGCCCGGGTTCGTATCAGCACCGACGCTACGCACTGCCGCATCGCCGTCAGCGACCGGGGCATCGGCATGACGGAGGCAGAGATCGCCCGTATTTTTGAGCCGTTCTACCGGGCCGAAACCGCCCTAGGCTATCCTGGTTTCGGCATTGGTCTGTCGATTACGGCCCGGCTAATTGATCTCCACCACGGCACGCTCACCGTCGAAAGCGCACCGGGGCAGGGGAGTACCTTTACCGTGTCGCTGCCGCACCTGTGAGCTTGCTGTACAGCGAGCGATGGCAAACGTAGGCTGTCGTTGATCTGGTTAGACTCAACCATCCCCTGTACCGCGTATGCTACAGGCTGGGTTAGGAGAACGGATGAAAATCGCCCTGACTTGAGTGGTCCAGGTTTCAGCTGGAGTTAAATCAACCGCTGGCTAAACAACTCATCAACAGCCTAGTAATTTCTGCTTACTTCGATACTTATGAGGCAGTTTTGACTTTACAACGCTGATCGGATATGCAACGAGCTAATTTTCTGAAAGCCAGTTTGGCGACAGCCACCTTGCTGGCATCTCCTTTCGTGTGGGCGGCCGATACCCTCAAACGCTACCGGGTCGACAAAGGGTTTAAAGTCGATGCGGGGAAAGATCGATTCAATCAGGCTATTTCCCTTTTTGATGGCGACACCTTCATGACGAAGGTATCCACTAAAGACACCAACGGAGATCTGTACGTGTACGAATCCCGGCGGGTGAAGGAAGGAGGGCCGGCTCTACACGTTCACTTCGAGCAGGATGAGTTGTGGTATGTGCTGGAAGGCGAGTTTCTGATTAAGGTTGGTGATGTCATTCATCAGGTGAAAGCGGGTGATACCGTATTCGGTCCTCGTAATGTGCCGCATTGCTTTGCTAAAGTGGGGTCTGGCGAAGGGCGTTTGTTGATGACGTTTCAGCCAGCGGGTAAAATGGAAGAGTGTTTCCAACAGATCAGTGCCGGGGTGCTGAAAACGATGAATGAAGCCCAACAGGATGCGTTTCGGGAAGCGCATGGGTTCAAGCGCGTGGGGCCGCCCATCAATCAGCTCAAACAGTAAGGCTCAGAAAATTGACTGAGCGTCGAGCACACCTGGCAAACGTCGATTCAGTAGTGGACGTAAAGAACAGGTGATCACAGCCAGGTGCATCGGCCAACGCTGAACTCATTAGCTGGCCGGGCTCGAAGAGGTGCCCAGTTTGTTTGGCCAGTGCATAGATGACCACGGGAGCGGCCAGAGTTCAGCTGCGGGTTCGATACAGATAGGGGCAATGCAATGGTACTCAATCTACCGCTTTCAGCGGGAACCAGCGGGCCATGGCCAGCATGAATACACTCATCAGCAGAAAGCCCAGCGCAGCCGCCAGTTGAACGCCCCAGCCGCCGGGGAAGTGTTCCATCGCCTTGAGCAAATCGTCGGTGCCACGAATCCAGTCCGGGTCTTTTTTCAGGGCACCTTTGATCAGGTACCAGCCCGTGACGGTGAGGGTACCCGCAACGGTCAGGAAACCGGCGAAGCTGCAAAACCGCAGAAACGCACAGACATAACGGTTCGATTCCTGCGGTAACTCCAGACTTTTGTAGACCTTGCCCGATACACCTTTGTACGCCTGTAAGCCCGCCCAGATCAGCAGTATAACCCCAACGGTGATAATCAGCCAATCGCCCCCGTCGATCTGGAGCAGGCGCGTCACCCAGAGTTTTTTGGCGTCGTCGGGGCCGCTGCCCTGCCCGGTCAGTAGCCGGAACGCGGTAATGCCCAGGCTGGCGTACGTAATACCGCTGAGCAGATAGTTCAGGCGGTACAGGATGCCCCACGGCCCCAGCCCTTGTCGTAGGGGTCGTTCCAGATTTCCACGATGCGCCAGAGTGTATGCCCCGCCAGTGCCAGCACCATCAGCGCCAGCAGCAGATGCCCCATCGTGTTCCCCGTCAGTTGGGTCAGAACCTCCTTGCGGTTAGGGTCGGCACTGTGCGGGCCGAAAGCCAGTTCGAGCGTAAACACGCCGATGGTGCCGTACAGAATTCCTTTAGCCAGATAACTCCCCCGCGCCAGCCACTCAATCCCCTGAATCGATTTGTCTTTTACCTTATCCGCAACAACCATACGTTCGAACCACCAGTGATCTAGTAGACTAACTCCGGCTGGCCGGTTAAGTTGTGAATAGATTCTTTTCAATGGGGCTTACAGCCAGCGTTCGATCCAGGATGGGCTGGCAAAAGAGTAGTTAATGGCCTTGTTCGGCTTGACCAGTCTGGCAACCGGGCGGGGTGGTTACGCAGTAAACAGCTGCGGGTAAACGCTCGGTTTGGTTGACTCATCCGACCCGATTATCTTGTGTGAATACATGATGAACACAGACACGACTGTACTTCCTGACGCTGTGACGAAGGCTCGCACGGCCACGCAACTGGTTTTTCTGGTTTGCGGGCTCGGTATGGCGAGCTGGGCACCGATGGTCCCCTTCGCCAAAGACCGGCTGGGGCTGGACGACGCCACGCTGGGGTTGCTCCTGCTGCTGTTGGGCGCGGGTGCGATGGTGATGATGCCCACATCGGGCTGGCTGGTGAGCCGGTTGGGTAGTCGCGTCGTCATTGCCGGGGCGGCCCTGCTGATGGCGCTGACCTTGCCCCTGTTGATGGTTCTGACCTCACCCGCTGCCATGGCCGTAACGCTATTTCTGTTCGGCGCGGGCGTCGGCGCGATCGACGTGGCCATGAACGCGCACGGCGTACAGGTGCAGAATCTGTACGGACGGCCCATTATGTCGTCGCTGCACGGGCTGTTCAGCGTGGGTGGCTTGTTCGGCTCGCTGGGGCTGGGCTTTCTGGTCAGAATGGGCCTAAATCCGCTTTACGCGATCAGCAGCATAGCCGCGCTGATGGTACTCATCGTGCTGACGCAATACAATCAGTTGTTTCCTGCCAACACCGAACGACAGGTGATGGCCCGTTTCGCGGAGGATACCGGCCAGTCGACAGCGGAAAAAACGCGGTTTGGCTGGCTGAAAGGCAGCGTGCTGTTTCTAGGAATGATGTGCTTTGCCGTATTTCTGTCGGAAGGCGCTATCCTCGACTGGAGCGCAATCTACCTGCGCGATACCAAAGGTGTCGACCCAACCCTGGCGGGAACCGGTTACGCGGCTTTCTCGGTAGCGATGGCCATTATGCGGCTGGTTGGCGATAAGCTGGTCGCGCGGCTGAGCGGCAAGGCGGTTGTGGTCGGTGGCAGTCTGCTGGGGGCAGCTGGTCTGGCAATGGCCGTTCTGGTTCCCGGCACATACGGGGCGTTGGCTGGCTTTGTGCTGCTGGGGCTGGGCGTGGCCAACATCGTGCCCATTTTCTTCAGTGCTGCCGGGCGGTTGCCGGGTGTTGCGCCTACGGTCAGCATACCTGCCATCACAACGATTGGTTATACCGGTTTGCTAACCGGCCCGGCCTTGCTTGGGTTTATCGCTCAGCAGTTTTCGCTCAGTGTCGCGTTGGGCTTTGTATCGGTGCTACTGATTCTGGTTGCCCTGAGTTACCAGCTGAAAGGACAGACCAACTGAATAAACCGTGTCCAGTGCGTCCTGAACTCCGTTCTAATTAATTTCTAAGGCATTTCTAAGCGCCTTCTAAACCAGCTCTAAGCCGCCTGCAAGGTTGGGTACGGAGCTTTGTGGCCGTATTGTACTCACCGTATGCGGCTATTGATTGCGCTTTTCTTCCTGACACTAACTATCCCCCGGCTGTCTCTTGCCCGGACATTGCCACCCGCCGATTCGTTGCCGTTGACGCTGCGGCAGGCCGACAGTCTGTTTCTGCGAAATAACCTGCTGTTGCTGGCCGAACGTTTTCGTATCGATGCGAGCCAGGCGCAGGTGTTGCAGGCGGGTTTGTACGATAACCCGACGGCGACGCTGGAGCTAAGTACCTACAACCCCGAAACCCGGCGCGTGCCCGACATCGGTCGGCAGGGGCAGAAAATCGTGTCGGTGCAGCAACTGCTCTACACGGCGGGAAAGCGCAACAAACGCGTTGCCCTGGCGTCGGAAGCCACCCGCCTGACCGAATACGAGCTGCTCGACCTGCTACGAAGCCTGCGCTTTGACCTGCGCAGTCGTTTTTACGCTATTTATTTCCAGCAGCAGACGCTGAGTCGGTTCGATCAGCAGATCAATACGTTGCAGACCACCGTGTCTGCTTATGAGGTGCAGTATGGGCGGAACAACGTGTCGCTGCGGGAGTTGCTGCGGCTGAAGGCCCTGCTGTTTGAGTTGAATAACCAACGTACGGCGATCCGCTTTCAACTCGCCGACGGTCAGCAGCAACTGCAAACGCTGCTCTCGATCACAACCCCCGTCCGGCCCGTCGTAACCGATGCCACGCTGACGCGCTATCGCCTGCCCACTCTCCCCGACGATTCGCTGCGGCAGCAGGCCCTGCGCAGTCGTCCCGACCTGCGGGCGGCTGAATCGTTGACGCGGCAGGCCGAACTGAACCATACCCTGCAACGCGCATTGGCCGTGCCCGACCTGCGCGTGGGCGGCACGTACGATCAGGCGGGTAGCTATGTACCCAACTACGTGGGGCTGTCTGTATCGGCCGATCTGCCAGTGTTCAACCGCAATCAGGGCGCTATCCGGGCGGCTAAATCGCAGATTGGCTATCAGCGCGAATTACAGCGGCAGCGGGCGATTCAGATCACCAACGAAGTCGACGCCGTGCTGGCGAAGGTGCGGGAAGTTGAAGGGCGTATGCAGACGATGGAGCCGCAATTCACCGATCAGTTCGAGCAGCTAAACCGGGGTGTGGTGGTCAGTTTCCAGAAAGGTAACCTGAGCCTGATCGAGTTTGTCGACCTGATCGAAGCCTACAACGACAGCGTGCAGCAACTCAACCGCCTGAAAGCCGACCGCGTCAGTGCCTACGAGGAGCTGAATTACCTGGTGGGACAGGAGTTGTTCTAGGGAGGGTTTAAGGTTTGTAGTTCAACGTTTAAGGTTGCTTGTCCCCGGCAATTACTGTCCCCGACAGCTTCTAGCTGTCGGCGGTCCGATGTCGGAGCCGACAGGCTAAGGAGGGAATACCAAGTGTCGGCCTGTTTACCCCCCAGCCCCCTGAAGGGGGAGCATTTCGCAAATGAATAACTCCCCCTTCAGGGGGCTGGGGGGTAAACAGACCAGCACTAAATAGCCTAATGGTCAGTGAAGTATTTGGAATATTTCAGATAACACACATGAAAAATAAACTGAGTTTACTCCTCATCAGCCTGACCCTGCTCACAGCCTGTTCGCCCGACAAAGCGGAGACGGGAGAGGGTGCGGAAAAAGTGTTTCGGCTCTCCGACACCATGATGCGCCGGATCAAACTTGATTCGGTCGTGACGCGCCCCGTCCGTAGCGAACTGACGCTGGTGGGCAAGGTCATGGCCGACGAAAACCGGGTCATCAAAGTATTCCCACTGGTCGGGGGCGATGTCGAAGCGGTCAACGTCGAGCTGGGCGACTACGTGCGGAAGGGGCAGGCGCTGGCGTCGATCCGGTCGGGCGAGGTGGCCGACCTGGAACGGCAGGGCATTCAGGCGCGGTCGGACCTGCTGCTGGCCGAGAAAAATCTGCGGGTCGCGCAGGATTTGTTCGAGACCAAACTCAACTCGCAGCGGGAGGTGGTCGCGGCCCAGAAGGAAGTCGAAAAAGCGCAGGCCGACGTCAATCGGGTGTCGGCGGTGTCGCGCATTTACGGCATCGGCAAATCGTCGATGTACACGGTGAAAGCCCCCATCGACGGGTACGTGATCGAAAAGAACGTAAACCGGGGTACTCAGCTCCGCTCCGACAACGCCGATAACCTGTTTACCATCGGGCAGATCAGCGACGTGTGGGTGCTGGCCAACGTCAACGAGAGCGACATCGGGCGGGTACGCACCGGCATGGACGCGAGCATTCAGACGCTCAGCTACCCCAACGACCTATTCCGGGGCAAGGTCGACAAAATCTACTCCGTCCTCGACCCCAACACCAAAGCCATGACCGTCCGGATTCGCCTGCCGAACCCCGGCAGTAAACTCAAACCGGAGATGCACGCGACCGTCACACTGCGCTACGAAGACGGCGGTCAACTGGCGACGGTACCCGCGCAGTCGGTGATTTTCGAGCGATCAAAGCAGTATGTCATGGTCTTCCGCGACCGTACCAACATCGAAACGCGCGAGGTCACCGTCCTGAAATCGCTGGGCGACGTGGCTTACATCAGGCAGGGCGTTCAGCCCGGCGAGCGCATCATTTCCAACGATCAGTTGCTGATTTTCAACGCACTAAATAAATAAAGAGCGGTCCTTCATTCTTTTGATAAGCTAGTGGTGTCAGGTCAGGGACCTGACACAGATGCGACAGCAACTCGCTTCGCCCGGAAATGTGTCAGGTCAGGGACCTGACACCACTGGAACTCAACTTCAGTAACCCATGTCCAGATTCATTCGTACCATCGTCGGCTTTTCGCTGAAGAACCGGTTCTTCGTCTTTTTCATGACGGGCGTGCTGGTCATTGCGGGTGTGGTCAGCTACCTGCGTACCCCGCTCGAAGCGTTCCCCGACGTTACCAACACGCAGATCGTGGTCGTGACGCAGTGGCACGGGCGGTCGGCGGAGGAAGTTGAGCGGTTCGTAACGGTGCCTATCGAGGTGGCCATGAACTCGGTGCAGCGCAAAAGCAACGTCCGCTCCACGACCATGTTCGGCCTGTCGGTGATGAAGATCATTTTCGACGACGGCGTCGAGGACTTCTTCGCCCGGCAGCAGGTCAACAACCTCCTCCAGAACGTGTCGCTGCCCGACGGTGTTGGCCCCGAAATTCAGCCGCCCTACGGCCCGACGGGGGAGATTTTCCGCTATACGCTCGAAAGCAAAACCCGCGATAGCCGTGAACTGCTAACCCTGCAAAACTGGGTTATCGACCGGCAACTCCGCAGCGTACCCGGCGTGGCTGATATCGTGGCCTTTGGCGGGCGCGACAAAATCTACGAACTCCGCGTCAACCCCACCCAACTCGCCAAATACGACATTACCCCACTGGAAGTGTATCAGGCCGTGACGCGCAGCAACGTCAACGTCGGGGGCGACGTGATCGAGCGTAACGGGCAGGCCTACGTCGTGCGCGGCATCGGTCTGCTGACGTCCATCCCCGACATCGAAAACATCCTGATCGAAGAAGCGGGCGGCAACCCGGTGCTGGTCAAGCACGTAGCCGAGGTGATCGAGTCGGAACTGCCGCGCGTGGGGCAGGTTGGGCTGGATGCGCAGGACGACGTGGTCGAAGGGATCGTGGTGATGCGTAAGGGCGAAAACCCCAGCGAGGTTTTGGGACGTGTGAAGACTAAGATCAACGAACTGAACACGAGCGTGTTGCCGTCGGACGTGAACATGGCGACCTTCTACGACCGCGACAACCTGATCGAGTTTTGTACGCAAACAGTGCTGCACAACCTCACCGAAGGCATCGTGCTCGTGACGGTGATCGTGTTTCTGTTCATGGCCGACTGGCGCACCACCGTCATCGTCAGCATTATCATCCCGCTGGCTCTGCTGTTTGCGTTTATGTGTCTGCGGCTGCGGGGTATGTCGGCCAACCTGCTCAGCATGGGCGCGGTCGATTTCGGGATCATCATCGACGGGGCCGTCGTGATGGTCGAGGGGATTTTTGTCGCGCTCGATCATAAAGCGCACAAGGTCGGGATGGCGCGGTTCAACCAACTCGCCAAGCTGGGTCTGATCCGCAAAACGGGTGGCGAACTGGGCAAGGCCGTGTTCTTCTCCAAGCTTATTATCATCACCGCCCTGTTGCCCATTTTTTCGTTCGAAAAGGTGGAAGGCAAGATGTTTTCGCCCCTCGCCTGGACACTCGGTTTCGCCCTGCTCGGTGCCCTGCTCTACACCCTGACGCTGGTGCCGGTACTCTGCTCGATGCTGCTCAACAAGAACGTCCGCGAGAAATCAAACCCGCTGGTGCGCTTCTTCGACCGGGTCGTGATGCGCGGGTTCGGCTGGTGTTTCCGCCACCGGCGCACGAGTCTGGTGGCTGCGCTGGGCTTTATGGTTGCTACGTTTTTCTCGGCGTCGATGCTGGGCACCGAGTTTCTGCCACAACTGAACGAGGGCGCCTTGTGGGTGACGGCCGAACTGCCGATGAGCATGTCGCTGCCCGAAAGTGTGAAGATGACCAAAACGATTCGGGCCGATTTGCAAAAATTCCCCGAGGTGCGGCAGGTGTTGTCGCAGGTGGGCCGCTCCAACGACGGCACCGACCCCAACGGCTTCTATTTCTGCCAATTTCAGGTCGATTTAAAGCCGAAAAAGGAGTGGTCTAGAACGATCACGACCGAACAACTGACCGACGAGATGGACGCCAGGCTGAAAAACTACGCGGGCGTACTCTACAACTATTCGCAGCCCATTGTCGACAACGTGGCCGAGGCCGTGGCGGGCTACAAAGCGAGCAACGGCATCAAGATTTTCGGTCCCGACGTCTACGAACTGGAAAAGTACGCGGCTCAGGCGATGGCTGCTATCGAGGGCGTGCCGGGCATTAAAGACCTGGGTATCATCCGCAACGTGGGCCAACCCGAAATCAGCGTACTGCTCCACGACCGGCAGATGGCCCTCTACGGCGTCTCAACGGCCGACGCGCAGGCGGTGATCGAAATGGCGATCGGCGGTAAAACGGCGTCGGTGCTCTACGAAGGCGAGCGTAAGTTCGACATCCGGGTGCGGTTTCTGCCCGAATACCGGCAGAGCGAAGCCGATATCATGCGGCTGATGGTGCCCACGATGAGCGGGGGTAAAATTCCGCTCAAAGAAATCGCGACCATCCGGCAGGTGACGGGTCCGGCCTTTATTTACCGCGACCTGAACAAACGATTCATCGGCGTGAAATTCTCCATCCGGGGCCGTGACCTGGGCAGTACCATTGCCGAAGCGCAGCAGCGTGTACGCGCCAAACTCCAGCCTGCCCGCGAGTATTCGGTCGATTGGGTCGGCGAGTTCGAGAATCAGGTGCGGGCCACCGACCGGCTGAGTCAGGTCGTGCCGATCAGCATCGGGGCTATTTTCGTGATTCTGTTCGTGCTGTTCGGCAACGCCAAAGACGCCGGGCTGGTGCTGCTCAACGTGCCCTTCGCCCTGATCGGTGGTATCCTGGCTCTGCACGTGACGGGCATGAATTTCGGCATCTCGGCGGGGGTAGGCTTCATCGCCCTGTTCGGTATCTGCGTGCAGAACGGCGTGATTCTGATTACCGTCTTCAACAACAACCGCAAGGAGCGACTACCGCTCGATCAGGCAATTCGCGAGGGCGTGCAGTCGCGGGTGCGGCCGGTGGTGATGACCGCGCTGATGGCGGCAATCGGTCTGCTGCCAGCCGCCGTCTCGACGGGTATCGGCTCGGAAACGCAGAAGCCCCTCGCCATCGTGGTCATCGGCGGGCTGATCACGGCCACCATCCTGACGCTGCTGGTCTTCCCCATCATCTACCGCCTGTTCTACCGGAAGGATACTAAGACGATTGAGCCTGAACCCGCCGTTGCGCTATCGTAGGTGCACTGGTATTGATCAAGGCTCCTGTAGCAGGGCCGTTGGCGTTACGCCGAATTTTTTCTTGAACGAATGCGAGAAGTGAGATATGCTTTCAAAGCCCAGTTTGAGGTAGATCGCCGACGGCTTTTGCTGGCTGTTTTCGATCAGGTGGCGGGCTTCGCTCAGTCGTTTTTCCTGTAGCCAGTGACGGGGTGGAGCGCCGAACGTTTTCACGAAATCGCGTTTGAACGCTGCCAAGCTCCGGCCCGTAAGCTGCGCGAATTTTTCAATCGGAACATTGAACTGAAAATTGTTGAGCATAAACTTTTCCAGGTCGATCTTGTGGGAGACCGAGAAGTCGAACAGCTGGTTGCGCAGGTCGGGCAGAGTCAGCAACAGTAACTTGACTCCTTCCTTTAACTTCAAAATACCCAGTTCGTCGGTCATGCTCGCGCCTGAGCTGCGGGCGTACGGAACAATCGATTGAAAATAGCCCCGCAGAAAATCGTTGATGGGAATCAGGCTGTTGGGTGCGCCGAGGTGTCTCCGGTCGGCCTGTACATGGTCTTCCAGCGCGATCCGGCGCAGCAGTTCCTCCTGCAACGATATGACGATGGTTTCGTAGTGTCCGCCGGGTGGGGGCGTTTTCGTAAGCGTGCCTACCTGATTCTTACCAATCAGCATCAGTTCGCCATCGCTCATCGAAAGGCGTTGCCCGGCGGTTTGCAGCACAAGCTGCCCGTACACCTGCAAAATCAGGGTGTGGTGATTCCAGACGCACACTTTCTCGTTCGGCTTAGCCGAGTGGTACGAATAAAAGAGAACGCCGGGCAGGATTTCGGCTGGACTGGTCATTTAGCGTTGCAGGTACGTGTCGCCCCGTATGGCACCGATGGCAAACGTGGTGTTCAGTAAATTCATCTCGTCGGACGTGATGACAAGATCCAGCGCGGCTATGTTTTCGGGCAGGCGCGACCGGCGGCTCATGCTAACTAACGGCATAATCTGCTTGCCTTGTTCCTTCACCCAGGCGATGGCCAGTTGCGTAGGCGTACAGCCTTTGTCGCGGGCTATCTGTTTCAGCACGTCAACTTTTTCCAGGTTATGACGCAAATTGTCCCCCTGAAAACGGGAAAAAACCTGCCGATAGTCATTCGGGGCCAGTGGAACGGGCAGGTCGCCGGTCAGCAACCCCTCCGCCGTGTTGGCGAAAGCGACAACAGCGATGCCTAGTTGCGCTGCGGTCGGTAGCAGATCACGTTCGATCTGCCGGTCGGCCAGTGAGTAGCCGATCTCCAGCGCGCTGATGGGGTGAACGGCGTGGGCCCGGCGCAGTTGGCCGGCCGTGATTTCCGAAACGCCGATATACCGTACTTTACCTTCCTGAACCAGGTCGGCAACTGTGCCGATGATGTCTTCCAGAGGCACGCTGTTGTCGATTCGGCTGGGCTGGTAGAGGTCAATGGTGTCGATGCCTAGCCGGGTCAGCGAATAGTTGATGAAATTCTTGATTGAGACGGGGCGCAGGTCCATGCCGATGGGCTGACCATTGTGAAAGATAGCCCCGAATTTTACGCTGATGAACGCATCGTCGCGCCGACCGTTGATGGCCCTGCCGATCAGTAACTCATTATGGCCAGCCCCGTAAAAGTCGCCGGTATTCAAAAAGTTGATACCACTGTCGAGGGCTTCTTGGATGGTCGCGAGGCTTTCCGTTTCGTCGGGCGTGGCCCCGCCCCAGATTGACGACATGCGCATACAGCCTAAACCAAGCCGGGATACCGACGGGCCGCGCTGACCCAGTTGAATTGTTGGGATGTTTTTCATGTGGCAAAGGTCCGGCTTCACGACGCCCGTCTGGTTGCGTCTACGGCTCAGATAATTTGCCTGTACGGCTCATCCAACCCATAGCGAAAAACAGAGAAGCGTGTTGGGGAACAGGTTTGGCAATGATTGTGGCGCGAAACACGTCCAATAGTGACGCGGAAGGGCTTCCGGGCGAAAATCTCCACGGCCTTGTTGCGCGTCCGGTTAAGGTTATAAGTAGTTTTACTGCTCTGTGGCATAACGCGTCGTAACCGCCCGATTTGAGGTAATCTACCGCGCTTTACATTTAACCGCCTGCCAATGTTTCTGGAGAAAATAAAATCAGCCGAATCGGGCATACTGCTATACGGCATCACCCCGCCTAAAGCCAGCACCCAGCCGGAGCGAATAGCCGAGATCGCCCGAAACACCCTGGATCGACTGACGAGCCTCGACATCGATGCACTCGTGGTCTATGACGTGCAGGACGAGTCGGCACGGACGGCCGACGAAAGACCGTTTCCCTTTCTGCCAGCCCTCGATCCGTTCGTGTTTGCGTCCGGCTACCTGACTGCGTTGGCGATTCCCAAACTGATCTATCGGCCTGCCGGTAAATTTTCCCCGCAGGAGCTTACCGATTGGCTGCAACAACTCCATCAGCATAGGTTTTACCCGGTTTTCGTGGGCGTTCCGGCCCCTAATTTCCCCGTAAAAACGACACTTGCCGACGCTTACCAGATCTGGAGCCGCCACCAGGAGACATCGGTTGTCGGCGCGGTAACTATCCCCGAACGGCACAATCTGCTGAACGACGAGGATAGCCGGATACTGGACAAAATGAGTTGTGGCGTATCGTATTTCGTCTCCCAGTGCGTGTTCAACGTCGACTACGCCCGGCAGGTGATCGACGACCTGGCGACCCGCTGTCATGCACAACAGGTTGCCCCACCGACGATCATTTTCACGCTCACCGCCTGTGGGTCTGAAAAGACACTTCACTTCATGGAATGGCTCGGTATTCACGTCCCAGACACGGTGAAGGAAACGCTGAAAACGTCGGCGGATATGCTGGAAACGTCGGTGCAGTTATGCCTTGCCATTGCCGACAGCCTGACGGCTTTTTGTATGGAGCGTTCCATTCCGTTCGGTTTCAATATTGAAAGTGTGGCTATCCGGAAAGCCGAAATCGAAGCCTCGGTCTACATCACGACGAAAATAGGGCAGATGCTGAGCGAGAAAGGTCTACGAAAGTCGCCTGTTGCGCATAGCGTATCGATTGATCGTTGAGTCTGGATCACGGCAACCCGCCGTTGCGACAGCGTAGCGGACAGACGACTGAGAGTATTTGCGGGCCGCTCATAACCACTGTACATCATTTCGTTGGCAGCTGGTTATGAGCGACTTTGTTTCTGAACCTGCGATCAATCTGTTCGCCCCAAAAAATCTGCCGGTCAGTCAAGTCCCGAGGAGCTTAACAGCCAGCAGTTGCTGGAAGCCACACTGGACAGCTCGTTCAACTTTATTCAGGTCTTCAAAGCTGTTCGCGACCAAAGCGGCCAGATCATCGATTTTGTCTGGGTGCTTACCAACCGGCGCTGGCAGCAGGCCTACGGCGATATTATCGGCAAAAGCCTGTTGGAACTCAATCCGGCCGTCGTCCAGACGGGGGTGTTTGCCCGATTGGTAGACGTTACCCAGACGGGCGTGGCCCAGACCCACGAACATTACTATCCGTTCGAGCAGTTCAACGGCTGGTTCCATCAAACCCTGACCAAGCTTCAGGATGGGGTGGTGTTGACCACCGAAGACATTACCATTCGCAAACAGGCCGAGATCCTGCAAGCGTTCTTGCTGACGCTGAGCGACCATCTGGGCCAAATGGTCGACGATCTGCTCGACGTTAGCCGAATCAGTCAGGGTAAGATTCAACTGAAGAAAAAATGCCTGGACCTGGGCCAGCTCGTTGAGCAGGCGCTGGAATCGATCCGGGCTGTTGCGAATCCGGAAGTACGAAGCTGATACGTGTTTGAGCGGTTTGGAAGCGCTGACGATTGTGGCATCCCACCCGCCAGATGCGGTACTGCTTGATCTGGGTATGCCGGGTATGGACGGCTACGAAACCTGTCGTCGGCTGCGGGAGTTGGCTTGGGGCAGGAAGGAATAATCGTGGCCCTGACAGGCTACGGGCAGGAGAAAGACAGAAAACGGACTCAGGAAGCGGGCTTCGACGGGCATCTGGTTAAGCCCGTTAATTTACAGACGCTGACCGAGCTGCTGGACAAGCTGCTGGACTGACCCGAATCGTATGGTCGGGCACGTAATCCGGGTCGATTTATTCTCCTGAAGGTAGTGCCACGCTTAACAAAAACACTGTCGGCGACTAACTGTGCCCTATTCTGCCAAACGGCCATGTTCCCGCTAATCGTCTATGTATTTTCCTGAAGACAGAAATTTCGTAAGGTGAGAGCCAGCTAGTGGCCGTCTGATACCGACAGATGGCCACTAGCTGGCTCTCATCCGGTTTAAGCGACGTCTTCCCACAGTTCGATGCTGTTACCTTCCGGGTCCAGGATGTGGACGAACTTACCATAGTCATACTCGGCAATTTCATCTACCACAGTCACTCCGGCCCGTTTCAGCTCCTCGACAAGTTCTTCGAGTTGCTCCACCCGATAACTGATCATAAAATCCTTGGTGGAAGGCGCAAAGTAGCTGGTGTCTTTGTCGAAGGTAGCCCAGACGGTTGTTCTTTCTTTGCTGGGGTCGTGGGCGTCGCGCCATTTGAACAGGGTCCCGTACTCCGCTACGGGTAAGCCCAGATGGCGGGCATACCATTCGTTCATCAATGTGGGGTCATCGCATTTGAAGAAAATGCCGCCCAGTCCTGTTACTTTGTTCATTTTCAGGGGTTTTCAGTTCGTTTGCCAATAGTACTTACGTCTCAGCGTAATCTATTTACGTTGCCACCCGAGTCCGCTGATGCGTAAACCCTTTTTTTTGCGAGGACTTGTTTACACCAATTTGAGCAACAACCAGATAGCGCAACGTGAATTGGCTCCGGTCCGCGCCTACGTTGCCCATGCCCAATTACGAAGCTGAAAATTTCTTGGGCTTCATACCGATATGCTCCTCAAACACGCGGCTGAAATGACTCAGGTTACTGAACCCCAGCGCGTACCCTACTTCACTGACCGAGAGTCGCTTCTCCCGCAGCAGTGAGGCCGCTTCGTTCATCCGCATCGTCTGGTAATAGCCATACGGCCCGCAGCCAAACACCTGCCTGAACAGCCGCTTCAGCTTCGACAGGCTCATACCCACCAACTGGGCCAGTTCGGTAAGCGGAGGGGCTTCAACCAGATTACCAATCAACCGATCCCGTACAATGTATAGGGCCTTTAAATCAGCCGGGTTGATTGAGTGAAGGGAAGGCTGTGGTCCTGCCGCTGTACCAGTTCCATCAGCAGGCAGCAGATCAGCTCTTCGGCTTTCACTTTGTAGAAGAACCGTTGCAGTGACGCCGGTATGGGCCTGTCCATCATGTCGAGAACGATCTCCTGAAGCCGTAGCGAAACCAGTTCTTCGAATACCAGCGGCTGGCGGTTGTCGAGCAGGGTTTTTAGCACCAGATTTTCCGCTTCGCCCGCCAATAGTTCGCGCAAATAGGCCGGGTCGACGGCCAGTTTGATGAGGTTGAAGCGAACCCCACGAGGAATGTGAACCTCGGTATCTAATCCGTGAGTGCTGATCGTGACCGATGGTAAGGCTCGTTTCGGTGTACCGCCCGCAACATCCTCTGACTGCTCTTCTTTCAGAATGCCGCTGATCCCGATCTGAATCATACTGTCGGGCAGATTGACGCTTTGCCGTTTAATCAGCAGATCATCGTGCAGCGCATAGTGCCGCACAAGCAGCCGCAGGTGACTGCCAAATAAAAACCCCATCACGTACCCGCTGCCGTAGGGTGGGGGGATGGTCACCCGCCCGTTCTCAACTGAACTACCAACTGTTTGGGCAAACGCATCCAGAAAATTGTCGCCATCAATAGCGGTCAGTTGCCGGTCCATTCGTAAGCTTTTACGACTATTTATAGGGCTAAACTAGGTATTTTGTCAGAAACGTACCGATGACCTTTGTGCTGTTCTTTTCAACAAACAACGGAACAGGTACAACAATGATAGTTATCACAGGAGCGACCGGCAGTATTGGGTCCGAATTGTGCCGTTTACTGGCGGCTGACAACACGCCCTGCCGGGCGATATACCGCAAAGAAAGCCAGCAACCCTTTTTCGACGCGTTGGAGCTGGAAGCCGTTCGGGCTGATTTCGACGACATCGATTCGATGCGACGGGCCATGCAGGATTGCACTAACCTATTCCTGCTCACCGCGCCCGATCAGCGACACGTCGAGCGGGAAATCGTCATGATTAGGCTGGCCGTTGAGTCGGGTGTTCAGCACATCGTCAAGGTGTCGACAGCCAACACCAACCAGAGTTCGGCACTGGCCTATGCCCGGTCCCACGCCCAGATCGACCACTATTTACGTGGCCAGCCTATCGACTGGACGATCCTGCGGCCCACGGGTTTCATGCAGAATTTCATCGAGTACGCGCACCCGATCGGGAAGGGCATTCTGCCCCATATGCTGGGCGATGGCCAGATCAGTTACATCGATCTGCGAGATATTGCGCTGGTAGCCAGACACGTACTAACCCAGCCGGGCCATGCCAACGCGACCTATTACCTGACCGGACCAGCCGCGTTGACGGTATCCGATGTAGCCGCTGAACTGACTGCAGGCTTGGGCCATCCGGTACGGGCCGTCAACCAGTCGGAGGCCGACACCCGGCAGGCGCTGATCTATGCTGGCCTTGATGCCTGGTACACCGATGCCCTGATCGAGCAGTTCAGGATTGGGGCCAACGGCGGTGAAATTGACACAACCGGCGAAGTGGCCCGGCTGACGGGGCGGGCCCCCAGAACACTCCGGCAATTCGTCCGCGATTACAAAAATCAGTTTACAAACCAGTAACCCCAACAACGATGAAAACCGTGTCGATTGGCAACTTCCTGATTACCCTCGTGGCACTTTGGACCACGGTCGGCTCTTATATTTTCGACTGGAACGACACCCACATTTACAACCCCGCCTGGCCCCCGCACGCCAGGTTCCATAATGCCCAGACCATGTTGCTAGGAACGGTCATCGGCCTGACAGCAGGCTGGGTATTGTGGGTACCCAAAGCCAACGCGCTTTATCGTCTCCAGGTGGCTTCGGCTCTGGCCAGTTACTACTGGATCACGCAGGCGGGTTCCCTCTTGTTTCCGGGTACCGCCCTGGTCGATCCCCAGTTTGCGTATCCGGGTCAGCCGCCCGCCCAGCTAATCGTTGATGCTGTAACGCTCGTGCTACTGACTATCGGCTTCGTACTGGAGCGGGACCGACTGAAGCGTAATCCGCAGCTGTAAGAAAGCTGCATTGGCCTGTTTAGATCACTGTTTAACTACTATCAAATGAATTCAAACCACGAAGTTGCCAAACCAAAAATCTGGAAAATGCTGCTCATTGGCTGGCTGTTTGCGTATCTGGTCGTTAACGTGGTATTCGCCCTGCTTGGGCCGTATCTAACTGATTTACGCCCGTTGGTGCGGAGCGGCATTATCACGACTGTTCTTGTCCCCGCCTTCGGATCGGGGTTGCCCGCTATCCAGCGCAAGCTGTACGTATGGACCATCCGCTAATGACTCTCTGCAGTAGCCTGAAGCGATTTTTGTCGTAATACCGCTGTTGGCGGGTAGCCGTAGTATTTCTTAAACGCAAACGAAAAATGGGATAGATTTTCAAAACCCACTTCCAGATAGATATCGGCTGGTTTCCGTTGGCTTTGCGCCAGGTGGTAATGGGCCAGCTCTAATCGTTTCTGCGTGAGCCACTTTTGTGGCGTGGTGTTAAACGCTTTTTGGAAGTCCCGCTTGAACGTGTTCAGGCTGCGCCCGGTCAGATGGCCAAACTTATCCATCGACATGTTGATCATGAAATGCTTTTCCATGAACTCCACAAGATCAAGTTTACCCGGATCGGAAAAGTCGGATAGGAGCGTATCGATGTCACTGTCCAGCGCACGCAAAACGGCTATGGTCTCGCCAAGCTTCAGGGAGACAATGTTTGCTGGCAATTTGCTGGATAGCTGGAAATAAGGCTCCAGCGAGGCAAATACACTGTCTAGCAGCGGGTGTTTTGGGAACGACCGGATTTTGTGGGTATGCGGTTTGATGGATTTAAAGCCATCCGCAGCGTACAGCTCCTTCAACCGTTCGGTCGTGAACGTCATCATCACCGACCTGAATGGCTTGCCACCCAGAGACGTCTTGGTAATCATGGAAAGCTGATTTCTGGGCAGCAACAGCGTATCGCCGGCAACGAACGTGTACGAGTCATCTGCCTGCGTCACGTGCATCTGGCCCGATATTACGCGGATCAGCGAGTGGTGCTTCAGCACGATTTCTCTTTTCAGATGCTCCTCCTCCAGACACGACAGAACAATGTCTGCGTGGCTGTTTTGTTCTTTTTGTGCCATACGATCAAAACTACCGAAGCCAAACCAGAACGACTTTAGCAAGCCGTTTCATGCCCTATCCCAAAAATGCCAGTTCTTCTGCGGACAGCGATATGTGGGCGGCATTTATGTTTTCAACCAAATGTTGAACCGACGTTGTTCCCGGAATGGGCAGCATGAATGGTGATTGGTGCAGTAACCAGGCAATGTTGAGCTGTGCTTCGGAGACCCCTTTCGCCAGGGCGAGTTCCTTCATTTTGGGCTGCTCGGCAGGCAACGATGTCTGAAGCGAAAAGAACGGGATAAATGGGATTTGCCGCTGCTCACACAAGCTCAGTACCTCACCCCCCTGGAAGCCGTACGCACTGGTGGGATCGGTAACCCGTTGCGCATAGCTGTACATATTTTCAACGCTGGCCACGTTACCCATGCTGATGGCGGAGTTGAACTGGTCGATGGTTGCGTTGGTCAAGCCAAGATGCTGTATTTTACCCTCTTCCTGCAAGGCCAGCATGGTCGCCCAGCCTTCCTCAAAATTGTCTGAACTGTTGATGGCCTGACCAAAATGAACCAGGCTCAACTGCTCGACTTTCAACTGGTTGAGGTTGTTTTCGACGCTCGCTCTTAATTCAGCTGGCTTGCCGAAGGGCAGCCAGCTTTTGTCGTCTCCCCGTCGGGCACCAACCTTAGTGGCAATGATCAGGTCAGGCGTATAAGGATACAGGGCCTCTACCAGCAGTTTGTTCGTGACCCCGGGTCCGTAAAAATCAGCGGTATCGAAAAAATTGACGCCCAGCTCGATGGCTTTTCGCAGGAGCGCAATAGCCCCTTGCCGGTCGCGAGGCTCGCCCCAGAAATCGTCGCCCGTCAGGCGCATGGTTCCGTAACCGGGTCTCTGGGCAAGTAGTGGGTTAGCCGAGTTGGTTCCGATGGTGATTGTGTTCTCTTGTCTCATTTTTAGTGATTTAATGAGACAAAAGTAGGTGGCTGCCGGGCGGGCAATTTTGTTGTAAGGCCCAACTTTACTTTGTTTTAAAGCCCACTTGCGACCTTAATCGAGTCAGCAGACTTGACTGAGACTGTGGATGCGTTGAATGAAAACGGGCTTATTTGGTCAATACTTACCCGTACACCCCTCTGGTAGTTGCCAACGGCTTACGCTGGCAAACGTCTGAATGATTTCGAGTCAAGGTTATAAAGCGTGAACCGATACTGCCAGTTCTCACCCGACTGCCGATAGCGTAAACAGCTACCATTTTGACTACAAGATTTCCCAATTTCATTACAAGCGGCAACCGGTAGCAAATGAGCTTTGCATCTCGTAAAAACGAACAAAACGACATGACAAAGACCATTTTTATCACCGGCGCTTCGACCGGAATTGGTAAAGCAAGCGCAAAACTGTTTGCGGGCAAAGGCTGGAAGGTGATCGCTACCATGCGTAAGCCGGAGGCTGAAACGGAGCTGACCCAACTGGAGAACGTAATCGTGCTGCCCCTGGATGTGACTAACCGCCAGCAGATCGACGAAACTGCCCGTCAGGCCCTGGCAATGGGTGACATCGATGTGGTGTTTAACAATGCTGGTTATGCGTTGCTGGGTGCCCTGGAAGCCATCACCGATGACCAACTGGTTCGCCAGATGGAAACCAATTTTCTGGGTGTTGTCCGGGTTACGCAGGCGTTTATTCCGTACTTCCGTGAAAAGAAAGCGGGACTTTTTATTACGACTGGTTCTTCCGCTGGCTTGATGGGCTTTCCCGTCAGTTCAATGTACGATGCCAGTAAATGGGCGCTGGAAGGCTGGAGCGAAAGCCTCTCGTTTGAGTTAAACGAATTCGGCATTGGTATCAAGACGATCGAACCGGGTCTGGTAGCCACCGAAATTGGCGCCAAATCCGTGATCGCTACGCATCCGGCCTACGAAACCTTGCTGGGTAAGTTTCAGGCGGCCATCAGCACCGACAACGTTTCGTCTGCCGAACAGATTGCTCAGGTAGTTTACGAAGCCGCCACCGATGGCACCAATACGTTGCGCTATGTATGCGGTGACGATGCGAAAGTCCTGTATGCCCAGCGACTTGCCGTAGGCGATGAAGCCTTCCGGGAGGGCATCCGGCAAATGCTGACTACATTTTAACTGAAATCCCGGGCATTCTTTTGCCGGTACAGCTTGTTGCCAGTCTGTACCGGTAATGCCTTTTTCGAGCATGAAAGGAGAACTCAGAAACAAACCCCGTCTCTTCCGTTCGATATCCGAACTACAAAGGACATTTGGTTTACCCCAGCCGCTGCATCCACTGATCAGCCTGCTTGACTACAGCAAGGTGCGTATTACGGGTGAGATGCTGGCTGCCACCTTCGCGATGGATTTTTACAACATCACTTACAACGAGTCGGCGGGTTGCCGCATGCGCTACGGCCAAACTACCTACGATTTTGAGCAGGGCGGTCTGTTTTTTACTTCACCCGGCCAGCCGCTGACGGGCGTCGAGACCTATGACTCGACTGTGGGTTTCACCCTGCTGTTGCATCCCGACTTTCTGAGACAGTATTCGCTGGCTACTAAAATTAAAAACTACGGCTTTTTCTCGTACTCGGTGAGCGAATCGCTGCACCTGTCGGATAAAGAAAGGACAATCATTACCGGCATTGCCAAAAACATTGGCGACGAGCTGGAAACGGCCATTGACGACTTCAGCCAGGATGTGCTGATTTCGCATCTGGAACTGCTGCTGAACTACAGTCAGCGCTTTTATAAACGCCAGTTTATCACCCGCAAATCGATCCATAACGCGCTGCTGGAACGCTTCGAGGATTTACTGTATCGGTATTTCAACGACGAAACGGCATCGCAGAAAGGCCTGCCCACGGTTCAATACCTGGCCGATGAACTGAACGTTTCCCCCCGATATCTGGGCGATATGCTGCGGGCGCTGACGGGCCAAAACACCCAGCAACACATCCACAACAAACTCATTGAGAAAGCTAAAGAAGTGTTGCTGCTCAATGAGTTAAGTATTGGCGAAATAGCCTATCAACTGGGTTTCGAACACTCCCAGTCGTTCAGGAAGCTGTTTAAATCAAAAACGCAGCTGTCGCCGGTGGAATTCAGAGCAAGTTTTAATTGACCCTTCTGCAATGAATCAGGCATAGGCCAATAGCCGAAGTTAGCCGCTGTTAAATTGTTCAGTTGACATAGGTCGCGCTCCAACGGAGCGCGACCTATGTCGTTCTCTACTAATTGCATTTAGGTATAGTCATAGACTGACTGATTTTCGCAGGCCAAAAATTTGCGAAACCGATTGGTTGCGAGTAAATTTGCAACCAATCGGTTTCGCAAAGTAAAAAGTAGACCACATGAGACGAGATATTTTTCAGGCAATAGCCGACCCGACCCGGCGGGCCATCATCACCCTGATTGCCTTTCAGGCCATGACCCCCAACGCCATTGCCGACAATTTCAACACGACCCGACAGGCCGTTTCCAAACACCTGCGCATACTCACCGAATGCGAACTGGTGAAACAGGAACAGCAGGGCCGTGAGATTTACTATTCGCTGGAAGTTGAAAAAATGAAAGAGATTGATCAGTGGGTAAACCAATTCAGGAAAAGTTGGGAAACCCGTTTCAATCAACTTGACGACGTATTATCAACCCTTAAAAAACAATAAATATGAACGATTTCACCGTCGACAAAGCAACCAAAACGGTAACCTTCTCCCGAGAGTTTGACGCCGACCTTTCGTTGGTATGGGATGCGTACACGAAGCCGGAAATTCTCGATCAGTGGTGGGCACCCAGACCCTGGACCTCCAGAACGAAATTCATGAATTTTGAAGTTGGCGGTCGGCGGTTTTATGCGATGGTAAGCCCCGACGGTCAAGAGTTTTGGTCTATTCAGGACTACATGGCCATCAGTCCGAAAACCAATTTCAAATTGCTGAATGCCTTTGCTGACAAAGATGAGAACCCGGAACTACCCGGTTCTGAATGGGATCTGACCTTCAGCGAGCAAAACGGCAAGACAACCGTGCGAGTCAGCATTTACAACGAATCGCTTGAGCGCTTAGAGAAGATGCTCGAAATGGGCTTCAAGGAAGGAACGGCTATGACCCAGAAAAACCTGGACGAGTTACTGGCAACGTTGTCGCAACGAAAATAGAGGAGGCAAACCGCACTGAGCGTCCGATTTATCTCGTAACTACCTAGCTACGAGATAAATCGGACGCTCGTTTTTGGTTTAGTTAAAACAGATTCCAGTATCTGTGAATACGCAGTGCGTGTACGTCATGACAGTGAACCTATGTGATACTGCTGGCTAATACCCTTCGTCGGTGACGAGATAATACGTCCTGGGGGCTGAGTCACCGTTTTGCGCGGTAGCCGTTATCGTGAGCCATTCGATATGGGTATGCTCGTCGAAGCTGCCCGACTGCGTGTCCGTGACATTCTGACCGTCATCGAGAAGCTGTTCTTTCGCGAACGTAATAGCCTCCTCGCGCGAGTCGAAACTCCCTAACAACTGGTCAGGCGAGAGGTCGGGTTCCTGATCGGGCAGTTCGCCAACGGGGTTAGAAACGGGCGATTCGGTTGGGTGGGTATCCTGCACCGACGGGGCGGCATATAGTTCGACAAGCATTCGATACTGGGGTTGATTACGACTATAACCAGCCGCAAGTCATTTTGATCGGAAATAGCCCAAAAACCCACTCAGGACCCAGCAATAGCCATTTAGTTATCAGCCGATTTATAATTTGTGTAAAAAAAACACAAATCACTTGCTGCAATCAAATTCAGTTGATTTATTTGTGTAAGTATTGCATTAAGAGAAGTATTTATAGAATCAATTGGTGTTAGCGATAAGTAGAAATTAGGTTTATTCGGCTATTCCAGTGCTTGTATTCTGCCTGGAAACGTCGGATCTATCATCTGATGCACAGGCAGTAAAAAGGCTTACGTCCACCGAATTTATCCGCATTTATACTCATCGCTTGTCTGAAAGCAGTACGTCCATTATCACTCCTTAACCAACCCCTATTTTATGTTCAATTCGTTACGTATTTCTCATTTACGTAGGCTGCTGTACCCGCTCTGCGGACAACTGGTTCTATGTCTACTGCTAGGTGTATCGGTATGGGCCGCGCCTGCCGATCAGCCCGTTTCGGGTAAGGTGCTCGACGAAAAAGGAAGCCCGCTCGTCGGGGTAAATATTCAGCTAAAAGGTACGGCGCGCGGTACCGCTACCGATGCTGAGGGCGCGTTCCGGATTGATGTTCCCGATGCCGCTTCGGTGCTGGTGTTCAGCTATATCGGCTATGTGCGGCAGGAAGTGTCCGTTGGTAGTCAGCGGGTTATCAACGTGTCGATGCAGGCCGACGCCGGTGCGCTCGAAGAGGTTGTCGTGGTGGGCTATGGCGTACAGAAGCGGTCGTCGCTGACGGGAGCCGTATCGACGGTGACGCCCAAAGAACTGACGTCGTTGCCCGTACCCAACGTTGCTCAGGCCTTGCAGGGCCGCGTGCCAGGCGTGTCGGTCGTGAACAACGGTAGTCCGGGGTCGGCGCCAACGGTTCAGATTCGCGGTGTCGGCTCGATCAACTACGCATCGGGACCGCTGTACGTCATCGACGGCGTGCCGACCGGTGACCTGACCAGCTTCAACACCAATGATATCGAATCACTGGAAGTGCTGAAAGATGCCAGTTCGGCGGCTATCTACGGATCGCGGGCGGCTAACGGCGTCGTGCTGATCACGACCAAAAAAGGCAGCCGCGATAACCGGGTGAAGATCACAATCGATTCCTACGTGGGTACGCAGAACACCTGGCGCAAAATTCCGGTGCTGAACCGCGATCAGTACGTACAGTACGCAACGGCTCTGACGACCAACGCCGGTATTGCGGTGCCGTCGCGCCTGAGCAACCTGAACACGCCCATCTACACGGGGGCGTCGCAGACATTTGCTCAGACCGAGACCAACTGGCAGGACGAGCTATTTCGCAACGCACCCATCCAGCAGCAGCAGATTTCGCTGTCGGGTGGTAACAGCGTTTCCCGCTTCTTCGCGTCGGGCAACTACTTCAACCAGCAGGGTATTATGCAGGGCACGAGCTTCGAGCGCGGGTCGCTGCGGCTCAACTCCGACCACCAGATCGCCAAATTCCTGACCATCGGCCAGACCCTGACCGCGTCGTATAGCAACCAGCGTCCCGAACAGCTTGGCGCCCGGTCGCAGCTGATGCACGCCCTGCGGATGATGCCCTACTGGCCCGCGATGGACCCTACCAAGCAAGGCGGCTACAGCGCCCCGACGGCCCTCGACGGCTCCGACCCGGAGAACCCGCTGCGGTACCCGGCGCTGGATATTGCCCGCAACAAGTTTCTGAAAGCGTTTGCCACGGTATATGCCGACGTCCGGTTTACCGATTACCTGCGGTACCGGTTCAACTACGGGGCTGATCTGGGCTTCGGTACCAACACGACGTTCCTGCCGATCTACAACGATGGCTACACCGGTCGCACGTCGTCGACGATTACCGATTCGCGCACAACGAACATCTCACAGGTGTTTACCAACCAGCTTACGTTCGATAAAACGTTTGGTAAACACGCCCTCAACGTGCTGGCGGTAGCGGAGCAGCAGGTGGTAAAGTTCAACGGCCTCAATGGGTCCGGCAACCGCCCCAACAACGATATCGACGTTATTCAGGGGGTAAGCAACCCGGCCGTGACCAGCAGCCGGAGCGAAACCGACCTGATTTCCTACGTGGGTCGTATCAACTACGAGTACGATGGTAAGTACCTCCTCAGCGCGT
This sequence comes from Spirosoma rhododendri, assembly GCF_012849055.1. Classification (NCBI taxonomy): domain Bacteria; kingdom Pseudomonadati; phylum Bacteroidota; class Cytophagia; order Cytophagales; family Cytophagaceae; genus Spirosoma; species Spirosoma rhododendri. Next base: position 4,663,013 of record NZ_CP051677.1, on the reverse strand, counting down.
CGATCCGGCGCGATGGATCGTCGCTGTTCGCACCGGGCAAGAAGTGGGGTAACTTCCCGTCGGCATCGGTGGGCTGGCGCGTCAATCAGGAGTCGTTCATGAAGTCGATGCCGCAGATTTCCGAACTCAAGCTGCGGGCCAGCTACGGCCGCACCGGCTTCAACGGCATCGGCAACTACGCCTGGCAGTCGCTGGTGCAGGCCGACGCAACCGCCTATCCGTTCGGAGCCGCCAACAGCCTGGGGTCGTATTTCAACTCGCTGGGTAACAACGAGCTGCAATGGGAAACGACCGACATGGTCAATGCGGGGGTCGATCTGGGCCTGTTCAACAACAAGTTCACCTTCACCGCTGAAGTCTACAACCGTTTCACCGACGGCCTGATTCTGGCGGTGCCGATTCCGAACTCGATTGGCTACAGCAGCGCACCGGTGGCTAACATTGGCAGCATGAAAAACTGGGGCTACGAGTTTCAGGCGGGGTACAACTACGCCAAAGGTGATTTCCGGGGTAACGTATCGGCCAATATCGGTATCACCCGCAACCGGGTGCTGAGTCTGGCTACGCCGACAGCCTCCATCTTCGCCGGTCAGGACGCCGATTACGGCGGCTTCGACATCACCAAGACGGAAGTGGGTCAGCCTATTCAGTCGTTCTTTGGCTGGCAGACGGATGGTATCTTCCAGTCGGTCGATGAGGTGTTCAACGGACCCCGCCAGAACCGGCCCGACACGCGCGAAACCTACGACCCAACGAAGAACACGGCCCCCGGTGATATCCGCTTCAAGGATATCAACGGCGACGGCAAAATCGACGCCAACGACCGGACGTATCTGGGTAGCTATCTGCCGAAGTTTAACTATGGTGCCAACTTCTCGGGCAGCTACAAAAACTTCGACTTCACGCTGTATCTACAGGGTGTGCAGGGCAACAAGATCTACAATGGCACACGGGTCGTGACGGAGGGTATGCTGCGGCTGTTCAATGCCGGGCCTGCCGTGCTCGACGCCTGGTCGTCTACTAATACCGGCAGCAGCATTCCCCGCGCCGTCAGTGGTGACCCGAACAACAACAGCCGGACCTCGAACCGGTTTATCGAAGATGGCTCGTACATGCGGATCAAGAACCTGACTATCGGGTACTCGATTCCGGCCAAAGTCCTTGGCAGCCTGACCAACAACGCGGTAAGCCGGGTGCGGGTGTACGTGTCGAGCCAGAACCTGCTGACGCTGACCAAGTACACGGGCTACGATCCGGAAATAGCGTCGCGCGCGGGTACCCTGCTGCGTAGCGGTATCGACTACGCCAACTATCCTCAGGCCCGGACTTTTCTGGCCGGTCTGCAACTCACATTCTAACCGACCGTTTGTAAACTCAGACTTTATATGAAACGATATTCTGTTATTGCGGGCGCAGTGCTGCTTGGCCTGAGCGGTAGCTGCAACGAGAAATCGCTCGATCAGCTGAACCCCAATGCTGTCACGACCGACAGCTATTTCACCAATGACGGGCAGATTCAAAGTGCTGTCAATGGCATATACGGTGCGCTTCAGTCGACGAACCTGGTGGCCCGGGAGTGGTTTTTTACCGAAGACCTCCGCTCCGACGATATGGCAGCGGGTGGGGGACAACTCGAAACACCGCGCAACCAGTTGCTGACGGGCTCGTATGATACGGGCAACGCGCTGGTGGGTTCGGTCTGGACGGGGGCTTACCGGGTCATTCACCGCGCCAACGTGGTAATCGACAAAGCGGCTGCCAACGCGTCGAAACTGACGGCCACCGTGTCGGCACGGGCCGTTGGTGAAGCGAAGTTCCTGCGTGCCTGGTCGTACTTCGAGCTGGTCAGCATGTGGGGTGGGGTGCCGCTCTACAAAAATTACGTGACCTCGCTCGATGGGTCGCTGCCGCGCAGCAGCGAAGCCGACGTGTACGCATTCGTCATCGCCGACCTGAAAGCTGCGCAGTCAGCGTTGCCAGCTACCTACGACGCATCGAACCTGGGCCGGGTTACGAGTGGAGCCGCTACGATGCTGCTGGCCCGCGTCTACATGCAGCAGGGCGACTACACCAACGCGAAAACCGAACTGCAAAAGCTGATCAGCTCGAATAACTATCAGCTGGTGAGCGAGTATAGCGACAATTTCATCGAAGAAACGGAGTTCAACAAGGAGTCGATCTGGGAAATCAACTTCCTGCCATCGGGCGGTACGTTCAACTGGAACGGCGATGCCGACGGCGCATCGGCGGGGGAAGAAACCGTCCGGACGCAGGAGTATTCGGCCATTGGCTGGCGCAACATCATCCCGTCGAACAGCCTGCTCAACGAATTCGAGCGGCCCAGCAAAGGCGACACTAAACTCGACCCGCGCTACGCCAAGTCGTTCTACAGTTCCGGCGACTTGTACAACAACGGCCAGAACACGCTGACCGACGCGCAGCAGAACGGCAACAGTTCGGTGGTAGCCGGAACGACGCAGAAGGTAAGCTGGCGGAAGTTCAGCCTGATGTACAAAACGAACAGCTCGTTTCTGACGGGCGGTATCAACCAGCGCATCATGCGCTACGCCGAAACGCTGCTGGCAATGGCCGAGTGCGAAAACGAATTGGGCAACACGGCCAGCGCCGTTACGTACCTCAATCAGGTGCGGGCGCGGGCGTCGGTAGCCATGCCTGCCTACCCAACGACTAACTACCCCGTGTCGAATAAGGATCAGGTGTTTCGGGCTATCATGCACGAACGGCGCGTGGAGCTGAGCGGTGAAGAAATCCGTAACCGCGACATTCTGCGCTGGCGCAAACTGGGTAAACTGACGACCGAGCCGCTGTCTTACTTCCAGAAGGGCAAAACCGAACTGCTGCCCATTCCGCAGCAGGAAATCGACAACAACCCGAACATCGGTGTGAAGGGCCAGAATCCGGGGTATTAATCGTAGCTTCACCCACTACAAGTACATAATTAATGACCTGCCTGGTTTACCAGGTAGGTCGAATGCAGACAGGACGCCGGTTATCCGGCGTCCTGTCTGTTATAGGTCATCTGATCGCATGAAACGAAGACATTTTGGCTGGCTGTGTGTGTTGAGCAGTGTACTGATGGCCTGCTCGAAACCCCTTCCTGATATGCTGGGGTGGGGAACGCCGACGCTGTTTGAGCAACTGCCCAGCCGCCAGACCAACATCACGTTTGCCAACACGCTTACGTCGACCGAGCAGCTCAACGGCTTTACGTTCACCAACTTCTACAATGGGGGTGGGGTGGCCGTCGGCGATGTAGACAACGACGGTTTTACCGATGTGTTTTTTACGGGCAACCAAACCACCTGCCGCCTGTACCTAAACAAGGGTAAAACCGGCAGCGCGTTTACCTTCGACGACATCACTGAGTCGGCGGGGCTGACCACCAACCGCTGGTGTTCGGGCGTGGTGATGGCCGACGTAAATCAGGACGGCTGGCTCGATATTTACGTATCGGTAGCCGCGCACCCCGCCCTCAAACAATCGGAAAACCTGCTGTTTATCAATCAGGGCGTAAAACAGGGGCGGCTTACCTTCCGGGAGATGGCCCGCGACTATGGCCTCGCCGATCCGTCGTTTACAACGCAGTCGACTTTTTTCGATTACGATCTCGACGGCGACCTCGACGCGTTTCTGCTCAACACGGCCCCCGACTTGCAAAACCCCGCTTACCTCCGGCCCCTCGTGACTGACGGAACGCACCCCAGCACGGGCAGGCTCTACCGCAACGAAGGCAGGGGAACTGGCGGGCACCCGGTCTTTCGCGACGTGTCGCAGCAGGCGGGTATCCGTTTTGACGGGCTGGGTCTGGGGCTGGTCGTCAGTGATTTCAACCGGGACGGCTACCCCGATCTGTACTGCTCTAACGACTTTAGCAGCAGCGATATCCTGTATCTGAACGACCAAAATGGGCACTTTACCAACGTTATCAAACAGGCGACGGCCCATACCGCGCTGTTTGGTATGGGGGTCGATGCCGCCGACCTCAACAACGACGCCCTGCCCGATCTGATGCAGCTCGACATGCTGCCGAAAGACAATGCCCGCCTGAAAACCATGCTCGTCGGGCAGGACTACGATCGGAAAGAAATGAGCATATCGCCCCAGTACGGGCATCAGATGCAGTACATGCGGAACGCTCTGCAACTCAATCTGGGCAACCAGCCGGACAGTACGGTGCCGATCTTCAGCGAGGTCGGCCTGATGGCGGGTGTTGCCCAGACGGACTGGAGCTGGGCCGCGCTACTAGCCGATTTTGATAACGATGGCTGGCGAGACATTTACGTGGCCAACGGCTACCGGAAAAACGTGACCGACCGCGATTTCATCAACTTCAGCGAAGACTTTTCGGGCTTCGGTACCACTGAATACAACACGAAGAAACGGCTCGACCTGCTGGACAAAGTGCCGGAGATTCCGCTGGCTCACGTCGCCTTTCGTAACACCGCCAACGGCGCATTTACCGACGTCTCGAAAGCGTGGGGACTGGATGCCAAATCCTTCGCCAACGGAGCCGCCTACGCCGATCTGGACAACGACGGCGACCTCGATCTGATCGTTAACAACGTCGATGCCGAAGCCTTCGTCTACCGCAATCGCAGTCGGGAGCAGTCGCCCGATACGCATTATCTAACCGTCCGGCTCCGGGGCGATACGGGCAACCGGCAGGGCATCGGTGCCGGGGTTACGGCCTGGGCGGGGGGGCAGCTTCAATACGCCGAATTGAACCCCGTCAGGGGGTATCTGTCATCGATGGAGCCGCTCGTACACCTCGGTCTGGGCACTCACAAAATCCTCGACTCGCTGCGTATCGACTGGCCGGGCGGGCGGCAGCAAACCCTATATCGTGTAGCTGCCGATCAGACGCTTACGCTCGACTATGGGCAGGCCCGGACCCCAAACAAGCCAGATAGCCTTAAAACCGGAAAGCCGTTTTTTGCGGATGTTACCGATATGTACCCGGTTGATTTTCAGCACCGGGAATCTGACTTTGTCGATTTCAAGCAAACGGCGGCTATGCACAAGATGCTGTCGCGGTCGGGTTTCGCGATGGCCGTGGGCGACGTCAACGGCGATAGTCTCGACGACTGTTTCGTGGGCGGGTCGTACCGGGGCAGCGGGGCCAGTCTCTTTGTGCAGCAGGCGGGTGGTAAGCTTATAAAAAAGCCAATCACCACCGGACCCGATCGGGAAGCCACCGCAGCCCTTTTCTTTGATGCCGACGGCGACCGTGATCAGGATTTGTATGTCGTATACGGCGGCAACGAACGGCCCGCTACCGACCGAAACTTTTACCAGGATGAACTGTATCTGAATAGCGGCACCGGCGATTTCATCCCAGCCCCCGCCGGTACGCTGCCCGACCTGTCGGGGAGTGGGTCGTGTGTCGTGTCAGCGGATATTGACCACGACGGCGACCTCGATTTGTTCGTGGGTGGGCGGCAGATTCCGGGCCGCTACCCGATGCCGGCGCGGAGTTACCTGCTGCGCAACGACCGGGGCCGCTTCACCGACGTGACCCGGCAGCTTTGCCCGGCTCTGCTCAACGTGGGTATGGTGTGCTCGGCCCTCTGGACAGACTACGACAACGACCACTGGCCCGACCTGCTGCTGGCGGGCGAATGGATGCCCCTGATGGTCTTACGCAACCAATCCGGCCAACAATTCACTCATTCACTCATTCGCTCATTCACTAATTCCACCGGCTGGTGGAACAGCCTTGCGCAGGGCGATTTCGACGGCGACGGCGACTTAGATTACCTTGCTGGCAACGAAGGGCTGAATACGCTCTACCACGCCAGCCCCGCCGAACCGGTCGAGATGATCGCGAAGGATTTCAACAACGACGGGACCGTAGATCCGCTCATGGGCTACTTCATCGACGGTGTCTGTTACCCGGCTATCCCACGCGACGCCCTCAATCAGCAGGTGATTCAGTTTCGGCGCAAATACCAGCGATTTGCCGACTATGCATCCGTCACCTTCGACGAGCTGCTGACCGCCGACGAGCGGAAAGATGCCTATCGGGTGCAGGCTACCTACCTGCAAAGCGCGTACCTCGAAAACCGGGGTAAGGGGCAATTTGTGGTGCACCCGCTGCCGTCTATGGCGCAGGTGTCGCCCGTTTTCGGTATCGTTCCCTACGACGTCAACCACGATGGCAAACTGGACGCAATCCTGACCGGCAACTTCTACCCAAATGAGGTGAATATGGGCCGGGAAGATGCGTCGTTGGGGCTGGTGCTTTTGGGCGATGGACGGGGGCATTTCAAGCCGGTCAGCCCGGTGGCGAGTGGTTTGCTCATCCGGGGTGACGCGCGCACGTCGGCATTACTGCGAACGAAAAACAAGCCGCCCGTACTACTTACGGCAGTCAACGGGCAGGGGCTTCGGCTGAATCAATGCCTTCGGTAGGAGGTCGGTTGGGGGCAATACGTAAAAAGTACGGTAGGGGTAGATGGACTGGTCGACAAAACGGGGAGTTCGGTCGGTGAAAACGGTCATTTAGTCGGGTTTAATCCGGTATATTCGTAAAAACAGACAATTTTGGCAGATTGCTTTTCGCTTTGCCGCACCAACTTGTTTGTTCTGCTGAAACCTGGAAACTGTATACCAAAACCGCATGACTACCCGCAGAGACTTTCTACGTAATTCTGGTGCCCTCACCCTCGGCGGGCTGATGCTGCCCCACCTGACCTCAGCTGCCGACTGGCTATCCGCTCCCCTGGCCGACCGACCGGTTGGCATTCAACTCTTCACCTTGTTTGGCCCCATGAACGACGACCCGAAGGGAACGCTCGAACAGGTGGCGAAGGTGGGCTACAAGGAAATCGAGTCGGCGTTCAGTTTGCGGGGCGGCTACTATGGCTACTCGGCAAAGGAATTTAAAGCGCTGGTTGAAAGTCTGGGAATGCACTGGCGGGCCCACCACGCAATGGGTGCCCCGTTCCGTCCCCGACCGGAGGGCCCCCGCCCAGAAGCGGCCCGGGCTGGAGGACCACCGGCGACTCCACCGGCTGGCGCATCGACCCCGACAACCCCCGGCGCAGCACCCCGCCCCCGCATGGACTTCTCCAAAATGCCGCCCATGCTGACCCTGCGCGATAACTACCAGCAGGCGGTCGATCAGGCGGCCGAGGGTGGGGTGTCGTATCTGGTGTGTGCGAGTACGCCCGTCGGTACGATGGACGAGATCAGCAAGTCAATCGAGGTGTTTCAGAAAACGGGTGAAGCCTGTAAAAAAGCGGGCATCCAGTTTGCCTACCACAACCACGCCACCGAGTTTGACCCCGTGGCCGATGCGGGCAATAAAACGCCCTACGAGCTGATTCTGTCGCAGACCGACAAAGACCTCGTGAAGATGGAGCTTGACCTGGCCTGGGCGACCAAAGCGGGCAAAGACCCCGTCGCGCTGTTCAAAGAACACCCCGGCCGTTTCCCGCTGTTTCACGTCAAAGACATCAAAGCCGACCGGCAGACGATTACCGAAGTGGGTAACGGCATGGTCGATTTCAAACGCATTTTCGCTGCGGCCAACATCGCCGGGATGAAGTATTTCTTCGTCGAGCAGGACATGGCCCCCAACGGCATCGCCGACATTACAACGAGTTTCAACAACCTGAAAAAGGTGCTGGCCTAGGGGCTGGTTCAATGTTCAACGTTCGACGTTTAAGGTTGGAAAACGACAGCTGCTTTGCTACTGCGCCTAACCTTAAACGTTGAACTTTAAACCTTAAACAAAACGTGAAACGTTTACTCCATCCCCTCGGTCTGGCGTTAGTGGTCGGTCTGGCGTCGTTTGTGGCACAGGACGGGCCTGGTAGTCAGAAGCCCGACGATAGCCGGTTCACCCCTGTGACGGTGGCCGAAGACCTCGATGAACCAATGACGTTCGAGGTGTTGCCCGATGGCTCGGCCTTCATCATCGAACGCAAGGGCGCACTCAAGAAATACGACGCGGCTACCAAAACCGTCGACCTGATCGCGACCATTCCGGTCAACACGAAATACACGTCGGCGGAGGGAAAAGTCAGTGAAGCCGAAGAAGGGCTGATGGGCATGACGCTCGACCCCAACTTCGCGAAGAATCAGTTTATCTATCTCTACTACGCGCATCCGACGGAGAAAAAGCACATGCTGACGCGCTGGATGTTGAAAGACAACAAGCTGGCCGATGAGAAGGTACTGCTCGACGTGCCGACACAGCGCGAAGTCTGCTGCCATACGGGCGGGGGCATGACCTGGGACCGCTCGGGTAACCTGTACCTGACCGTCGGCAACAACACGGGTAATCAGCAGGCGGCCCAAACCGACGAACGCCCCAACCGCAGTAGCTGGGACGATCAGGGCCACGCGGGTAACACGGCCGATTTGCGCGGTAAGATCCTGCGCATACACCCACAGGCCGACGGAACCTACACCATCCCTGAGGGCAATCTGTTCCCGAAAGGTACCGCACAAACTCGCCCTGAAATCTACAGCATGGGCCACCGCAACCCCTGGCGCATTTCAATCGACAGCAAAACGGGTTTTGTATACTGGGGTGAAGTTGGTCCCGATGCGACGAACGATTCGGAGATCGGTCCGCGCGGCTACGATGAGCTGAATCAGGCGCGCAAGCCGGGCAATTTCGGCTGGCCGTGGTTTGTCGGCAACGATCAGGCATTCCCCGTCTTCGATTACGCGACGAATAAGCCGCTGGCGAAGAAAGACCCGAAGCACCTGGTCAATGAGTCGCCCAACAATACGGGGTTGAAGGAGCTGCCGCCGGTGGCACCGTCGTTCGTGTACTACCCCTACGCCGTGTCGGAGGAGTTTCCGCTGGTGGGTACGGGTGCCCGCAGCGCGACGGGTGGGCCGGTGTATCACCAGTCGGATTTCAAAGGAGCGGCCCGGCCATGGCCAGCTTACTACGAAAATAAGTGGCTCGTAACGGATTTCTCGCGGGGCTGGATTATGGCCATCACGATGGACGAGCAGGGTAACTACAAGTCGATGGAGCGGGTGACGCCAAACTATCACCCCGTTGAGCCTATCGATATGAAATTCGGACCGTCGGGCGATATGTACGTGCTTGAATACGGCAGCAACTGGTTCCGCAAAAGCGACAACGCCCGGTTGATTCGCATCGAATACAACGGCGGTAACCGGCGGCCGGTCGTCATGGCGTCGACCAGCAAACCCGGCGGGGCTGTACCACTGACGCTGAATCTGCTCGCCGATGGCACCAAAGACTATGACGGCGACGCGCTGACGTATCAGTGGAAAGTAACCGGTGCCGGTGCCGCTCCGCGGACGTTCACCACCGCCAGCCCGTCGGTGACGTTTGCGAAGCCGGGCGTGTACACGGCTGTGCTGACGGTGAAAGACGCGAAGGGGGCTGCCAACAGTCAGTCGGTGAAGATCATCGCGGGCAACGAATCACCCACTGTGGCGCTCAATCTGGCTAACAACCGCTCGTTCTTCTTCCCCGATCAGCCGATTCAGTACGCGGTATCGGTCGATGATCGGGAAGACGGTAGTCTGTCGAACGGTAAGATTACCCCGGCGCGGGTTGCCATGAGCATCGATTATGCGTCGGAGGGGTTCGACTACGCCGAAATCAAGCAGAGTCACCGCAGCGTCGATGCCAGTACGCAATACGCCGTGGCGCAGGCCCTGATTAACCAAAGCGACTGTAAGGTTTGTCACCAGGTCAACACCAAATCCGTCGGGCCGATGTTCACCGACATTGCCGCCAAATACAAGGGCGACGAGTCGGCGGCAATGAAGCTGGTCAAGAAAATTCAGGCCGGGGGCGTGGGCGTGTGGGGTGAAGTGGCGATGCCCGGCCACCCCGCCATGTCGACCGCCGACGCGAGCACGATTGTTCGCTACATTCTGCACGTCACCGATAAGCCGTTCAGCACGTTGCCCGCGAAAGGTACGTATACGGTAACCCTGCCCGAAGGCGACAACGGCCAAGGGTCGGTGCTGATCCGCGCGGCCTACACGGATCGGGGTGGCAAAACCGTACCGATGCAGACAGGTGAAGAACTGATCGTACTGCGCAGCCCGGATATGAAACCGTCGGATGCGCCGATGACGAAGAACGTCGAAATGAAAACGCAGATCATGCGGAAAGATTTCGTGGCAGTACCTTACGACAATGGCTATCTGGGCTTCAAACAGATCGACCTGACGGGTATCAAACAGCTTAGTCTGGGTGCCCAGGCGCAGCGTCGGGAGGGAAGTGCTGGCGGTATGATTGAAGTACACATCGACTCGCCAACCGGCCCGATCGTGGCGGAGAAAATGCTGGAAGTAGCGCCCGAAGTCGACATGACGAAGCTGATGGCTGAACTGGAAGCCGGGGAGAAGAAAGCAGCGACAACCGCCCCCGGCTCAACGACCGGCGCATCCACGCCGGCAACGGCTAAGCCCGCCCCACCCCGCAACCGCTTTGCCGCTCCGCCCGTCATGGTGCCGGTTAAAGCGACCAACGGCGTTCACGACCTGTATTTCGTCTTTAAAAACGACAAGGCCAAGGCCATGCAGCCGCTGCTGTCGCTGAGCAGCATCCGGTTTATGGATAGGTAAGAGTTGTGAATTTTTATGTAGAGACGCGACCCTTCGCGTCTCGGCACCCGGACGGCCTTTGAAATGGCTGACGCGCGCTGAGACGCGAAGGGTCGCGTCTCTACGTACACCCATCGCAAAACCGGACTGGTTCTAAATTCGGCCGGTTCGGAACAAACCACCGGTTTCGGTTGTACTTTCGACAGGTCGTTCGACCTGTTGAACCTGATGAAAGCACTCGTTGCCTATTTGCTGGTTGGCCTGCTGCTGGGAAACAGTCTGATTCCCGGCTTCGGCCTGGATCAGTCGGCCCGGTTGGTCGAGCTGATGCAGCATTATGGGCACCATCAGGACGAGCAGCCCGGTTTAGGATTTCTGGACTTTCTGGAGATGCACTACGGCCCCAATTCCGAGCACCAGAAGCACCCCAATCATTGCCATCATAATCTGCCGGTAGCCGGTCATTCGGTCGTTGCCTTCGCACCGACCTTTCTTCGTTTACTCGACACGCCGACCGCTTTGGCTGTGCGCCTGTCGCAAAAAAGCTGCTTCGGCTACGCGAATCTCTATTCGTTTCTGGCGGTATTCTCGCTGATCAACCCGCCCCGACGTTAGTTGGTCGGGTTACGGTTTTCGGTATTCGGTTCACGGTGAGTCAACGCTCAACCCAGGGTCTGTGTCTTCACAGACCTCGCATCCGGTAGGACACAGACGGCTGGCGCAAGTGGGGTATGTGAAGACATAGACCCTGGAATTACCCCTGATGCTAAGCCGTCGTGCCGAAAACTTGTGAACAGATTCCGGCTGCCGTAAGCCCCCATTCTCCCTTTCCTGATCTACTTTCTGCGCCAGTTACGTAGTCTGTCTGTGCCATTTCGTGGCAAACTGACTCGTATAGCTGCGACCAGGCACTTGTCTGTTTACCGGGCCACATCACAGGGTTTCCGTAAACCGAATACCACAAACTGTATACCCAAAACCGTATACCGTCCAATGAATGCAATCATTCGATTTTCAATACAGAACAAACTCATCATCGGCCTGCTGATCGTTGCGCTGATCGGCTGGGGAGGCTGGTCGGCGACACAGTTGCCGATTGACGCCGTGCCCGACATTACCAACAATCAGGTGCAGGTCATCACGAGTAGCCCGTCGCTGGCTGCCGAGGATATCGAGCGGCTCGTTACGTTCCCGATCGAAGTGGGGATGTCGAACATCCCCGGCCTGATCGAACTCCGCTCGTTTTCGCGCTTCGGCCTGTCGATCGTGACCATCGTTTTTTCCGACGCAACCGACGTCTACTGGGCGCGACAGCAGATTGCTGAACGCCTGCAAACCGTTATGACGCAGATTCCGGCCGGGGTCGGTACGCCCACGATGGCCCCCGTAACAACGGGGCTGGGGGAGATTTTTCAATACACCGTGTCGCCCGCTAAAGGCTACGAACACAAGTATTCGCTGACTGAACTGCGCTCGATTCAGGACTGGGTGATCCGGCGGGGGCTGCTGGGAACACCCGGCGTAGCCGACGTCAGTGGGTTTGGCGGCTTGCTCAAACAGTACGAAATCGCCGTCGATCCCGACCGGCTGCGGAGTATGGGGCTGACTATTACGGCCCTGTTTACGGCCCTGCAACAGAACAACCAGAACACCGGTGGCGCGTACATCGACAAGAAACCAAACGCCTACTTCATCCGCTCCGATGGCCTGATCGGCTCGCCTGATGACATTGCCAATATCGTCGTGCAGCTCAACGACCAGAGTCTGCCGGTACGTATCCGCGACGTGGCGCAGGTGCGCATCGGTTCGGCGGTACGGTACGGGGCTGTAACGCGTAACGGACAGGGCGAAACCGTCGGGGCGGTGGTCATGATGATCAAGGGCGGTAACTCGTCGGAAGTTATCAAACGGGTGAAAACCAAGATTGCCGAGATTCAGCAAACGCTGCCCGAAGGGGTTCGGATTATCCCCTTCCTGGACCGGACGAAGATGGTCGACAGCGCGATCGGTACCGTAGAACGCAACCTGACGGAGGGCGCCCTGATCGTCATATTCGTGCTGATACTGTTGCTGGGCAACTGGCGGGCGGGCGTGGTGGTCGCGTCGGTGATTCCGCTGGCACTGCTGTTTGCCCTGGGCATGATGAACCTGTTCGGCGTGTCGGGCAACCTGATGAGCCTAGGGGCTATCGACTTCGGCCTGATCGTCGATGGCGCGGTGATTATTGTCGAGGCTACGCTGCACCACATCGTTCTACGTAATAAAGACCAGACGCTTTCGCAGCAGGAAATGGACGAGGAAGTGTTTGGCGCGGCCAGTCGGATTCGTTCGTCGGCGGCTTTCGGCGAGATTATTATCCTGATCGTTTACCTGCCGATTCTGGCCCTGTCGGGGATCGAAGGCAAGATGTTTCGGCCCATGGCGTTGACGGTAGCCTTCGCCATTCTGGGCGCGTTTATCCTGTCGCTGACCTACGTGCCGATGGTGTCGGCGCTGCTGCTGAGCAAGAAAGTCGTCCACAAGGAAACGTTCTCCAGCCGACTCATTGCCCGCATTCAGCGCGTCTACGAACCGGCGCTGCTGTGGTCGCTGCGCCACAAAGCCATTGTTCTGGGCAGCGCAGTTGGTCTGTTGATCGTGGCGGGGCTGGTATTCAGTCGGATGGGGGGTGAATTCATTCCGCAGCTCGACGAGGGGGATTTCGCCGTCGACACACGGACGCTGACGGGTAGCTCGCTGTCCGAAACCGTCGACGCGACTGTCAAAGCGCAGCAGATTTTGCTAAAGCAGTTTCCGGAGGTCGAGCAGGTCGTGGCCAAGATCGGGTCAGGTGAAATTCCGACTGACCCGATGCCCATCGAAGCGGCCGACGAAATGGTGATTCTCAAGCCCAAAGATCAGTGGACGTCGGCCACCACCCGCGACGAACTGGCGGGAAAAATGGCCGAAGCGCTTTCCGTGATTCCGGGCGTTACGTTCGGCTTTCAGCAGCCGGTGCAGATGCGGTTCAACGAGTTGATGACCGGGGCGCGCCAGGACGTCGCCCTGAAAATTTACGGGGAAGACCTGGTCACGCTGGAGCAACTGGCCAACCGGGTAGGCGCGATCGCCCGGCGCATCGATGGTGCAAAAGACCTGTACATTGAACAGGTGGTCGGGCTGCCGCAGATCATTGTACGGCTCGACCGGGCGCAACTCGCCCGCTACGGCCTGAACGTGTCGGACGTCAACCGAACGATCAACACGGCTTTCGCGGGACAGTCGGCGGGGCTCGTGTTTGAGGGCGAAAAGCGGTATGATCTCGTCGTTCGGCTGGCCGAAGACAAACGCGCCGATATCGAAGACGTGCGGAATCTGTACATCGCCCTGCCCGCGGGAATGGGTCATGCCGGTCAGCAGATTCCGCTTTCGCAGATCGCGCAGGTGCGGATGGAACAGGCCCCCAACCAGATTCAGCGCGACAATACGCACCGGCGGATTACGCTGGGCTTTAACGTACGTGGCCGCGATGTGGAGAGCCTCGTTGCTGAGTTACAGCAGAAGGTAAGCCAGCGGGTTAAGCTACCGGCGGGTTATTACGTTACCTACGGCGGTCAGTTTCAAAACCTGGTCGATGCCAAAAAGCGGCTGAGTATCGCCGTTCCGATCGCGCTGGCGCTGATTTTCACGCTGTTGTTTTTCACCTTCCGGTCGGTTCGGCAGAGCCTGCTGATCTTCATGGCGATACCCATGGCGGCCAGCGGTGGGGTGTTTGCCCTGCTGCTGCGCGGCATGCCGTTCAGTATTTCGGCGGGCGTCGGCTTCATCGCGCTGTTTGGCGTGGCTGTGCTGAATGGCATCGTGCTGATTGCGGAGTTTAACCGGCTACGGCACGAAGAAGGCATAACCGACATGATCGAGATTATCCGGCAGGGGGCGGAAACCCGGCTGCGCCCGGTTGTTATGACCGCGCTGGTGGCGTCGTTCGGCTTTATTCCGATGGCCGTATCGAACTCGGCGGGGGCTGAAGTGCAGAAGCCGCTAGCGACGGTTGTGATCGGTGGGTTGCTCACGGCAACGCTGCTGACGCTGATTATTCTGCCGGTGCTGTACGCGCTGTTAGAAAAAGGCGCTGTCGACCGGGAAGCGAAGCAGAACCTGCCAAAATCAACGAAACCGGCGTCGACGCTGGCTATGATTGTTGGTGCCCTACTAATCAGTACGTTACGCGGGCAGGCGCAGTCGTTGCCAACGGTGACGATCGATCAGGCCCTGCAACTGGCAACGAGTCAGAACGCGCAGTTGCAACTATCGGGGCTGGGCGTGACTCAGCAACAGGCCCTCCGCCGAACGGCTTACGACGCTGGTCGGCTATCGGTCGTCGCGCAACTGGGGCAGTACAACAGCCGCCGGTTTGACAACAACCTGACCGTAACGCAGGTCATCCCGAACCCCACGCTTATGCGCCGACTGGCTAACCTGAACGATCGGGCGGTAGCTGCCCGGCAGGCCGAAACGCTCGTCACGCGCAACGACGTGGTGTATCAGGTCCGATCGAACTATTACGAGCTGGTGTATCTGCATCAGAAAACGCGGTTGTTTCGGCAGCAGGATACCGTGCTGACGGAATTTGTCAGGGCGGCTAATCTGCGGTTTAAAACGGGCGAGACGGGGAGCCTGGAAAAAGCGACCGCCGAAAGCCAGCAGGCCGATCAGCGGGTCAGGCTGGCGCAGAACGAAGCCACCGCTACGGCTACCCGGAGTCGGCTGCAAACGTTGCTGTACCGCGCCGAGCCCGTCGATATTACCGAGCAGCCATTACCCAAACTGCCCCTGCTGGTCCCGACCGACAGCGTGTCTATCGCACAGAACCCACTGTTGCGGCAGCTCGACGCCCAAATCCGCGTTGCCCAGCAGACCCGGTCGGTCGAGGAAGCCCGGCGCAAACCCGATTTTCTGGTCGGCGTGTTCTCCCAAACCCTGATTGGTAACCAGCTGATTGGCGGGCAGGAGCTGTATTTCGGGCCCGGCTACCGGTTTTGGGGTGGCCAGCTCGGGCTCACCGTGCCGCTACTGACGGGGGCCAGCAAAGCCCGTATCGAGTCGGCGCGGGTGGGGGAGGACCTTGCCCAAAAACAGCTGCAATCGCAGCAGTTTGCCCTGCGTCAGCAGGTGTCGCAGGCAGTCGAACAGTTCCGGCAGTACCGCGACGCGCTGACCTACTACGAGCAAACCGGCCTGAGTCAGGCGCAACTGATTCAGACCAATGCGCGTCGATCATTCAGCAGTGGCGACATCGGTTACGTGGAATTTTCGCTGGCGATCCAGCAGGCGCTCACCATCCGGATGAACTACCTCGACCTGCTCAATCAGTACAACCAATCCGTTCTCTACATCAATTACCTGGCGGGGAATGCCCAGTAACCGCCCTTTCATTCACGACCATGTTTGTTAATTATATAGTAAAAGCAATTCGTCCGATAGGCGCGTTGCTGCTTGGACTAAGTCTGCTTGCCGCCTGCCAGTCGGGCGAAAAAAGCAGTGCTGACGTTGAGATGGCGCAGTCTGCTCCCAAAGAAGCCGAGCCCAAGCCCGGCGACCCCGTGCGGGTGTCGCTGACGCAGGCGCAGTATACTGTCGGCGCTATTCAACTGGGCCAGCCAACCGAACGGATGATGAGCACCCGCCTGAAAGTCAACGGTGTGCTTGACGTGCCGGCGCAGAATCAGGTGTCGGTATCGGTGCCGTTTGGTGGTTATATCCGCAGCATCGATCTGGAGCCGGGTATGCGGATTCGGAAGGGGCAGACACTCGTTGTGCTCGAAAATCCGGAGTACATCCAGCTGCAACAGGACTACCTCGATACGAAAGCCCGACTCGAATACGCCGATCTGGATTTTGCCCGGCAGCAGGAGCTGAGCCGCGACAACGTCAACGCGCTGAAAGTGTTCCAGCAGACCCGCGCCAACCGGCAGAGCCTACAGGCGCAGCTTGCCGGGATGACCCAACGGCTGGCCCTGCTGCACATCAACCCGGCCACGCTGACCCCCGCGACGCTGACCCGTACGGTTCGGGTACCCGCGCCGGTGTCGGGCTTCGTGACCGACATTCCCGTCAACAATGGTCGGTACCTGAACCCCGCCGACGTACTCGTGCAGATTTCGGATTTGAGTCACCCACATGTCCGGCTGAGTGTGTTCGAGAAAGATATCAGCAGTATTCGGCTGGGGCAGCTTGTTCAGTTCACGTTGGGTGGCAATCCGGCGAGGCACCGGGGCGAGGTATTCCTGATCGGTAAGTCAATCGCCCCCGACCGGACAGTCTCGGTGCTTGTTCACCCCGATGGGCCACCGGAGCAGTACATTCCCGGCAGCTATATTTCGGCGCAGGTCGACGTGAAAAACCGGCCGCTGCCCACTCTGCCCGAAGCCGCCATCGTCAGCTTTGGTGGTAAAAACTACGTGTATGTGCTGGAAAGCAAGGCCAATGGAGCGTATGAATTTCAGCAGGTAACCGTGACGACCGGGGTGCGGGAAAATGGCTACGTGGCCGTAACGTTGCCCGGTACTGTTGACGTCGCCAAAACGCCAATCGTCGTAAACGGGGCTTACAACCTGCTGGCTAAACTGAACAATAGCGAAGAGGAGTAGCCGGTAGTGCTGAGGAAAATGTACCGTTTATAAAGAAAGTAGGATTAGTCTGTAGAATAATTAGACAGTGATGCCGGAACTGCTTATAATTACCTGATAGGCAGCCAGCTGGCGCGTGTGCGGCTGGTGCTTGCTTCGCCCACTTTATGCATCGGCTGCTTGTTCTTCTGGTATTGGTCTGCTGGCCCGTGGTTACCTGGGCCAATCATATCGTCGGTGGTGACATCAGTCTGCTCGCGCTCGACAAGGCCCGACCGGGCTATTTCCGGATACAGATGACGCAGTACTGGGAAACGTCGGCGCTGGTGTCGGGCAATCAGGACGCGATTATCAACGTGATGGTATTTCGGAAGCGCAACCCGGTGCTGATCGAGAAAATTCAGGTCGACCTCCGCACGACTACACCCCTGATTTATGACAACGATGCCTGCGCTACGCAGCTGAACCTGCGCACGACGCAGGCGTTGTACTACCGCGACTATCAGTTCGACGTTGCGAAGTACGCCGATCCCGACGGCTACTACATGGTTTGGGAACGGTGCTGCCGGAACAACACGACGGTTAACATGGCGACCCCGACCGGGTTGGGCATGGCGATATACATGGAGTTTCCGCCCATGCTCCGCAACGGTGCGTTCGTGGCCAATTCGTCGCCATCGTTTGCGCTGCCCAATGGTGCGTATATCTGCCTGAATAAGCCATTTACGTTCGATTTGGGAGCGGTCGATGCCGATGGGGATGAACTCCGGTATAGTCTGGTGACCCCGCTTCAGGGCTACACGACAACGCAGGTGGTGTATGGCGACGAACAGGTTAGGTTGACGTATCCAGAAGTGGCCTGGGCCAGTGGCTACAGCGCGCAGAATGCCATTCCCGGAAATCCACCGCTGCGGGTCGATGCCAGAACGGGACTGCTGAGTGTACAGGCATCGCGGCAGGGTATTTTTCTGTTTACGGTGCAGGTCGAGGAATACCGGAACGGACAGCGCATCGGGCTGATTCGCCGGGATTTTCAGCTACCCGTCATCGAGTGTACCCCCCGCAAACCACCAGTGGCCCGCATCCAGTACAGCGGTCAGCCAGCCACTACGGTTGCTATCTGTCCGGCACAAACGGCGTTGCTGACCGTCGACAATGACCCGCTATACGCTTACCAGTGGCAAAAAGACGGGCTTCGGCTGTCGGGCATGACGTCGTACTCGCTGACAGCCGCGCAGCCGGGGGTGTACACGGTGATCCGAAGTTACAAAACCACCTGCGCCAGCGACACCGTATCGGAAGGGGTACAGGTTCGGCGCAGCGACTTGCCCCCGCCGACCTGACCGCCCAGAAAGCACCCTTCTGCGACGGCGATACCATTACCCTGAAAACCACCGATCCGGGAGGACTGCAATACAGCTGGCGCCGGGACGGGCAGCTACTGAACAACGAGCAGCGATCATCGTTGCGCACCAGCCGGAGCGGCACCTACATCGTATCGGTAAGTGCGACCGGTGGGGGATGCGCTAATGCTGATACGTTACAGATAAAGTTGTCACCACGCCCTGATGCCCGTTTGCAGGCGTCGGCGACATCATTCTGCGAGGGCGATTCGGTGCTGTTATCCGCCAGTACCGAAGCCGGGTACCGCTACCAATGGTTGCCGGTCGGTATAGCGGGTGGGTCACGGCTGACCGTTCGAGAGGGCGGCACGTACCGGGTGCAGGTTACCGACGCAACGGGCTGTTCCGCGCTGTCCGGCTGGATCACCGTGCAGCGAAAAGCCCGACCCACCGTTCAGCTCGACTCCATTCCGCCCTTTTGCCAGCCGGGTGGTGGCCCCGTCACGCTGCGCGGCACCCCGACCGACGGTACCTATGCCGGGGCGGGCGTAGCGGGAAATCAGTTTAACCCCGGCGCGGCCGGACTGGGTCGGCACCGGGTGAGCTATACCATTCAATCGGGGAACGGATGCCCGGCTGAAGCGGTGCGCTGGATCGGGGTTTCGGATGGACTACAGCTCAAACTACCCCCCCGCTACCCGCTGGCGCGTGGTGGACGGGTACAACTGGAGCCCACCCCCAACTATCCGATTGCCAGGGCCAGCTGGTCGCCCCCAACCGGGCTCGATAACCCCACTACCGAAACCCCCTGGGCCGCACCCGATCAGACAACGACCTATCGCCTACAGGCTATCGACGTGGCGGGGTGCCCGGCGTCGGGAGAAACGACGGTAGAAGTCGTCGAACGAATCTATATTCCTGACGCTTT
Source organism: Spirosoma rhododendri (assembly GCF_012849055.1). Lineage (NCBI taxonomy): Bacteria > Pseudomonadati > Bacteroidota > Cytophagia > Cytophagales > Cytophagaceae > Spirosoma > Spirosoma rhododendri. The sequence goes on along the minus strand of NZ_CP051677.1, from coordinate 4,643,559 downwards.
CAGCCCGAACGGTGATGGTGTAAACGACGTCTGGGATGTGCGGAATGTGGCAGCTTTCACCGACTGTGAGGTGGCCGTGTATAACCGCTGGGGCGAAGTGGTGTTTCGGTCGACGGGCTACGCAACTTCCTGGAACGGAACCTACCAGCAGCAGGTTGTGGAGCCGGGCGTGTATACTTACCAGATTCGGTTAATTTCGCCCCTCCCGGCCGTGTATAAAGGCTCTATCACCGTGCTGAAATAAGACTCGCCCAGGCTTATTGCGTCGGGTAGGGGCAGCACCGAATACCGTAAACCGAATACCGCTATGTGGCGCGAAGAAGATAATCAGCTCGTGCGCGAATTTACATTCGCTGATTTTTCGGAGGCATTCGCCTTCATGACCCGCGTGGCGATGGCTGCCGAAAAGATGGATCATCATCCGTGGTGGTCCAACGTCTACAACAAGGTTACGATCAAGCTGACCACCCACGATGCGGGTAATACCATCACCGACCTTGACCGGAAACTGGCGAAGCTAATCGATACACTAGTCGCCTAGTATGTTGAGTGGATGAGTTGGCTAGTGCGTTGACAAACAGCTATTTGGCGATGATTGTATTTAGGAATGCGCGTATCTGACCAGTAGCTGACCGGTTACTAATTCGTTTTTATAGGATGTACTGATCGTGTGTACATTGGTGACAACTACCCACCGTCATTCGATCCGTACTTGTTTACCTATTCATTCCTGCTCTCCGCCGGGCTGCTCAGCCTGTGCCTACCCTTATCTGCCAACGCTCAGCGAGCAGCTATCTATCAGGAACAACCCGGCACATGGCTGGCATCGGTCAGTTTGGGAACGACGCGCTACGCTGGCGACATGAACGAACCCGGCGACTTCTCGCATCTGCGCCTGGGTGCATCCGTCGCCCTATCCGGTGCCTACCGCTTGTCGACCCACGCCGTTCTGCGCGCTGAAGCACAACTGTACTACATCTACGGCAGTCACGAGCATACCCGCATCGATTACAACAACCTGTCGTTTCATAGCCTGAATCCCGATGTGTGGGCGGGCGTACAGGTTGATCTGTGGCCTACAACCCACCGTACCCGCCCCCGGAGTCCGTACCTGCTGGCTGGTCTGGGCCTGACCTATATGTCGCCCAAAGCCACTTATCAGGGCCACGAGTACGATCTGGCCCCTATGCACACGGAGGGTGTCGACTACAACCGGTTACCGCTAATCATCCGGTACGGGTTTGGTTACCCGCTGGTTACCGATAAACGGTGGCGGCTGCACCTGGAAGGCACGTACACCCACGTGATGAGCGATTACCTCGACGATTTGAGTACCGTCTATCCAGATTTTAGCCAGATGAGTTCGTTGGCGGCTGCGCTATCTGACCGTCGTTCCGAAATCGGCTTACCGCCCAATCGGCCCGGAGCCAAGCGCGGTAACAGTGACAAAAACGACGGCTATTTTATCGTGTCCGTGCGGGGTGTTTACGTCATCAGAACGCGCTGGGATCGCGGTTATCGCCGAAGCCGCCGGGGCTGAATGGGCCTATGGTCGTCTACACAGTGCTGAGGAAAATGAACTGTCGCGTCCGGACAAAGCCTCAGTTTTACAAAGCCTGCTACCGTGTCAGTAACCACAACATAAGACGAATTACTCCTCGAAATACATTCACCGACCAGCTGTTTGAAACAGGTTGACTTTGCCCGCTAACAGGACATAATATGCGTGTCCTCTTTGGCTAACCTGTTTTATTATGTCTTTATCTCTACGGCTGTTTCGCTGTGTGGTTGCGTTGTTATTCCTCTGTGCCGGTGTGGCGCAGGCCCAGGTGACGGTTAGTAATGTCACGCCATCTACCGTCTGCGCAGGCGGTAACGTATCGTTTAGCTACACCAACGCGCTTGGCCTTTTTTCACAGACGAGTATTAACCTTGTTGGTCCCAGCACTAATACTACTACTCAGCTACTCGCAACAATTACAGCCGGCTCTACTAGTGGCACAGTATCAGTTACTATTCCGCGCAATAAAGCCGGGGGCTCCTACACGATTCAGGTACTCAATCAGAGTAATGGCGGGTCGGCGACGACACAGCCTTTTACAGTGGTTGCCCTACCTGCCGCGCCAACAACCTCGAACGTTACCTACTGCCAGAACGCCACTCCTACCTCGCTGACGGCGTCGGGACAGAATCTAAAATGGTATACGGCTGCCAGTGGTGGTGCGGCCTCCACGTCGATAACGCCCTCGACTGCCACACCGGGCGCGACAACTTACTACGTTAGTCAGACCAACAGCAGTGGCTGTGAAAGCGACCGTGCTCCGTTGACTGTTACCGTCAACGCGCTGCCCAACGCACCCACGACGACCAATGTCAGCTACTGCCAGAACGCCACCCCTACCTCGCTGACGGCTACGGGGCAGAATCTGAAATGGTATACCAGCTCTAGTGGGGGACGGCCTCCACGTCGATTACACCCTCGACAAGTACGACCGGTACGACGACCTATTACGTCACACAGACCAACACCAACGGCTGCGAAAGTGCCCGTAGCCCGCTGACGGTAACAATCAATCCGACTCCGCTGGCACCGGCTGTTGCCAACACGTCGGTTGCCTATTGCCAGAATACGACAGCGCAGCCGCTACAGGCGACGGCAACGTCGGGTAATACGCTCAACTGGTACAATAGTCAGGGAGCAGCATTAGGTAGTACGGCCCCAACGCCATCGACGACAAATCCGGGTACGACGTTCTACCAAGTAAGTCAGCGTAACGCCAGCGGCTGCGAAAGTCCCCGTGTTCAGATTACGGTAACGATTAATACGGCTCCCCCGCCCCGGCCACCAGCCCGGTCAATGTGTGTCAAGGGGGGGCAACGGTGTCGCTGGTCAGCAGTGTGACGCCCATATCGGGGAACTCGCTGAAATGGTACACCTCGCCCACGTCGGCCAGTTTGGCTGCGGCTCCGCAGGTCTCGACCAGCCAAACCGGTCCACCACAGGTGTTTTACGTGAGTCAGACGAACACCAATGGCTGTGAGAGCAGCCGGGCGGCCATTACTTACATGGTCTACGCACTGCCGAATCCGCCTTCGGTCGTCAGTCCGGTGGCCTACTGTCAGAACGCTACCGCGCAGCCCTTACAGGCAACCCCATCGCCGGGCGGTACGCTGAACTTCTATACGGTTTCGTCGGGCGGGACAAGTACCACATCGCTAACCCCGCAAACCCAGTCCAGCAACATCTATTACGTGAGCCAGACGGTCAACGGCTGCGAGAGCGGTTCACGGGCTCCGATCACGGTAACGATCAATGCCCAGCCGACCCGCCCCGCCGTTACGACGCCCGTGGTCTATTGCCAGTTTGCAACGGCGTCTCCGCTGAGTGCCACCGCTGCAACTAACAACACGCTGATCTGGTACGCGCTCAATGGGCAACAGCTGGGTAGCGCTCCCACGCCACCGACGACGGTAACGGGCGTAACATCGTATTCGGTTAACCAGCGCGATCCGTTAGGCTGTATCAGTCAGCCAGCGATCATCAGTGTAACGATCAACGCTAAACCGACGGCCCCCGCTACGGCTCCGTTGAGTGCCTGTCTGAACACAGTAGCCCCGTCGTTGCCGACCAGCGTTACGGCTACTGGCACGTTAAAATGGTACACGGCTTCAGTTGGTGGGGTAGGGGCCACCGTCGCACCCGTCCTGTCGACCACTGCGGTTGGCAGCACGACTTACTACGTGAGCCAGACCAGCGCCGACGGCTGCGAAAGCGACCGGGCTGCCATTACCTATACCGTCAACCCACTGCCCAGCCCGCCTGTGCCAACACCCCGTACGGTGCTTTACTGTCAGGGGGCAACTGCAACGCCGTTGACGGCCTCGGGCCAGAACCTGAAATGGTACCTGACCAACACGACCAGCGTATCGGCCACTTCGATAACCCCCTCGACTACCATTGCGGGTAGCGTGAAATACTTCGTGAGCCAGACGAATGGGAATGGCTGCGAAAGTCCCCGCGATTCGGTGACGGTCATTACCAGCTCGCGGCCGGTAGCACCCACGGTTGTCTCACCAGTAACGTACTGCCAGAATGCCGTAGCTACTTCGCTGTCGGCAACGGCCATACCCAACAACACGCTGAAATGGTACGGTACCGACCTCGCCAGCACGACCTTCACGACGCAGGCGACCGTTCCATCGACTACCACGCCCGGCACGTTCACCTACTACGTAACGCAGACCGACGGTAACAGCTGCGAAAGCGACAAAGCCGGTATCGTCGTACGCGTTAACCCGCTACCGACAACACCCGTCACCACGTCGATTACGGTTTGCCAGAATGCAACGACGGTCAGCCTGCCATCGGCGGTGGTGGCTACGGGCATCCTGAAATGGTACACAACACCGACGGGTGGCGTAGGTAGCACGACAGCCCCGGTACTGTCGACCTCGGCTGCTACGACCTACACGTACTACGTCAGCCAAACCGACGGCAACGGCTGCGAAAGCAACCGCGCTACGCTGACAGCAACGGTGAAACCGCTACCGGCCGCTCCAACGGTTTCCCTCAACGTGGTGCCACTCTGCCAGAGCAGTACCCCCACAGCCCTGACGGCAATGGCCAGCACGGGCGGCACGCTAAAATGGTATGATCCGTCGGGTAACACGTTTGCGTCGATTATCCCATCGTCAGCCGTAGTCGCGACTACGGTGTATCAGGTCAGTCAGCTCGTCGATGGTTGCGAAGGGCCGAAGACGAGCGTGTCAGTGGTCGTTATCCGCAAACCCGATGCTCCGACCGTTGCCGTACCTGCTGCTTACTGCCAGTTTGCGCAGCCAACAGCCCTGTCGGCCACGGCCGCTGCAACCAACACGCTGAAATGGTACGCTGGCCCGACAGGTGGTGCGGTTATTCCCACCCCCACGCCGTCGACCAGCTCCCCCGGCACAACGACTTATTACGTCACACAGACTGACCTGAACGGTTGCGAAAGCGACCGGGCCAGCATTGCCGTACAGGTGAAGGCTAAACCTGCCCCGCCCGTTACGGCCCCCGTAGCGTTCTGCGCCAATCAGGTGTCGTCGCTGAGTGCGGTGGCCGACAATGGCGGGACGCTCAACTGGTACGGCACCAGCCCGACCAGCGGCACGGCGACCGCGACGGCTCCGATTCCGTCGACCAGCGTGATCGGCGCACCGGTTAATTACTATGTGAGTCAGACGGTGAATGGCTGCGAAAGCGACCGCGCTGTGGTTGCCGTAACGATCAAGGCATTGCCCGTTGCACCGACTGTCAGCGCCACGCCTGTCGTTTATTGCCAGGGGGTAACGGCGCAACCGCTATCGGCCACGCCAGCGACAAACGGTACGCTTAACTGGTATCTGACGCAGACCGGCGGGACTTCCTCACCCACCGCGTTCACCCCGTCGACGGCCAGTAACGTTCCCCCAACCAGCTACTATTACGTCAGTCAGACGGTTGACGGCTGCGAAGGACCACGGTCGACCATTGCCGTAACGATCAATCCCAAACCCACAATACCGACCGTAACGCCAGCGGTAACCTACTGCCAGAACGCCGTTGCTACATCGCTGACAGCCACCGCCAGCGGTACCCTGCGCTGGTACACCGACCCGGCGGGTAGCCCGGCCATTCCAACGCCGACGCCCTCGACCACTTCGCCCGGCGTCACCAATTACTACGTCACGCAGACGAGCCCTAACGGCTGCGAAAGCGACCGTGCCACCATCGTTGTGACGATTAATGCGCTGCCTGCTGCGCCGGTTGTCAGCCAGACGGCTGTGGCTGTTTGTCAGAACAGCACCCCCGTTACCCTGACAGCAACAGCCAGCACGGGCGGTACGCTCAACTGGTACATGGTAGCTACCGGGACGCCTTCTCCGACGGCCCCCGCTCCGCCAACAACTGCGGCCGGGTCGACGATGACTTACTATGTGAGCCAGACAGTCAATGGGTGCGAAGGACCAAAAACAGCCATCAGCGTGACAGTGACCCCGCTGCCCGCTGCGCCCACGGTTAGCACCCCCGTCAATTACTGCCAGAACGCCGTTGCCCAGCCATTGACGGCCACCGCCAGCACAGGTGGTACACTTAACTGGTACGATCCGACGGGTAATGCGCTGGCGTCGGTTGCTCCAACGCCTGCTACCACCACGCCCGGCCCGGTTGTTTATCAGGTCAGTCAGACGGTCAACGGTTGCGAAGGGCCACGGGCGTCGATCACGGTTGCTGTGAGTCAGGCTCCCGTTGTACCGACAGCCACGACGACACTGGCCTACTGCCAGAGCAGTGTACCGCCGGCCCTGACGGCGACGGCCAGCACGGGTGGTACGCTCAACTGGTACACGGTAGCCACCGGTGGCACAGCCTCATCCGTTGCACCAATACCGAATACGACCACGGCCGGTGTACAGACCTACTACGTGAGCCAGACGATCAACGGTTGTGAAAGCAATCGGGTTACGATAACGGTAACGATCAACGCCCTGCCCGCTGCGCCGGTTGTCAGCCAGACGGCTGTGGCTGTTTGTCAGAACAGCGCCCCCGTTACCCTGACGGCGACGGCCAGCACGGGCGGCACGCTCAACTGGTACACCACGCTCAACGGGACGCCCTCGGCTACCGCCCCCGCCCCGCCAACGACTGCGGCCGGGTCGACGATGACCTACTATGTGAGCCAGACCGTCAACGGCTGCGAAGGAGCAAAGGCAGCGATCATCGTGACGGTCACAGCCCTGCCCGCTGCGCCCGCTGTCAGCACCCCCGTTAACTACTGCCAAAACGCCGTTGCCCTGCCGCTGACGGCTACGGCCAGCGCAGGCGGTACACTCAACTGGTATAGCCCGGCGGGTGGCCCTGCCTCATCCGCTGCGCTGACACCCAGCACGACCACGGCCGGACAGCAGACCTACTCCGTTAGTCAGACGGTCAATGGCTGCGAAGGCCCGAAAGCGTCAATCATTGTCAACATCTATCAGGCACCGGCCGTACCGGCAACAACCGCGGCCCTGGCGTACTGCCAGAACAGCGTTGCCCCGGTGCTGACGGCGACACCCAGCACGGGCGGTACGATTAACTGGTACACGGTGCCAACTGGCGGCACTGCATCGTCCGTTGCGCCGATACCGAACACAACTACCGCCGGTGTGCAGGTCTACTACGTGAGTCAGACGGTCAACGGTTGCGAAAGCGATAGAACAGGCATCACGGTAACGATCAAGGCCACGCCGGTCGCGCCGACTCCGGTTAGTCCGACGATCAGCCTGTGCCAGAGCGGTACCGCGACGCCGTTGACAGCGGTTCCCAGCACGGGCGGCACGCTCAACTGGTACACAGTCGTTGGTGGGACTGCTTCGCCGGTGGCCCCGACCCCCAATACGAGTGCCGCCGGACAACAAACCTACTACGTGAGTCAGACCATCAGTGGCTGCGAGGGCCCAACTACGCCGATCGTCGTTACGGTCAATGCGTTGCCAGCCGCACCGGTCGTTGCTGCTGCATCGGTTAGCTTCTGCCAGAACAGCGCGTCGACCGCGCTGACGGCCCAGCCAAGTCCGGGTGGTACGCTGTATTGGTACGCCGGTACGGGCGGTACCGGGTCGACCACGGCTCCCGTGCCACCGACGAGTACTGCTGGTACGCAGACGTATCTGGTTAGCCAGCGTGTCAACGGCTGCGAAGGACCACAGACGACGCTCACCGTCACAATCAACCCGCTCCCCGCTGCGCCGACGACCAGCCCAACGCCGATAACGTATTGTCAGGGTGTAACGGCGCTGCCGCTGACCGCTGCCGGTACGGGTACGCTCAACTGGTACACAACGGCTGGCGGAACCCCGTCGCAAACAGCGCCTGTACCACCGACAACCACACCGGGTCTGTTTACGTACTACGTGAGTCAGACAATCAATGGTTGCGAAGGCCCACAGGCGACCATTGTTGTACTGATCAACGCAACCCCGGCGGCTCCGACGGTTGGGGCTACACCAGTTTATTGCCAGAACGGAACCAGCACCGCGCTGGCGGCTATCCCGAGTTCGGGTGGCACGCTGGAGTGGTATACGACCCCAACGGGCGGCTCACCGTCCAGCACACCACCAACGCCCCCCGTCGGGTCAGCCGGTACGGTGACGTACTATGTGAGCCAGAATATCGGCGGTTGCGAGGGCCCACGTGTTCAGGTTACGGCCACGATCAAACCGTCGCCCGCTGCGCCAACGGTAACGCCTACGCTGGCCTACTGCGAGAACAGTGTGGCTCCGGCGCTGACGGCCACACCCTCGGGTGGTACGCTGAACTGGTACACGGTACCGACTGGCGGCACCGGATCGGCAACGCCCCCGGTACCACCGACAAACACCGTGGGTACGCAGTCGTACTACGTCAGTCAGATCACGGCTGATGGGTGCGAAGGTCCGCGGGCGGCCATTGCCGTTACGATCCGGGCCCTGCCTGCTGCCCCGACGACAACGCCGTTGAGTATCTGTCAGAACGCTACCCCGCCCTCGCTGGCCTTATCGGTAGCGGCTTTCGGGCCGGTAAACTGGTACACGACGCAGACGGGCGGCACACCATCGACGGTGGCACCAGTACCTGCAACGGCGAATCCCGGACCGATCACGTACTACGTTAGTCAGACCGACGCCAACGGATGCGAAAGCCAGCGGTCACTGTTGCTGGTGACGGTTACGGCAACGCCAGCGGCTCCCGTCGTGCCAACCAGTGCGCCGGTTTGTCAGAATACCGCCCCGATTGTATTGACCGCAGCGGGGCAGGGGCTGAAATGGTATGCCGACGCCACGTCGACGGGTAGCCTGGGTAGCTCGATTGTTCAGCAGACAGGCGTTGCCGGTACGTTCGCGTACTATGTTAGCCAGACGGTCGGTTCCTGCGAAGGACCACGGGCACTGGCGCAGGTAGTCGTCAATGCCAGCCCGGCCGCGCCGGTTGTACAGGCCACGCAGAGCGGCTGTCAGGACGCCCCGGCTCAACCGCTGACGGCGTCGGGTACGGCCCTGCAATGGTACGATGCCAACGACAGTCAGATCGGGACGCCCACGCCCGACACGCGCGTTGAGTCAACCCAGACTTATTCGTACAAAGTAACCCAGACCGTCAACGGCTGCGTTAGCCCGAAGGCAACGGTACTGTACACGGTGACGGTGTTGCCCGTGCCGACGGTAACGACGCCGGTTGCTTATTGCCAGAATCAGCAGGCGACACCGTTGCAGGCCAGCGGCAGCGGGCTACGTTGGGTAGACCCGAGTGGTGCCGTGACAACCGCAGCGCCGACACCACCCACCAGCGTTATCACGGCCGGTGCCAGTTATTCGGTCAGTCAGACAAACGCGCAGGGCTGCGAAAGCCGTAAAGCTGAAATCCGCGTTACGGTCAACGCCCAGGCGGTGGCCGTGCTGAGCGGCACCACCACGGTAAGTTACGGCAGTGGCGCACCGCTGACGCTGACGCTGTCGGGTGTTGGGCCGTACAGCTACACGCTCTCGAATGGTATCACGGGCGTGGCAGAATCGGCTTCGGTGGGTACAATCACCCGCACGATTTCGGTAACGCCCACGGCCTCGACGACGTACACGCTGCTCGGGGTGTCGAATGGCTGCGGGGCCGGTAACGCATCCGGTTCGGCAACCGTCACGGTCGATAGACCAGCGATCGTTGCGGGGGGGCTGTCGGTGTCATCGGTTTGCGCGGGCGGACAGATCGACGTGCCTTTCACGACCAGTGGTACATTTACACCCGGTAACACCTTCGTGGTGGAAATGGCGCTCGCTGGTGATTCGGCGACCCGGCAGTACCGGGCTATTTCCACGGGCGTAGTGCAGGGCCCTGTCATTCAGACGACTGTCCCGATCAACTACGCGCAGGGACTGTATTTCATTCGGGTCAGGGCGACAAACACAAACTACCCGGTTGTCAGTGCACCCAGTGCAACGACGCTCAACGTACGAGCGTTGCCCACCGCGTCGATCAGTGCGAGCAAAACCGTGGTGTACCGGGGTGAGCGCGTTCAGTTGAACTTCACCTTCAGCGGTGATGCGCCCTGGCAGGCAACCTATCGGGATCGCACAGGTGTTCGTCCGATCAGCCCGACCACCAATCCCTATTCGTTGACATTCACGGCCGACAGTACGACGACGTACAAATTGCTGAGTGTGACAAACGGCTGCGGAACGGGACACATTGACGGCGTCGACTCGGTCCGAATCCGCGTCGACATACTAACGGCGGATGAGTCTCCCTTTGCCACGTCGGTGAAGGTGTACCCTGTGCCAACGAACGGTGATGTGACCGTTGAGATTGATGATCCGATGCTGAAAAACGCAGCCGATATTCAGTTGACCCGTCTCAACGGAGAGGTGGCGCAGACGGTAAAAACGCGGCAGCGGCAAACGGTCATCAAACTCGGCGACGAACCCGCTGGTATCTATTTCCTGCAAATCAGACTCGGCGACCGGTCCACCGTCCGACGAATACTGAAGCAATAGGTTTTGAACTGTGATTCATCTGATTACACTGATGGACTGTGATTAGAAAAAATCAGCGAAATCTGTGTAATCAGATGAATCATAGTTCAGGATTGTCTGATTACATGATGGGCTATGATTGAAAAAATCAGCGAAATCTGTGTAATCAGACGAATCACAGTTCAAGATTATCTGAACTATGATTCGTCTGACGACACTGATGGACTGTGATTAGAAAAAATCAGCGAAATCTGTGTAATCAGATGAATCATAGTTCAGGATTGTCTGATTACATGATGGGCTGTGATTCAAAAAATCAGGGTAATCATCTAATCAGATGAATCACAGTTCAAGACAAGACTACCGATGACTCACTAGCAGCTTTTTTAGCGCGATAATGGCGCCCGGATCGCTGTGGAGCGCGTATTCGAGCAGGCCAGCCCGCATCGAAACGGCCTGCGACCGTAAGCTGCGCAGCTGCTCCCAACGCGTCGCGGAAAACGGTTGCTCGACGGTTTGGGGGGATAGAAATAGACTGTCGGCGTCGGTGAAGAGGTCGGGGCTGACGCTTAGCGCGTGTAACTCCAGCGACAGGGCCAGTAGACTGAAATCGTCGAGGTGCCGGTCGAAAAGATCGAGCGTCCGGGCGGGGTGCCGGTAGGGGAGCGTGCCCAGTTCGGTAGCGGTTAGCCCGTCGAGCATGGGTACGTAAAAGCCGTCGTAGTCGATCAGCGTCAGGAGCCCGTCAGGACCGACGAGGATATTGTCGGGTTTGAGATCGCCGTGGGCAAACGGCTGATTGATAAGCCAGTGCGCCAGCTTGTCGAACCGCCGGGCCAGTTGATTTAAGGCGTCTTTATTTTGGTCCTGACACAGATTCGCTACGTATCGGGCCAACGGTTGCCCGTCGACCCAGGGCATCGTTACCAGATCAAATTCCCCCGCCTGTCCGAAACGCGTATCGACCCACAGCTCGTCGGTGTGGTAGGTGAATGGAATCAGGTAATGCGGAAAATGGTCGGCGATGTAGCGGGCGATGAACCAGAGTCGGGTTTGTCGTTGCGGTTCGGCGCGGAGAAAGCAACGCACCGCCACCACATGCCCCGTCCGGCAGTCCTGCATCCGAAACACCACGGCAAAGTTGCCGCTGCTGAAATACAGTTGCCCATCGGGTCGACGTAGCGGTGTCAGGTGGTGCAACGTTTTGAACGTGTCGGCCGACAGTTCGATGGCCTGTATGTATTCGCTGATGGATGGATACATGGTCACGCGTCGATCAGCAGACAGGTATAATCATCGACGCCCAGCAACTGTTGCCGGCGAAGCTGTTGGGTATAGGCCAGAAACGCATCCGTCGACGACAGGGCGTTGCGCAGTGGGTTCCACACCAGTTCATCAAATTGCCCGGTTCTGTCTGTCCAGTAAGTCAGGTGCGTCTGCGCCCGCTGTCCCAATGCTGTAGGCTGTTGTGCCACTGCCGCTAGCGACGCCGTATCGCCCGACAAAGCCGCGTAGGCCATCAGCACGTACTGCCCCAGTGTGTCGGTGAGCAGGGCGTATTGCTGCCCCGGCTGATGCGACCACACGCCCGACTGCATACCTGCCGCTTTCGGAAAGTCCAGCCAGTTCAACAGGTACGGGGCTGACTCGAACTGGCGCAGGTCAGCATTTGCCGCCTGTAGTTCGCCCGTAGCGGATTGGTAGCAAACCACAACCGCGTCGCCGTAGATGAGCCAGTACAGTTGCGTATCGCGCTGATGGAGTGTCGCCAGCGTTGCCCCGGAACCTTCGTACATGAATTTGTAGCCGATAAACGGATCGGCTTTGGCGCGGGGCTGGTAGCGGTCGAAGAACGGTTTCCAGTGGCCATCCAGCCAGGTGCTCAGCGCAGTCAAATCTGCGAACGGATGGGCTGGTACGTGCCGGACGAGGTGCTGTGCCCATTCGCCGACGAAGATGCCCGTTCCCCCGGCACCGTCGGCCACGGCCCAAATGCCCGCCCGGTCGTCGGCGCGGGTGGCATCCTCATTGTCGAGGTAGGTGGGGGCTTCTTTGCCCACCGATTGCCAGCGACTGTTCACGGTTCCGGCGACAGGTTGGCGATGAAACTAGAATTGTGCTGCGTGGGCGTGCCGATGTTCATGAACTTGACCAGCGCATCCATATCGGCGTTACTGCACATACCCACGTAGCTCGTCCGCTGATCGAGGCCGAACAGGCTGGCGATGTCGGCGTGGTAGGGCGCGGGCATCTCGCTCGACATATCGTACAGCAGCCGTGCGTACTGATCGCTGCCCAGATCGTCGGCGCGGGCCGGAAACAGGATGCTTTTGCCCCGCTCGTCGGACACGTGAATGTTCATCAGCAGGACGTTACCGTCCATTGAGCGCAGTGCCTTCAGCCGTTCGCAGCAGGCCAGCAGTTCGTCGGCCGTGGCATCCGTCGCGACGCCATCGGTGATGTTGATGACCGTGGGAGGATAGACGTCGTTGCCCTGCTGTGCCACCAGCCATTCCCGCACCAGCGACTCAGCCAGGCAGATTGCGCTTTTCATAGGGGTGCGGTAGTTGTGCACCGCGTTGAGCCAGACCGGCCGTTTTTCCGTGACTGTCATCGACCGCCCCCGGATACTCCGCTCGACTGTCACTTCATCGACCCGGATGGTAGCCCCGGCCAATTCAGCGGGCGACAGAAAGAACTTCCCCGCCATAGCGCCCGACCAGAGCGAAACGGCCTGCTCGTCGTTGAGGCCGCCGTAACCGATGAGTGCAATGTCGTAGTAATGCCGGACCTCGTCGCCTTTCTGACAGCGCAGCACCAGTTCCAGCAGCGTCTGATTGACAATCTGCGCTACCGCTGCCGCCTTCGACAGCACCCGCCCCCGGTAGGTTGTCCGCTCGTCCATCGACCCCGATTGGTCGATCAGAAACAGGAAGGCCGTGGGGGACTGCCGCATGATCTGCGCCGAGTACGGCCGGGCTTTCAGGGGTGTTTGCAGGACGGTGTCCAGCGCCTGCTGCCATTCGGCAACGGGCAGGGCGGACGAGGGAACGGGGGATTGATCGTGCATGGCGGTAGTACGCAAGTTACGGCGGTTGCCCTACCGTTGCAACTGCGCCAGCTGCTGCGTTAACTCCCTGTGCATCCGGGCAAAATGCGCCGTCAGGTCCGTCCCGTCGGTCATGTACTGGTACGCTGATTCGGCTTTTAGTTGCTGAATTTCGGCCTGCAACGCCTGCTGCCGATCGGTGAGCCGCTGTAGCCACTGCTGGAGTGCATCGACGCTGTACGCCGTGTCGTCCTGCATGAGAAACAGCCGCCCGGTGGTCAGGTCCTGCACCAGCCGCCGGACGGTGGGTAAGTCCTGTCGTTGGTAGGCATCGTTGAGCTGCATCATAAAAGCCGTTGCCTGCGCCATACGGTTGGGGTCGGCCGCGTGCCGGTCGGGGTGGGCCAGCGTAACGGCCTGCCGGTAGAGCCGCTTGAGTTCATGCTGCGCCGTTTCCGCCAGGTCGACCGGCTGATGCGCAATGGCATCTTGGATAACCTGGTTGGTTTTGTCGAGCCGTTCCTGCCAACCCCGCGCGGCTTCCGCATCACTTCGCCGACCCGTCTGCCACGCCCGTCGCTGCGCAAGCTGCAATTGCACCGCCAGCAGCTGCGTCAGCAGATCGCCCACCTGCCCCCGCAGCAGCCGGTAATACTGCTCGATCTGGTACTGACACCCTGCTTTGTCTGTCTCCAGTTGGGCTACCGTGTCCTCCAGCGCCCGAATCTGCGCCAGTAGTTGTGCGGTGGCGGGGTGGAGTGTAAGCGTGGTGTGTTGAGCGATCATGGTTACCAAAGATACAGGAAAGGTCCGCTCAGTAAATAGCTGATTATGAGTAAATAATTTACCTGCCGTTTGTTTGAAAAGTGAGGATGACCGCTTGCCGGGACGGGTTCTTTTGACAACCTTGTCAACACGGTTTTGAAACCCGTCGATCACCTATGTCATACCCGTCCAGTACTTACCAGCCTGCTCATGCCCGCACTGTTTCCCCGGCATCATCGCCGTCGAGCGGTGGAACGAGGACCACCGTGTTACAGGCAAAAATCGACACGAGTCCCCGGCAGGTGATGCAGCAAAAGCGGGTGGCTATCCTGAAAGGGGCAATCATCCAGCGGAAGGGGTTGCCGGCTGGGCTGAAAGCCGGTATCGAGCAGCTTTCCGGCATGTCGATGGATGACGTACGGGTGCACTATAACTCAGCAAAGCCGGCTGGGGTAGGCGCACTGGCGTACGCACAAGGCAGCGACATCTACCTGGCTCCGGGTCAGGACCGCCACCTGGCTCACGAAGCCTGGCACGTAGTCCAGCAGCGTCAAGGGCGCGTTAGGCCTACTATTGATGTGAATGGAATGGCTGTTAATGACAATGTTCAGTTAGAGCGTGAAGCCGATGTGATGGGAGCACGGGCGAATGGCGGCTGATTTTTTGCTTTGTTAGATTGTAATTTTTTGATGAATTTTTAAGTATAATCTTATGAAGTCATTTGTGGGTTTATCAAAAGGCTCGACTAGCCTATCTAATGCCAATTCAATTCAACGGGTCAGTGAGTCAGCTAAAACGATTGAAAGTAATCGGCCGCAGCTGATTACGCAACGAAAGTTGCAAGAGGTTGCCAACAGGTATAAACAACCTGGAGCAACAGTTCAGTTGCGAGGTGGAAAAGCTAAACTAAAACATACTAGTGCGAACTGGCGGGGGCTTCCCCAAAATCTACAAACGCACATGATGAGCGTTGATGGGGGGCAGGCTCCTACGGGTTTACATGCGTATGCAAACGGTGCGCTGCCAGACGGAGCTATACTTCTGAAAAGAGTAGGTGGTATCAATTCGGTTCATCAAATCTGGTGGACTACCAGTGCTGGTGGCGATACATGTAAGTGGAGTACCATGTTCCCGGCTAATTTGACGGAACCTATGGTTACAGCTATCTTACAAAAAAGGCTTAGTCAACTAGGTAATACAGTTGATTGCTCGAAATTAGGTTTACCATACAGTGGAAAGATTAAGATAGAGTCGGCTGGAGCTACATATTTTCCAAGTTTAGGAATAACTCCGCAAAGCAAGGATGAAACAATTACTGTTGGTACTAGAACCTACACCGTTGCCAACCACAACTAAGTGCCATTGATAAAAACGTCGGCTGTTTTGATAGTTGTAGACAGAGCAGTAACGCGTTGCAAAATATGCGTTCGAATGCACCCAGTGCAAAGTATACTTTTTAATGATCTCGTTAGCTTTAATCTGTAGTCTATGAAGTCGCTTGGAATAGCTAAAGTAGCAAATAGCCGGCCTAGCGCTGACAGCATTCAGCGCGTCAGTCAAACCAGCAATCTTTTTGTCGATAACCGCGCACAAGCGGTTGCTCAGCGGCAATTGCAGGCTAACATTAATAACACGGTAGTCAAATCCGTAATGCAGCAGCGGTCCAGCGTTGAACCAGCAGCACGAAGCGTTGCGCAGTTAGCGAAGCGTACGTTAAAAGATAGATCCGAGAAACTGAAGGTAGGCCATACAAAATTATCCGCTATGCGCCGAGCGGCCAGAACCCTGCGCATAGAACGGAAACGGGGTAAATGGACTAAAAAGAATTTATTGGCAGCTACCATAAAGCATAGAGGATGGAACTTTACGGTACATCTGCAAAGTGCAGGCATGGGTGGAAAACATCCACTTTTTGGGGGTGTTTCCGCTGCCCATACAGAGCAACAGTTCCGCGCTTTAGTTAACGGTAAGAATCAGATTTTGAAAGGATTTATCAACGAACTGCTGGCTGAACAGAATGAAAAAACATTAGGTAAAACAGAAGAATTGAATACCAGAAGTATATTTTCTACTAACCAGGCCTGTAATAAAAATCCTAGTATGCCATGTGGTTGTGAGTCAATTCACGAACATGATATGGCTATGAAAAATGGCAAAATGCTATACGCCGTGGATTATACAACCGGAGGTCACAAAGGTAACATGACTCATAATGCGCAAAAAAATATGTTTGAGAGCGAAAGTAAGAAGAAGGGAGAAACCAGGCTTCGTCGGTCTAACTCTTTTGATATTCACATAGATTCGAACGCATTCCGGGGGAAAGAGATGAATAATCTGACACTGTCAGATTTGAAAAAAGCGATTACTCTTGACTTGGAAACGAACAAGCAATTGACATTTTAAGTAACAAAACGATACAGAAAAATCGAGCCGTAGAGACAAATATTTTTCAGACTATTGGCCAATTGTTACCGTGTCAGGTAGCTGCGACATTAGATTGATTTGCGGGCTGAGATACGCTAGTACCGTCGATTCGTACTCTTGGCTATATCTTCCAGCGTCTTCCCCGATTTGTGGAATTCTTTTTTGAGACCTGTCAGGATATCGTCCTGACGGATGGGGCGGTGGTGTTGCGACGCTGCCAGCACACAGTAGCGTAGCACGTTGATGATTGCTCCGCCCGCGATGGTATATTTCTCGGCGATGCTCTCAAAGTCTACATCTTTAGCCAATTCATAGGGGCCGTTGAAGGCCTGTTTCCAGAGCTGCGTGCGCTTGCTGGTGTTGGGGGGGGGAAGTGAATAATCGACTGAAAGCGACGCGCGAAGGCCTCGTCGATGTTGTCTTTGAGGTTGGTGGCCAGAATCACCACGCCGGGGAAATCTTCTATGCGCTGTAGCAGGTAAGCGACTTCCTGATTGGCATGACGGTCGTTGGACGAGTTGGTCTCGGAGCGCTTTCCGAACAGGGCGTCTGCTTCATCAAAGAAAAGAATCCATTTGCGACTCTGGGCTACGTCGAAAACTCTCCCTAAGTTTTTCTCAGTTTCGCCAATGTACTTCGACACGACCATAGATAGGTCGATTTTGTACACGTCCAGCCCGGTCGAGCGGCCGAGCAGACTGGCGGTTAAGGTCTTCCCCGTGCCGGGAGGGCCATAAAACAGCGCCCGGTATCCCGGTTTAAGGTACTTCTTCAGGTGCGCGTCTTTCATCAATTCATCCGCCTGATCGATCCACGATTTGATTTCCATCACTTCGGCCATCACGTGCGACTCGATGACCAGATCGGACCAGTCCATGTTGGTTAAAACGAGACTGGCGGGGAAGTCGGGGCTGAAGTTGGGCTTGCTGAATTCGCCGGTGGTCAAGTAAGCGACATAATCGGGTGTCAGCAGTAGGGGGGCGCTCAAGGCCGGTTCTTCAGGATCGGCTACGCTCAGCCGGATTATGTTCTTTCGCAGGAGGACCGACTCATGCAGCAGCATCGTTTGTAACCGGATGCGCCGTTGGATATCGTCGCCTGCCAGCAGGAATAGCGCCGTTTCGCCCGTGGGGAGAAAGCCACTGTGATTTTTGCCTTTAATACCGCCGAATTCGGTAAAGCCCCGGTCGTAAGCGGTATTCCGAACAAAAAAATAATCGAGCAGTTGCGGGCGGATGTGCGGGGTCAACGTCAGAATGAGAACCAGGCGTTCGACGGCGTTCAATCCGTTGCTGATAAGCAGACGACCGTAAGGAGACGGATCGTCGCTAACATCGGGCATAGGAATATCTTCGACGGATTCGTAGTCGCACTCGGTCTGAAAATACAGACTCATACGTGTACTGATCACCGCTTCCAGCCACTCAAGTTCCTGCTGGATCAGCGATGCATTGGTAATGATATGAAGTACTTCTTCCAAAACTAGCCGTCGTTAGGTATCATTCGTATTGGCAAAGCCGCTGGTCTTCTGTTGCAACTGCTCAATCGCCTGCTGTTGCGTGTGCATGGGCTTGCGGTAGCGCAGGTAAGCGATGCCCCAGCCCAGCGTAAAGGCGGCTCCCAGCAAAAACAGCATCTCGAACAGCGCGACCCAGGGGTTTAGCGAATTCATCAGGAAAGCAGATGGGTATAGTCCAGGTTGTTGCCCCGACGCATCTGTTCCTGCCAGCTGCGCAGCTCGTCCCAGCGT
Source organism: Spirosoma rhododendri (assembly GCF_012849055.1). Classification (NCBI taxonomy): domain Bacteria; kingdom Pseudomonadati; phylum Bacteroidota; class Cytophagia; order Cytophagales; family Cytophagaceae; genus Spirosoma; species Spirosoma rhododendri. The sequence goes on along the minus strand of NZ_CP051677.1, from coordinate 4,625,065 downwards.
CCGTCGGCGGCCAGACCGGCCTGACCGGGCCAGGTAACGGGGTCGTACGTAAACAAAAGCGGTCCGTGTTCGGCCAGCACCCGGCGTACCGTCGTGACGGGCGTCTGGGCCAGTTGCTCAAAGCGAAAAATGCCGATGCCGTTCAGGATGGCTTCGGCTTTCGCGTTGACGCCCGCGATCTCCTTCAGGTCGTCGCTGCCGGGCGTCACGACGAATACTTCTTCGACCTCAGGTTCGATGATCTGAATCACATCAGACTCGGCCTGTAACAGTCGCCGGGTAGTCATCAGGTCACGCAGACGCTGTTCGTAATACCGGCTGAAGATCAGGTACCCCAGCAGAGCCGTTCCCTGTAGCATCAGGAAATGCAACAGACTGGCGTTCTGGAGGTGGTACGGATTCAGATCGAACATACTAGCGTTGGTCTACCACCAGCGTTACGCGCCGGTTCGCTTCGCGGCCTTCGGGTAGCGCGTTCGGCGCAATGGGGTTTTTATCACCCATCGCCACCACCGTAAACTGGCGGTTGGAAACACCCTGTTTTACGAGCTGATCCCGTACCGCCATTGCCCGCGCCCGCGACAGCCGGAGGTTACCCGCGACGGTACCCACGCTATCTGTATGGCCCGTGATGCGGAGCCGTTCGCGCGGGTGGATACGCAGATAAGCAACAGCTTCATGGGCGAACCGTTCATTGTCAGGGGTTTGGATGTATTCAGTGCTTCCGGTGGGGAAATACAGCTGAAGCGGGTGAACCAGGTCAACGTAATACTGATGCCGCGCCAGCCAGTCGGCGTCGATGCGGATCGGGACAAAGGCGAACGACAGGGCGCTGGTGGAGTCGCGCACGACCGGAAACGACTCGGCCCGTTGCCCCCGAATCTGTAGCTGCTCCTCGGGGACGTCCGCGTCGAGCAGGTAGTCTTGCACGGCCTGCGCCCGCAGCGCGCCGAGGTTCCCCGCCAGTGTTTGGCTGCTTTCGGTGGGGGTGTGGTAGCCCGTCACGATCAGCAGCCGGCGCGGGTTGCGTTTGAGGTAATCGGCCAGCGTGTCGAGGGCCGACCGATTACCCAGGGGGCGCAGATTGCTTTCGCCCTGATGAAACAGGTTGCCGGGTAGCCGCAACCGGAGCTGCGTACCGTCGACAATGCGGACGGGCGGCAGTACCAGTTCGGCCGAGAACCGAATGCGTTTGATGTAGAACAGGTGGACCAGTACGGACCCCGTTACCCACACGCCCAGTACTGCCCACCATGGCCAGAACCTGCTCATACGGACATTTTAACTATTGATCGGCCAGCCCGCGTCGTACTTGGCCGCGCCAACATCAACCTTCTCTGCGGTGATGGAGATGTCGGCGCTGAAATTGCTGGAACCAGCAGGCTGGAATCCCTCCTTATAGCTGGTAATGTAGCCGTTCGTAAATTCAACTTTCCGAAAGACGCCATCTTTGCCCGATTGCCAGAATTCGATCGTTCCATTAATCGCTTTATTCTGAGCATTGATCATCGTATCGATCAGATTCCCACTATCCGTGATTTCGATAGTGAGAGACATATCGCCCGCTCGTACGGCCGACGACGGACGGCCTTTCTGGTCGAAATCCCGGCTGAAAGACGCCCCGAAACCGAGCACGTCGAATTTGTTAGCGCCAATAGTAAGCGTTGATGTAAACCCTACATCTGCTGCATCTGCCATGATCGTGGTACTGTTAGTGGTTAGGAGAATTAGGATTTTTTAGGCCAGCGTTGGTCCAGCACGGCGGTCTGAATGGTGATCTTCTCAGCCGACAGGGTCAACGAACAGGTATAGGCACTACCAGCTGCCGAAAACGATTCCGAATAATTGACGATGTACGCGTTTTCAAAGGCAATCTTGCGTGTTACGCCATCATCACCCGCATCGGTGAATTCCAGTGCGCCTTTGTCAAACGGCTTATTTTGCGAATTGACCATTTGCTCGACCAGCGTTGATTTATCGGTCACTTCGACCGTAAAGGAGAACTGACCGCCCATCACGTGGCTGGATGGCCGCCCTTTCACGTCGACGCTCCGCGTGAAGCCGATGTCTCCGCCAAGAATGTCGTATTCCTGGTCGCCTAGTTTGATTTTACTTGAATAGGGCATGCTGTTGTCTGGATTAAGAGGTATGAATTGATTGGTGAGGGTTTACGATTTAAACACAGAGGAACCGAGACTACACAGAGCGCACAGAAAGAATAAATGATTGTCGCCATTACGTCTCTCTGTTCGCTGTTTTCTCCGTGAGACCTCCGTCCCTCTGTGTTTAAAACTACAACTGACCGTAGTCAGATACCCATTCCGGGCTTTCGACGTCGTCGCCCCGGCGACCGTCGAGTCGGATTACGAAGCTCTTGGCGGGGAAGTACGGCGTCAGCCGGATGTCGAGGTAGATGCGATCTTTCACTTTATCGTCGCGCTCCAGGCGCATGATGCGGAACTGATCGATGAGCTTGTCGGGGCCTTTGATGCTGTCGAGGAACCCGGCAATCTGACGGCGCAGGTCGGCTTCGATCAGCGAGTTCCAGTTTTCGAACGCCCGGCGGTTGAGGAAGTCGAACAGCACTTTCGTGATGTAGTCGAATACACGCACCACCGAGTAGGTCTGTAAGCCCATGTTGTCGCCGTTGAAGAGCGACTTGCTGCCGAAGGCCATTACCCGGCCGTACTCGTCGATCATCGGCACGAGGTTGAGCCGCTCTACGGCCGACAGTTCGCTTTTACGCAGCGGGAACCGCACGCCCGGCACTTCGTTCATACCACCGTGCTTCTTACCCGCCGTTACCTGCGACATCAGCGTGTAGTAAATCTTACCGGCCAGGGCTGCGGAGGGTGGCACGTACAGGTGCTCGGTCTCGCCGACTTCCGCTACTTTACTGCGCCCGACGAGCCAGTTACAGGTCATGACGATGCTCGATCGGAACAGTTCGGCTCCGCTCATGTTTGCCGTGCTGAACAGGTCGATCACGTCGTCGGAGCTTTCCAGATCGGCGAAGTCGGTGAAGAGCGTCACCTTGTTGGCGTGGGCGATTTTACCCCACTTCTCCAGCACGGCGTTCGAGCCCATGTAGCCCGGTACCACCAGCAGCGAGTAGTTCTGCCGTAGGTCGAGCCGGTCGTAGGTCTGCTTCAGCTCGTTGGCCACGTGGTCGATGAAGCGGGGATTATCGAGGTCGGTCAGCTGATCGAAACCGGCGTTCATCACCGATACGTTCGACAGCTTTTCGCCCTCTGTATTTTTATAGAACAGCGACAGTGCCCGATAGCTCGTTTCGAGTTCACGGGTCGTTTCCAGCGCCGTCAGCAGGTTTTTCTGGAGATTCTGCTCCACTTCAGCGGCTTTCTTGTTCGCCGTGTCGAGCATCTCGTTCTGGTTGTCCGACGATTGCAGGACTTCGATCCAGAGCTTGAGTTTTTCCTTCAGCACCGCCCGCTCGTTCGCCTTGGTTTCGTCGCCGAGGTAGATTTTTTTGCGGGCTTTACGGTCGGGGTTGAGGTTCTGCGAATTGTCGATAAAGCTTTCGATAAACGCATAGCCGCCGAAGGCTGAGAGAGCACCGAGGCCGGGGAGGGCGGTGGGGCGACCAACGGCGGTTGAGGGCCGGGCGTCGGCTTTGGTTTTTGGCACTGCTGCTTCGCTTTCCATAGAGGAGAACTGAGAATGATTGAGGGAAAGAAGGTTCTAAAAGGTTGACTTAGGCTTCGACTTTATCGTTTTCGTCGAGCTCGGCCACGAGCGCCTGTAGCGTTTCGATCAGCGCGGCTTTAGCCTCGGGGTTGCTGAGGGCGGTTTGCAGAACACGGTGGCCCTGTAGCCGGCGACCGATCTGGGTGTACTCCTGATACTGGGCATCGGCCGAGCGCAGAAACGGGCTGCGGGCGACCATTTCCTTTACGCGGAAATCGGCTACACTGCGGAACTGCATGGTCTCTTTAACGGGCATCCCGTCGATCGATTCCATCTCGACGTCTACCGCTGGTTTGTAGTGGTCGAACACCGCTTCAACGGTTTTCAGACCGTATACCACTTCGGGGTTGACGGGGGCTTCCTGCGTCAGTTTCTGGGCAAGCAGGGTTCGGTTAAAGGGAATACTGGCAATGCCCTCCGCTGATTCGGGCTTGATCTCGTTGCCACCAATTTCGAAGTCAAACATATTCTTCTGGCTAGATTTAGTTTGGTCAAATCTAGCTAGAAGAGGAGGGGGCGCAAGGCATCTAACCAGCCACGGGGAGTGTTTTCAAACAAACGGTCTGTTTATTTGGATACACCGATTTACATGTTGAGTAAACGGGTTTTGGCCGCTTACTCAGGGCGTAAATTCATGCTGTTTAAGGGCCGTATCGGTCACGATATTGCCCAGGCGAGTTCCCCCGCCGACTCGTTCCAGCCTACGTTGAGCAGGTGGCCTTTTTGCAGTTTTCCGCTGATAATCAGGCGGGAAATGGGTCGGCGGAGCTGATTGCGGATGATGCCGGATAGTGGCCGGGCACCGTATTGCGGGGTGAATCCCTGCAAGGCCAGCTGCCGCCGGGCGTCGTCGGAAACGGTCAGGTCGATACCCTGCTGGTACAGGCTTTTGTGGAGGTGCGCCAGCTGAATATCGAAGATGCGGATGACGTTGGCTTCCTGGATGGGCGAGAACGGGATGATCTCGGTGATGCGGGCCAGAAACTCGGGTCGGAACTGCCCCGCCATACGGCTCATCAGCTGCTGCGAGGTTGGCATACGCCCGGCCTGGAACTCACTGGTGATCCACTCGCTGCTGATGTTGGACGTGAAGATGAGCAGGGCGTTGGAGAAGTCGCCTTCGCGGCCCAGCTTGTCGTTAAGTCGCCCTTCGTCCATGATCTGCAAAAACACGTCGAACACCGAGCTGTGCGCCTTTTCGATTTCGTCAAACAGCACCACCGAGTACGGCTGCTTGCGAATCTTGTTGACCAGCAGACCGCCTTCTTCGTAGCCCACGTAACCCGGAGGGGCACCGTACAGCAGAGCCGCCGAATGCTCTTCTTTAAACTCCGACATATCGAAGCGAATTAGTGCCCGCTCGTCGTTGAACAGAAAATCAGCCAGCGACTTCGACAGCTCGGTCTTGCCCGTACCCGTCGGTCCCAGCAGGAAGAACGAGCCGATGGGCTGGCCGGCCCGTTGCAGGCCACTGCGCGATTCGAGAATGGCGTCGGACAGGGCATGCAGGGCGTGGTCCTGCCCCACGACCCGGCGTTGCAGCACGCTTTCCATCGATAGCAGCCGATCTTTCTCCTGCGCCTGCACCTTACCCATCGGGATGCCGGTTTTGTGGGCCACCACAGCCGCCAGATCGTTGGTCGATACGAGAGCTTCCTGCTGCCCGGCCAGTTCCTGAAAGCGGGTTAGTTTAGCCATGACATAATCGTGGTAGGCTTCGGCGGTTTCGAGGTCGGCGGGGTCGGTTTCGTCTTCCCACTGCCCCAGCAGCACGGGACTGATCTGGTGCGTCAGCAGGGTGTCGAGCCAGCGATATTCGGCCAGGGCGTCTTCGGGGCTCAGGTCCTGCGTTTGCAGGGCGCGAACGTCGGCTTCGAGCTGGGCTAGTTCCGTTGCCGACGTTTCGAGGGCCATGCGGACGGCGGCCATCGTGCGGTCGAGCAGGTCGAGGGCGGAGTCGGGCAGTCGGCGTTCCTTACTGTAGCGTCGGGCCAGCCGAACACTGGTTGGAATTACGTCGGGCTGAATCGTCAGCTGATGGTGCTGTTCGTAGGCCGGAACCAGCCCGCGCATCATCCGCTCGGCCATGATTTCGGTTGGTTCGCCCACCGTCAGCATCTCGAACCGGCGGCTCAGCGCCTGATCGGGTTCGATCAGCTTGCGGTATTCTTCGGGGGTCGTCGCGCCGATCACGGTCAGTTCCCCGCGCGCCAGTTCGGGTTTCAGCAGGTTCGCGACACCATTGCCAGCTGACCCTTTTGGGTCGAGCAGCATGTGGATTTCGTCGATGAACAGGATGCACCGTTCGTACTGTTTGACGTCTTTGATGACGGTTTTGAGCCGGTCTTCCACTTCGCCTTTGTACGACGCCCCCGCAATCAGCGCGCCGGGGTCGAGTTCGAGCAGTACGGCGTTTTTCATCCGGGCGGGTACCTGTCCGGCCACGATCAGCTGCGCCAAGCCGTCGATGAGGGCGGTTTTGCCCACGCCGGGATCACCGACGACCATTACGTTGGGCTTGCTGCGTCGCCCCAGAATTTCGAGCATCGTCCGCATTTCCTGCTTGCGCCCGATAACCGGGTCGAGCTTGCCGCTGCGGGCCTGTGCCGTTTTGTCGACGCAGAATTTGGGTTGCCCGTTCAGCGCTGCCTGTCCGGCCAAGCCGTTCATCGCTGCGCCATTGGTCGACGGATTGCTAACCGGGGGTGTCGATAAGTCGCGCAGGAACCGGTCGAGCAGGTCGCGTTCCTGCAAGGGCAGCGACCGCAGCTGATTAGCCGTAAAGCCGATACCGGGCTTGGTCAGAGCGGCCAGTACGCAGATGATCTCGATGTAATCCAGGCCCAGTTTGATGCGCAGAAAATCGGCTTCGGTCATCACCCGGTCGATGGAGTCGTCGTGGTCGGGTTCGGTTAGGAGCTGGGCCGAGCGGGGCAGTTCTTCCATCCAGACATCCGTCCAGTCGAAGATATAGGCCACGTCGTGCTGCATGGCCGTGAGCAGGGCCGTGCCTCCCACGTCGTCGTGCAGCATGGCCCGTAGCAGGTGAGCCGCCGAAACGGCATCGTTGTGGTATTCGCGGGCGAGGGCGCGGGCGATGTGCAGGGCCTTTTCGACCGATGTGTGGAGGGGTAACTGACGCATGAGTAGGGAAGTTGAGGATGGTTATCGAAAGAGGTCTTCGCTGATCCAGTAGTAGGTCCGGTTGTTGGACATGAACCGGCTGTTGCGGAAGGTGGGAATACGACGGAAATAGTCGCGTCGTTCGCGGAGCAGGTACAGCACCTGATTCAGCAGGGCGTCGGACACGATAGCCCGGTCATTGATCTGATTGACGGGAATGCGCCGGAACAGCGGATTCGCAACGGGCAGGTCGAGCAGCCGCCAGAGCACCTGATCCAGCGTAACCAGCGAGTCGGTCGGCAGGCCCACCGACTCGACCATCCGGCGGTACTGCCGTTGCAGCCGCTGCCGGTCGGCAAACGAAGTCGGGTCGATGTCGTCGCCACTGAGTTGTTCCAGCGACCGGCTGATGCCGTCGTATTCGTCGAGGGGTAGCAGGGCGGTGAATTTCCAGCGTGGCCCGCCCTTGATGGCGACGGGGGTGTAGGCGCGGGTCAGGTAGGGGTAAGCCGCCAGCTGCATCAGTGGGGCTGCGTTGGTCGGCAGGGCGACACCCGCCGACGCGTAAACGGGCGACAAACGCGGATTGACCCGTTCGCCCAGCGGTTCGAGTTGCCCGAAGGTGCTTTCCAGCGCCGACAGAACGGCCCGCGATTCGTCGGTTACCTGCTTGAACAGGCTGTCGGTGGCTGCGTACAGTTCTCGGAAGGGGAGCGCCTGATTTTTGCGGGGAAACAGCACCCAGCCGGGCACCATGCTGCGTTCGGGATAGGCCAGCTGGTAGACGTTGCGGTCGCCCAGTTTCAGGTTGAACTCGTTGGTGAGCGTAACCATGTCGGGCCGGACAAGCCGGTTTTTCTTGTTGGCGCTGCTCTTATCAGCGATTTGCAGGGCCAGCTCGCGGGAATGGACGACGAAGTTGTTCGAGATGTCGCCCGGTGCCGCGTAGACCTGAAACGACAGCAACCGGCATTCGGCCTGCCGTAGCGCACTGACCACCTGCGTACCGCTGCTGATCGATTGGACGTCGCCGTTGATGCCGACCAGAATCAGGATGTTGTTTTCGCCGGGGTAGTCGGCAAACATATCGAGTGCTTTGATGACACCCAGCCGAACGCCCTTTGCTTCGCTGTTGGCGCGGGGGTTGTAGGGCGGGGTGGCCTTGCGCAGTTCACTGAGCAGGTAGGTCGAATTATTCGTCAATGGTGTCGGGTCGACCGAACCGCGCGCGATCATCGTCCGGCCCTCGCCACTGCCCGTATCCTGCCGTTTGTAGCCATTGTAAATCACCGCGCCCACCCGCAGATCGACGGTTTGGCTGGTGTCCTGCGCGAGTTGGGTAATCGTAAACTGAATGGTATTGAGCAGTTCCCCCCAATAAGGCTGCATGGCCGAACTGCCTTCGACGACGTAGATCAGGTTGAACCGGTTTCGGCGTTCGGCAACCTCCTCAAGCGTCTGTTGCGCGATGGGCTTGCCCAGTACGTTCAGCACCGGAATCCGTCGCCGTTCGACCAGCGGGGTTTGGGCGTCGGTCAGCACCAGTGGCACACTACCGCGCGGGCTAAGCTGACTCAACACGGGGAGCTTTGTGCCCAGCCGGTTCCACGACACGGCCGGGAAGTAGCGATTAGCGACCAGCGAATCCGTTTCCCGGCGTAGCGCGGTTGACAAAGACCGAAACATCGGCACCGACTCATTGGGCCACCGCACGGTGTCGGCTTCGAGGAACAGACGCTGTCCAATGGGCTGCACCAGTTCGACCGGCATCCAGCCCATCAGTACCTGCTTGATGCTGTCGGTAGGAAACCAGGATGCCCGACCGACCAGCGCCTGCCGACGCGTTTCCGACAGCTTGTAGACATACGCCAGTTCGTAGAGCCGCATCCGTTCTTTCATCGGCACCTGCTGCCCCGGATCGGCAAAAAGCCGGACCGAATCGTTGGAGAAATAGCGGTCGGGGTTGGTCAGCAGCGCGGGCTGGGCCAGCACGGCGCTGACGATCTGCGCCCGGTTCTGCGCCCCCGACCGGCTGCTCTGGCTGGTCAGCAGAAAGCGGTCTTTGGGTGCCCATCCGTAGTAAACCACCGCCTTCCGGTCGGTGATGGCGCGGCTCGAAAACTTGCTGCCGATGGGTAGCGCCGGGTCGTATTTAATCAGCTTCAGGTAGCCATTCCGCTCTTTCAACACGTAGAAGGCATCCATGAAGTTCGCCTTGCGGAAGGGCGTGGTGGCGTTGGTACTGCGGTAGGTATTGTTGTTGTTGCGGTCCGAAAACACCACCCAGGGCACGCCACCGGGCGGGGGGAGCGTATTGCTGACGCCCTCTTTCGTTACGGTGATTTTTCCTTTTGCCGCGCCACTGATGGCTACGGGCACGAGATTGTCGGGTTGTTGAGCCACACGCGGAAACAGAAAGGGCAACTGCGCCCGTACGGATCCGGTCAGGCCCAGACCGCCAGCGAGCAGCAGGAGCCGAAACAGGAAACGCGTACGGTAAAAAAAAGGACAACTCATGGTTTATGCTGGGTAACGTCGAGTCGCACGATGCAGGACGTCACCGTGTCGGACACAACCGATACGGCGTCGACTTTAACGCCCCGGTCGAATTGGAGGCCCATGCAGTACGAGTAAAAATCGTTGGCCTTCGTGCCGTTGGTACGCACGAGGGCGTTGTTGCGGTTGCAGAGGTACCTGCGCAGCAGGTAGTCATAATGGGTGTTGAACGCCCTGCCGTCGGCGATCAGCTGCAACTGCCGCCGGATATCGCCACTGACGAAGTCGAGCGAGTCGACGGGCGGGTCGAACTTGTTGTAGCCCCGGTAGATGGTCACCTGCTTGCGAATGGGGTACTTGGTCACGTCGGTCATCAGTTCGACCGTGTAGCGCCGGGGGCGGCCGTAGTTGTCTTCGCGGGGATAGCTGTAGATGGCCGTCTGCTCCCGCGAATCGACCTGCCCGCTGGACCCGAACCGCCATGTGTACTGACCGGCCTGCCCACCGACGGCGGTAAACACGAGCTTTTCGTCTTCGTAGCCCGATGCAGGCCCCTGAATCCGCACAATCGCGCCTTCGTCGTCGGTGATGGGTTTGGGCTTGATGACCACCGTGAAGGTTCTGGTAATAGATTCGTTGACGGTCAGGCGAATCAGGTAGGTGCCGGGTTTGTGATAGATAAACAACCCTTTCTCCCGGCGGGTATCCTGCCCATTGCCGAACTCCCAGTGCCAGTCGTCGGCCTGGGCGGTGCTGTCGGTGTAGCGGATGGGTTGCCCCACTACCTGCTGGAGCGGGTAGATGCTGGCCTGAATCGCCGGGTCGGCCGTATAGGCATAAAGCCCCGACAGGGCCACCAGTGCCAATAGAAACGCCCGCGCTGACAAGGTCATCTTGCTGTTCATGGCGATCAACGAAGTCGGGGAGTGGATGAGGCTACACCCGGCGCTGCGGTAGCTGGCGCGGCCGCACCGGGAAACATACCGACGCCACAGTCGTCGAGCTGTTTCTGAAACAGACCGATGTTCGACTGTTTGCTCCAGACCACCTTCTTATCGACGTACATCATCTTGTAGAAATCGGCAATCTGCGCGAACGCCCGGAAGCGGGTACCATCGGCCTGCGGAGCCGACAGCCGCCGGACTTCGTTCAGATGTTCTTCAATGTCGACCTCCACGAAAATGGCGTTCACCTCCGGCCGGTACGTAACGATCGACCGGTACGCCGAGTCGAGCAGGGGCAGGTTAGCCAGCTGTTTTTTCAGCATCTGCTCCTTCCCCCGAATCTGCTCGGAGAGGTAGTCGGCTTCGTCGCTCGAGTAATTCTGATTGCGAAAGACGATCCAGCTTGTCAACAATGTCAGTACGCTGATAGCCGCCAGCAGGTACAGAAACTGTAGCCGCCGTTCGCGCATGGTCAGTCGAAAAAAAGTATCCATGTGTATGAATTTCTATGTGGTTCGTCGGTGAAATACTCCGTTTCAGAAGCATCGGGCAGGGCTGTCAAGTACTGGTCGACCATACCCCCCGCCCCCTAAAGGGGGAGAGGCTCATTCGCGGAACACTCCCCCTTCAGGGGGCGGGGGGTATAGTCGTAAAGTATAGTCCGAAACGTAAACGCAATACGTCGAAGATGGCTATCGCCTGCGCTGTCGGTGTTGTTCGACGGCCCGGTCGAGGCAGTTTTTCAGGTCTTCGCGCATGTCACTTTCCTGTAGAATGGCCCGGTTGAGGGAGTCTTTCACTAAAAGCATTTCGTTGATGTGGCCCAGCAGCCGGTTGTAGACCGTGAAGTATTTCTGCGTCTGCTGTTCCTGGTTAACCTGTCTGATAAACTCTTCTTTCTTCTTGGTAATCAGCCGCTGCATCTGCCGGTCGTTCCGAATCTGACTGGTGTTGAGCATACTCATGTACGTGTACAGCGAGTCGACCCGGTCGGATAGGGTAGCGTCGATGATATAGTAGCGGTCAAACGCTTCTTTCTGGCGGATTAGCTGCGTGGCCTGCTGCTCGCTCGTGCGCTGACACGAGTAGACGCAGGCTGTCGTCAGCACCAGCAACCCCCCAAACCAGACCAGAAACCGATTGAACGCCTGACTGATCTCCTTATGATTCAATGATTTCATTCAATTCCCGCTGCGCTTCTGTCAGAAACTACTTACCTTGTTGTGGCAATATGCCTTCCTCGTTTGCATGAATCAGTCTGCGCCTGTCTCCTCGCCTTATTTCCTTGATCTGCTCGATGTTGACTTCAAAGCCGAAGTGCTGGCGGCTTCGCTGGCCGATCAGCAGGTGACGCCCGAGCGCATCGTCATTAACCCGACCGGGTTGTACAGCCGGGCGTATTCCAAAGACATCGAGGACGTCAGCGACTGGCTGCTCGAAGGCTCGACCTTTATTTACAACCGCATCGACACGCCCCGCGAAGGCCTGTTCGACATGCTGCCGCACTACCTGTTTTTCAGCCCGAAAGACCCCGCCAACGCAGCCAATGCCGACAAAATCCTCGATGACCTCCGCCACGACCGGGATCAGGAGCGACAGGCCCGGTTGTTTTTCCTGCCCTTCGATTCCGAGCTGAATTACCTCCGCACACTCTCGGTTCACTACGACAATGCCGTCGATCACCTGAGTGGCGCGACCGCCGTTATCGATCAGTTTGCCGAACACTGGCCGATTCTGAACGACATGACCCCGACGCAGGCCGGTATCTTTTTGCAGATTCTGCCGTGGCTGCATCAACTGCGCAGTAACCTCGACTGGTTTGGCCGGTTTCTGCAACTCTTCCTCGACATTCCCGTTCGGCTGACGGTCGGCTCGCACCGACATCAGTCGACCCGCGTCGACGGGCTGCCGTCGCTCTCGAACAGTCGCCTGGGCATCGATACAGTGCTGGGTGACCGCTTTGACGACAGCCGCGAGATTCACCTCGTCGTGGGCCCCGTGCCCGACGACCGTGTCGCTGATTTTCTGCCCCATACCAAAACGCGTTCGCTGCTGCATGACCTTGTCGGTTATTTTCTGCCCGTTTCGACGGAAGTGATGATCTCAGTGGAGACCGTTCCCCCGGCACCCAATGCCCCCCGCCCGGACGTTTCGTACCTGGGCTTTAATTCGTTTTTGTAAGCCGTTTACCTTCCGTTGCTCTGAAGCGGAGGTCGCAAGTTCGAACCCCGTAGGAGGCTCTGTTCTACCGGTTATGTTTACCCCCCAGCCCCCTGAAGGGGGAGATGCTCATTTGTGGGATGCTCCCCCTTTAGGGGGCTGGGGGGTAGACGGACCACCACTGGTCTGTTTCTCCCCTTCAGTGGCGAGGGGTAAACTCACCGCCCTTTGTCCGTCGATGTTGTGGGTGGCTCCGTTGCTGGCGTGGTTGGTTCATCGGTTGTGGCGTGGTATTGCAAATAGCGGTTCTTCGTAGCTTCGCTGATGAACGATGTACAGCCATCGGGTTCAACGATCAGGTAGTGAATCTGGATCGGGATCGTGCGGCTGTTCGTCCGGCCGACGACGTACTGGTACACCGTCGGTTCGGCGGGTGTTGCCAGACTGTCGGGCCAGGTAAACTCGGCCTGTTGCGATACGCCTTCATAGACCAGCGTCGGCACGATACGAATACCCAGTCGGATGGAGTCGGGGACAGGCACCGGGCGCGCAGCCGGGGCACCCCGCCGACGGGAAGCTGGCGCGGGCTTGACGATTTTGGCAACGGCCTGCGAATCGGGTTTGGCGATGGGTACACTGCGCAGTTCGTAGAGCTTCCGGCTGTATTCGATGACGGTTTCGCGCGGGGGTGTTGGCTTCTTGTCAGCTGTCGTGCGCAGGTAAAACCCTTTTGTACCGACCACCGGCTCAGAGCGGCAGGTCCGTTCCAGTTCGTCGGTGCGGCTCGTAAACAGGGCGTAATAAAAATAGCTGCTGCTGTCGGGCAGGATGACCTGCGCGGGCCAGGCTACCTGCGTGTCTTTCGTCGTCTTTTCGTAAATCAGCTTGTTGCCCGGCAGCGTGTACAGCCGAAATACGTACTGTTCGCCCTCCGTGTACACCGGCGATCCGCTGCGCCAGCGGAACAGGGGACGGCTACCCGCGCCCACTTCGTACAGGCTCGGCTGGGTGACGTCGAGGATGGGCGCATAGCAGATCGGCATCGGCACGACGGGTTGCTGAACGGCTTTGGTTTGCCGACGCACCGGAGAGAACCGGTACGCCACCGACGCCTGAACGCCAAATGTGTTGAGCGCTACCCGGTACTGATTGAAATAGCCACTTTGCCCGATCTGATTATAGCCGAATGAGCTAAGCGAACTGTTGGCGGCCACGCCCATGCTGATCTGTGGCGTCAGCTGATATTGTAGACCAGCGAAGGCGATGACACCCCACCGGCCCCGCTGATCGTTCGACGAGATGTAGTTTTCTATCCGGCCCGTCAGCGATTCATCCTGCCCGCCACCCAGCGAATACGAACCCAGCACGGGCGCGTCGTTGTAGAACAGCCCCCCCCGCAGTTCGACGTTGAACGACACCCGGCTGCCCAGCGGAAACGACAGCGCCGGGCCAACCGCCAGCATAAAACTATGCAGCGACGTCAGGGGAAAAATGCGGGGAACGGTGGGCGCAATCGGAATCGACGGGTCGTTACGGTAGGCGTCGCTGACGGCCAGACTCTGATAGCCGAGCAACACGCCCAGGCCCAGGTTACGGCCGAAAAAGTAATCAGCCGCCAGGCTGGCGTGCAGGCCCCGCGTCAGATACAGTTCCCGGTAATCCGACTGGGGGTTGATGTTATAGCCCACGTAGCCACTGAGTCGCCACCGCGCCATGTCCGATGCGCTGATTGTACTGGGTTGGGTCAGTACCAGCGGGTTAGCGGAGAAGGCGAGCGAGTCCTGCGCGGCCAGGTGCCCGGCCGACGCCAGCATCAACACAACCAAAAACCATAGACGTAACTGCATGTAGTGTATTCTTCGCTAATGGGTTAAACAACGGTGGTGGGTTCGGCCAGAAACAGCCGGTAGGGCGTTACCTGCCCGGAGCGCTGTACCAGTTTTTGCTGCAAGCCTTCTAGCACGACTTTCCACTCGGCGGGGGTGAGCGCACAGTCGGCGGCCGGGTGCAGGGTAATATCGACGGTGCGCATCAGGCCTTCCTTCTGCGTTTGTCCGATGGCCACGCCCTTGCTGATCCGGACGGAGTCGAGCAGCGCGCCCAGTTCGTAATGGAAAAAAGCCCGCACATCCTCCTGCGTCACCAGTCGCTGATGGCTCATCAGGGCGTAGCGGTAGGTCTGCACCCGGTGCATGGCCGAGGGGCGGTCGCGCCCGCCGTTGGTGCCGGTCAGCAGCCGGATACTGTCGCTGTTGAGGCTGTCGGTGTTGAACGGTTGCAGCGGAGTACCGGCCGGCAGGCGATTGGCCAGTTCGCAGTTGGTGGTCCAGAAATCGACCTGCATGGTGTCGCCTTCCTCGTAGGGCCTGAACAGCACGTACTGATTCAGGGCGATGGGGGGCGTCGGGGTGGTCTGTACCTTGCGCTGCAACTGATCGAGTTGTTCCTGTAACTGGGTCAGCAGCAGCCGGATCGTATCCTGCCCGTAGACGGCAAAGGCCACCGATTCGTCGCGCAGTAGTTCGAGCAGAAAGGTGAGTTGCTCGCGGGCGTTGCGCACGTCGAACCGCTCGACACCACCGCGCCGGGTGACGTAGCTGCCCTCGCTGATGTGGTCGGCCTGGTGGGCGGGGAAGGGCGTAAAGATGCGCTCCTTGCTGTCGACGACGGTCTTAACCATCAGCAGCGTTTCAAACGGGCCGGTCCGCAGCGGCAGCAGGTTGAAGTTGGCCGTGGTGCGGTAGAGCATCCGGTTTTCCTTGCGGTTCAGCACCGGAAACGCGTTGAGGTCGACGGCGATTTTGTCGAGTACGTTTTCGTCAAACGGGGCCGGAAAGGTCACGCGTAGCCAGACCAGTGCGCCCCCATTGAGCGGTTCCAGGGCTTTCGCACCAAAGACATCGACAAAGTCGGCCGGATACGCCTGCCGGGTATCGTCAAGCTGAGCCGTGACGGACGGAGCCACGTGCATGAACCGCAGCTGGTAGGTCTGCCGGATGTCGGCTTCCAACTGGTAGTTGATGTCGTACTCGGTCAGCAGCTGCGCCGGGCCGTAGGCGATGGGCTGCGCCCGGTGTTCGTAGGCCGGTCCCGGCATGGTAGCGAGTGGCGCACCGTTGAGGTACCAGTTGCTGAGATTGAGCAGCGGGAACAGCGGTTGGGCGTCAATCTCCGTTGGCCAGTTGAACGCGAAATTGACGCGGTCCAGCGAGTCGATGGCCGGGTTCAGTTCCAGCCCGATCCAGAGCGTCTGGGGTGCGATGGCCTGCGTCGGCAGGGTTTGGCCCACCAGTCGTTTGCCCAGCTGCGGATGAATGGCGTGCAGGTGTGATCCGGCCGCCAGATACGCCACCCGCCCGTCGATCAGCCGCACCGAGTCGACGGGGGAGAAAAACAGGTCGCGCACGCTGTCGAGTTCACCCATCAGCTGCGACGCATAGCGCTGCTGAAACAGGAAACTCTGGCTGGCGGTCAGCTCCAGCACCGGTTCGGCCGGGTGCGCCTGCATGATGGCGTGAGCCGGGCGCGGTACGGTCAGCAGATCGGGCGTGAGCAGGTCAGCGAGCCGTTCCAGCACCCGCACCTCCGAGCCGATAAACTCGTTGCTGACCTTATAAATTTCGTTGGCCAGCGTATCGACCAGCATCCGCACGAACGTGTCGAGCGCGTTGAGGTCGCGCACGCCCCACATCTGAATCAGGTGGAGCAGCAGCCGCTGCCGGATGGCCTCCTGCGTGTAAAAAGACCGCTGATCGCTCAGTGCCATGGTACGTCCAAAAAGGGGTGAATCAGATACGACGCTCAGCGCATCGAGAGTTGACCGAGGTAGAGCCGGGTCGAGAAACGATAGGGCTCCTGCGTCGCTTCCAGAACCGCGTTGATCGTGACCATTACCGTCCGCTGAAAGTCGGCGGGCAGCGGTTCGATCCGGTGTTCGACGGGCAGAAACTGCACGCTGACCTTAGGGGTACGCAGGCGGGTTTCGTGGCGTCGGATGGCGGCTTCGAGCGACTCGCAAAGCCCCGTCATCCAGTCGTTGGTGCTGACGGTTCGGTCGTAGGTAAGGTCCCAGATCTGGCAGCCAAATGAGCGGTCGGCACGCAACTCACCGTACTGCGTATAGAGCAGCAGATAGAGCGTCTGGGCGATGGACGTGCCCGCTCCGCAGGTGGGCAGCTCACGCCCGGCCATCAATGGTCCAAAGCGGATGGGTAGCTGGTAAAATGTCTGATTCACAGTGGGTTGTCGGGTAAAAAAGAGGAGTGCGCTACAAACGCTTACCAATAAACAAATTTGATTGGGAATGGACAAGCCTTTTCTTACATTCGGCGTGCTTAGTTCTGACGCCCGATTTTGCCCCGATTTTTGGCTTTCGTAAGGCTCAGCAGACGGTGGTTCATACTCCTCCTTTTTTACCTCATGCCAGTCTACTCTATCGTTACGGAAACCACGCTGCTCGTCGAGGGTAAACGCATTTCCTCCTTCCATTCGCTGACCCTGCAACAGTCGATTCATACGACCCACGAGTTCCGGGTCATCTTCGAACACGACGCCATCGAGGAGCTGGTCACGCTGTTTCCCGATCAGCTCGATTCGCTGCACCGCAAGACGTTCGACCTGACGGTGAAAGGCGACTCGTCGAGCCCGGCGCTGGAGTTTAAAGGGATCATTACGCAGACCGAACTGCGGCAACAGGACGACGGCTACTGGGGGCGTATGATCGTCACCGGCCACGGCCATTGCGAAGCCCTGCGGACAACGCCCGGCACGCAGACGTTCAGCGACAAATCGATCGTCGACATTGCCAAAGCGAGCCTGAGTGCATACCAGCATCCCAAGAAAGTGACGGCTCCGCTCGGCCCCGCCGACCTGCCGTTCTGCGTTCGGTACAATGAATCGATCTGGACGTTTCTCAAGCGACTGGCCTACGATTTCGGGGCCTGGTTTTACTACGATGGCAGTCAGCTTCAGTTTACCAAAACGCCCGGCACGAGTTCATCGCTGACGCTGACGTTTGGCGGTAACCTGATCAACTTCCGGTCGGGGGTGCGGGCCGCGCCGACCTACGTCAAGCACTACGATTACCTGTCGGAAGACGACAAGCGACTGGAAACCGAATCGGGGAAAGATGAACTGCCCTACGGTAAACCCGAAAACGAAGGCACGATTAACCCGCACCCCGCCAAGGTCACGGCCGACATGACGCCCTACCGCGACAACCGCAAGGCCGCGCTGGGGGCGGAGGAAAAATACATGGAAGGGCAGGCCCGCGTGCCCGGCCTGTTTCCGGGGTGTAAAATCATCGTTAAAGATGCTAAGCGGGGGAAGGGCGGCCAATCGGCACCATACCTGATTACCGACGTCGTGCATTACGTAACAGGCGTTGGCGACTACCACAACCGTTTCCGCGCCATTCCCGCTGACGTGGTAGCGATGCCGGTGCGGAAGCTGATTCGCCCGATGGCGCAAACGCAGATCGGCGAAGTAGTAGACAACAAAGATCCGAAAGGAATGGGTCGGGTGAAGGTGCGGCTGCTCTGGATGAAAGCCCCACAGACGACGCCCTTCATTCGCATGACCCTGCCGCACTTTGGCCTGCACAAAGACAACAAGAAAACGCGCGGCTTCCAGTTTGTGCCGACCATCGGCGATCAGGTGATGGTCGGTTTTGAATACAACAACCCTGAACGGCCGTTTGTGATCGGGGCGCTGCCGCACGGCAAAAACAGCAGTATCGACACCAGCAAGCCGGAAGAAGAAAAGCACATCAGCGTGGGTAGCGGCAGTACGCTGACGTTCATCGAAAAGCCCACCACGAAGGAGATCCACCTACAGGTCGACGACAAGAACTTCGTTAAGATTACGGTGCCCAGCGGAAGCGGTACAATCACGGTACAGTCGTCAAAAGACATCATCGTCAAGGCCACCGCCAAGGTTACGATTGAAGCGCAGCAGATCGACCTGTCAGCGACAACGATTAACATCGAGGGTAAGCAGGGCGTCAACATCAAGGGGGCGCAGGTGAAGGTCGAAGCCACCGCGCAGATGGCCGTCAAGGGGGCCATGACCGACGTAGAAGGCACCGGCACGATGAACGTCAAAAGCTCCGGCATCACAACGGTCAAGGGTACGATGGTAATGATTAATTAGTTCAAGGTTCAATGTCTAACGTTTAACGTTCCTCCGGCTGACCGGTCTGGGCTACATGCGTCAGCCAACCTTAAACGTTAAACCTCAAACAGTAAACCCACCGTGACCAACCCACTCAGTCAGCGGATGGCCGTGCTGGAACGGCACTGGCAGGCGTTTCGCCGACGGCCACAGCTGCGGCTGTGCCGGTGGGTGTTTGCGCCCGATGAACAGTGGCTACTATCGCTGTTTTTGCAGGAGCAGGCAGGAATCGATGCGGTGTCGAACGATATTTTCGTGGTGCTGCGGACTCCGCTCCAGCACTGGCAAACCTACCTCGAACAGACACTGGAGGATCTGACCGACGCCATACGGCACGACCTGATGTTGCTCGATCAGCACGGCCTATCGGTAGAACTGGCTGACGCGCCAAACCCCGCCGGGCTGGATGCCGTGTCGCGGTTCGTACAATACCTGCATCAGCTGAGCCGGACTGTTCGGACGCACACCGACGGTGCATTGGTGCTGTGCCTGTTGCCCGAATCGGTCGAAGATAACGCGACGCTGGAACCCGTGCTGACTGCCCTGCTACAACGCGACCTCCCGCCCGATCTGCGGCTGCTAGTGACGGATACGGCCGGGGCTGAACAGCTGGCAACGTTATGCGGCCGGTTCCGAACCGATTGCTACAGTAGCACCGTCGACATGCAGTTGCAGAAGGTAATCCGGCAATTGGCCGCGCTGGGGTCGCCCACCGCTCCCGATGTGAAGTTCCGGCAGTGGCAGGCCGAACTGACCACCGCCCTCGCGCAACGAAATCTGCGCGATGTGCAGTACTTCGCCAACAACTGCCTGCTGATCTGCGGACAGCAAAACTGGCCGGTGCTGGCGGGCAGCGTACACCTGTCGGTAGCCTATGCGTACGTCGACCACCGTCGGTTTGAAGAAGCATTGACCCGCTACAGGCAGGTCATCGAGCAGATGGAACGACTGTACGAAGCGGGTGATGCACCGGCGGGGCAACTGAGTATCATGGCGTGGCTGGGTGGGGCGGAGTGTACGACGAGTTGCGTCAGCGGCAGCGCGCCATCGATTACTACCAGCGCGCGGCCGACCGGGCCGAAACGCTACAGGACTGGCTGCTGGCTGTCGAAAGCTACCGGCGACTGAGCGTCGTTCACGCGCAGGCTGGCAGCACGGCCGCATCGGAAACGGCGTACCAGCGGCTGTTCGATTCGGTCGAAAAACTACCGCCGGAGCAGCACGGCGCGGCCCGCCTGCCTGATATTGGCAAACGCTACTGGGCGCAACAGGCCACTTCCGCCGGACGACACAAAGCCGACGAACGACTTACCCAACTGCTCGGAACCAACTGGCGCCGGACTACCCGTATCTGATGACTACGACCCCCGCGTTTCGTACCGGCCTGCGCCGGTTACTGTACCCGGCCATTGCGCAGGCCATTCCGCCCGAGACCGACGAACGGGCGCAACTCGCTGATCTGCTCCACCGGCTCGACCTGACGCTTGCTGATTACCAGACACTGCCAGGCATGCACCGGGTACTCGACGGGCGGGCGGTCGACGTGGCAACGGGCGAAGTGGTGCTGGACACGACGGATATCACCATCCCCGGACCGGTGCCGTTCGCGTGGGGGCGGTACTGGCGCTCCAATCACCTGACTAGTGGATCGGTGGGAAATGGCTGGCGGCATTCGTACGACTACACGCTGCTCGAAGACCGGCGCACCCGGCAGGTCGTTGTCCGGACACCCGATAGCCGGGCGGTGGTGTTTGCGCTGCTGACGGACGGCGAATCAGCACAAAACCGGCTCGAAAAGGTCCGGCTCGACCGCGACGCGCGGGGCTACGTACTGCACCGGACCAACGGGTTACGGTACCGCTTCGCCGACAACCCCAGCGGAAGCCTGTGCCGACTGGTGGCGGTCGAGCGGGTGGGCCTGGCGTACCGGCTTCAGTTTACGTATAATCAGCTCGGTCAGCTGTTCCGCATCAGCGACGGTGGGCAGCGCGTAGTTGAGCTTACGACCAACGCAGGCGGACACATCAGTCAATTGACGCTGACCGCCCCCGACGCCACGCAGCAGCGCATCGTGCTGGCGCAGTATCGCTACGACGAGGCTCATAACCTGACCGAAGCGGCCGCATTCGACCGTCCGGCGACGCAGTACTACTACCGGCAGCAGCGCATTATTCGCCTGAACGACACCCTGCGCCGGTCCATCTTTTTTGCCTATACCAACGTCGACAAAGTGTTTCGGTGTACCGACGTCCGGCAGGAGGCCGGGCGCGTTGCGCAGTTTCGCTACTTCCCCGACGAGGGGCGGACGGTAGTGACCGACGAAGCCGGGCACGTTCGGCAATACATCCACGAAGCGGGGGTTGTGCAGCGGTTTATGAGTGCCGAAGGGCGGCAGCGCGTCTGGTTTCACAACGAGTATCACGAACTGATCAGCGAGCAGGACCCACTGGGTAACACCACATTTCTCACCTACGACGAGCGGGGCAACCTGACCCAAACCACCTGGCCCGACGGTGGTACGATGGCCATGACCTACGACGATACCGATCTGCTACTGACCCTGACCGACCGCGCCGGTGGCGTCTGGCAGTGGAGCCATGACCCCGCCGGGCAACTGCTGTTGTGCATCGACCCGGCGGGGGCTGAAACACGCTTTTCTTACGATACTGCAGGGCTACGCATTGGTCGGCAGACGGCCGGGCAGGTGGTGCGCTGGGAATATGACGCGTCGGCCAATCCGGTGCGGCAGCTGACCGCTGCGGGACAAACCAACTGGTCATTCGACGCGCTCGGTCGGCTTACATTTGCTGGCCGGTCCACCGAGACGGTTCCCCTGTTTCCGGTGGAGCCGTTACCCGCTTTGGCTGCGAATGGAACATCCGACGATTATCAGCCAGTTTATGATGCCGACGGGCAGCTCGTGCGGTTGCGCCGGGGGCGGCTCAACTGGCAGTTTATCCGGGACGCGGCTGGGGGTATTCGGGAGTACACGCGCCCCGACGGCCAATCGACGCGCTTCCACTACGATGCCGCTGGTCGGCTGACCGAAGCGCTATTCAGCGATGGTAGCTGGCACCACTACGCGTACCGCCCCGACGGCTGGCTGATCGAAGCGACATCGCCCACGACGCAGGTGCGGTTCGTTCGCAACGCACGGGGGCAAATCAGCGAAGAAGTGGCGGGTGAGCAGTCGGTACAAAGCACCCACGACCCGGCCGGAAACCGCATCAGTCGGCAGGTGGCGGGTGGAGAAGCCGTTACGTTCACGTATAATGTACAGGGGCAGTTGAGCAAACTGACCCACCCGGCGGGGGCGCTGTGGCTGGCCCACGACCGGCAGGGACGACTGACGGAACAGGTGTGGCCGGGCGGGCTGCGCTGTCGATGGCAGTATACCGATGGTCGGTTGCCGGTCAGTCAGTCAGTGTATTGGAGGAGTCAGTTAAACGCGGGTCGGCTGCTGAACTACGGCTGGGCCGGGCGGCAACTCAGTCGGGTCCAGGACGCCCGGCACGGCACCGTCGATCTGCGCTACGACCCGGCTGGCGCGGTGGTTGAAGCCGTCTGCTCGGCGGGCTGGACGGATCGCTGGGTTGCCGACCGACGTGCCTGGCAGCAACGGTTACTGCGTCCCGCTGCCGACACAACCGAACCCGGCTGGCAACTGATTGTCGTGGGGGGAATGCGCTTCTACTACGACGCCGAAGGCTACCTGCGCGAAAAACGGATCGCCGGGAAAACGTGGTCGTTCCACTGGCACGAGTCGGGTGTGCTGACGCGCGTCGTTCAGCCCGACGGGCAGGCCGTTACCTTCACCTACGACGCGCTGGGCCGACGCATCGACAAGCAGGTGGGTGACAAAAGCGTGCGCTGGGCGTGGGATGGTAAACGGCTTGCGCAGGAGTGGCATCAACAGGGTGATAATGCGCCGGTGCAGCTAACCTGGTATACGGTGGATAGTGCGGCACTATCCAGCGGGGTACTATCCAGTACGGCACCCGTGTTGCTACAGGTTGGAAGTCAGATCTACAGCGTCGTGTGCAATCAGCTGGGGCAGCCGCTGTCGATGCACGCGCCAACGGGCGAACCCGTCTGGGAATACGGCTGGTATCTGTTCGGCAAAAAGTACGGCCTGACCGGCCCCCACCACTGGCACACGTACCTCGGTCCCAATCAGTTCGACGTGCCCGAAGCCGGGCTGGTGTACACGGATTTTCAGTACGCCGACGCTGACACCGGGTTGCCGCTTAGTCCAGAATATTCCAGCCCCGCCGGGTGGGCGCGAGCTGAATGGGTGCTTCCTCACGCACCAGAATCGTATCTTTCCGCTGCCCGATATATTCGAGCGTACTGAGTTTGTTCCAGAGCTTGGTAAACACGCTCAGGAACTGCTCGACGGTGGTCATCGACACACCGATCTGATGGTGGTTGTAGTCGTGTTCGAGCAGCCGCAGCAACAGTTCCTCAAACTGCCCCGGCGTCACATCGGTCCATTCGTAGAAGTAGTGCAGGAGTTCCTCTTTCTGGCGCGTTGGCAGGCAGTACAGGGCCGTGTAGATGATGCTGGTGAGGTTGGCGAAGTAGCCCACCAGAAACACGGGTGGGTGCTGATGGTCGAGGTTGCGGAAATGGAAAAAGACCGTGCCGAGGTAATCCAGCATCCGCGTGCAGAGCATCAGCACATGCCGGGCAATGTCCGACGGCTGGGCCTGATCGTGGATCTTGCGGATGATCTTGAACGAGCTAACCTGAATCTCGTTCAGCCCCCAGCCAAAGGCTTTGTAGTACTGAATCAGGCGGGGGTGGCTGGCAATCGACGCGCAGGGCGGAATGTACTGACTGTCGACGATATAATGACCCTCGTGGTACACTGCCTTGCCGATCACCAGATGATGACTGCCCAATTCGTCGGCGTTGACCTGCTGCGACGGCACGACCATCAGCCGGTACGAATATTCCGTGTACGGGTGCCGCAGCGGGGCCTCGTCGGGATCGGGGTTACCCACCGGTATTTTCTCGAACGGGTTGACAACCAGTACGATGTCGTAGTCGGGGCGGGTCTGATTGTCGTGCTGCTGACTAACTGCAAAAGAGGCCGTTAATACCGTAAACTTCAGTACGTCGGGGTTGATGGCGATGCGGCAGCCGCCGGGCGTGATGGCGTTGCAACGGTACAGCCGCACCTCCACGTGGTCGCTGTTTTTCTCCAGCAGATCGAACTCGTGCGAGGCCGAGTTGCCCCGGACGGGCGGCAGGAGGCCGTAGTTGTAGCTGGTCAGAAACAACGACGTGGCATCGCGGACGAGGTCCTGCACGTGGTTATCGGTTTCGACAAAATGCTGCTGCGACAGCTTCATGCCGTCGGACCAGTTGATCGGCAGGTAGTGCCTGGGAAAAAGCATACGCTTGTTGAGTTAGCTGATTTCTTCGACCCGCCGGGCAACGATCAGGTAGTTTTCCTGCAACTTGTTCTGGGCGATGGTCTGTTCAAAATCGATGTACGACCGCAGCCGCAACAGCGACGGTTTGATGCTGTAGAACAGCCAGCCGTATTCGTGGGCCGTGTCGTCGAAAATCTGAATCTGATCGTTCGGAAACTTGTAGTTGTAGTCGTCGATAAACTTCTGAAACCACGTACCGAACGGGACGTCGCCCGCTGTCCGGGCCTTTACTTTGACGGGTGGCTCCTTGCGGCCGGGGTGCTTTTGTACCTGCACTTCCAGCAGCATCAGCCGGTAATAGTCGACCCCTTCCATGCTGATTTCCTCGGCATGGCGCGGGTAGTACCAGAGTTTGTAAATCTCGCTGGGCACCTTCGTCAGTGCGTTGAACGTGTAGGCAAACAGCATCGGCAGGCCAAACGGCAGCAAACTCGTAGCGGCCCACAGGTCGTACTGAATACTCCCGTATTGAAGACTGCTGAGGTAATTGAACAGGGGCGTAAATAGCAGGATGCCGAAGCCCAGCACGCTACCCGTCAGCAGCAGCACAAATGCGGGCTTGATCGTAAACGACGGCCCCATATCGACCAGCATCCGGTTGAGAAACAGGATGCCCAGCAGCAGACCAATGACCTGCACGACGATGTAATAAACCGGGATGAATTGCAGACCGATCAGGCCGAAGCCGCCCGGCAGCGCCAGTACCAACGCCCCGATGAACACCGTCAGCAATAGCCGTTTGGCACTCATCAGAGCGTGTTTCTGGTTGAGCCAGATAGTGGCGATAAACATACCGACCACCACCAGCAGAACCAGAATGTACGTAATCAGAAAAGGTGTAATCGCGACCATTGGTAAGATTGCCGGGCGGGGTTAGTCAGCGTATAAAGATATTGATAATCAACCGCCAATGATTACCGTTGGGCAACCCAGTATGATGACACCACCGTGGGCGGTGGAATCGCCCATCCGGGCGGCCGGTGCCCCACCAATCAGTACCGTCGCCGACCCTTTGATGATCGAATCGGGCGGTCCGACGCACACCAGCGAGTCGCCCACACGAGCCGCGGGCAGACCGCTGATTAGTACCATCGGCGAGCCCGGCCCGACGATTGGGCCACCCACGTGGGGTACGGGGCCGGTAGACATCGGGCAGGTGTGCATGTCGGTCAGGCGGGCAGCAGGCGGCATAGCGTCAGTGGGGGTAGTCAGTCAATAATGGAAAGGTGCTGAAGGGCTTTTTTTACCATTGTCCACCGACGACGCGATACGATAATTTCGGCGCCACAGGCCATCCGCAGAACCGGCCCCCGGTGCGTCAGCAGTGTTTTACGGACGAATTTCTGGTTGACAACGTGGTTTTGGTGTACGCGCAGGAAATCGTTTTCCGGCAGGCGGTCGGCGTAGTGCTTGATCGTGTAGGCCATGATCTGTTTGCTGCCATCGCTCCAGTACAGCCAGCTATAGCCACGCTCACCTTTTATCATAATGAGCTCGTTGACGGGTTTGCTGTGCCAGCCCGCTTTCGTGTCGTTGACGCGCAGCGACGGCATGTACTCCGGGGTGGTTGATCTGCGTGGGTCTGCATTAAGTAAGATGCTCATAGTAGTTTGGTTAATTTACTTTTTAGAGGAAGAGGTTGATAAATATGGCTCGGAAAGCAGCTGCAAAAACCACTACTTTATGAATGCAGTGGATTGTGTATACAGACGATGCGTTTTAGGATGTGAACCAGAGTGTTCGATAACACTAGCGCATCAGTCTGTGGGCTATACGCCGTGGTGATTAGCCGGGAGTATGCATGGCGAACCCCCCTGGTTACGCTGGTGTACATACGTCAGTACGCATGGTACTACCAGACTCAAAGAAGGACGATGGCCGGGCCGCGTAGTTGGTACCGGGAGCCAGCACAGGTACTGTAAAGGCAGGTCCGGGCGACCGGGCAGGAGTGAGGTGAGAATGCTGCTTCGTAATGGCAGCCAGCAACAGTGCGTTACGGACGGATAAACAACGTAATGGCGACATGTCAGATAAGCGTCAGTAGGTCAGGTAGATGCAAAACTACTGTGCGCCTGGGGGGCAGCCTTTCACTATTGTAACGTGTTCGATTGACAATGTAACATTGCCGTCAGAACCTACTCCGGAAGGTAGCTTGATGGGACTTTTCCGAACTGTTCGCGGAAACGCTGGCTGAAATAAGCCGGATTGGTGAAGCCGACAGCATAGGCCGCCTGGGCAACTGGTACACCACTGGTCAGCAGTGCCAGTGACTGCGTCAGCCGATACGACCGGATAAATTCCGTAGTCGACGAGTCGGTCAGAGCCTTGAGTTTCCGGTGAAGCTGCATACGGCTCAGGTGAACGGCTGCTGCCAGTTCGTCGACGCCGAAATCTGTCTGGTCGAGGTGCTCGTCCAATACGGTGTGCAGTCGCTGTATAAAGGGGTGGACAGGGGGGGGAGCGGGTTCGTTTGGCACCGGAGCCGGTCCGGCGAGTACTGCCTGTACCCGCTCGCTATACCGACGTTGCCGGGTAAGCAGGTTGTTTATCCGGGCCAGCAGTTCCGGCACGTGAAAGGGTTTGCTCAGGTAATCGTCGGCCCCAAGCTGAAGGCCATGCATCCGGTCGGCCAGTGTCGATTTGGCCGTCAGCAGCAGTACAGGGATGTGATCGGTAACGGGGTCAGACTTGATTCGTTCGCAAAACGTAAAGCCATCCATACCGGGCATCATGACGTCGCTGATGATGAGGTCGGGCAACAGATGATTCGCCTGAATCAGCCCAGCCTCGCCGTCCGAAGCCCGATACAGCTGGTAGTGATCCGGGAAGCTCAGGGCGATAAACTGAGCCATGTCTTCGTTGTCTTCCACCAGCAACACCCGGACCGGTTCGGGTGGAGAGTCGACTGCCGCATCCGAATTAGTTGTCACCCGCGTATTAGTTGTGCCGGGTGCATACGGTTCGTCCAGCTGGCAGGGCAGAAACACGTGAAAAGTTGTTCCCTGCCCCACCTGACTATCAACATCAATGGTGCCGCCGTGCAATTCAATCAGTTCGTTCACCAAGGCCAGACCAATACCCGAACCGGGTGATGGCGCGGGCGTATCGACGCGGTAAAACCGGTTGAGCAGGTGCGGAAAATGAGCCGAATCGATGCCAATACCCGTATCCGTTACGCTCAGGTACAGGCCCGGCTGCTGCATCGGCGTATTGGCCCGCAGCAGCACGGTTATCTGCCCCGGCGCGGTAGCGGTGGAGGGCGTAAACTTGATCGCGTTGTCGAGCAGATTAGTGGTGATACGCGCCAGCTTATCGGCGTCGAACCAGTAGGTCGCTGTCGTTTCTGTCTGGTATGTCAGACTGATATAACTTTCAGCGGCAACGTCCGCGAAGTTGTCGACGACTCCGCCAACTACCTGGTCGGGTTGCCCCCGCACCAGATCCAGCGTCGTCCGGTTGGCATCCAGCCGAGACAGGTCCATGAGCTGATTAATCAGTGTCAGCAGGTGCTGGGCGTTGCGTTCAATGAACCGAAGTCGTTCGCCATACTGACTTTGCCCCAGTTCGCTGATCAGTCCTACTGATGAGCCCAGAATCAGGGTAAGTGGGGTCAGGAGGTCGTGCGTGATGTTGGAAAAGAAACGGGTTTTTAACTCATCGATCTGCCGTAACTGTTCAGCTTCCTGCTGCTGCATCCGCTGCTTATCCTGTTGGCGTCGGGAGCGATACCGGTTGACGGCCCAGCCGGAACCCGCTGCCAATAGCGCATAACCCAGCCAGGCCCACCAGCTCCGCCACCAGGGAGGTTGAACCGTAATAAACAGACTATAGTGGTGCAAACTCCACTCTGTAATGCCCCAGCCCTGATTCAGCCCAACCAGCTGATAACGATACCGGGTGCGTGCCGTCCGGATAACACCTTTCTTAGCCTGAACAATGGCTGGTACAACTGATTGCAGTAAGCTGTGTGCGGGGGTGATAGGCTGAGTGACTGGAATACGAACTGACTGAGCCAGCGCAGGTGAGGCCATGAGCAACACAAGCGTCAGGTACAGACCGCAATGGCGGCTCAAGCCGACCAGATAAGATGGATGCCAGTGAGTCAGATTCCGCACTACAACGAGACAAAAAGGAGTGTTGCCTGAAATCGAAAAGATCAGCGCCAGTACGTGTAAACATGTTATCAGGCAAAGGTGAGGGGGCATCGTCATCACCAGATGCCGAATCAGCCCACTATGTATGTGGCTGGGCAGAAAATGAGTGCGAGCGTGCACATCTGATCAATCGTTGAGCCGCTGACCCATACCCAGCGTTGGTTCCTGGTGATGTTGGGGAAATGAAATAATGCTGATTTGAAGAATAAGGCGCACGTTGGCTGCTATCCACAAGTATGCCCTGGTGGGCCTAAAAGTGACCTACGGTGTTTTAAATAGGCATTTGCCGCTAAGTCCGCCCATTTCCGGACAGCCTGCAAATCGGGCTTTGGATTGTTTGGGATCTCCCTATTTGTTAGCAAACCCTGACTCGACAGCTTGCATCTTTTCAGAAGTGAACACGAGGTATGCCGCTACGATACAGCGCGGTCTTTTGGGAGGCTGGCGTGTCAAACGACATGGCCCTAACGCAGGTTTCCCCAACCGGTTTGGTTTTGACAGGAAAAGCGGGCCAACAGGATCGAGTCTCGTGCTGACCAGAGCCGGCCAACGAACTGAACCGCACTATCACGGCACGTGCCGCCTGTCGCACGTCAGTTACTGCCTGTTCGCTCCACCCAACGCTAATGGGTCTGTATGGTCTACCAGACTACTCACCTGAATACGGGTACGTTGGCACCTTTACAGGCTGGCGAATTTGACCTTGCAGCCTGCTTCTTATCGCCAGAAAGCGACCCCGATTGTAGCATGAAACAACCGGTCCGCCGGGTATTTTTCGATTATCAGCCTAGCGCAAAGCCTGAACGCACTGGATCGCTCCTGTCGAAGCCACCACCACCATCAGTCAGTGCCTTTCGGCCAAGGTCACGCAGATATGGCCTTTCGATAAGCTTATTCTACTGCTATGTTTGTTGCCTGTCGAGCGGTTAACTGCCGGCCATCCTTTGTCTTAAGCCACACGTCGGTATATCGTCTGGTCACTTTCTTGCCGGCATTGTCGGTCGCCTTCTCAGGCGTGACGATCTCCTTGCCCATAGTAATGCCTAAATTCTGCGTTACGGTAACTTTTTCAACAATCCGCTCAACGCTGGAATAATCAATCTTTCCTTCTCTAATGAAGCCAACGATCTGTTTCACCGTCACGATCTGATTGTAAGGATTATTGACTACATAATCTTTCGACCAGAGTTTAAAAAGCGTAGCGGTATCTCCTTTATGAACAGCTTCTAACTCCAACTGCTCCAGTTGTCTAATTTCCGTTTCGGCCCGTGACTGACTAAATGACTCAGTGGCGAGCAAGAGGAAAACGATAGCGAGTAGTTTTTCCATTAGTTGTATAGAAGATGAACAGGATAAAAGCGCAACCTCAGCAGGGATTAGTGGGGAAGTAAGCTGATCAAACGCAGGAGGTTAAATCGTTACACACCTGTTCGATTCGGCTGCGTACGAGGTATTGATCGGACAGTGCGAAGCCAAACTACAAACCTGACCGGCCACGACCAATTCTGTTTATCCATCGGTTAACCTGTCGAGCAGTGCGATCTGTCGGACGTATCTGCCCGGCTTGTCAAGCTTACCCACTCAGACGACCGGCCTGTCGACTGAAGCCGCTCAGCGCACCGGGTAGTTTGCCTTGTCTCTAAGTGCGACGTATCGACCGAAATAGGAGATGAACGAAGGGGAATTGCCCGCACGAGCCAGGGGATTGATGGGTCACGCAAAGACTCCACTGAACGCACGTACACTCAACAGATGAGGTTAGCCACGTGGTGTAATTCTTAAACCATTACCCGGACGCACGAAAGCCCGATAACAGGCTGCCAACTTAAGATGGCTGACCAATAGTCGGTTCCGTGTGTTTCAACTCCTTCAGGGGAAACCTTTACCGGATGCCACTGAATCTGGGAAAGGCCCGCTGATTGTAAAGCCGTTTCGTGGGTACGTTTTTCGAGGTGGTAATTGGTAACGGCGATGTGTGATGCATCAGGCTGATAAAAGCGATACGTAATAGCGGCCCCTTCCTCGTAACTGTCGTTTTCGCGGGTGAAGCCATACGGAAACATCGTCGCAACAACACCTCGGTAATCGGGATTGCTGTTGATGGTAACGAAGCGACCGCCCGGTTTCAAATGGTTGGCAATAACCTGGCTCATCTGATGGAGTTCGTCAGCTGTTTGGGCGTAATTAAGCAAGTAGCTGGCACAGATGAGGTCGAATTTCTGATCGAGATCGAGCGACAGAACATCCTGGCAATGATACCTGAGTCCGAGTTGCGAAGTAGCTTCGGCCTCCCGCGCGAGTTGGATCATACCATCCGAAATGTCAACTCCTGTAACCTGAGCAGCCCCTCTATACTTGATTTGCCGGGTATAAAAACCCTCTCCGCAAGCTAAATCAAGGACATCCAGGCCGGACAGGTCGCCTGCTAACTCGAAGAATGTGTGCGACTCGACATAGTTTCGCCAGGGTAATAATTTCGATGCCTGATACTCTTTTGCAATCGCGTTGTAGTCGGTTGCCATCACGTCGGTGGTTATGGTGTGGGAAAGAGGACACTTTTAGCACTAGATCACGACGTAAAGTCGTGATCTAAATATCAGAAATAAAACGCTCAGCCCTAATTTGACAACAGCAGGGCTACTCGATTTATATCACTAGTACTTCCTTAGTCTTACGGCCATACCACGAACATTACACCCAACACCCACGGGGGTTGATGGTAGGCGAGGGCCAGACTGAACAGACGTCACTCTGACCTTTACACCCCCGTTCAGTTGGGCTGCAAAGCACGACGTTGCGGCCTGCATCCTGTCGCCCGAAAGCCACCCTGCGCGGAACGAGGAAAGTTAATCGACAAATGCTTCTAAGTGGTCATTGAACGCATGTAAAATCAGCATATATTGATGGTATAGTTGCCCAGTATCATCCGGCCAAGTCTGCTCTTCATCTGTACAAAGTTCAAGAAAAGGGCTACCAGGGTCTTGCTCTCTGATTAAGGCTTTTACCTGTGCGAAAACGTATTTGGCTTCGTGTCGTTCGTAGTTATTGAGTTGCTTCTTTTTTTCTTCGGACCAGTTATTACACATTTCCATCCTCTCTGTTAATGTGTCAATTAATTCATGAGAGCGGTTTAATATTTTCTGGTAATCCATTCTTCTTTATTTTAAAATTTGACTTGCGGGGCGTTCATCCTATCGCTCAGACGCTGCTTTGCAAACCTAACCTACCGAACTAGGGCGTTTCTTATGTCAGCCGAAACCCGCCGAATGAGTAAAAACTTAACCTCAGACGTGCAACCTGTCGACCGAAACGCCGAACTGGAAGCCCAAACTTGCCCACGCGGAACGTTCAAATTGTCGCTCGAAAGCTGGAAGTTGACGCCCATTTTTGACCCGCCACCCAACGACTATGAGGGTTGATGGAGTGACTCACAAGTTAAGCTACCGAACGCAGCTTGGACCTTTACACCCTCATTTGGTTGGGCTGCTTGGCTTGACCTTGCGGCTTACTCCCTGTCAACCGGAACCTGCCCACGCGGAGCGCCCAAAAGCGCAAAATTTGTTTGAAGAAAGTCAATTATCCTGACTAGGCTTATTCTTTTTTAACCATCTTACTGCCTGCTTGACCTTCTCGTCTTGCTGAATATTATTGAACGAGTCGGTACTATTCACTAGTACATCGGGCTTAAAAGCACTTTTATACGTGACTCCTTTTCGGTCTCTTCCGTAAGAAGTAGATAGCAGGACATAAGCAGCATCATTGATCGGGAAACCCGCTACACTCGTAACAAACCCCGCCGTTTCTGTTCCTACTAGAATGGTTTTATCCCGACCTTTAAAGGCAATCAGCAGAAACTCGGCTGAACTCCCGGTTGGTGGGCTAATGAGAAAAGCAATTGGAATTTTTTGTCCGTTGACTGCACACGCTGGTTTTATGTTGGCAAGCACAGTTGTATCAAAAGAAAAACTAGTTTCGGTCAAATACCACTTTTCCCTTTTCTCCGACTGAAACGAACCAACCTGTCCCTTTTCTAACAATTGCTGTACACCTAGAATCATAGGGTACATCGCTCCGCCCCCGTTCAAACGGAGATCAATCACTAACCCTTTTATGTCCTTTTTTAGCAGAAGACATAAACTATCATTTAACTTTTGAGCGTTGCTATCCGAACTCTGTTTGCCAGAAAATTGCATACCTGGAATTCGTAAATAGCCAATATTGTCGTCTAAAAACGCGGTCTTGATCCCCGCCCCTCGTTTCCATTCCCGCATTATCGAATCGGAAATCGTCGGCTCTTTATGCTTCCAACGGAATGTACTATCCTTATAATAGAAGGACCCATGATAGTCATCTAAGGCTCTATATAAGTTTCTAATTACCGGCCCGAGCTGATATGGGTCGGTAACTGATTTAGCACCGCTGAGGGCCTCGTCTTTTATTTTTTTCCAGTCAACTAACTTCGTATTGACCGATTGCCGTTGCATGATTTGAATAGTCGTATCGAGTAAAGTAATTACTTTCTGTGATTGACCAAAGACAGCATTGCTTAATGAGGCCAGCGAAGAGCAGAATAACATCAGCGTGTATTTCATAAAGTTTCTGAACTCAAAAAAATGAACTGCTTGCCTTCTCTGTCAACTGTCTTTACTAAGCTACTAGCCAGTTGGGCGGAACCTACCTAATTTCCGGGCTGCCCTGTCGAGGAGTGCATCTTGTCAGCCACAACCAGTTGCGATTACCAAACTGCCCCTGTTCCTATTGATGCGTGAGTAAGTCCATAAAGGTTTATGCTTTAGCTCTTGATGGCTATCTATAAACAAGCGGATTACGAAGCGCTGCGTCGGCGGTGCGTCGAACTTAAACAGGCAGGCTGGAAACAGGCCGATATTGCTCGGGCCTTTGGCTTGACACAGGGCTGGGTCAGCCAAACACTGAAAACCTACCGTGAGCAAGGCGAAGCAGGCCTAATGACCGGTAAACGCACCGGAGCCCCGTCCCGGCTGACGGCGGATCAACTCGACCAACTGACAAAAGAACTGGCCAAGGGGGCTGAGCAACACGGTTTTTCAGGCCAAGTGTGGACCCGGCCCCGTATTAATGATGTGATTAACAAGCTTTTTGGTGTTAGCTATGACCCCTCTCAAATTGGACGGCTGCTTAAGAAAGTAGGCTGGAGTCGGCAGAAACCGGCTCGGCAAGCTCGCCAGCAGGACCCGCAGGCCGTGGCCAACTGGCAAGCCGAGCGACTGCCTGCGCTCAAAAAAAGCGCAGATTGAGGGGCGTACGATTCTATACGTGGATGAATCAGCGTGCTATTTGTTGCCTTTTGTGGCCCACAGCTGGGCACCCCGTGGTCAAACACCGTTGCTTCTGGAACAGGCTGGCCGCGCACATCTCAGCCTGATTGCTGCCATTTCGCCAACAGGCCGTTTGTATCTAGCGGGGCAGGATCAGCCCTTTACTAGTGACGATATCTGTTGGTTCTTGAGCAAGCTTTGCTGGCAGTATCGCCGTCAAAACATGGTGGTTGTTTGGGATGGGGCGGCCATCCACCGGTCGCAAACCGTTCGGAACTGGCTCCAAAGCCGACCGGGGCGGGTCCATCTGGAGCGTTTACCAGCCTACAGTCCCGCACTCAATCCGGTGGAATTAGTCTGGAGCCAGTTGAAGCGATCCTTGAAGAACCGAGTCTTCACAACTCTGGAATCGCTTCAAGCCGCCGTGATGAATGAAGTTGATTATTTGCAAGCAGATCGAAATCGTATTCGTTGTTTCTTTCGAAAGAAGGAGATTGCCTTCTTCACAGACTAATTCACGCATCTATAAATGCGCGCTGTCGACCGACGCTCAATAACGAATACAAAAAGCTACCTGTCAGCAGAGTGCAATTTGTCGCACGAAGCCACCGAACCCACACATGATGGATTCTTCACCCAACGACCCAGGGGGCTGATGGATGAGGAAGCCACGTACCTGAACGCACGTACTCTGCACCTTTACACCCCCTGCCGGTTGGGCTGCTTCGCCTACTTCTGCGGCCTGCCTCCTGTCGCCCGAGACCTGCCTTATACTCAGCAAACAGTATTCACAGTTGCACGACATCGAACCCTAAATTGGTCAGGTGATTTTGAGCCATGTAAGTTTGAAAATTGTTTGGATTTGGGTCAAGCTCTTCACCATTTGCGTAAATATTTGACCAAGAAATTAAAAGCTTACAGGGATAAATATCTCCTTCATAATTCAGAGCCCATTGCCTTGGCCCTCGTCCTGCGGGAATGCCTTCTCTTTTGATTTTAAGCATTGCCTGAAAAATGTGTTCCCTGTGAATGTTAGCCGGAATAGGCATAGGATCGAGTATAAATGTAAAAAATATCAAAGTCCAACTTTTGGGACGTTCACTCTGTCGCCAAGACGCTGGCCTGCAAACCAAAACGTGGACTGTCGGGGCGTTTAATCTGTCACACGGAACCCGCCCAACGAGCAAAAACCTGACTTCTGGGGCGTTCGCCCTGTCAGCCGAAACCCGGAGATGGAAGCCTAAATCTGTCTAATCGAGCCGTGCAATTTGTCGCCCGGACGCTGGACGTTGAAGCCAGGCACAGATGAACACCCAACGACCCAGGGGGTTGATGGTGAACGCACGACCCACCTGATCGAACATAGTCTCGCCCTTTACACCCCCTGCCGGTTGGGCTGCCCGGCTCGACCTTGCGGCCTGCTCCCTGTCACCCGGAAGCTACCCTACGCGGAGCGAATCTATTGATGACCGAGTTGTTTGTCGATGTTGTTGGCTGACTCGACGCAATGTGCCACCAGTTCATCAAGTTCGGTTCCCATCATTTCGACGATCGAGCCAAAATAGGCGGTGAGCCGCACATGGTAAACGCCATTAGAAATCTCTTGCTGGCTCAATGTCCAGCCGCTGGGAATGTTTATGCTTGTTTTTGCCTCACTCATAAATTGCTACCTGTCAACGATGCGCACCCTTGCAAATTTAAAATTGCCTAACCGGGGCGATTCTCGTGTCGACCGAAGCCGACCAACAAACCCAAACGTGGCCTAGTAGGGCGTTCGCCTTGTCAGCCGAGACCCGGAGATGGAAGCCAAGCTCGTCCACGCAAGGCGTTCAAATTGTCGCTCGAATGCTGGCAAACGAGCAACGGCTTGGATGATCCACCCAACGACCCAGGGGGTTGATGGAGTGGGAGCCAAGCCACCTAAACAAACGTAGTTCTGACCTTTACACCCCTGCCGGTTGGGCTGCTTCGTTCACCTCTGCGGCCCGCTTCCTGTCACCAGATACTTGCCCTGTTGGGTCAAAATTAATAGAACTGCCACGCTAACTTCTTGTCAACTTTAGGCTTCCAATTTGCCAATGCTTTTCCGAATGCATTGAAACTAGCAGGTTCGCTTTTGATGTAAAATTGGGCTTCGAAAGCATTAGGTACTTCGTAAAAGTTCTTCGCTACTACCCTCATAGCAGAAATACCACTGGGCGCAACACAAGATACTTCAAGCAATAAATAATGCCCCGACCGTTCCCAATTACCAGTTTCATATTGCACTACGTGTTCTATACTTTTAGGAAAGCTCATCAGTTGACGGGCAAATTCCAAAAGCGTTCCGTCATCCTGATAAAACTCTAACCTACATGAACTTTCGCCATTTGATGCACGGAATAACAACATCATTAAGTCATCATCTTCCCAAATATTTGTGATGTCAATACTTTTCATTCAATAGTTTCACGAGACTAGGTTAATAAGGCGGCTGGCCTGTCGACCGCAACCCCGCCCCGCTTATAAAGTGTCTCTACTAGGGCGTTTGGCTTGTCGACCGAGGCCCGACAACGAGCGAAAAGCGCTGCCTGTCCGAGCCGTGCGGCCTGTCGCCCGGACGCTGGCCTACACACCTTCGCTGTATGGAACACCCAACGCCCGAAAGGGCTGATGGATGAGGAAACTACTTACTTGAACAGGAGCAACTTCCAACCTTTACACCCTTTCCTTTGTTGGGCTGAACGCTCTCCTTCGGGGCGAGCAGCCTGTCGCCCGAAAGCTGGAATTTCAAATTTGCGTTTCCAAACTAATAATTTCCAAACACTTCCAAAGCAGCTTTGCTCGGTACTGTTGCGTTATCAATTCCATTGCGCTATCCAGTTCGATCAACTTCGATGGATTCCATAGCAGCCTATCAGTACCAAGTGGATAATCCTGAATTTGCTGATAATACTCTCTCAATAATGAAACATCAATGGGTAGAGGTCCAATTTGTTCTATCCAATAAAGTTGCTTCATCATCTTGTGGATACCCAAAGGCAAAGCAATTTGATTCGTCAATATTGCCCGTGCATTAGAGATGAGTTTCTCTGTGTGAGCTTGCCAAATTTTGGTTTTATGCTCCATCTATTGGTACACTTTGATGAATCTAGTGAGACGTACTCAAGTGTTTGGCCTGTCGCCAAAGAGCCGCCCCGTAAACCCAAACCTGCCAAACTGGAGCGTTTCTCGTGTCAACCAAAACCCAACTAACAAGCAAAAAGCCTGACCTTTGCGGCCTGCAACCTGTCAGTCGCGACCCGGAAATGGAAACTTAAAACTTGCCCCGCGAGACGTGCTTGTTGTCGCACGAGGACCGCAAATACGCTTTTCTATATTGTCTGGAGCACCCAACGCCCGAAAGGGCTGATGGATGA
This sequence comes from Spirosoma rhododendri, assembly GCF_012849055.1. Classification (NCBI taxonomy): domain Bacteria; kingdom Pseudomonadati; phylum Bacteroidota; class Cytophagia; order Cytophagales; family Cytophagaceae; genus Spirosoma; species Spirosoma rhododendri. Next base: position 4,588,173 of record NZ_CP051677.1, on the reverse strand, counting down.
GCAAGTTACTTTCCTAAACAAATGTAGCTACCTGCCTTTACACCCTTTCTTGGTTGGGCTGCTTCGCCCACCTCTGTGGCCTGCACCCTGTCGCCCGAGACTTGACATCTGCTCATTTTTACTTTGACGCATCCAACAGAAAACAGTCCGCATACTCGATAAATCTATCCCCAGCATTGGTGAGAATTTTTATTTTCTGTCTTGTGAATAAGAACGGATTCAGGCCTGCGTTGAGCGGTTTTGTTACCGCTCCGCAGCTTTCTATATTTACGATAGCTGGTTGGCCATTGAAAGGTATTTCATCCACACTGTAAAAAGTGACGTCAGTAAACCGCAATATTTTAGGCTCAAAAACATTGTCGTCCCAGTTTGTAGGGAAACTCAATAAAAACTCAAAGCTTTGGTCTACAGTATTTTCTGCTACACTGATAATGATAGCGTCGTGAAATGAGAGGTCTTCAATGTTCATAAATGGTTGACACTGATTCAAGATTAACTTGTCGACCGACGCCCGACTTTAAAGTGAGAGTTGGCTCGTCAGACGAGTGTGGCTTGTCGACCGAAGCGGCTCCATCATGAAAAGCCGACCCTGTTCCCAAGTGCGACTTGTCGACCGGACGCTGGAAATACAGACACGGCATTAAGAATCACCCAACACCCACGGGGGTTGATGGTGGGGGCGGGGCCACCTGAACGAACGTACCCTGACCTTTGCACCCCCGTTGAGTTGGGCTGCTTGGCTTGACTTAGCGGTCTGCCCCCTGTCGCCCGAGAGCCAACTTATACAGAGAGCGAATAATGAGTAACATTATCCTACATTATTCTTGGCTTATAGCTAGCTTAAGATCTGCGATATCTTGTTGTAGAATTTCGGCAAAATTCCTTCCGCTTCCAACAGTCTTTCCAAGTACAAAGTCACTGATAGTGTTATGCACTGTGTTTACTGCTGCGGCTCTTCCCGAAAAGTTTCCACACAAAGAACCAAAGATCATGACTAGCATATACCTATCTTTTGCCTCACCCTTCAATTTCTTCTCTTTTACTTCCTGCTTCAAACCATTATGATGTTTGTAGAGATTAGGTAATAGTGTTCTATCAAAAGTAAGTTTATGTGCAATATCGTTTCGCATTTTGTTGATGACATTAATTTGCTCTATCAATGCAGTATCTTTTTCTGTATAAAGTCCAAGTAATCTACATATTTGAAATTTTGAGTAGAAGGGAAATTTATCGTCTAATCTATAATCATCTTCGGTAGAGTAATTTTCTATGAAAGAAGTAAACACATATTCTATCAATATTTGACCACGAACAAGTAAAAGTTCAATGTTGAAAATTTTCTCAAGTTCTTCGACAACAAAGTCTCTGTTTGCTTTCGCGTCAACGACCTTCTTTGTTTTTAGATAATTCATTGTATGGTTCGACTAAAATTTTAGTAGTTGTGTAACTTATTTTTGTCCTGTCAGTCCAAAAGCATCTAACTTACCTTGTATCATCACTCCGCCATTTGACTTGTCAGCCGCAACCTGCCGAACAAGCCAAAAGCCTGACCTCTGCGGCCTGCAACTTGTCGCCGGAGACACCGAAATATATACTTAAACTTGCCCACGCGGGGCGGTCAAATTGTCGCCCGAAAGCCCGAATTTGAGGCACTGCTTTGACGAACACCCAACGACCCAGGGGGTTGATGGAGTGGGATATAAGCCACCTGAACGCACGTACCTGAACCTTTACACCCCCTGCCGGTTGGGCTGCTCGGCATTCCTCAGCGGCCTGCCTCCTGTCAACGGGAAGCTACCCCAACCAGCCAACCAATAACTGCCAGCAGACCTACCGGCCTCTGATGGAAACAATCTTAATCCGATTCTCTGACTGCTCACAACCTTCTTCGGGCTGTTTGTAAGTAATGACCACCGGTGTATTGGGCTTGTCGTAAGGAGTCGTCACATGATTAGTAAAGTATAGTCGGCTCCCAATCTGCACTTGGTAGCCCTGACAGCAAGTACAGTAGACGGTTGGATTTAAGACCAACTTCAGAATTGTTGCTTCAACCTTTGCCTTTGGATCAAGCTCCGTTTTACTACAACTGATGCTACTCAGTAAGCACAGCGATAAAAGTAGGTTTTTCATGGTCAAGTTTATTTTTCAAGATGACCCAAAAGCTGGCTCAACCGTTGGAAATGTTAAGCTGCTTACAAAAAGGGTTTGCGCTGTCAAGCGGAACATGGGAATATAAACCCGAAGGCTAGATTTTTAAAGGAGTATCTAGTGTCAACCAAAGCTCCCAAAGAGCCATCAGCCACCAAACCGGGGCGATTCTCGTGTCGCACGAGACACCGAAATGAACACCTAAACCTACCTTTCGAGCTGTATGGTTTGTCGCTCGGATGCCTGAAATGCCCACCCGGTATAGACGAACACCCAACGACCTAGGGGGTTGATGGGGGTAACGCCATTTACCTGAACGAACGTAGTCTCGACCTTTACACCCCCTGCCGGTTGGGCTGCTTGGCCTCCCATTGCGGCCTGCCTCTTGTCACACGAGACCCGACTAGCGCACTTACGTTACATACGTATCAATATCTACTTCCGCTTGGAGCATCTCTACGCTGTTGAGAAATGCCCGGTTAAAGTAAATACCTGGCGTTCGTCCGTTCACAATGTAAATGACGATGTTAAACTTGGCCGACAAATGATTAGCACTCATGAACTGACAAATAGCTTCTTCTGAACCGTTTAACTTATTCAAAAGAGCCTCATACACTTCCGCCAAATCTAATGATTCGGTCGGACCTATGGACAAATCCCAGTAGGTTTCCTTGTAGGTCGTTCGCCTATCAGCAATCGGTTGCCCTTTAATACCAGTCTCAGTCGGGGTGACCCCGACTAAGGTTGTTAGAGCTGTCAAGTCGAAGCAATCACCAAACACCGAAAGGTAGACTCTGATAGAAGTTTGACTCATGCTTTTGTAATCAGTAGCTAATCTGTCCAATCGGGGCGATTCCTGTGTCAGACGCCAGGTGGTAAACACGCTTTTTGGTCTGCATCAATCGGGGCGTTTCTCGTGTCGACTGAAACCAACCAACAAGCCAAAACCATTCTGTTGGGTAGCGTGCTACCTGTCGCACAAAACCCCGAAATGAAAGCACATTTCGGCAAAATCACCCAACGCCCGAAAGGGCTGATGGCGCACCCGCTACTTGCCTGAACAGCCGCACCCTCGGCCTTTACACCCTTTCTTGGTTGGGCTGAAGAACGTGCCTTTGCGGCCTGCCTCCTGTCGCCCGGCAACGACCCCACGCGAAGCGAACCACAACGCACTGTCCGCTGAGACCGAGCGCGAAGCCTGACGCGGTAGCTTTCTATTTTGTCGGCCCGACCACAGCTCAAGTGCCTCATGTCGACTAATGCCTTTTAGAGCCTGTCAACGCTCAATTGCCCACTGTCACCCGCGAGTTGACCCGCCAAAAAAGGCTGGCCTGTCCCCAAGTTTGGCCTGTCGACCGACGCCCCACTGGCACCGTAAAAGCCTGCTTGTCAATCAAGTGCGGTGTGTCGACCGAGGCCGCCAAGCACATCTGATATGGACCTCCACCCAACGCCTGCGGGGATTGATGGGGCGCAGCCCCTTTACACCCCCGCCCTGTTGGGCTGCTATGCGTGGCCTGCCCAACCGCTTCCTGTCAACCGACAGCACAGCCCCCGCCGAGCGGACAACCACGTACTAACCGCTATGCGACTGGCGTGAAGCCAAGCTACGTAGTTGCTTAGTGAGGACCAACTGCTTTTACTGAGTGGTTGGCCTGGCGCATCGTTTGCCCTGTCGAGCGGCCCATGCTTGTCGGTTGTTGCCTCACGGGCGTTGGCCTGTCGACCGCGACCCAGCCCATCAAAAAAGACGTTCTGTCGGCCCGTGGTGTCTTGTCAGCCAGCCCATGACGCACCAAAAACTTCCGTCTGTCAGCAGGATGCGTCTTGTCGCCCGGCACGCGGCACACCCGTTTATGCTTAGTCGAGGTCCCAACGCCAACAGGGGCTGATGGATGAGCACACAAGATAGCTGAACGCGAGTTACTTCCAACCTTTACACCCCTGTTTGGTTGGGCTGCCAAGCCTTCCCAACCGGCGAGCATCCTGTCACCCGACAGCTACCCTTTTACTCATCTTCTTCATCAAGCTGCCATTGCATCAAATCATCTACTGGTCTGGGAAGGCGACCTTCTAACCACTGTTTTAAAGTGCCAGGCTTGAAATCTTTGTCTTTCGTCTCAATCACCCAAGATAAAAAATCCTGCGGGCCTCCATTTAAATAAGGTGGTGGCGAAACTGGATAAAAGACGGTTGGCAAACGTTCGTCAAGTGATAAATAATTGCAGACAAACCCCACTTCCTGAACCACTTGCCAAGCCAATTGGTGAGTTATGTCAATCCTGAATTTTACCCACCAAAGGCCATTGCCATCCACGCCGAATGCAATCGGTTTCTCAATAGCTGGCACTTTTTCAAGGTATTCATTTAAGGTTTTGAATGCTCTTTTGTCCATTTCTCGGTAATTATTTTTCAAGCCTGACCTGTCGAGCCATGCGGCCTGTCTGCGGAAAGCGGGCAAACCCACTTTTCAGACTGTCCAAGCGGGGTGTTCACTTTGTCACACGCAACCCACCCAACGAGCTAAAACCTGCCTTTCGAGCCGTGCGCCTTGTCGCCCGGAACCCGCCGAACAAATACATTTTTTGGACACCACCCAACAGGATATTGTGCGCGGAACTGCGGAACTAAAAGATGCTGATTGGTAGGTACTTATAGTTCCGTAAGTTTGTGCCCAACATATGTGGAGCAGTAATTTCGACAATTGCAGTTCCGCGTCAAAACTGATCCTATTGAATTGAGTAAATGGCAGGTAAGTACAGCTGTGCAACGCATCTGGGATATCGACGGATTTCCTGATCATTTCTTCGACGAACTTGGTCAACTGTACCGGATTACGAAACGGGGTGAACTGAAACTGCTCAGGCGCACGATCAAACGATACACACAGGGGTACGTCATTAGCAGCCGCTTTTATAGCCTGCATCAGCTACGCCCGATGCTCCGTCGGCATGATCCGGCTACAGATCGTCCAGTGGACTTTTGAGTGTGCTGATCTTATCGGCTGTGACATGTGTGTAGCGCATGGTTGTCAGCAGACTGGTGTGTCCCAGCAGTTCCTGAATGTACCGAATGTCGGTGCCTGATTCGAGCATGTGCGTGGCGAAACTATGTCGCAGGGTATGAATACCACCGATTTTACGGATTCCCGCGAATCGGGTGGTGTCGCTGTAGACCTGTTGGATTGTCCGAACCGCGAGTGGCTCGCCGGTATCTGCGTTTTCAAACAGGTAAGTCTGCGGGTGATAATGAGTCAGGTACTCGGTGATGATGCGTATCAGTTTGGCGGATAGCATGACGATCCGATCTTTTTTTCCTTTGCCAGCACGAACGTTGATGATCCGACGCGTACGGTCGAGGTCGGGCAGGCGCAGGCAGGCTACTTCGCTTACGCGCAGGCCGGTCGCGTAAACCAGCTGGAAGAGAGTCCGGTAACGCAGGCTGGTGGTAGCGTTGATGATAGCTCTGACCTCAGGTATGCTGTAAACAGTAGGGAGCTTGACGGGCTGGCGAGGAAGGTCGATGGTGTAAAACTCGCTGTCGTGTCCGCACACTTTTTCGCGGTAAAATATATAAGCGTTGATGTGAACATTGAGCGTCGAACTGCTTAGCTGCCGTTTGTCGACCAGAAACAGCAGGTACTGCTGGTATTGCGCTTTTGTCAGCGTGTCGATCGAGTGGGGACTTGTGTAGCGAATCAGGGCGATCAGGGCCTGTTTGTAGCTCTTCAGCGTCTTGTAGCTGTAGTTCTGTACGCGCAGCGCATTCGTAAGGGCGATGATAGCCGGGTGCTGGTCATGCTCGCGCTGCGCGGGGGCGTATCGAAACGGGCGTCGGGCGGGGAGGGGCTTACCGACAGGGGGCCAGGCGGGGTTTGTTGCCTGCTCGGCCTGGGCGGGGCTGGCGTCGGGTTTGTACAGGCGAACGACGGCTTCGTCGAAGCGGCAGTAGGCCTTACCGAAGAGGTGCCCAACCTGCACCAGTGATGCGCGGGTGTTGGGAATAACCCAGCATCGGCGCGAGAAACTCCAGCGCCGACCGGCTATCTGGCGGATGAGGTCGTTGCCGGTGTTGTCGGGGGGAAACGTTACGGTTAGCAAGGTAGCGTCCTGGCTGTCGATGCAGACGGTAATCATGGCTGGCGTCGGTGGGGAGTTGAAACGGCATGATACAACATGGCCCCTACGTTTGCAACTCAGGGCATGAGAAAGACGGTCATCGTCTTGGACCCGTGAGCGCCAATAACCAGCGATTGCTCGATGTCGGCGGTTTTCGACGGACCAGCGATGAACGTGCCAAAGCCAGTGTTTAGGTCAATGCGTTTGTAGACTTCGTGCATGGTGCCAACGAGATTACGGGCCGATACGACAGCAACGACGTTGAGCGTAATGAATGGCAGCGCCCGGATGCCCAGGGTGGCTTCGTTGAACCAGATGGCGGCATTTTCGGCCACTGCGACGCTACCTTCCAGCACCACCAGATTCAGATCATCGAGCAGACGCAGGTTTTCAGTCGGGGTAAAGTTATTCAGATCGAGACCGTCGACATGGCTGAGCGTTGGCAACGTCAGATCGTACTCCGACGCGATCTGCGCCCGAACGTCGTCCAGTGAATTGGCGCGTACACCAATTCCGCCGTTGGTTTTGACCATCGTCAGAAAGGTATCCGCCAGGTCAGCGTCGGCGATGTTCGACGGAAAACCGATAACGTCGGGGAGGGGTTGCAAGTCGGGTTTTCCTTGCCGGATAGCGGAAAGAATGCGTTCGCGGGACATAAGGTCAGTATACGGTTTTCAGTTTACGGTTTTCGGTGGTGTGTCGTACGGTTGAGTTCGATCATGGATACCTTGCTCGGTGATTGTACAGTGAACCGTAAACTGTATACCGAAAACCGTAACCTACTTTTTCTCCTGCTCGGCGTACCAGTCGCGGAAGCTTTGGGCGGGGGGCTTGGGCATATCGCGGTGGATGGCCCAGGGGTTTAGCTTGCCGTTGTTGGCCAGTGACGGGAACAGCTTCATCAGTCGGCGCCCGGCGCGACCGGCGAAGCGGTACAGGCTGGGCCGGCTAAACAGCACGTCCATTCCGGTCATGCCGACCTTCTTGGCGGGTTCAACGGCTCCGGCTTCGCCCAGCACCTGCCGCCACTTATAAAGCTGCTGGTGGATGTCGATTTTGACGGGGCAGACGTTCGTACATGACCCGCAAAGTGTGGAAGCAAAGGGCAGATCGGCGTACTGCTTCATGTCGATGTTGGGGGCCAGAATCGAGCCGATCGGTCCGGCGATGGCCGTGTGGTAGCTGTGACCCCCGCTGCGTCGGTAGACCGGGCAGGTGTTCATACAGGCTCCGCAACGGATGCACTTCAGCGAGTTGCGGAAGTCGGGACTAGCGAGCTGCCGTGTCCGACCATTGTCGACCAAAATCAGGTGCATCGTCTGGCCGGGAGCGGGCCGACGGAAGTGGCTGGAATAGGTCGTCGTAGTCTGTCCGGTGGCGGAGCGGGCCAGCAGCCGTAGAAAGACGCCCAGGTGCTCGCCCTTCGGAATCACTTTCTCGATGCCCATAGAGGCAATGTGCACCTTCGCCAGGTGCGCGCCGAGATCGGCGTTGCCCTCGTTGGTACAGACGACAAACCCACCCGTTTCGGCTACGGCGAAGTTGACACCCGTGATAGCGACGTCGGCCAGCAAAAACTTCTGGCGCAGGTGAATACGGGCGGCTTCGGTCAGGTACTGCGGATCGGTAGCCCCCGCGTCAGTGCCGAGATGCTGGTGAAACAGATCGCCGATATGCTTCTTTTTCAGGTGAATAGCAGGCAGTACGATATGGCTTGGCGGCTCGTTGCGGAGCTGTACGATACGTTCGCCGAGGTCGGTGTCTACCACGTCGATACCGTGCTTGATGAGGTACGGGTTGAGGTGACACTCCTCGGTCAGCATCGACTTACTCTTGACAACCTGCGTAGCGTTGTGCTGCCGCATAATGTCGAGAACGATACGATTGTGCTCCTCGGCGTCCGACGCCCAGTGAACCGTGATACCGTTCTGCTGCGCGTTTTTCTCCAGTTCAACTAGGTAGTCGTCGAGCCGGGAGAGGGCGTGGTTTTTGATGCGCGACGCCTGTTCGCGCAGGTCTTCCCATTCGGGCAGGAGCGTAGCGGCTTTGTCGCGCTTACTCCGGACGAACCACAGCGTTTCGTTGTGCCAGTCGACGTTTTCTTCATCACGTAGAAAAGCGGCAGCGGCTTCGGCATGATGGGTTGTTCGTACGGTCGTTTCCATAGCAGGATCAGTTTTCAGGCGTCGGCAGACTACGCGTCTGCTGTCAATATTTCGGCAATGTGCATAACCCGGACGTTGCTTCTCTGCCGACGCAGGGTTCCTTCCAGTTGCATCAGGCACGACATGTCGCCCCCGGTGATGACTTCGGCACCGTGCCGGAGGTGGTCGGCAACGCGGTCTTTCCCCATTTTGGCCGACAGGGCTTCTTCGAATACGCAGAACGTACCGCCAAAACCGCAGCACTCGTCGGGGTGGGCGAGGGAAATCAGCTCCAGCCCGTCAACCATGTTCAGCAGTTGTTCGGGTTTGGAAAACTTCGGTTTCATCAGTTCGGAGGCCGACGACAGGCCCAGTCCGCGCTGTCCGTGGCAACTCGTGTGCAGGCCAACCCGGTACGGAAACCGGACAGGTGGCAGCTGCTCAACCTTCAGCACGTCGGTCAGAAACTCGCAAAGTTCGTACACGTTGTTGCGCAGGTGGGCCGCTTCGGTGGGGTGCTGCTCATCGTGCAAATGTTCTTTCAGGTGCAGCACACAACTACCCGACGGACCGACGACAGCGTCGCAGTCGGCGAAGTTGCGGATAAAGTTACGGTCGCAGCCAGCCGCCAGTTTCTGGAAGCCTGAGTTAGCCATCGGCTGCCCGCAACAGGTTTGTTCCATCGGAAACGTGACATCCACGTTCAGGCGTTGCAACAGGCGTAGTGTCGCAATGCCAACCTGCGGATAAAACTGATCGATGTAACAGGGAATAAATAAGCCAACTTTCATGCGTACGCGGGAAATCACTAGCGAAGATACGCAAAACGGTGCCTAAACGTACCTACTCTTACCCCGCACTGATCGATCGGCGCACGTTCGTTGGCACCCGATCTATTGGTATTCAGCGGAAATACGCCAACGTTTTTGCCTGTCGAACGTTAGTAAGTAGCCGCCTTCCGAATGCGTTGTCCGATGAAATTAATATATCTCGTTTGCCTGCTTATTGCCGGGTTTAGTACCAGTTGCCGACGTCCGGTAACCAGCGACGAACCGCTACCGCTGACGTATCCCGAACTGCGCATTACCAGCATACGCTTTGCCGGTATTCCCGATGATGCCGTTCAGATCGATCAGCCAACCCGCACAATCCGGGTGCGTCTGCCCGCAACACTCCCAGCCGGTACAACGCCATCTCTGACGCTGTCGGACGAGGCCAAACTGGTCAGCGATCTGACGTCGGCGGGTATTGGTACGCTGAGTCGGTGGTGTACGTCGGACACGGCGAACTACCAGAAGATTTACCTGACCAGTAAGCAGAGCACGACGTCGGTACCGACGGTATCGTATAGCATCCGGCCAGTAGCTACCAGCCCCCTGATGGCGGCCGACGCGTCGACGTCGATGCGCCCGTTTGTCATTGGCGATTCGTCGCTGATTCACCTGCCGGTGCAGCATCTATACGGAAATCCATTGCCCCAATCCATCACGTTTACAAACCGCAGTACCGGAGCGCAGGTCGTCGTACTGAATCAGTCGTTTGGTACGGTGCTTTGCTCGTCGACACTGGCTAATCACGTCGACGTATCGGGCAATGGACTGGCGTTGGAGCCGGGATTGTATGCCGTAACTATGTTGCGTGCCGATGGCAGTACGGTTGCCGAACCCAATTCGCTCGACGTAAAAGCGGGAAAAGCCCGGCTCGACCGTGACCCGATTTTTGGCTATACGCTGGTGGCGGGTCAGCCCGCGTCGTTGACGGTGAGCGGCACAAATTTGTTCAGCGAGCAAGTGCAGGTTCGTTTACTCCGTCCCGATGGCACTACTACACCCGTCACCCAAACGCAGCGTCGGTCGCCGTTCGTGCTGATCCTGCCTGTCGACCTGAAACCGGGTTATTACGGACTTGATTTGTCGCAGGCGGGGCAGTCGGCAGGGGTTGTGTACCGGTTGAGCGTGCTACGAACACCGACGCAACCGTATATCGGCATGATCAATTACCAGCCCGCGGGTCAGGCACCGGTACAAACACCGATGTCATTACCCAGAAATCAGGCTGTTGTGGTCGCATATGTCAGCCGGGCCGGAACGGCAATGCTGACGCTGGTGAGTCAGACGAATGCGTCGCAGCTATATCGGTTGCCGCTGACAACAGCCCTAGATGGGTATCCAAAATTCACGATACCGGACAGCGTCCCGGCCGGGCGGTACACCGCGCAGATTCAGCAGATCGACCCCGCCACGCAGGCAGTTATCCAAAGCAGCGAACCCTTCGAGCGGCCCATCGACGTGCCCTGACTTGCCTCAAACAGCATCTCTGCTGTTTGTTAAACCTGCAGCTACTTACAACAAACAGCAGGGAGACTGTTTAAGACAAAATTAGGCTTGCCAGTCCCAGACGACGACAATCCAGTCTTCGCCGATAGCTGGGTCGTAAAAGCGGTGAATTGGAGCAAAACCGACGCGGGCATGGGCGCGTAGCGACCGGGTGTTGTGTTCGGAAATGTCGGTGATAAGCAGTTGGTAGCGATCGCCGTACACGACGCGCTGATGCTGATACATCCGGTCGAATAGCTGCTGCCCCCGATACCCCGTCCCGACGCAGACCTGCCCCATGACATAGTACGGGTAGCTATGAACCGGCTGACCGTGGTAGATCAGCTCGCCGATGGAGTCAAACAGGGGTTTTAGTTCGGGAACGTCGTCGGCGAAGTCGGGGAGCATGGTCAGGCAGTAGCCAACGACTGTGTCGCCGTCCTTCGCAATGACGCTTGGTGCCGCCTGATTCATCCGCGCCAGCACCGCCGGGTCGTGTTCGACAGTGACAAACCCCTGATCGAGCTGTACGTCCGCCGGTACGTTTTTGCGCAGATTGGCCTGTTGCAGGGTCAGGATACCCTGCACGTCGGCGTCCGATTGAACAGTAGTGATAGTAATCATGCGATGACGGTGGGGGAGAGCGTTTTCAAAAATAAAGGGTCAATGTCGGCACCAATACCGGGTGTGTCGGGCAGCGTGATTGTGTAGCCGTCGTACACGATACCACCGAGAACGGGATCGGCCGCGTGCTCGAAACAGCCGTCCAGATCGACAAACCGAACGTTTTGCCGGGCCGATGCAAAATGGGCGTTGGCCGTCAGCGCCAGCCGCGACTCCGACATGCAGCCGATCATGCAGGGAATACCGGCGGCTTCGGCAATGGCGTTGATCTTCAATGCCTCAAAAATTCCCCCGCTTTTGGATAGCTTGATATTGAAATAATCGACGGCTTCCTCACGCACGAGTCGGAGGGCGTCGGTTGCGTCGAACAGGCTTTCGTCGGCCATGATCGGTACGGGCGACTGCTGCCGAATCTGGCGCAGCCCGACGATGTTTCCCCGGCCGATGGGCTGTTCGCAATACTGCACGTTCCAGTCGCCGATGGTCCGCAGCACGGCCTGCGCCGTCACAACGTCCCAGCCCTGATTGGCGTCGGTGCGGATGGGCGTTTCGTCGCCGATGGCCTGCCGGATGGCCTCCACGCGCCGGATGTCGTTACGCCGATTCGTCCCCAGCTTCACCTTGATGGCTTCGGCTCCCTGCGCCTGTATCCGCACGGCATCCTCAACCATCCGTTCGGGCGTATTGAGGTAGATTGTTTCGTCGGTGACGAGCTTTCGTTTTGCCCCGCCCAGAAACCGGTATAGTGGCATGTTGGCGGCTTTCGCGGCCAGGTCGTACAGCGCCATGTCGAAGGCCGACCGCGTAGTGGGGTGGCCGGGCAGGTAGCGTACCAACGCGGCCAGGCACCCTTCAATATCGAGCGGGTCGCGGTGCAGTAGCAGCCGGGCCATGTCCTGCGCAGCCGCCAGCCCCGACGCCTGCGTTTCGCCCACGATCATCCAGAACGGCGATCCTTCGCCCCAGCCCACCAGCCCGTCGTCGGTTCGGATCTCGATCAGCAGATTTCGGGCGTGTTCAATCGTACCCAACGAAATGGCGATGGGCGCTTTGAGGGGAATATCGAAGGGGTAGAGAGTGACGGAGGTGATACGCATTGTGGATTTTAAACACGGAGAAACGGAGGGTACACGGAGGTAACGGAGAAACGTATTGGTTTAAACACAGAGGCACGAAGAACACGGAGGAAATGAAAAACTCTCAGTGCGCTCAGTGCCTCCGTGTTTCAATAAAAACTCAATTTGGAAACTGGCTCTTGTCCAGGCCGGGGATGATACGCAGGGCGTTTTTGTAGTACACTTTTTTCAGCACCTCGTCGGGCAGGGCCATGCCGTACATCCGCCAGAACGCGTGGTATTTTTTATGGTAGGGGAAGTATTCGTCGGCGGTTTCGAGCACGCGGAAATACGTCGCGTATTCGCTCGGTACCCAGCTGTCTTTGCCAAATAGAATTCGGTCCTGCCACTTCTCGAAAAACGCCTTTCCCGCCCGTGGCTGACGCCCCAGTTCGGCGATGACGGCCCCGATTTCGACGTTCATATTCGGGAATACCCGCATCAGGCTGTCGAGTTTGACCAGGTCGTTGGGGTACCAGCCCATGTGCGCGTTGATGAACGTCGTTTTGGGGTGCTTGCGGAACACGTTGTGCTGTTCGACCAGTAGCTGCGCCCACGGTGCCGGGTCGTTGGCCGCGCGTTTGCGACCGCCGTGCAGCTTTAGTTCGAGCCAGCGTTCGTTGTAGCGGTCCATCGGGTCCCAGAACGATTTGGGGTCGGCGGTATGAATCAGCACGGGTATGCCCAACTCACCGCACTTCGCCCAGATCGCGTCGAGTCGCGAATCGTCGACCTGCACGCGCTTGCCGCTTTTGTCTTTGACGTTTAGCCCCAGCGACTTGTAAATCTTCAGTCCTTTAGCTCCCGCTTTTACGTCAGCCTCCAGAATTTTTACGGCCTGCTCCGTCCAGCCAGCCTGCCCGATGTCGTCGAAGTTGATGTTGGAAAAAAGCACCAGCCGTTTCGGGTCCGTTTTCTGGATGTTGGCTTCGGCCGCGTTGAAGAATTTGGTGTTTGAGGCCACATCGCCCCAGCCGCGCCCGCTCAGATTGACCATGATCTGCATATTCAGGCTGTCCATCTGTTTGATCAGCGGGCGCAGGTTGGCCTCGTCCATCTGAAACTGATGGTTATGCACATCGATGAACGGGTACTTCGAGCGGGTCAGCTTATGCTCCGATACTTTCAGCGTTGAAACGGGGTCGTACTCTTCGAAGCCCAGCGGCATCTCGGCGGGTTTCTGCGCCCAAGCAAGGGAAGTCGAAAGAAGTAGGGCGGCAAGACTTGGTAAATAAAGGGATCGCATTGGCAGGTTGGTTATTCAGGAAGTGGGTTGAAAATAAGATTCTACAGCTATCTAATTTGTGGACGTAACTTTTCAATAAGCGTATAGACAGTCGTACAGGGGTTGTGATTGGCATAATCAGTTCGACCGATAAACTGCGCTACTAACTTCTTGGCTCGTTTGATAGCCTGCTCTTCATCGCCATGCTTAGAGAGCAGATCAAACACAGATTCGCTGTTCTTTTCGTAGGAAAACGGAGTACCCATGCGTTGGCTTAGTTCCCGCTCCAGCTTGCTTCGGTAATTCTGCCGACGCATAGCATTCTGGAAATCCTGGAAGTGAAGCAGAAACCAAAGTTCAAAGGCTTCATTGCTCCACGCGCAGTACACATTCAGTTCGTTGGCTTTCGCAATGGCATTATCAAAATGATGATTTGGGAAGCTATCACGATCGAAGACTGCCCAAACTTCATCCACCACACGACCCTGATTTTCGAATTCTTCTTTTATGCTGAGCGACTTTTTAACCAAGCCCAGTGTGTTTAAACCGGTACCCTGAGCGTCCAGATCGACTAGCTCAAGGACGTGGGGCGGTAACTTTCGTTTCAAACCGTTGAAATAGTGTGGCTCTGTCTTGATGCCTTCGCACACAATAAGGTAGAAGCGTCGCTTGGGACGGGTATCCTGCTTTCGTTTGGTCTCTTGCCGCTCAAATCGTTTCTTATCGGCGTTGTCAATTTTCGCTACCCGCGCCATGCTGCTGAAAGAGTTTTGAGAAGTCCCCGATGTAAGGGATTGCTCCGTAGCGTCCCTGAATGTAGTCAGTTTCAAACGACCGGTCTTTCCTAACTTTCGTACCGTCTTCTTCCTGATACTCAACTAATGAATAGAGACAGGTTGCGCCGTATTGGTCTTTCTCAGTAAACCAGATTTGGTCCCGTCTGAACTGACCATACGACAGTAGGTTCGTATCGTGCGTTGCAAAAATTAACTGCGCGTTGTTCGGATTTGTCACCGGATCGTTGAATAACCGAATAATTGCTTGCGTAAGTAGGGGGTGGAGTTTAGCGTCTAGTTCATCTATGATTATAAGTCCCGAGCCATCCAGCGATAAGTAAACTGGTGCCAACAAATCGAAGAACTTATTTGTGCCGGACGATTCATCTTCAGCCAGATCGAGTGCAATGTATCCAGTTAATTGATTATCCTTATCATACTGCTTATGGGCTGTCTTTACCGCAACCGTCTGTTTACCGTTCAACAGCATCTGAAAATGCCTTTGCTGTTCCTCAGAGAATCCTGATAAATAGTCTTCGCTCATCTCACCTTTTTGTAAGCCAATGGCGTCAAAGCCAAAGTTCATCTTACTAAATATTGCTGTTAAAATAGCTGCAATAGGAGGAGCATCTAGAAGTCGCAATAAATGCTCTCTGTGCACATCATGATCGACCCCGGATGTATAAATAACATGACGAAACCAATTGAAAATACGTTTTGCTGTGGGACCGTTGAATTGATCGCAAACGGCTAGAAATAATGCATTTTCCCGGGTTCTTTCCTCAAGTCCCTTTCCTTCTTTATATCCTTTCGATACCTCAATAGTATCGGTCTGCCTTAAAAACAAAGCCTTCTCCTGCACGTTCTTCGTTTCGAACAGCCACTCCGCATGTACTACCTTTTCGTCTACTTCAAAACCGTATCTAAATAGGCTTTTGTCGATTAGAAAGATAATTTCAAAATGGCTTGGCTGGTGTACTGTTTCCGTGTTCAGGCGGAATGGCTCGACGAGAATCTCATTAGTAGACTGATTTTGGGCAGAAGTCTTCAGGATAGAATTCATCGCGCCAATAGCCTTCAGTAAATTCGATTTCCCGCTGGCATTGGCACCGTATATAGCTGCGCTCCGCAATAGCTTGTGTCTACCGGCGGTGAACACCCGTTCCGGATAGTCGCTGATACCTGTTGCGTCCATCCGCAGCGTTTGGCGCTCTTTTATCGATAGAAAGTTGGCAACACTGAATTCTACGAGCATGTGTTTAGACTGCTTTTGCCTGTAAACCGCGGTATTTGAGAAAATATCTCAAATTATGTCAATTATCTAAAAATAAGGGCGACGCAGTGAGCGGCAATGCCTTCGCTGCGGCCGACGAAGCCGATGTGCTCGGAGGTCGTGGCTTTGATGGAAATATCGTCTTCGGGAATGCGCATAACCCCGGAAAGGCACGTTTTCATGGCCGGAATGTGCGGGTTCAACTTCGGCTCCTGCAAAACGACCGTTACGTCGACATTCGAGATTTCGTAGCCTGCCTCCCGGACCATACGCAGTACTTCGGCCAGCAGCAGCTTACTGTCGACGCCTTTCCAGCGCGGGTCTTTATCGGAGAAATGGTAGCCGATGTTGCGCATGTTGGCGGCACCCAGCAGGGCGTCGCACAGGACGTGGCAAACGACGTCAGCATCGGAGTGGCCGACGGGGCCAAAGTCGCAGGGGATCTGAATACCCCCCAGCCAGAACGGGCGCCCGGCTTCGAGCCGGTGTACGTCATAGCCCTGACCTACTCGTATTTTCATTCGGTTTTCGGTTGATTTGTATTGGGTTGTTCCCGTAAATAAGCACCTGCCTGCAACACAAATTCAGCGGCAGTATCAATAATTTGCTTCACAGCTACGCTATCAGTTGGGTCGTCTGTTTCGTAGTCACTGTCCTGGCGCAGATTAAACAAAATGTGAAAATCCTTTGCGTCTTTAGCCGTGAAAGGTCCTTCTTTGACGAAGTGTTCGCTAAACAGAGATCGGGTGGCCTGATGCGATTTTGTGAAAATGGCTTTCGTCAACAGGAGTGCCCGCACAGCGTCGAAAAAACCGTAATAGGCCCGATTGAGTGCGCCCCGGTCACTGCCAAGCTGAAACAATGCGTTAGCATCATCAATGCACTGTTCGGCCATTACCATGTACACACCTATCTTGCTATTCATATCGTAATACCATCCGTACGAACCTGATCGTAGAAAAAAAGGTCTGAAGACTCGTACTTGTGCGTCGATGATGGTTTGACCATAACCAGTACATCGTATTTTTCGGTAAGATCATAAACCGGGTCGATCATAAAGTTTATCTCTTGTCTGCTCTTTACCGGCTCATCGCGCAGTACGACCAGGAAGTCGACGTCGGACTCGGCGTGATAGTCGCCCCGGGCGTAGGAGCCGTAGAGAACCAGCCGGTCGAGCCGGGGGCCATAGAGGTCGGTCAGGGCCTGCTTCAACTCTTGGGAGAGAGCCGTTAGTTGCTCGGGCGTCAGGGCGTGGGGCGTGTAGGTCAGGTTCATACGCGTTGCATCAATGACCAAAAGTAGAAAGTTATCGGGGCTGGATGGTTTTCATGTATGCTTCGGCCTTGCTCAGAAATTCAGCGGCTTTGTTTACTGCGTCCTGCGCGTCGTCGAGCGTCGTGTCAAACTCAATTTCGTAGTCGCTGCCCTGCCTCAGGTTGAAAAGCAGCGTGATCGTGTTGCTGAACGAATCGGCGAAAAGCCCCGGCCTGATAAACTGCCGTCGGAACTCGGTATGAGCACCAGTATGCGTTTTCGGAATTGGGCCGTCAGTGGTGTACAGCAGCGCAATGATAGCGTGAAACAGAGCGTAATAAGCCCGGTTGCAGGTGCCATCAGGGAAACCGGCGTCGAGCAGGCTGCGGGCTTCGCGCAGGTCTTCGGCGGCTTTCTGTAAATGCGCTTCGGCCCGGTTCAGATCGTTCATAGGGGTATACCATCGGTGGTAGCCGACCGGAGAAACAGGGTTTCGTCAGCCGTGTACCGGTGGCTGCCTGTTGGAAAGACTGACACCTCAACACCGTATTTCAACGCCAGTGGTCCGACCACAGCTGCCATTTGCCTGACCTCCCGCCCCGCCCGTACCGGCTCATCGCGCAGTACGACCAGGAAGTCGACGTCGGACTCGGCGTGATAGTCGCCCCGGGCGTAGGAGCCGTAGAGAACCAGCCGGTCAAGACGGGGGCCATAGAGGTCGGTCAGGGCCTGCTTCAACTCCTGGGAGAGAGCCGTCAGCTGCTCGGGCGTCAGGGCGTGGGGCGTGTAGGTCAGGTTCATGGCTGATTTGGCTAAGCCGCAACTTCGTCCGGATTCTCCGCATTAGCCCGGCGGTAGAACAGCGTCGAGCAGTTGTCGGGACGCAGGACTTGCCGGGCGGTGGCCTGAATATCGTCGGCGGTGATGGCCTGAATCATCGCGGCTTCTTCGTTGACCAGATCAGGGTTGCCCGCGTTGGCAGCATAGGCCAGGTTCATGGCCCGGTTCAGCAATTCAATTTCCGAGAAGGCAAGGGTGGCCTCCGCCTGATTTTTTACCTTGCTCAGCTCGTCATCGGCAACGGGCTGATCGATGAATTCCTGAATGATTGCAGACACGGCGGCATCGGCTTCTTCGAGCGACACACCTTCGTTGAGCGTTCCCTGTACCACGAGCAGGCCGGGGTCGAGCGAGGATGTGCTGTAGGCACCGATGTTGCTGAACAGCGGGTTGTCGCGCAGGAGCCGCTGATAGAGCCGCGACGATTTGCCCCGGCCCAGCATATCGCTGAGCAGGTCGGCGGAGTAGTAGCCGGGTTCAAACCGGCCGGGCATGTGCCACGCTTTGTAGAGTGCATCGAGTGGCACTTTGGCGCTTGCCTCCTCGTGCCGCGCTTCGGTCTGCCGAACTTCGTTTGGCAAAGCCCGCACGTAGGCTGGTCCGGCCGGGATAGGGGCGAACCATTTGGCACACAGTTCTTTCACCTGCTCGACGGTCACGTTGCCCGCCACAACCAGATTGGCGTTGTTGGGCAGGTAGTATTTGAAAAAGAACGAACGGACGTCGTCGAGCGTCGCGTTTTCGATGTGGCTGATGTCTTTGCCGATAGTCGCCCAGCGGTAGGGGTGCTCTCTGTAGGCAAGCGGTCGTAGTTTCAGCCACACATCGCCGTAGGGCTGGTTGAGGTACCGCTGTTTGAACTCTTCGATCACTACTTTTTGCTGCACGTCGAGCACCTGCGGGTCGAACGACAGGCTCATCATCCGGTCGGATTCGAGCCAGAACGCCGTTTCGAGGTTGGCAGCGGGAAGCGTGATGTAATAGTTGGTAATGTCGGGGCTGGTGAAGGCATTATTTTCGCCACCCACTTTTTGCAGCGGTTCGTCGTAGCTGGGAATGTGCTGCGAACCGCCAAACATCAGGTGTTCGAACAAATGGGCAAAACCAGTGCGGGCAGGGTCTTCATCGCGCGAGCCGACATTGTACAGAATATTGACCGCAGCCATCGGCGTTGAGTCGTCCTGATGAACGAAAACGTTCAGGCCATTATCGAGAACAAACTGTTCGTAATGAATCATGATGAAACTTTTGCGAATGGCCGTCGTTAGCTATACGCAGTAAACAAAAGTACGGTTCCGGCCGTACAGAATCAACGTAATCCGCTCTGTCGCTTTGTTCCAGCTTTCCCGTTTTTTACCTCTCCTTTGTCTCGTTTGCCTGTTGCTTCCCGTGCGGGCACAGGTCATGACCGACCCTGCCGCGCAGCAGACGGTTCAGAAGGCTCTCGATCATATTTACAACATGGAGTTTACGCAGGCCGATGGGCTGATCCGGCAACTCCAGACGCGCTACCCGCAGCACCCGGTGGCGTCGATGCTGCGGGCTACCCAGCTGGATATTCAGAACCTGCCGATGGCCGAAAACAACGCGGCTATGGCGCAGTTCGGGCAGGCTGTCAATCAGGGTATGACGCTGGCTAAACGGATGCTCGACAAAAACGAGAACGATCCGGAGGGGGTATTTTTTACGCTCAGTGCCTACAGTTACATGGCGTCGCTGTACCACAATCAGGGCGAGTCGCTGAAGGCGGTGGGGGAGTCGAAAAAAGCATACAGCTACCTGCGCGACGGTGCCAAGCTGCTCGACAAAGGGTCTGATTTTTACTTCACCACCGGGTTATACAATTACTACGTCGAACGGTACCCGCTCGACCATCCGGTTGTGCGGCCGTTTATGTTTTTCTTCGCCGATGGTGATATGCCGCTGGGGCTGAAGCAGATGGATATTGCCACCCGCAAGGCAGTGTTTATGCGGCCCGTCGCCAATTATTACCTCGCTCATATTCTGATCAAGCACGAATCGAACCCGGTCAAGGCGAACGTGTACACCACGTATCTGACTGAGAAATACCCGAAGAACCCGCTGTTTGCCATGATTCAGGCCGAGTCGCTGCTGCTGTCGGGGCGGTATGCCGACGCGCGTCCGGCGGTGCAGCAGCTGCGGCAGTTTTCCAACAAGCTGGTACCGCTGGCGTACCAGACGTTCTCGGGGATGCTGGCCGAACAGGCCGATAAAAATGACAAAGCCGCTACCGACTTTTACGAAGCCGCGCTGAAACTGCCCGCCAACGAAGCGTACACGAAAGAATACAAGGCGTTTGCTTATTCAGGACTTGCCCGTATTGCGGCCCGCGCCAATGACCACGCCCGCGCCAAAGCGTATTACAAAAAAGCCCTCGACACGGCAGAATACAAGACGACTGTTCGCGAAGCGAAAGCGTTCAAGTAGCAACGCACAGGGTTGATCTGTGTCGAAAACCACTCAATCACGATGGGAATAGGGATGAGAATTTGCCTTCGAGCTTTATTTTCCTGACGGAAACGTGGAAAAGAAGAGTAGTTTGCGGCCCGTCGTTGCACGTGCGCAACGAATCTGGCAAACAGAAAAACTCTCACCGTACTACACACAATGACACCTGCCAATGCCAACCGCGAAGCTAATTCGCTGATTGATCTTAGCCATACCATCGAAGACGGGCTTATCACCTACAAAGGGCTACCGGCTCCCGTCGTTTGTGATTACCTGAGCCGGGAAGATTCAAGGCAGCTTTACGCGGAAGGGACTGAATTTCAGATTGGCAAAATCGAGATGGTTACGAATACGGGAACGTATATCGATTCGCCATTTCACCGGTACGCGGATGGTAAAGACCTGTCGCAGATTGGTCTGGAACGTTTCGCCGAACTGGAAGGCGTCGTTGTTCGGATACCGTATACCGATACCCTCGAAATTACCGATGAGCACTTCAAAAAGTATGCAGTCAGCAACCGTGCCGTGCTGATCCATACGGGTTGGGACAGTCACTGGAATACGGATAGCTACTACGAAAACCACCCGTATCTGACGGCCGAAGCGGCTACGTACCTCAGGGATCAGGGAGCGATACTGGTGGGTATCGACTCGCACAACATCGACAATACCACCGGGAAGCAGCGCCCCGTTCATACGACACTGCTGGGCGCGGAGATATTGATCGTCGAGCACCTCTGCAATCTGGCTCAGCTACCTGATGAGGGGTTTCTATTCAGTGCCGTACCACCCAAATTCAGGGGCGTCGGCACATTCCCCGTCAGGGCAATGGCAAGCGTTTACGGGGTGAGGTAACTAATTGATGCAAAGCAACATGACCGATGGCAGATTGCTGATAAAATCAGTAGTCGACTTCCAGATTCAACTCGCCCGGATTGCGGTCTGCGCCAACAACCGGCGCCCATGCTAAAGCATATTGCAAAAAAAACGCCTGATACGGCGGAGTGCAAAACGACCATCCGCAAAGCCAAAGCGCTTAAAACGGATACAAGCAGACAATCCGGCTCTGATTGTGCAAACGCTAATCGATTCTTCAACGCCAGGAGTCAATCTATTTTGAATTGATATGCGTTGGTATCTTCATATCTGAACTCGTAAACAGCGAACCTGCCATGAAGATAATGCACACAGTTTTAGATCGGTTTGATCGCTTCGATACCGCTATGAATAGCTGGATGGTTGCCAATAGCGTCGTTATTCTGCGGCTGAGTATGGGGCTGGTTTTTGTAGGGTTTGGTCTGCTGAAGTTTTTCCCCGGCTTGAGTCCAATCGAATCACTGGCTACCCGAACTACGGTTATTCTAACGCTCGGTATTTTCTCCGGTCATAATGCCATGGATTTTGTCGCGACGCTGGAATGTGTCATTGGTATCTGTTTCCTGACGGGCCGGTTCCTGCGGGTGGGCGTGTGGCTCATGCTGATACAAATGATTGGGGCTATGTCGCCCATTTTCCTGTTCTTCTCCGAGTTGTTTCCCGGTCCTGACCATACGCCCACACTGGCCGCGCAGTATATCCTGAAAGACATTATTCTGGTAGCTGCCGGTATGGTGATTGCTGCTACCTGGTCAGGCGCACGCATCACAATCGAACCCAAGAGCTTACGTCACTCGTTGCGGACACGTGTTCCGGCCGTGTATGGCACCCGGCGTTCCGCCGGGCACGTTATTGCGGCCTAGCTTAATAATCAACTTCCAGATTCAGGGCTTGTCGGAGCTCATGTAGGGCGGGGTTTTTATTGGCCATGAAGTTGTACTTGTCCTGCGAGCTGTAAATCATCTTCTTCGTTTCCTGCACCGTCACGGTGTGCTCCAGCTGAATCTGGCTGTTTTGCAGTTGCTCACGCAGATACATCATCAGTTCCGGCTTGATATCGGTCAGGTAGCCAACCTGAAGCGTGTTGTCCAGCGTCAGGCTGATCGTCGTGCCGTCGAGGACCAGTTGCCGGTTCAGCACGAGCTGCTCGGTGGCGGAGTCGTTTTGCTGGAGCCGTAGTTTGGTAAACGTTCGCCAGCAGGTTTGCAGGTCGTCGAAGTCGAACGGACGGTCGGGCCGGGCCGGGGCTAGTACCGCAACGACACTTGGTTCGCTGGTTGCCTGCACCGGGCTGGTGTTGAGCGACACCGTCGACCGGAGTCGGCTGCTGGCTGGCCGGGCCGGCATGGCGATCGGCTGCCGCATAGCCGTAGCAGGCTGCTGGGCTGGCGCAACCGGCGGTGCCACCGTCGACGCGCTGGCAACCGGCTGGGGAGCCGGTGACGGGGCGGACTGATAGCCGTTGACCGGCTCACTCGTGATTGGGTGCTGCGCCGTCAGGCCGTGGTCAGGCGATGGCTGTGGACTGTCGTTTTTTTTTTCAGCCCCGTCCGGCAGCGGTACGCCGTTGGGTACAGCGGCTTCCGTGATGACCGGGGCGGCAGGCGCATTGCTGCGGGTACCGCTGACGGGCTGCGCGGGGAGGGCGTCCCAGTCGAGCACGTTGCGCAGGTTCGCCAGTTTCATCAGCCACAGTTCCGTGTGCAGCCGCTGATCTTTGGCCTGCTTGTAGTTCATGTCGCACTGCCCGCCGAGACTCAGCGCCGACAGCAAAAACGACATGGGGGCCTGCATCGCCTGCTCAAGGTACTGCTTTCTGACGTTCTCCGTCACTTGCAGCAACTGCACCGTTGCAGCATCTTTGGCTACCAGCAGGTCGCGAAAATGGCGACATAGCCCCACGACAAACTGGTGCCCGTCGAAGCCTTTACGCAGAATCTCGTCGGTCGTCAACAGGCTCTGTACCAGGTTGCCGGCCAGCAGCTGTTCAGTCAGTTTGAAGTAATAGTCGTAGTCCAGAATGTGCAGGTTGTCCAGCACTTCCTTGTACCGAATTACCCGATCAGCGGCAAAGGTCACGTTCAGGTCGAACATCGACAGCGCATCGCGCAAACCCCCGTCGGCTTTCTGAGCAATCAGGGCCAGTGCCTCGGGCTCGGCCTCGATGTTTTCCGCTCCGGCGATCTTCGCCAGATGGCCCGCGATGTGCTGCGGCTGAATCCGGTTGAAGTCGAAGATCTGGCAACGCGACAGAATCGTGGGCAGAATCTTGTGCTTCTCCGTCGTGGCCAGAATGAAAATGGCGTAGCTGGGCGGTTCTTCCAGCGTCTTCAGAAACGCGTTGAAAGCCGCCGACGAGAGCATGTGCACCTCGTCAATAATGTAAATCTTGTACTTGCCCGACTGGGGTGGATAGCGTACCTGATCGATCAGGTTACGAATATCTTCGACCGAGTTGTTGGAGGCCGCGTCAAGCTCGTGAATGTTGAACGACGCGCTCTGGTTAAAGCTCACGCACGAGTCGCACTGATCGCAGGCTTCGCCGTCTTCCGTCAGGTTCTGGCAGTTGATGGTCTTGGCCAGAATCCGGGCGCAGGTGGTTTTGCCGACGCCACGGGGCCCGCAAAATAAAAACGCGGAGGCTAAGTGATTGGTCCTGATCGCGTTCTTCAGTGTGGTCGTAATATGCTCCTGCCCGACAACGGTGTCGAACGTAGCGGGGCGATACTTACGGGCCGAAACCACAAAATTTTCCATACTCAAAGATACCAGTTCCCGGCCAGACTTCAAACCGGCGATACCCGTCAAAACGCAGCGCTGCCGACCCGGCTTTGCCGGTTCAAACGAACGGCTAACCGGGTCGGCAGCGTGCTTGCAGGGCTATAACCAGAGCCTATTCGTCGGCGGGTGGAGTGCCCCGGAAGGCATCTTTTTTGTCGATTTTTGCCAGCTTGACAGGCTTGCCTTCCCGCGCCGACTGGTAAATAGCGTCCATAATCCGCTGATCCTGTAGACCCTCCTCGCCGGGCGTGAAAGGCGTTTTGTTGCCTGTCACACAGGTAGAAAAATGGTCCATTTCCGACATGAAGTGGTTTTTCTGGCCCATGTCGTGCTCGGTAATCAGGTTTTGTTTGCCCTGCGCCTGACTGGTCATCAGTTTCAGGCCCTGATACGGAAAGGCCGGGTCCATTTTGATCCAGCCTGTGTCGGCCAGCACCCGGTAACTTTTGTCGTCGTGGTGCCCGTAGCTGGTCGCGCAACTGGCCTGCACCCCGCTCGGAAATTTCATCAGCCAGTTGACCTGCTCTTCGACTTCGGTAAAGCGCGGATCGCCCGGTGTGCTGTGAATGAAAGCCGATACTTCGGTGGGTTCTTCGGCCAGCACAAAGCGGATGGTATTAAGGCAGTAAAGGCCCACGTCGGGCAACGAACCGCCCCCGGCCAGCGCCTTGTTAAACCGCCAGTGCTTGGGGTTGTCGGAGTTCTGCCCGTTGTTGGCAATGATCGATTTTACCTTACCAAACTGATTCGTCTGTACCATCTCGCGCACCTTGCGGTTGTGCGGTTCGTACTGAATCCGGTAAGCAATCATGAGCTTGACGTTGGCCTGTTTGCACGCGTCGATCATGGCCTGACACTCCGCTAACGAATTCGCCATCGGCTTCTCACACAGGATGTGCTTACCCGCCTGCGCTCCCCGGATGGTGTATTCGGCGTGCATGCCGTTGGGCAGCACGATGTAAATAACCTGTACGTCTTTGTTGTCGCGGAGCTTGTCGTAATCGGCGTAGCTGTAGCAGTATTCTTTCCTGACACCGTACTGCTCAGCCACTTTTTTCATTTTCTCCGGGCTGCCACTGACCAGCGCCACCAGCTTCGATTTCTTGCTCATACTGAGCGCAGGCAGAATCTCATCCAGCGTCAGGTGTCCCAGGCCAACAACGGCAAAACCAACGCGCTGATCGGGCGGCAAAGGCGTTGGCGTCGGCGGTTTTTCCTGTTCGGTCTTCGCTTCGATCTGTTCCAGTACGATCGGCCTTGCCGGATCCGACGGGACGGTGGCTGGCGGAGAAACCGGGGGAAGTTTGGGAACGGGACCGCTGGGTGTCGGCTGGGTCTGCGCCGTAACCGGCTGGGCGACCTGTTTGGCGCACGACGCCAGCGCACTGCTCATGGCACCGATGGCCAGTCCCCGACCCGTAACGGACAAAAACTGACTGCGCGACAGGTGATCCATTTGTTTCATAGCGTTGTCTTGAACTGTGATTTTTATGATTACACAGATAGGCTATGATTGTTTCGGTCTTGAACTGTGATTGTCTTGATTATATGATTTCGTGATTGCGCTGATTCAGAAAAGGGAATCACAGTTCGGATGTCTTGAACTGTGATTGCCGCTGATTACTTTGATTTCGCTGATTAAAAGAAAGAAGTAATCATAGTCCATCAGTGCAATCAGCGGGAATCACAGTTCAAGACGTCTTGAACTGTGATTCCCGCTGATTATGTGATTTCGCTGATTCAGAAAAAGGGAGTAATCACAGTCCATCAGTGCAATCAGCGGGAATCACAGTTCAGGCAATCACAGGTCAGAACTACTGAATCGGCGAGTAGTCCGTCGGGACCATGTACACCGATTCGACTTTCGTCGTGAGTGAGCCGTTCTTTTCGGAGTCGGCTTTGGCTTTCACCCATTTTGAGTCTTTACGAAATTCGTCGAAATGCTGTTTGCCTTCCGCTTCGCTGGGGTGCGCCAGAATATACACCAGCTTCGACTGACCGTCAGCGTCTTTGTCCTCGGTGAGCCAGTAAGCGACATTCGTCATGCCGTGTTTGCTGAACAGCTTGATGGTATGGTCGCGGAAGCGGCTCAGCAGGTCGGCGAGTTTGCCGGGAGCGGGGAAGTAGGTACGCATCTCAAACACGCGGGTGGGCGACGCTTTTTTGAGCTTGAGGGCGGGCGAAATGTCGGCTTCGCTCATGAAAATCTGGTCGACTTTAGCCACGATCTTCCCGTTAGCTTCTGTCTTGGCGACCACCGCTTTCCAGTCGGGGTCGCTGCCAAACGCTTTCCACGACGCGTCGCGGGCGGTCCGGTCGGGGTAGGCCAGGATGTAGATGAGCCGCTTGTCGGTGGTGTCGGTGGGCGTCCAGTAGCCGATGTTTTCCATGCCGTGTTTCTCAAACAGCTTGGTTGTATACTGTCGAAACCGGTCGACAATGTTGGCGTAATTGCCGGGGGTTGGGTGGTAAATACGCACTTCGTACAGCTTCGTGCCAGGCTTGGCGGGGGTAGGGGCAGGTGCTGCCGTGAGGCTTGAGAAGGCCAGCAGACTCATCGTCAGCAGCGTGTAAAACGATACCATAACGGAACAGATTGGGAATAGGAAACGAATAAATCGATTCAGGGTGAATCCAGATAAAGATACGGGCATATCGCCTTTACTCTTGTAAAATAGCCGCCAGAGCCTATTTTTGTCGATACCCCTCCGTTATCCCTAACTAGCTGACACTATGCTGAGCCGCGTCGCCAACTCTGTTTACTGGATGCACCGCTATATTGAGCGGGCTGAAAATTATGCTCGTTTTATGAGCGTCAACTTCAATCTGGAGCTTGATCTGCCCCCGACCGTCAACCAGCAATGGGAGCCACTGTTGATCGCAACGGCGGATAACCACCTGTTCGACAAGTACTACGACGCCCCGACGCGGGAGAACGTGATCCAGTTTATGACGTTTGAGAAGCGCAACCCCAACTCGATTATTTCGTGCCTGAGCAACGCCCGCGAAAACGCCCGGACGATCCGGGAAGTTATTTCCAAGGAGATGTGGGAGCACCTCAATCAGTTTTACCTGATGGTGCGCGATACCGACCCCCGGCAGCAGCAGGAGCAAACGCAGACACAGACGTATTTTAACGAGATCAGAAACGCCATTCAGCTGTTTTACGGCATTATCGACGCGACGATTACGCGGAACGATGCGTGGCATTTCGGGCGGCTGGGGCGCTTCCTAGAGCGGGCCGACAAAACGTCGCGCTTTCTGGATGTGAAGTATTTTACGCTGCTGCCGCAGGTGGAAGCCGTTGGGTCAACGCTCGATTTGATGATTTGGTCGGCCGTGTTGAAATCGGTGAGTGCCTACAACATGCACCGGCAGCAGTACCGGGCACTGACGCCCACCAGCATTGTCGAATTCCTGATTCTGAGCAAGGCATTCCCCCGGTCGGTGGCCCATTGCATCCGGCAGGCCGAATTGTCGCTCTACGAAATATCGGGCAACAACATCACCAACGGTTTCGGCAACGCAGCCGAACGCCGACTGAGTAAACTGCGTACGGAGATCGAATTCACCGAAACCACCGACATCTTCAAGAAAGGGCTACATCAGTACCTCGATAGTTTCCAAACCCAGACCAACGAAGTCGGAGCCGCCATTTTCGAGACTTACTTCGATTTGAAGCCGGTTGAGGTATAATGATTGAATGAGTGAGTGACGGAATGATTGAATAGGCTGGCGCATCCTGCTTTTATTCAATCATTCCGTCACTCACTCATTCAATCATTGAAATATCGGCAGTGTGACGGCCAGATAGGCCAGGCCGGAGCGATTGCGGAAGCGGTCGTTGTCGGCGATGACGTCCCGGTTGCTCATCCGTACTTCAGAGGTTAGCCACTGGTAGCCCACCTTGATACCAACGCGCTGACTGACGCGGATGCGGGCATACACGTCAGTCGATAAGGTGCCTAGGTTATTGTCGCCCAGCAGTCGGGCGTTGAGCCGCGAGGGCCGCGCCGACTGATCGGCGTTGGCACCCGTAAATGGTGAGGTTGTCGTTGAGTCGACCCGGTAGCGACCAGTCGACGACGTGACACGGCCGGTGCGGGTGCGGCCCAGCGTCAGGCCCACCAGATCGGCACTTGCGCCTAGCTCGACCCGCCCCAAATTAATCTGTGCCCGAACACCGATGCTGGCCGAGGTCATCGACACAAAATCGAAACGGAGGGTATCGATATTGGCCGGAACGAGCGGGGCTCCCAGCGCGCTGAAACCTGTTTTTTCGCGCGTCAGGCGGGCGGGGGCTGTGTAGCAGTCGATGTTGTCGCCGTAGAAAGCGCCCAGCCGAAAGTTCCAGCCCAGCGAGACAAGCTTGCGTTCGCCGATATTAAGCAACTGATAGTACTGAATCGACGGATTGTAGCGGTTGGTCGAGTAACCCATGCCGAGGTCATAACCGCTGCTCAGCCGCGCTGATACGGGCGACTGGGCAAAGGAAGTGACCGTGCCGAGCAGGCAGACGGCCAGCAAAAATTTCTTCATTCAGGCGTAATGAGATGATTGAGGGGGCAAAGATAGGGTATTGGACAGGATTACAGGATTCGCAGGATTTTTCTAGTAAAAAGCGCACCGATCCGCCAGCAAGCGAATCGGTGCGCTTAAATTTCAAGCTTATTATTCCTGTAATCCTGTCCAAAAGATTACTTCATTTTCAGCACGACGGCTCCCAGCGGGGGAATGTTTAGCTGAAGCGACTGCATCCGGCCCTGCCAGCCTTGCTCGTCCGAGTTTATTGCGTTGGGGTTGGTAACACCGCTGCCGTAAAACTCAGTAGCATCGCTGTTGAAAATCTCGTGGTACGTGCCACCCGTCGGTACGCCAATGCGGTAGCCATGACGCGGAACGGGCGTCATGTTCAACACAATCAGCAACGTATCTTCCGGGCGGTTGCCGTTCCGGGCATACGTAATCACACTGTTTTCCTGGTCCGACGTATCAATCCACTCGAAGCCGTTGGCCGTGAAGTTGCGGTCATACAGTCCCGGCTCGTTGCGGTAAAGCTGATTCAGTGCCTTAACGCAGGCCGCCATACCGCTGTGGGGCGCGTATTGCAGCAGGTGCCAGTCGAGACTCGAGTCGTATTTCCACTCTTCCGTCTGACCAAATTCACCACCCATAAACAGCAGTTTGGTGCCTGAGTGGGTAAACATGTACGAAAACAACAGCCGCAGGTTAGCAAACCGCTGCCATTCGTCGCCCGGCATTTTGCCGACCAGCGAATGCTTGCCGTACACCACCTCATCGTGTGATAGAGGCAGCATGAAGTTCTCCGTGAACGCGTATATCGTACTGAACGTCAGTTCGTTCTGGTGAAATTTGCGGAAGGCCGGGTCGCGCTCGAAGTAGCGAAGCGTGTCGTTCATCCAGCCCATCATCCATTTCATGCCGAAGCCAAGACCGCCCGTGTACAGGGGCCGCGATACGCCCGGGAACGAAGTCGATTCTTCGGCGATGGTCTGTGTGTCGGGGAAAGCTGCGTAAACGGCTTCGTTGATTTCCTTGAACAGCGAAATCGCGTCCAGGTTTTCGCGGCCACCGAACATATTCGGTTCCCACTCACCGGCATTGCGCGAATAGTCGAGGTAGAGCATCGACGCAACAGCATCGACCCGTAGTCCGTCAGCGTGGCAGCGGTCGAGCCAGAACAGGGCGTTCGACAGTAGGAACGAACGCACCTCCGGCCGACCGTAGTTGAAGATATAACTCTTCCAGTCGGGGTGGTAGCCTTTGCGCGGGTCGGGGTGTTCGTAGAGGTGCGAGCCGTCGAACTCGTACAGGCCGTGGGCATCGCCGGGGAAGTGACTTGGTACCCAGTCGAGCAACACGCCGATACCCGCCTGGTGCAGGCGCTCAACCAGGTGCATAAACTCCTGGGGCGTGCCGAATCGGCTGCTGGGTGCAAAGTAACCCGTGATCTGATAGCCCCACGACGGTGCGTAGGGATACTGCATGACGGGCATGAACTCGACGTGCGTAAAGCCCATATCCTGTATGTAAGGCACCAGCGCATCCGCGATTTCGCCATAGCTCAGCTCGCGCTCAGGGTTGCCCGGATCACGACGCCAGGATGCCAAGTGCATTTCGTACACCGAAATCGGGGCGTTCAGCGAGTTCTTGGCACCCCGGTTTGCCATCCAGTCCTGATCGTTCCACTCGTAGTAGGTGTCTGTGACTACCGACGCAGTTTTGGGCGGAACTTCCCACGAGTGAGCGTAGGGATCGCCTTTTTCCAGTTCGCGCCCACCTTCGTGGACGATGAAGTATTTATAGACAGTACCCCGACCGACGTTGGGTATGAAAATCTCCCAGATGCCCGACGAATCCCACCGTACGGCCATCGAGTGACTGCCTTTGTTCCAGCCATTGAAGTCGCCAATGACGGCTACGTAACGGGCCGAAGGAGCCCAAACGGCAAAGTACGTACCCGTCACACCGTTGTGCTCAACGACGTGCGAGCCAAATTTTTCGTACAGCCGCTGGTGCTTACCCGACCGGAACAGGTGAACGTCGAAGTCGGTAAAGCGGGAATATGATCCGGCCGATTCAGGGGCTGGTGCCGGCGAATCGGTTGCCGGAACTGGCTCCTGCACTGGGTCAGGCATTTCGGCCGGTGGGGGTGGGGTAGGCTGGCCGGGCGAATCCACGCTGGGCGAATCCACGCCGGGCAGTTGAGCCGTGGGCGCGTCGAGGCCCGGCGACATCACCGTAGCTGGGTCGATGGGGGCGGCTTCTCCGGTTTTTGGTTTGGGTTTACGGGCCGGTTTCGGCTTGGTTTCGCCCGACGAAGCGGGTTGTATAGCGTCGGCCGGTGGCGTGGGCTGCGCGTAGTTTTGAGTAGTGCTAGTCGTACGTTTTGCCATTAGGTAACGATTCGGAATACGTAGTGAACCCGAGGATCGGGCGGAAAGTTAGAAAAAACTCAGCCTTCAGTGTTGAACGTCCGCTCGATCTTGCTGCGAATAATCTGCACGTAGCGGGTTGGCAGCAGGCGCGTCAGCCACTCGATCTGCCGGGCGTCGGCCCCGATCAGCACCCGCGCTTTGTCCTGTTCGACCCCGCGCCAGATCTGCCGGGCGGCCTCGTCGGGCGTTGTGCGGGCGGCTTTCTCGAAGCTGCTGACCGCGTTTTGCTTCATCGCGTCCGTAACAGGCGTGTTTTTCCCCTGCCGGGCGCTGGAAGCAATGGCGGTTTTGATGCCGCCGGGGTGTACGCACGTTACCTTGATCGGCGTGTCGAGCAGTTCCATCCGCAACACGTCGCTGAACCCCCGAACGCCGAACTTCGCCGTGCTATACGCCGACTGATTCATCACCCCCGCCAGCCCGAACACGCTCGACAGGTTGACGATATGCCCCGCGTTGTGCTCCGTCATATACGGTAGAAAGGCTTTTGTCATGCGGATGACGCCCCACAGATTGATGCTGAGCAGCCACTCGAAATCGTCCAGCTCCGTCGTGGCGAAGGGGCCGCTGCTGAGCGCTACGCCCGCATTGTTGACCAGTATCAGCGGGCGGTTGCCGAGCGCCGGAATCGTTTCGTCGGCAAACCGCTGAATCGATGCGGCATCCGACACGTCGAGCTGGCGGGTCGTTACCGCACCACCCGCCAGCCGGTTGGTTTCGGCCAGCCCATTGAGGTTGATGTCGGTGGCAATGACCGGCGCGCCCGTTGCGGCAGCCTGTATGGCCAACTGCCGCCCAATGCCCGACCCGGCTCCGGTGATGATGATGACGTGATTCTTCAGGGTGGACATAGGTTTGTGATGTTTAGTGGTGTAGCCCTGCGAATGGGTGTAGCCTGGACGTCCACGTCCGGGTGCCCGTCAGGGCAACTTGTGCAGGCGGCAGCTTTTTGGTCGCTCTCGCGCCCACCCGGACGTGGACGTCCAGGCTACACCCATTCGTCAGGCTATATAGCCCTACCGCAACAGCCCTTTTTGCAGCATGGGAATGTCGGGGGAGAGCGTGACGCCGTCGCTGAGCCGGATTTTCTCGATCTCCGTAACGACGTCGATGATGCCTTTCAATGGAATTTTTACCCACGACGGCCGATAACTTATTTCGTAACCCAGCTCATACACCGCTTTTTCGAGCAGGTAGATCAGCAGCAGGAAGTTAATCTCGTTGTTGTTCCTGAAGAGGGGGTGCGGACTGCCGAAGGTGTCGAAATACGCGTCGAGGTACGTGTCGCGGATGAGGTGGAACCAGCGGTCGGAAACACGTTGTAGATAAGCCGGGTCGAGGTCTTCGGTTTCGGCAGAATTGAACAGCTTGGCGCTAACGGCATAGTGATACGAGCGAATCATACCGGCTACATCTTTCAGGGGCGAATGCTTGATCTTGCGGTCGGTGATGCTGCTTTCGGGTTCGCCCTCAAAGTCGATAATGACGAAATCAGTATCCGTTGCCAACACCTGCCCCAGGTGGTAATCGCCGTGAATACGGGTGCGGAGCGACCCCAGCGGACGCGTGCGGAAGTCATTGATAAAGGCTTCGATCATCTCGCGGGCTTCCATAAACACCCACGCCAGCCGCTGAGCCAGTGGGTCCAGCTCGGTATAGCGATCAATCAGCAACGTGTACCGCTGTTCGAGCAACGACTCGAAACGGTTGATGATAAACGTACGGTATTCGTCGGTGAAAGGCTCGGGGGCAAAGTCGGCGCTGGCAGTCGGATTGTAAAGGGCGTTGTGCATTTCGCCGGTTCGTCGGCCCAGCAGTTCCGCTTTCTCAAACACGTCTTCCCGAATCGTGAACAGTCGCTGTGGTACGGCGTAAAGAAAATCGTTGAGGTAGTCGCCGGTTTGTCCCCACGAATCTTTATCGTTGGGTACCATCCGCTGTACCATGCCCAGGGTCACGTCGGCAATGCCGTCGCGTTCCCAAACGAAGCTGCCGCCAAAGGCCGGGATGTGGGTAAACTGACCGACGTCCGTCAGAAACGCGACCATGTCGACCTCCGGATTGGTTTCACGAAATAGCTTGCGGTACAGCTTCATGAAGTATTTGTCGCCGAAGGTCATGGCCGAATTGCTCGAATCGACGGGCAGTACCCGCGATGGTAGCGACCGGTCGCCTTCGTCGAGCCCCTGCCCCCGCTGAAACCGAATCTGCCCCTCCGGCATCGCCATTGTCTGGTTGTCGTAGATGGCGTTGAAAAGCGCGTTGCGGAAGCGTTCGTCGTAAATCGCGTCGATGAGCAGCCCTGCCTTACCCGCCAACTGGACCTCACCGATGCGCCCCTTGTCGGGTACGTCGGCCACACCGAAGGTCCGCTCCTTCGTAGCCCGATCCGACACGAAGGACAGGGGGAGCAGGTAACTTTCGGGGTTACCATCGGCGTAGCTGACGGTCAGAATGGTCAGGTAGGCCACTTTGCCCGATTCGGCATCGATAAGCAGCGGCATAACCGCCCGCATCTGCAAGCCCGTTTGCTGACGCGCCTTTCCGGCAAACCAGCGACAGGTGTTGATGTAGGGAGGCAGCAGGGTCTGGCAGAGGTCCGACCAGATATCGGTATGCTGACCTGCATCGGACCAGGCTACGGGCGATGCAAAGGGTGGGGAAGTAGTCATGGGTTGTAGGAGAGCCATAATCGACACGGCAGAATTGACTTGATATGTGTCTGTTGGCTTTGTAAGGTATAAATAAATCTGGTTTAGGTTATACTGCCGCCTTCGTTTGTTCCCTTTCGAATGGCTGGTCGGGTGGTTGGCAGGGGTGTTATTGTCTCCGGGCTGATAGTCCAGTTGGGCAGTTGGCTGGCCAGTTTGTGGATGCGGTGGTCGGCATCCGTTTCAACCAGAACCGTCCGGCGGGACGTGTCGAGTAGCTGAGCCTGCTGCCCAATCAGCCGCAGGTCGTCGGGTGGTAGGGGGAGGGGGCCGTTGAATGCCAGCAGGTAACGTGCCATACGGGTAGGTAGTTAAGCGAGAGCATTGCCCCCGGCAGGGTTCTGCCGGGGGTGGTGTTAAGTTCTTGAATTGGTGTTGTCTATTGCCAAATTTTCTTCGGCCCGTTTACCCCCAGCCCCCTAAAGGGGGAGCGGTTCATTCGCGGAATGCTCCCCCTTTAGAGGTTGTTTGGGGAACAGATTTTTGTCATCCCGACGTCAGGAGGGATCTCCGGTGACAGGCGATTTTCGTGCTTCTAGCGAAGATCCCTCCTGCGTCGGGATGACAAAAAATGCGTTTTTGACTCGAAAAATCATTCCCCAAACAACCTCTTAGGGGGCTGGGGGGTATACAGACTAGCACTTAACAGCCCTGCTCACCTAGGACAGCCCCACTAACCGATTTGGTTACGAAACGGTTGGTGGGGTCGTTCCGTCGGGCAGAAGCAGCATCCCGGTTCCCTCGAACGTAGGGCCAAAACCCATCGGGCGAACGTACTTTGCCAACTGCTGAATCATCGCGTCGGACCGGGCGGCATTGCGTGGCATCTTAACCAGATCGGGGTGCCCCGACAGCAGCCGTGCCGCGATACCCGTTGCGGCCGGGCAGGCCATCGACGTACCGCTCAGGGGCGAATACCCACCCGGCACCGTCGACACAATGCCGACACCCGGCCCGGTAAAGTCGACACTGGAGCCGACGTTCGAGAAAGCCGCGATAAAATTCTTTTTGTCGGTGCCAAACGGAGCCGCTACGTTGGGCGCGTCGGTGGTGTTGGCCGGGAACGTGCCTTTGCGCCCCATCGCACTGACCGCCAGCGACAGCGAAAACGAAGCCGGAAAGCTGACCGGCTGCCGACCATCGTTCCCCGTTGCCACGAAGCAGAGCGTGCCGTTCTGGTACGCAAAGGTGATGGCTTCCTGCGTCGCCGTGTCCACCGGCCCACCACCCAGGCTCATGTTCAGCAGGTCGCACTTGTCGGCCACGGCCTGCTCAATGGCTTTGATAATCGCGAAGTTCGACGCACCGTTGCTGTTGCGGCCAAACACACGATACGCCCGCAGTGTGGCACCGGGCGCGATACCGCGTACGCCGGTCGGGGGTGTGCCCTGCGCGGCAATGATGCCTGACACGTGCGAACCATGCTCGTCGACGTCGGCAAAGTCTTTCGGATCGTCGCCCGTAACGGTGCAGGCTCCGCCCGCAATATTGAGGTCCGGATGGGGCCCCGCGCCCGTGTCGATAACGCCCACTGTCAGGCCGCTGCCGTTCGGTTCGCCGTCGGCCGGGGCAGGGTAGAAAAACGATTTGGCGTTTTGATAATCGAGCTTGACGGGCTGAATCGGTAGTTTGTCGCCCGTTTTGAGCGTTACTTTCTGCTTCCAGTAACTCCAGTAACCCACTTTGGGGTACACGTACAACTGGTCGATTTTCTGGTTCGTTATGTTCTTGAACGACACGACACCCTGCGCATCCGATGTCGCCTGTTCGCCCGTTCGATCGGCAAAGTTGGTAAACGCGACGACTGTTGCCCCGGCTACCGGTTTCGTTGTTTTAGCCTCGACGAGTTGAATTTTCAGCGCCACCTTCGCCTGCCCCTGTAACGGTCGCGCAACGGTGCGAATGCTTTCGCGGAACAGCTGCGGATAATAAAACACCTCCGGCACGATCAGCACACCCGGCAGTTGCGCCCGCAGTAAGGGCAGCTCGGACTCGGAAAGCTGTACCAGCTTCGCACCCTGCCCGTCGGTCGAGTCGAGCACAACCGCCACATTGGTCAGGTCGCCCGCCAGCACATCGCGCAGGCGGGTGTCGACGGTGAGGCTCTTAATGGCGTCGCGCGTGGTGGGGGTAGCGTCGGAAAACTGAATGCCCGTGCGGGGCAGCAGAATGTAGTTTCGGGGTGGTAGGTTGGCCATGCGCTTATCGGTTACGTTTCCTGTAATAACGCCATTTTGGGCCGTATAGCTGTAAATCGGGTGGGCATAAACCAGAAAAATCCGCCGGTCGCCCGGCGGATTTTGATTCGTGAAGGTGGGAGTCAGCTTAGTTCAGCGCAATCTGCCGCGCTGGCAGTTGTTCTTTCGGCGTGTTGATGGTTAGCTCCTGCGTTTTGGTTTCAGCACCGTTGGAGATTTCAACCGTGTAGACGCCGTCGGGCAGGGCGCTGATGTCGAACATAAACCGTGACTGCGTTTCGCGCTTGCCGACGTATTGGGTGAAGAGCGTGTTGCCCTTATCGTTTTTCATGCTGACCGTTACCCGACCGCCCTTTTGCTTGTCGAGCGCCAGGCGAAGGTTGCCGTTCGTTGCCGTGTACATAGACACCTCATAGGCGGCTGCCTGCTTAACCGGGCGGACGATGGGTTTGGCTTCGCAGAACGAAACAGCCGATGAAACAAGTGTGAAGGCAACGAGCAGTGATGTGACGAGCGTTTTCATGGTGTTGTGTGTTTTTGTGGTTGATTATGTTTTTGTGATTTACTTCCTGATTGGTGAAACAAAGATATATGCTACAGATGGTACTATGCATTGCAAACTACTGGAACGGTTGGTAAACTGGATGAGCGGTTCCCGGCCGGGTGATGAGCGGAAAATCGTACCTTCGGGCTATGTTGAGTTATACACCAGCGGAAGCGCAGCAGCTGCCGCTTTACCGCGTTCCCGGTCTGTTTACGTCGATTGATGGGTTGATTGCTGCCGAAAGCACCCGGCACGGTGGGGTTAGCCCGGCCCCGTTCGCGGCATTGAACCTGGGCATCAACACCGCCGACGATCCGGCTAATGTTGACGAAAACCGGCTCCGCTTCTTCTCGGCCATCGGTACCACCGAGTTTGGGTTTGCCTCGGCGCATCAGGTACATGGCACGGCGGTGCTGCACGTAACGGAAGCCGGTCGGTACGAAGGCTACGACGCCCTGATGACGAACGTATCCGATCTGCTCATCGGTGTCACCGTGGCCGATTGTGTACCCATCCTGATTTACGACAGTGGGCAGCGGGCCGTAGCGGCCGTACACGCGGGCTGGCGCGGCACCGTCGGGCGGATTGTGCAGGAAACGATCACCCAGATGCAGCAGCAGTTTGGTACCCAACCCGCCGACTGCCATATATATATTGGTACCTGTATCGATCAGCACGCGTTCGACATTGGGCCGGAGGTAGCTACCCAGTTCGACGCGTCGCTCCTTGGTACTAACCCGCAAACGGGCCGCACCTGCGCCGACCTGAAACGGGCCAATATGAATTTGTGTCTGGCGATGGGGGTACCTGCGTCGCAGATCGAGGTGTCTCCCTTTTCGACCGTCGCAAACAACGACGATTACTTTTCGTACCGGGCTGAGCAGGGGCAGACGGGCCGGATGCTGGCCGTAATCGGATTAAAGAATACTTAAACAAACCCAGCCTGTGGGTGTTATTATGGCTGTTTACCACCTATAAACGCACCTTTACTACTATGGGCTTCCTTGTTTCTATTCTCGTTGGGGCGGTGGCCGGATGGCTGGCTGACCTCGTGTTCAAACGGTTCTCGTTTTCGCTGATCGTTCAGATCCTGCTGGGTATCGTTGGTGGTTTCGTCGGCGGATTGATTTTTGGTAAATCAACTGGTATCCTCGACAACATCCTGACCTCGTTCGTCGGAGCGGTAATCGTACTTGGTATTGCAGCCTTGATAAAAGGGCAACAGAAGACGGTCTAGCCGTCAACTGGATAAACTAGAAAAGAGGTGATAGGAAAGACGCTAGCGCAAACCGGTCTTTCTTATCACCTCTTTTCTGTTCCTTATACTGTCTACTTCAATATCTGCCGCGAGATAACCAGCTTCTGAATCTCGCTCGTTCCTTCGCCGATGGTACAAAGCTTGGCGTCGCGGTAGAATTTTTCGACGGGAAAATCTTTGATATAGCCGTAACCGCCGAATACCTGTACGGCTTCGTTAGCCACCCGGACGGCCGCTTCCGACGCAAACAGCTTTGCCATTGCCGATTGCTTTGTTACGGTTTTACCTTCGTCTTTCAAATCAGCCGCCTGATAAGTCAGCAGTTTGGCCGCTTCTACATCGGTCGCCATGTCGGCCAGTTTAAAGCTGATACCCTGGAAGCTGGCGATAGGTTGCCCGAATTGCTGGCGTTCCTGCGCGTAGGCCAACGCTGCATCATACGCCCCCCAGGCAATGCCCAGGCTGAGCGCGGCAATCGAAATGCGGCCCCCGTCGAGCACTTTCAGGGACTGAACAAACCCGTCACCCACGGCACCCAGCCGCTGACTATCGGATATCCGGCAGTCTTCGAACAGCATTTCGGCCGTTTCGGACGCCCGCATCCCCAGCTTATCTTCTTTTTTACCACCCGAAAAACCGGGCGTGCCCCGCTCAACGATAAAGGCCGTGGCGTTGTGCGGAGTGTTTGGTTCGCCCGTCCGGGCAATGACCACCGCAACCTGCCCGCTGCGCCCGTGCGTAATAAAGTTTTTGGCCCCATTGAGCACCCAGTCATCACCTACCCGCACGGCCGTAGTTCGCATGTTACCCGCGTCGGAGCCGGTGTTAGGCTCGGTCAGACCCCAGGCTCCGAGCCACTCACCCGATGCCAGCCGGGGCAGGTAAGTAGCCTTCTGATCGTCGTTGCCAAACAGTAGAATGTGGTTCGTACAGAGTGAGTTATGGGCAGCCATCGACAGGCCCACCGCCCCGTCGACCCGTGACAGTTCAACGATCGCGGCAACATATTCCCGGTAGCCCAGTCCGGCACCACCATAGGCTTCCGGTACGAGCATACCCATCAGCCCCTGCTCGCCCAGTTTGCGAAAGAGATCGGCGGGAAAATACTGACTTTCGTCCCACTGCCGGACGTTTGGGCGGATCAGACGCTCGCTTAAATCACGAACTGATTGCGCTATTAATTCTTGGTTTTCTACAATTTCGTTAACCATGTACAGGTGCCTGCTAATGAAGTGATAATACCCTAATATCCAAAAAATAAGTGACGCGGCAAACTGTTATGGGTCAAGATTTGCAGGTATTCGTATATACCGGCAGTAACAAACAATTCGTTGATATTTAGCCTACTATCGGCTGATAATTTGGTTTATGCCCTTCTTTGCGGGTGCATCAGGCAGGCGTTAAACCGTACGTTTTTCGTGGCCGAACCGGAATTCATTGCATACCCGGAGACACCGTTTAGTCAGTATGGAGTGAGTAAACGGGGCATTTATTAAAAAACTCCTATTTTTGCGAGTGCCAGTCTGTCGAGCGGCTGGCAACGCAGATCGATTAAAGACACTCATTTATAACAAGTTCATATGAAACTGGCAGTTGTAGGTACTGGGTACGTGGGACTCGTAACAGGCACTTGTTTCGCCGAAACCGGCAATCAGGTAACCTGCGTCGACATTGACGTGCGGAAAGTTGAGAAACTGAACAACGGTATTATTCCGATTTACGAACCCGGACTTGATGTTCTGTTCAACCGCAACGTAGAACAGGGGCGGCTGACGTTCACAACCGACCTGGAAGAGGGTATCAAGGGGGCTGAGGTGATCTTCCTCGCGCTGCCGACCCCGCCGGGCGAAGATGGATCGGCCGATCTGAAATACATCCTGAAAGTAGCGTCGGACCTGGGGCCGCTCCTGAATCAGTACGCGGTTATCATCGATAAAAGCACGGTACCGGTAGGAACTGCCGAGAAAGTGCACGCGCACATCGCCGACAATGCCAAAGTCGACTTCGACGTGGTGTCGAATCCTGAATTCCTGCGGGAAGGTGTGGCCGTTGAAGATTTCATGAAGCCGGATCGCGTCGTGATCGGCACCAAATCGGAGCGGGCAAAAACGGTGATGAATCGGCTTTACGCACCACTCGTGCGGCAGGGTAACCCTATCATCTTCATGGATGAGCGGTCTGCGGAGATGACCAAATATGCCGCTAACGCGTTCCTGGCCACGAAAATCACGTTTATGAACGAAATCGCCAACCTGTGCGAACGGGCAGGCGCCAACGTCGACGACATCCGGCGTGGTATTGGTACCGACAGCCGTATTGGCAAGCGTTTCCTGTTTGCCGGTATCGGCTACGGCGGTAGCTGCTTCCCGAAAGACGTACAGGCACTGGCGAAAACGGCGAAAGATTTCGATTACGATTTCAAAGTACTGAAGTCGGTGATGGAAGTTAACGACAGCCAGAAAGTGAAAATGCTGCCCTACGTGATGAACCACTTCGGCAACGACCTGAAAGGCAAGACCATTGCTGTGTGGGGTCTGGCTTTCAAACCCTACACCGACGATATTCGGGAAGCACCCGCTCTCGACAACATCCGGGCCCTGCTGGAAGCCGGTGCCAAGGTAACGGTATACGATCCCGAAGCCATGGAGAACGTGCGCAATATCATGGGCAACAGCATTGTTTACGCACACACGCAGTACGCGGC
The DNA here is from genome assembly GCF_012849055.1 of Spirosoma rhododendri. Taxonomy (NCBI): domain Bacteria; kingdom Pseudomonadati; phylum Bacteroidota; class Cytophagia; order Cytophagales; family Cytophagaceae; genus Spirosoma; species Spirosoma rhododendri. The sequence goes on along the minus strand of NZ_CP051677.1, from coordinate 4,547,841 downwards.
ACTCGACGATGCCGATGCGCTGATGATCGTGACCGAATGGCCGCTGTTCCGCACCCCCGATTTCGACAAGATGAATCTGCTGATGAAAAATCAGGTCATCTTTGACGGTCGTAACGTGTACGAAATCGACCAGATGCGCGAAATGAACTACACCTATTACAGCGTCGGTCGCGAAGCCGTCCTGGCTCCCGTCGAGCAGAAAGCCTAATTGTTGGTTTAAAGTTTAAGGTTTGTTGTTTAATGTTGTCAGACACCAAACCTTAAACCTAAAACTGTAAACTTTAAACCTACCAATGAAACGAGTACTTATTACCGGCGGGGCCGGCTTTTTGGGCTCGCACCTGTGCGACCGGTTTATCAAGGAAGGGTATCACGTAATTGCGATGGACAACCTGATCACAGGCGACATCCGCAACCTTGAGCACCTGTTCAAACTGCCGAATTTCGAGTTCTATCACCACGACGTATCGAAGTTCATCCACGTGCCGGGTGAGCTGGACTACATTCTGCACTTCGCGTCGCCGGCCAGCCCGATCGATTACCTGAAAATCCCGATTCAGACGCTGAAAGTGGGATCGCTGGGTATTCACAATTGCCTGGGTCTGGCGCGGGTGAAGAAAGCCCGCGTGCTGATCGCATCGACGTCGGAAATCTACGGTGACCCGACAATCCACCCACAGCCCGAAGAGTACTGGGGTAACGTAAACCCGGTTGGCCCGCGCGGTGTGTACGACGAAGCCAAGCGTTTTCAGGAAGCGATGACGATGGCCTACCATACCTACCACGGGCTGGAAACGCGCATTGTCCGGATTTTTAACACCTACGGCCCCCGCATGCGGCTGAACGACGGTCGGGTATTGCCCGCTTTCATCGGCCAGGCCCTGCGCGGTGAAGACCTGACGGTGTTTGGTGATGGTAGTCAGACGCGTTCGTTCTGCTACGTCGACGATCTGGTAGAAGGCATCTACCGCCTGTTGTTGAGCGACTACGCTTACCCGGTCAACGTCGGTAATCCGTCGGAGATCACGATCAAAGAGTTTGGCGAGGAGATCATCAAGCTGACCGGCACAACGCAGAAGCTGGTTTTCAAAGAGCTGCCCAAAGACGATCCGAAGCAGCGGCAACCTGATATTACCAAGGCGAAAGCGATTCTCGGCTGGGAACCGAAAGTTTCCCGTTCGGAAGGATTGCGCATCACCTATGAATACTTCAAGAACCTACCCGAAGAAGAGCTGTACCACGCGGCTTATCACCGGGAGTTCGCTAAAAAATAGCGTATATGGCCTGCTTGTATTAAAGCGGAAGGCCTTACTTTTGTCGTAGTATTGCCTTGAGCAGTACTACTTTAGCTGTCTTTAAAAACCTGCACGCTTTCTGGTATGCAGGTTTTTTGTGTTTAACCGGTTGGCCCGAGTGGGGGTGTCCCGTTCCGGTAAAACCAACACAAAGGCCGAACATTTGCCCGTATTACCGGTTCTGTTTCAACATAACTCAGCAACGGTATGAATCACGAAAAGGAGAAAATCGACAGTATGGTTGAGCGTACGCTGGCCATGCTTGGGGGTAGTGAAGACGCCCCTACGCCCGACGCCGGGGCCGACCTGGTGCAGGAATGGATCTTCGTTGTTCGCTCAAATGTCAGTACCCAGTGGGTGGCTGAGCCGCTCGAAAAGCTGCGCGATGCCATCTACAAAAACGACCTGCACGAAATCGACGGGCTGATGCACGGCCTGTCGGGTATGACCGTCGATCTGGCCAACAACGCAGCTGCTACCGAGTACATCGCCGAACTTCAAAATCTGTCGACGGTGCTGAAAGACTTTGCCGATGGGCTTGCCGACCTTCAGTCGGGTCAACAAATCAATACAACGGACGTAGAAAACGAAGACGCTGTATGATCTCCAACGACAAAAACCAGATCTCGCTCATTGACGAGACCGTGAATACGCTCGACGGCAATATCGACACCACAACGGGTACGGAAGGGCTGTCGCTGATCGACAAGTGGCTGAATCATTTGAATGACGCCGGTACCGACGAAACACAGGCTATTCTGGACACGCTCGAACTGCTGCGGCCGGAAATAGACACGGCGCAACGCTACAACCGCCCCGACAATCAGCGTATTGCTGAACTGCTGGAGCAACTGGTTAGCCAAACCCGCGCCGTTGCCGGTAAGCCGGAGGCCAGTGCCGAGCAGACCGAACTGGCGCAACTCATTGCCGTACTGGAAAATCTACATCAGCAGGCCGCCGGTCTGACTGCATAAACTACTAAACCCAACAATTTCATGGCACTCGATCAACATGCCGAAAACCTGGTTAGCCTGACGAAAAAAGCGTTCGGGGGCGATGCCAACAGCGTATCAATGACGGACGGTCTCTCACTCATCGAGAGCTGGACCAGCTTTCTGAAAACCGACCCATCGACCGGTACGGACATACTGGGCGGATTAGATGAACTCAAAACCCAGTTTGTGGGTGGGCAGCCCAACGCGACGCAGGTACAGCAGACGCTGCAAAAGCTGGCGAAGCAGACGGAGAAGCTGGCCGGTACAGTCGATGCCGAAGATAAGTCGACGCTCACATCACTCGCGGAGTCGTTACATAATATGAGTCAGCAAATTGGCGGAACGGGGCATCCGGCACCCACGGGCGGAGAGGCCCCCATGACAAGTACCGTCGGCGGGGAGTCCACGCGCAGCGGTGCGGGTATATCGGCCCTGGCTGATGATGGCGATGATCTGGCGGACCGTCAGGGCGGTACCCGCGACGATGCCGATGAATCCGACGACGTCGATTACATGGATGATACAACCGGCAGTGATGGCGGCATTCGTGCAGGCGAAGCCGAGGGTGACAGTGCCTACAGCCCGCAGACTGGTAATTCGTCAGCTAACTCATCACGTAGCAACGCGTCGCGCGTGAGCGGCATGGGCGTTTCGGGTGGTACCGCCGACTCTGAATCGTCGCAATCGGAAGGTCGTTCGCAATACTAAGCATTCACTAACAACACGCAGGCCCGGTCAGTAGCTCACTGACCGGGCCTGCGTGTTGTTAGTGATACGGATTCCGGTACTGGAGTTCATCAACTCGTTTGAAGTCCCGCTCATTTCGACTCAACAGTGACCGGTTGAGTGTGATAGCCGTTGCCGCCACCACCGCATCTGGCAATTTTATTCGGGCTGTTTTGCGAATACTGATCGCTTTATCAATAATGGCTGGATCCTGCAACGGTACCGTGTGCGCCAACGAAATCAGGTTTTGGCACGACTGATTATATGCTTCAGGTGCCTCAAAACAAAGTAATTCAATCTGGGTAATGACCGATATATACAGTTCGTCGTTGTCGATTAGCTCATTCACCAGATACGTGTACTCAGCGGGTAATGCGTCTGCCAGATAATCGATCAACACATTGGTGTCGACTAGATAAGCAGCTACCATTCGTTACGCAGGGCCGTTAGCTGACGGTGCAAATCGGCCGCTACTTCGGGGCTGATCGAGCCACGAAGCTGATCCGACCGTTTCCGAACTGGCTCGTTAGTCGTAATTTCTGGGAGCACAGATTGTTCTGTCAGACGGATAACTGACAGGTTTTCCAAATCCCGTAAAAGAGGAACGGCCTTATCGTCCAGAATTTCAACGACGAACGTTTGCATAGCAGCAGAATTTACCTCAAAATAAAACAGAAACAGGTAGTAAACAAGCCCTCGTTGATCGCTTAGCTCAGGCGGTCTTTGAAACTCTCGTAGCCGTAGGAGCGTATCAGCGAGAATGCTTCATCTTCTTTCCAGACGCCGATGCTAGGCAGGTTAACGCCATTAAACGTGCTTGTTTTAACCATCGTGTAGTGAATCATGTCATCGAAAACCAATTGGTCGCCAATTTGGAGCGGAGCATCGAACGAGTAGTCGCCCATGAAGTCACCCGCCAGGCAGGTCATGCCGCCGAGCCGGTATGTCGGTTTGCCCGCGACGGGCTCGTGGTACGAATTCAGAATGCGGGGCTTATAGGGCATTTCGAGCGTGTCGGGCATGTGGGCCGCAAACGAGGTATCGAGAATGGCCACGTCGATACCCTGACTGTCGACCACGTCGAGAACCGTCGAAACGAGGACGCCCGTCTGCCAGGCGATGGCCGAGCCGGGTTCTAGAATGATGTCGACGTTATATTTTTCCCGAAACGCTTTCAGCAAACCGATCAGGTGATCGGTGTCGTAGCCTTCGCGGGTCATCAGGTGACCCCCGCCGAAGTTGACCCATTTGGCCTGGTGCAGCAGCGCATCGAAGCGACTTTCGAGGGCTGTCAGCGTCCGTTCGAGCGTAAACGAATCGTTTTCGCAGAGCGTGTGGAAGTGAATACCATCCAGCCCGTCGGGGAGTTGGTCGGGTAGCTGATCGCGGGTCGAGCCAAGCCGGGAGCCGGGTACGCAGGGGTTGTACATATCCGTGGCTACTTCCGAATACTGCGGGTTGACCCGGATGCCGCACGAGACTGTTGGTTTGCCGTCGGCCTGTCGTTGGGCATTGTAAGCCGCAACCCGCCCGCTGAACCGCTCCCACTGACTCCAGGAGTTGAACGTCAGGTGGCTGCTGCGGGTCAGGACTTCGGCAAATTCGTCGTCGCGGTAGGCTGGGATGTACGAATGCGCCGGTACGTTCATGTACTCGTTTACCAGCCTGATCTCGTTGAGTGATGAAGCGGTTGCGCCACTCAGATACTCGCGTACGAGCGGGAAGGCGCTGAACATCGAAAAGCCTTTCAGGGCCAGAATGATCGTAACACCGGCCGATTTCTGCACCGAATCAATGAGCTGAAGATTCCGGCGGAGTTTAGCTTCTTCGAGCACGAAACAGGGAGAGGGAATGCTCGTTCCGGTGGGATTGTCGAGGTACTGTAGCAGGGGCGAATTCATACCGCAAAGGTAGGAAGGCCGCAAAGGCTTGCCAAGTTAATTCCCCGTGCCGAATGATACGGGTAGGGTGTATTTTACGTTCACGTACTCGTCGTTTTGTTTGCCGGGTATCCAGCGGGGCATTTCCCGAACGAGTCGAACCGCTTCTTCGTCGCAGCCGTAGCCGAGCCCTTGTAGTACGCTGACGTTGGTGACGTCGCCAGTTTTGCTGACGATGAATGAGATAAATACCTTCCCGGTAATAGCAGCCTGAGCAGCTTCGATTGGGTACGTACTGTGCTGATCGACGTAAGCGAGCAAAGCGTCGATACCGCCGGGAAATTCAGGATTACGGTTTGCCATAGAACACAGATATATGCTTAGATCGGGTGGATTCGGAGTTACCTGTAACAGCGTGGTCGAGCAGGACGAAAGTAACGCGAACCCACCAATTACACAACTCATCAGCCAGCTGTGTTTCATGCAGCCAATCATGATCGTATGGTTCATCTATTCGGTCAGTCCGAAAGCGATAGGAAGGTTGTATTTGACGCGAATAGCTTTACCAGATTGACTACCCGGTATCCATTTCGGCATACCCTTGACAAGGCGAATCGCTTCTTCATCGCACCCCAATCCAATGCCTTTGAGCAGTTCTACATCCTGAATACTACCATCCGTATTCACAACGAATGCGACAAATACCCGTCCCGAGATACCAGCTTTACGGGCTGCTTCGGGGTACCGCCGATGCTGTCTGAGGTATTGTTGCAATGCGTTCTGACCGCCCGAAAAAGTCGGCTGTTTCTCAACGACGGTGTAAATTTCACCCGTCTGCTTAAGCTCGCGCAGCAGCAGATCCTGCGCTGTAACCTGCTGGGCAGATACGAATTGGCTGATACATAGCAGCAGGCAAAAAAGTAGGGAAACAAATTGGAAGCGAGCCATGATAGAAACGGTTTCTCATATGGATGCACGCACCAGTTCGATTGCACAGCCATAAACGAAAAAAAGTCCGGCGACCACGTGGGTGCCGGACTTTTTCGTACACTCAAAAACTACCTAGTTCGCGACGTTGATGCGATAGGTGAAGGGCGAGCTGTAAAAAGCACCCCCCGTGATGTTTACGCCCGTGTTAGCCGCCGAAAACGACTTGCCATTGGTCAGGTTCATAACCGCCGTTACGGTGAAATAATCAGTGGCGGTAATGTCGGCCGACGTCAGCTTCACGGCGTTCAGTGCCTCGGTGCCGGTGATAGACAGCGTCGCACGTGGGTAGCCCGTTGTGGCGTCTTTGGCGAAGCTGCTCGACGGTAGCGATTTCAGGGCGACGGCCGAGACGCTCTTGGTGCCATTGCTCGGCGTTGCATCGACAAACGCAATCGACAGATCGTAGGACGAGAACAGCGCCCCAGAGTTGGGCGTTACGGCCTCAGCCACCAGTTCCAGCTTTGTGCCGCTCAGGTTCGCCTTACTGACGCTGAACGTACTGTTGCTGACAGGGTAGGGGGTAACGGTGCGCATATAGCCGCCGTTTTCCAGCGTTTTGTCGTCGAGGTGGCTGACGATATCGGTCTGACAGGCCGCGATAGCGAGGCCGACAAACAAAAAGGATATGATCTTTTTCATGAACAGATGCGAATCAGTTAGAGTGGCCTAGCGGAACAGACTGGTCGGGTTGTTGTCCCAGAACACCGGCACGGTAACGGCGGCTTTCTGCTTGGCGTTGGCGTTACGGGTGATGTACGAAGCCGGGTAGTAGTACGAACGGGCAAAGCTGCCGGGGTTCGGATCGAGGGCGGGCTGCTGATTAGCGGGCTTGCCCGTCCGGCGGTACAGGTTGTACGACTCGATACCGTTGCCGTAGAGCGCCAGCCAGTACTCGGTGCCGATTACGTTGAGCCGGGCATCGTCGGTGGTGGCTGCGTCGTAACGGGCCAGCACGGCGTTGACGTACTTCGTTACTTCATCCGACCATACGATTTTGTTGTCTGATTCGTACGCACTGATTTTGCCGCTTTCCGTCGTGCCGAGTACCATCGTACGTACGTCGGCCATCGACTTCTCGATACCTGATTTCAGCAGGTCACGGGCCGAACCCGTCGTGCCGAGTGTCAGGGCTGATTCTGCAAGCATGAAATCAACGAACGAGCGCATCATCATCGGGTGAATCCCCGCGCCACCGGCACCGGCACCCAGCGATACGGGTACCCCGGCGTTGTTGTCGTACAGACCGCCAGCCGGATACACACCCCAGGCCGTACGCAGCAGACCATCTGGTGGAATACCCTCGTTGCTCAGGTGATCGCGACCCCAGTACCCTACACTAGTTGGCAGGCAGAATACGTCGGCATCGGTGTAATGCGATGGCTTATTGTTGGTGATACACCGCAGCACGTTGACGTCCGTCGGGTTGCGTACCGTCTGTCGGTAGAAGTAGAACCGCATCCGGGGATCAGGGAAGCCCTTCGACGAGTACATCGTGCCCATGTATGAGTTCGACTGGTAGTCGCCACCGCCCGATGGTCCATACTGCCCGGCGTACCGTGGGTGCCGTGTGTCGGGGTTGGTCAGGTTCGAGCCGAACTTGAAGACGAAGTTCTGCGCGTTGGTCGAGATCAGCTTGTTACCCGCGATCAGCGTGTTAATCGCCGAGGTCGAGCCTGACTTGTCGATCAGACGGCGGTTCAGGTAAATCTTCAGCTTGAGCGTGTTGGCCGTACGAATCCAGCTATCGGTTGAGCCAGCGAAGATCAGATCGCCGGAAGCACCCGTGCTCGACGTAGCCGAAAAATTCTCGATGGCTTTGTCGAGTTCGGCCAGCGCTGCCGTGTAAATCGATGCGCCCCGTCGGTTTTGGGGTTGAAATTGGTCGGGTCGATAGCCTCCGTGTATGGCACGTCACCGAACGCATCGACCAGGTTCACCAGTGTCGACGCCCGTAGCGTCCGGGCGATACCCGCATGAACGAGCAGCTGCCGCGATTCCGCGATGGGGATAAGCGTTTTGACGTCGGTGAGCAGACCCGCGTAGGCCGTTGTCCAGACGCCGTCGTAGTTGCCCGGCGACACGGCATTGTCGTAGATCGCCGATCCCTGATTGAGCATCCGCGTCAGGCGCATGCCCGAATCGCCCACCCCGGCGAAGTGATCCCGGTAGGTCAGCTCAATCGAGTTGAGTAGGTAGTTGATATCGGTATTGTTGGTCGTTACAGCGTTGGGATTGTCGAGCAAATCGAGCTTGCAGGCACCCACCCCCAGCAGACTAGCTGCCAGTAACGAGACTCCTATATATCGTTTTAGCATTTGATAAGACTTGTTAAGGTAGACCCAAAGCGTAACAGGCTCGCTACGCTTCGGAATCGAATCGATTTAGAACGTCAGGCGCAGCGTACCGCCCAGCCGCCGGGAGCTGGGGCCCGTCAGGAACTCGAAACCAAGTCCGTTGCCGACGCCCAGGCCGAGGTTGTCGGTGTCGAAGTTGAGACCCTTCGGGAAGTAGAGTGCCCGGTACCAGAGGTTGTTACCCGTCAGCGCGAACGACGCGCTCTTGATACCGACTTTGTTCAGCAGCCGCTTGGGCAACCGGTACGACAGCGATACTTCCTGCAACCGGATCGTCGACCCGTCGTAGATACGGCCTTCGTCGCCGAAGAAGTAGTAGTTGTTGAAGTAGAAGTCCGAAGCCGTGATCTGCGTCGTGTTCGGTGTGCCGTCGGCCAGCTTAACACCGGGAATAATCATCGACTGCGCCCGGTCGATACCACCCCCAGCGCGTTGTCGATCGTCAGACCGCGACCCAGCAGGGCACCCGCCGTTGTCGAGTACATGGCACCGCCGTGACGGTAGGCCACCATCACTTCCAGCGACAGATCTTTGTAAGTGAAGTTGTTGATCAGGCTGGACGTGAAGGCCGGGTTCGGATCGCCTAGTACAACCGGCGAGGTCGTCGTCAACAGGTAGCCACCACCGTCGATCAGGTATTGGCCCTGTTCGTTGCGCCGGAAGCCCGTACCTTTGATCACATTGAAGGGCTGACCTACCACGGCGTAGTTACCCAGCGAACTGCCGAAACCAGCCACCTGTACTTCCTGCAAGGTGCCACCCAGATCGAGAACTTTAGGGCGGTTGCGCGAGAAAACCAGCGTTGGTGTCCAGGCAAATGACGCCGTCTTGAAGAACGTCCCGCTCAGGTTCAGCTCGATACCTTCGTTGCGAATCTTACCGATGTTGATCGTCGTGTTGGTGTAGCCCGTCGATGCGTCGAGTGGGCTGTACGTGATCAGGTTGCTGGTGTTGCGCTGATAAACCGTCAGGTCGAAGTTCAGAACGTTGTTGAACATCTTACCTTCCACGCCCGCTTCGTATTCGGTATGCAGCTCCGGCATCAGGTTGGGGTTACCCAATGTGTTGTCGACCGAGTGCGTCTGCACCGTCGTGCCGGCTGATGTCAGCCACGCCCGGGCGCTCTGATTCAGCACGTTGCGGGTGCTGTAGGGGAAGGGGAAACCCGCCGACGTACCCACGCCTGCGCGCAGTTTGAGGAAGTTCAGAACACCGCCCCCCTGCAAGCCCGTGAAGGCCGTGGTAGGCACGAACGACAGACTGGCCGAGGGGTAGAAAATCTCCCGGTTGGCTACTTCCACCGTCGAGGTCCAGTCGTTACGACCGGCCAGGTTCAGGAACAGGTAGTTGTTGAAATCAGCCGTTACTTCGCCGAAAATACCGATCCGGGTTTGCTCGTTGGCGTAGTTTGACGCTACGTTGTCGATAAAATTGTTGTGCCGGAACAGATTGCGGGCCAGCTGATTCTGACTGGTAACCGAGGTCGAGTTGTAGCGGTCGTTCCGCATGTTGGCACCCAGCCGGGCCGAGAGCGTAAACTTGTCGCTGACGGGTTTGGTGTACGACAGAATCGCGCTGTTGTCCCAGATGGTGTTCCGAACGTCGAAGGTGTTATAAAACCCGTTGACCAGGTCAGCCCCGCCCTTATTGAACATGTACTGCTGATTCTCCGTGTACGTGTCCAGCCCGACTTTGTACAGGAACGTCAGGTCTTTGGCGATGTCGTAGGTGAGCGATGTCGAGGCAAACAGACGGTTGACAACGCCCGTCGTCTTGTAGTTGTCCAGAATCCAGCGTGGGTTCGGGATGTCGTTGCCGCTGCGGAAATAGACCGACCCGCCCGTGATGGGGTTTTCGTAAGGCCAGCCCATCAGATCGACCTGCCGGGGGGTATACATTACGTTGGCGAGTACCGACGGGAAACCACCCAGCGTGTTGTTGCCTTGTCCGGCGTTGAGCGGGGGCGAAAACTGATCGGTGTTCGCGAAGTTAAGCGAGGTAACGATGCTCACTTTCTTGCTCAGCTGCGCGTTGATACCCAGGCCCAGGTTTAGCTTGCGCAGGCCGTTGTTGGGGATGTAGCCCTGCTCATTGTGGTAGCCCGCTGAGATGTTGTAGCTTACCTTTTCGCCACCACCCGACAGGTTGAGCGAGGTGGTCGCTACCTGACCCGTACGGAAGAAATCCTTTACGTTGTTGGGGTAAATCTGCATCTGATACTTACCCAGCGACGAGACGTATGGAGCCATTGCCTCCCGCAGCGACGCCAGACTGAAAAAGGCGTAGGGGTGGTTGGTCAGGGCCGTGTTGGTATTCTGCGAGGGGTAAGCATACGCTTCCGGCAGGGTAGGGCCGAAGTTGCTGAAGAAGTAGCCCAGGTTCTGCTGGAAACCACCCACGTAATCGTTCTGGTAGGTGGGCAGGTGCGCTGTGTTGGTGAAGTAAGACTGGGTAACGGATACTTCCGTCGGCCGGGCCGAGCGGGTACCGTTTTTGGTCGTGACCAGAATAACGCCGTTACGGCCCTGATCGCCGTAGGTTACGGTAGCGGCCAGTCCTTTCAGTACGGTAACGTTTTCGATGTTGTTGGGATCCAGGTCCAGGAAGCGGCTCGATGCCGACTGCCCACCCTGCGTAAAGCCGTCACGCGAGTTGGTGTTCGAGTTGAACGGTACGCCGTCGACCACAAACAGGGGCTGCGTCGAACCGGTGATGGACGAATAGCCGCGAATGGTGATGTTAGTACCCGTTCCCGATACGCCCGATGTCGCCGTGATGTTAACGCCCGGAATCTTGCCCTGCAAAATCCGGCCAACATCGGCCTGTGGGCGGTCTTCGATCAGCTTCTTGTCGAGGGCAGTAACGGCGTAGCCGAGTGCCTTCTTCTCGCGGGCGATACCCTGAGCAGTAATGACTACCTCCTGAAGCTGCTTGTTGTCCGACGATAGCACGACGTCGAGTACCGACCGGTTGCCGATCTGCACTTCGCGGGACACCATACCCACAAAGCTGAATACGAGCGTGGCGTTTTCAGTGGGTACGTTGATGGAGTACATCCCGTCGGCGTCGGTAGTAGCACCGGTTGTTGTTCCTTTAATGACGACCGACGCGCCGGGAATGTCGGTGCCGTCCTCTCCAGAGGTAACCTTCCCGGTGATTCGCCGGGACTGGCCGTAGGCTGCTGAGCCTGCGAGCCAGATTCCTAGTAAGCACGCGAATAAATGTTTTGTCATACGGACATTCTGTTGAACTGTTGGGTAAAAATTGGCTGAGGTTAAAATTATGTAAAAAATTTAAAGACTATTAAAAACGTCTTAAAAACTACTAATAGAAAATTCGTTAAATGATACTTTTGGGGGCATAATATTCTACGTAGATCGAAAAAATCGATAGTATAGTTTGAATGTAGATATTATGTTATTAACAGATTTGAGCATAATTATTAAGTACTATACAAGGTCCTTCTGCTGTAAATAGCTAAGTAATTCCGGGACGGATGGGCAATTTTGTACATTCACCGGGTATCACGATACTACCTACCCAACAGCTTTTTTCGTGGGGTGAAGCCTGTTGCATAGCCCTGATCTAGTAGGTTAGAGCAGAAATGCTGCTTTTAACCGACGTAGACTCAACATATCGATGAAGCGAACGAACAGACGAGCAGGCCGTTTGCTGCCTGTAATCGTGACTGCCTGGCTGCTGATGGCTACTGGTGCGCTGGCGCAGGTAAAGCCAACTGTTCGGGTGCTGGCCATCGCAGAAGCGGAGAGCGTTCACAAACCGTTTGTGCTGGCGGCTAAAGCGTGGCTGTCGACGCTCGGCCGGGACCAGTCCTTCTCCGTCGATTACATCACAACGACCGATTCCATTGACCGCCAATTTTTGCGACAGTACCAGCTATTCATCCAGCTGGACTATCCGCCTTACCGGTGGACAGACCGGGCCAAAGCGGCTTTCGTCGAGTACATAGAGCAGGGGCGGGGTGGTTGGATCGGCTTTCACCACGCCAGTCTGCTGGGCGAGTTCGACGGCTATGCCCTGTGGCCGTGGTTCTCGCAGTTTATGGGCGGCATCCGCTACAAAGATTATATTGCGAGCTTCGTCACGGCTACGGTGCGGGTCGAGAACCGGCAGCATCCAATGATGCAGGACGTACCAGCTTCGTTCACGATTGAGCGGGAGGAATGGTACACCTACGACAAAAGCCCGCGCCCAAACGTCGACGTACTGGCTGCTGTCGATGAATCAACATACCAGCCCAATTCGCCGAAAAAGATGGGCGATCATCCGGTAATCTGGTCGAACGAACGGGTCAAAGCGCGCAACGTCTATTTCTTCATGGGGCACCACCCCGCCTTGTTTCAGAACACAGCCTACACCACCATGGTGCGCAACGCCATCCGGTGGGCGGCCCAAACACCGTCGAATTAGTGATGAAAATTACCCGAGCGAGTCCCCTAATTTCTCGTTTCCTGCTTAGCGCCGTTCTTGCCATCAGTGGGTTGCCAACCGGCTGGGCGCAGTCCGTGCGCATACTGACCAATCAGGTTGGTTACGAACAGAACCGACCCAAGCAGGCGGTTGTCATGGCCGATAAGCAAGTGCCTGTTACTGCGTTTCAACTGGTCGATAGTAAGACTGGTGCGGTGGTGTACACGGGAGCGCCGACCTACAGCGGTCCGGTCGATCGGTGGAAAATGGGGGTGTTCTGGACGCTTGATTTTTCGCCGTTCACGACCGAAGGGACGTACCAGTTGCGGGTAGCTACGAAGAACAATTCGGTCGTGTCGCACCCGTTTCAGGTTGGGCGTAACGTGCTGGAACAGCATACGCTCTCCGACCTGATCTACTACTTCAAGGGGCAGCGCAGTTCGGGCCTGCTCAACAAAGCGGATCATCACCTGCCGCTTACCACGGGGCCGACAGCCACCACCGTCGACGCGCACGGCGGCTGGTACGACGCGTCGGGCGATTACGGTAAACACCTGTCGCACCTGTCGTTTTCGTCGTACTTCAACCCGCAGCAGATCAGCCTGACGGTATGGAGTTTGTTCAAAACGCACGGCCAACTGCTGAAACGACCCGGTACCGATTTCCGACAGTACCTGCGTCGGGTGCTTGACGAAGCCATGTACGGGGCCGATTATCTGGTGCGGGTACAGGCTCCCGGCGGGTCGTTCTACCGGTCGGTGGGGGCGCCGGGGCCGGGCAAGCTGGCAAAAGACCGGCTCATTCAGCCCGAACAGCAGAGCTACCGTATCAAGCAGTCGAAAGAGCAGTCGTTCCACGACCGGATCAGCAACGACAATTGGCGCAGCTATCAGGTCAGCTACCGGTCGGGGGGCGGGCTGGCCATTGCCGGATTGGCGATGGCCGCTGCATACCCGGACAGTGTCGCGGGCGATTACGACCGGAAAGCCTACCTCGCTGCCGCCGAACGCGCGTTCGACTTTCTGGAAAAGGATAATGCCAGTATGACCAACGACGGCCGCGAAAACATGCTCGATGACTACTGTGCCCTCAGCGCGGCCACCGAACTGTACCGGACTACGCAGCAGGAGCGGTATCGGCAAGTGGCCGACAGGCGGGCCCGGCAACTAATCAATCGGCTGGCCAACTGGAAGCAGTACCGCGATTACTGGCGGGTCGACGCGCAGGACCGGCCGTTTTTTCACCCGTCTGACGCGGGTTTGCCGCTGGCTTGTTTGCTGGATTACTATGCATTGGCACCGGCCGAAACGCAGTCGCTTATCAAAGCAGCAGCGCGTCGGTCACTCGATCACGAACTGTGGATTACGCACGAGGTAACGAATCCGTTCGGCTACAGTCGGCAACTGGTGCAGGATACGCTGGGCGTCCGGAAAAGCGCGTTTTTCTTTCCGCATGGCAGCGAAGCATCGCCCTGGTGGCAGGGAGAAAACGCGCGGCTGGGGTCGATGGCGACGGCCGCCCGGCTGGCGATTCCATTGTTCGCCGATGATAAGTCGTTTCAGAACCGGTTGCAGCAGTTCGCGCTCGATCAGCTCAACTGGATTCTGGGCCTGAACCCGTTCGACGCCTGCATGTTGCAGGGGGTAGGGTATAACAACCCGGCCTACGGTTTTTTCGGAACCTTCGAGTACACCAACTCCCCCGGTGGTATCGTCAACGGCATTACGTCGGGGCTGAATGATGAGCACGGCATCGATTTCAACCTGTCCTACAAACAGACTGGCAAAGACTACGACTGGCGCTGGGCCGAACAATGGTTGCCCCACGCGGCCTGGTACCTGCTGGCTATCTCCGTCAACACGCCCTGACAACTCAACGCTACGACTATGCTCTCAACGTCTGTACCCAACACTGCCGCCCCAACGCATCGACTGCTTACCCGCGTCGACTCGATCGACGTGCTGCGCGCCCTGACGACGGTGCTGATGATCTTCGTCAATGATTTATGGTCGCTGACGGCCATTCCCGCCTGGCTGGAGCACGTGCCGGGCGGGGTCGACGGTATCGGGCTGGCCGACGTGGTATTCCCGGCTTTTCTGTTCATCGTGGGCTTGTCGGCTCCGTTTGCCATTCAGCACCGGCGCAGCAAGGGTGATTCCGACGGGCAGATTGCGATGCATATCCTGAGCCGAACGCTTGCCCTGCTGGTGATGGGGTTGTGGCTGGTCAATGGTGAGTATATCAACGAAGCGGCAACGGGAATGAAGCGGGTCGTCTGGAACATACTGGCCTGCGGGGCCTTTATCCTGATCTGGAACAGCTACCCAAAATCGGTTGCCCGGCCGCTACTGATCGGCTTGAAAATCGTAGGTTGGCTGGTGTTGCTGACCCTGGCGGTCGTGTACCGGGGTGGCGAACCGCTTGGCCGGTTTCAGCCGCATTGGTGGGGTATTCTCGGGCTGATCGGTTGGTCGTATCTGGCCGGAGCGCTGGCAACGCTGATCGCCCGTAACCGGATCGCGGTGCTGGCGCTGATCTGGGTCGGCTTCTGCGCGCTGAGTATGATCGCCAAAGCGAATCTGTTGCCGCCGGTCGTTCGGCTCATCCCCGACGCCATTAGTGGCGGCACATTGGCCGGACTAACGTTGGGTGGCGCGCTGACGGCCAGCGTTTTTCGCTACTGCGTCGAACGGGGCCGGACTCGGCTTATGACCATCGGCTTCGTGATCGCCAGCCTTGTCTTAATTGGTTTGTCAATTTACACCCGTCCGATCTGGGGGTTGGCGAAGCTGGGCGCAACACCGGCCTGGTTGTTTCTGTGCAGTGCCTTCACGCTGCTGGCGTTCACAGCCCTGCACTGGCTCGTCGATGTGGGTGGCAACGGGCACTGGTTTCGGGTGATCAAACCCGCCGGAACCGATACGCTGCTGTGTTATCTGATGCCCTATTTTGCGTACGCAATCGTCGTGCTGGCCCACTTACACCTACCGCTTGCGCTGCTGGCGGGTAGCGTTGGTCTGCTAAAATCGCTGCTGTTTGCGCTGCTGTGCGTTTGGGGCACCGGCCGGATTAACCGGTTGGGGGTTCGTTTGAAACTGTGAACCTGACTACTTACAGTGTATCGTACTGTTTCACCAGCGCAATGGCCCCGTCCTCGGTTTTTAGGTCCAGCTTTTCCTTGTCGGCGTAGGGGCCAAGCATGTCGGCGCGGTCGTTCATGGCTTCCAGCAGGGCTTTTTTCGAGAGCTTAAGCTTGGTCAGTGTCTGGTCGGGCTTGAGCAGGTAGTACGAATTGGCGTCGCTGTAGGCGTCGTAGCGAACGTTGGCGGAATATCCCCCCTTGAAATCAGCAGGCTTGAACGTCTTGGCAATCCGTTTGAGCAGGGCGTTTTTGCCCGTGTACAGAATCAGGAAATACCCGTTCTTCAGCAGGTTATCGGTTGTCTGTACCGACGGGTAGCGGCCGAACAGATACGACTGCCCATCGGGTCCGGCGATCAGAAACCGGTTTACCGTGTTCTTATCGATAATAATCGAGTCGTTGTTCTGTTTTGGGCGCAGCATCAGCACTTCCTGCCGATAGGCATCGAACTTCAGCGGCACTTCCTTGTACTGCCGCCCATCGGTCAGGGCTATCTGCCCCGTCGTCCAGGTGTCGAGCAGGTAGGGCGTGCCGTGCTGCCCTTCATAGCGGTTATCGATGCGAAAAATCAGTGGACTGCCGCCGGGGCTCGACAGGTTGTTCAGCCGCAAACTGGCCGTGGGGTCGGCGGATTGAGCCATGGTCAACGAACCGCTCAGCAGCAGGGTGGCAAGCGTACACAGGAATGAAAAACGGTGCATGGATAATAGAATGTCGTTAGACCACCAATGTCGGAAAATTAGTTAGACGGTGTGCCGCTGCCGCCGTCGAAGTCTTTGACAAACTGAGCCGCCTGGGCTTCGTTGCCGACGGTCTGCTTGCGCAGGTCGTCGAGGTTGCGGGGAGCTTTCTGCGTCGACAGGTCTTCGGTCAGGGCTGCCAGCAGACTTTTGGTCGTCAGCTTTACCTTGCTGAGCCGTTGGTCGGGGCTCAGAATGTAATAATCCGTTTTGTTGTCGAACGCGTCGTAGCGAACATCGCGGGAGTACGTTCCCTGATAGCTGGCGGGCCGGAACGTTTTGGAAATGCGTTGCAGCAGTGTGTGCGGCCCGTCGGATAGCACGCGGTAGTAGCTGTTTTTCAGATTGGCGTCGGCCGCGCGCAGGTCGGGAAAGCGCCGAAACAGAATGGCCCCGTTGCTGTCGGGCGTCTGAATCACGAACCAGCTGACCCGTTCGCGGTCGATCAGAATGGAGTCGGGCCGGATGGGGGGCTGGGTAATGAGCAGTTCCTGGTGGTAGGCGTCGTACTTGATCCGGGCTTTGTCGTAGCGCTGGCCGGTGGTCAGCACGACGTACCCTTTGGCCCAGTAGGGAAACATATACGGAGTGCCGCGCAACCCCTCGTAGCGCTGGTCGAAGGTGCGGACGTTGCCCACGCCCATCCCCGGTGCCGAAGCCATGTCGACCATCTGCTGCCGTTCCTGCTGACTGATAACGTAGCCCGTTCGGGCAGGCTGGGCCGGGGTAGCCCGCAGCGAGTCAGTTTTTTGGGCCAAGCTGGAAACGCTGATGAGCAGACTTAGAATAAGGATAGGTTTCATCGGTAGAAGTCTATTTATACGACGTCTAAAAGTCGTAAAAAAATTGACCCCTACCGATGAAATTAAGATTATTTAGTATTCGTGTGGCAGCGTAATGTCGACACGCTCCTGCACGGGCAGCCCCTGCTTGTTCATCTGCTTGATAAACGGATCGGGATCAAGCTCTTCGCAGTTCCAGACGCCGGGTTTCATCCAGACGCCCGTCAGCAGCAGCATAGCCCCAATCATGGCCGGAACGCCCGTCGTGTAGCTGACGGCCTGCCCGCGTACTTCCTTGTAGGTTTCAGCGTGGTCGCAGTTGTTCCAGATGAAATACGTCCGGTCGGCGCCGTCCTTCACGCCTTTGATCTGGCACCCGATGCTGGTCTGTCCCGTGTAGTTTTCGCCCAGCGAATCGGGGGCGGGCAGCACGGCTTTCAGGAATTCGAGCGGTACAATGTCCATCCCCTGAAACTTCACCGAATCGATGCGGGTCATGCCAACGTTCTGGAGTACTTCCAGGTGGGTCAGGTACGCCTGTCCGAAGGTCATCCAGAAGCGGGCGCGCTTGAGCGTCGGGAAGTTCTTCACCAGCGACTCCAGCTCTTCGTGGTACAGCACGTACGATTCTTTGGGACCGATTTCGGGGTACTCGATGGGCTTGTGAATGCTCATGGCCGGAATCTCGACCCATTCGCCATTCTCCCAGTAACGCCCCGGCTGCGTGATCTCGCGGATGTTGATTTCGGGGTTGAAGTTGGTGGCGAATGCCTTGCCGTGGTTGCCCGCGTTACAATCGACGATGTCGAGGTAGTGCATCTCGTCGAAGTGGTGCTTATTGGCGTAAGCCGTAAACACCTGCGTAGCGCCGGGGTCGAAGCCGCAACCGAGCAGGGCCATCAGCCCCGCCTGCTCAAAGCGCTCCTTGTAAGCCCACTGCCAGCTGTATTCAAACTTGGCTACGTCTTTCGGCTCGTAGTTGGCCGTATCCATATAATGAACCCCCGCTTCCAGACAGGCATCCATGATCGGCAGATCCTGATACGGCAGCGCGACGTTGATAACAAGTTTGGGATTGACCTGCCGGATCAGCGCGACCGTTTCCGAGACGTTGTCGGCATCGACCTGCGCCGTCTGAATCGTTACGCCGTGCATCTCCTGAATCTCGGCTGCAATCCGGTCGCATTTTGCTTTGGTGCGGCTTGCCAGTGTAATGTCTGTAAATACGTCGCTGTTCATCGCGCATTTGTGCGCCACAACACTGCCGACCCCGCCTGCTCCAATAATGAGCACTGTTGCCATGTACTTGCCTGGTTGGTTATAAACTAAAATTCGACCGCAAAGATAGCGAATGAAGCGGGCCGGGGATGTTATCAAATTGGCTTCCCGGACCATAGGCTAGGTTTTACCGAAAGATCGCCTGATACCGAATGACTTATCTTTTTACGGGCTTGATCGCCAAACAATTGAGTACTATATTTGATTGATAGGTAAATGATTGTTCTCTCTATACGTCAGCCATGAAACTAAACTCCTCCACCGGCTCTTTCGAACTTTCGATTACGGGATACGCTGCCCAGGCCGCCAATTACCGGGAGCGTAGCAACCTGTCGTGCCGGATCTCGACAATGTGGCGGCAACAGGCCGATACCCAGGCTGCGTCGATGCGCACCTGGGAAGTGCAGCGGCTGGTTAATGTGCTGAAATCGTTATCGTCGAAAGCGGCCAACCGGGTATCGATGCTGTTTGCACAGCCGGGGCTGGCCGTCGATGGTATGGCGCTGCCTAACGATCAGTATCGGTTGAACATCCAGTTCGGTCAGTCGATAACACCTACCTGGCACCAGTACCCCGACTTTCCACTGGAGATGGATATGCTGCTTAGCAAGAGTCAGCTGGAGAAGGCTATTCAGGAGTTGTCTACCCAGCTGGACACATATCCTGAGTAGTAGGCAACCGAACCGCATAAATTTACGTACATAAGTATCAGATAGCCTGACTCTGCCAGTATCGAGTCAGGCTATGTTGTTTTTATACACACAGATATGCGGCTGACTGGTAACCAAAGCTTTTTCGAATTGCAGCTGATCGGTGTTCAGTACGGTCAACAGGCCAACGATCCGCCACTGCTGGAAGTGGCCGTGCGCTCGGGCTGGCATCAGCGCCGATCGGCCGGAATAGGCACACTGCTGCATACCAACGAAGTCGTACACCTTATCGACTGGTTGCGCCAGGCAGGCAAACCGCACACACTCATACCCCGCCTGCTTTTCAGCGACGCCAGTCTGGCGTTCGACTGCGTAACGGCCGACGTCGATGAATGCCTGCTTCAGGTCAAACTCGATCAGGAACTCACACCCGCCTGGCACCTCAATTCTCTACTACCTTTCTGGATTCCGTTGCTGACCAAGCGACAGGCGATTTTTCAGGCCGCCGATGAATTACAGCAACAATTTTATCGATTGGTTGGCAAGGAATGACGTTACCGCTTGGTAACATCATTCGTAAATGGCATATTTGTTTCTTAACTAGCTAGCTAGTGAACCTCTTTTTGGGTAAGCTGGATCATCCGTAATCCAGCTATGACCTCTTAAACCATTAAAACTCAGCAGGGATGAAAGTTGTTAAGCGCAGAAATCGACAATTGACCATGGAGCGTATTCTGCGGGCCATGGGCGAAGTGATGGCCGAACGTGGTACGGAAAAAGCGGGCATCAATGCGGTTGCCGAACGGGCGGACGTTAATAAGGTATTGATCTACAGATATTTCGGTGGGTGGAACGGCCTGCTGGAAGCCTACGTTCAACGCGGCTTTTTTCTGTCTATTTTTAACGAGAAGTTCCTGGAAACGGCCCCCGAATCGCCGTCGCCCGAAATTCGGAGCAAACTCTGGTCCGACTACACAATTCAGTTCATGCAGGAGTTTCGCGCCCGCAAATCGTCGCAGGAGCTGATTCGGTGGGAAATGACCCACGGCGCTACCGAACTGGCGCAGCGGCTGGCGGCTTTTCGCAATGAGTCGTTCAAAAATCTGATTAACAAAATTGCTCCATTCGCCGATTATGACCCGATGGCGATCACGAGTCTGATGGTGTCGGCTGTCACGCACATGGTGTTGCTGAGTGCGCAACACGAACGCATCATGGACATCGACCTGCAATCCGACGAAGGCTGGGGGCGTATGGAAACGGCCATCCGGCGTATCTATGCCGGGCTCAACATCGCCCTCGAACTCGAAACCAGCAAGAAGGTGTCGGTGGTTTAAGGGTTGATGTTTAATGGTTAAGGTCTAAAGTTTAAGGTTGGTTAGCCACCAGTGGGCCTACCGGTAAAACCTTACACTTTAGACCTTAACCATTAAACCTACCGATTCATTAGCTCCTCAATTTCGTCGGCTTCGATGGGGATGTTGGCCATCAGGTCGGTGTTGCCGGTTTCCGTGATAACCACGTTGTTCTCCAGCCGGATACCCAATCCTTCTTCGCGAATGTAAATGCCCGGTTCAACGGTGAACACCATGCCGGGTTCCATCCGCCGGTATTTGTTGCCCACGTCGTGCACGTCCAGACCCAGGAAGTGTGAGGTGCCGTGCATGAAGTATTTCTTGTACAGGGGTGCATCGGGGTCCTGTGCCGCTACGGCATCGCGGTCGAGCAGGCCCAGTCCGATCAGTTCCGACTCCATCACCTTGCCCACTTCGCGGTGGTACTCATCCCACAGATTGCCCGGCTTCAGCATCGCGCTCGATTCACGTAGTACCCGCAGTACGGCATCGTACACGGCCCGCTGCCGGGGCGTAAACCGACCATTGACCGGGATTGAGCGGGTCATGTCGGCGTTGTAGTTGGCGTACTCGGCACCAAGGTCCAGCAAAATCACGTCGCCGTCTTTGCACTGCGCGCTGTTGTCGATGTAGTGCAGTACGCAGGCGTTGGCCCCCGACGCAATGATCGGGTTGTAGGCCGCTCCCCGCGACCGACGACGCAGAAACTCGTGCATCATCTCCGCTTCGATTTCGTACTCCCAAACGCCCGGTTTCACGAATCCCAGCAGCCGCCGGAACATGGCGTCGGTCGTGTCGATGGCGGTTTGCAGCAAGGGCAATTCTTCGGGTTGCTTGATAGCCCGCAGGTTGTGCATCAGCGGAGCCAGCCGTTCGAGCCGGTGCAGCGGGTAGCGGTTGCGGAACTGCTCGATGAAGCGGGCGTCCTGCGTTTGCACCTGTACGTCGGCGCGGGTATGCTCGTTGGCGTTGAGGTACACGTGCTCGGCTTCGAAGACAAGCTGCGCGAAGATCGTTTCAAACTGATGCGTCCAGTAAATCTGCGATTCGGGCAGGCCGGTGGTTTGTGCCGCTTCGGCTTTGGTCAGCTTGTGGCCTTCCCAGATTTCGATCAGTTCACTGGTTTCGCGCAGAAACAGCACCGCCCGGAATTTTGGGTCGGGGTGTTCGGGAAAGAGCAGGAAGCGCGTTTCTTCCTGATCGACCCCCGTCAGGTAAAACAGGTCGTTGTTCTGGCGAAACGCCATCGTGCCGTCGGCATTGGTTGGCAGGATGTCGTTGGCGTTGACGATGACCAGCGATTTAGGTTTGAGTAATGAAGCGAGCCGTTCGCGGTTGCGGACGAAAAGCTGGTTGTTGATGGGCAAATAACGCATAGCGGGAATGATGAAACCCCGTTTAGGGTTTACGTTTGCAAAGGAAACGAAAAGCCGCCACAGTTGCGGCCCGTTCTCCCCGCTTAACCTTTCTTCCCGGTACGTCCGCGCTTATGCGATTTTTCCTGTCTGCGCTGCTGGTTTGTCTGTCCTTTCTGGGGCGGGCTACAGACCCTGTCAGCGACCCAACACCCAAATACTGGATTTTATTCACGGCCAAAGAGCCGGGTGCGGCCCCCGCGTTGTCGGCAGCGGCTCTGCACCGGCGGGCGGTGCAGCACCTGACCATCGACGACACCGACCGACCCGTTTCACCCGCTTACCTGACCGCCCTGACAAGCGCGGGTGTCACCCCGCTGAGCCGGTCGCGGTGGCTTAACGCCGTATCGGCGCGCCTGACGGCCGAACAGGTAAAACGCGTGCAACTCATGCCGTTCGTCAAAGCCGTACAGTCGATTGACCCAAACCTGGTTATATCCAGCCTGAGCCATTCGCCAGCGGAATCTGCCGACGAGCCCGTTCAATCGCAGCTCGCGCCGGTTATGACGCAGATTCAGGCTCCCGACTTCCTACAGGCCGGGCTGACGGGTCGGTTCGTGACCATCGGGGTAATCGACGCCGGGTATTTCGGAGCTGATTCGGCCAACGCCCTTAAACCAATTTTTGCCCGGAAAGGCATACGCGCCATTCGTGACTACGTCCACCGTGACCGCCCCGGTGTCGAATTGTATCGCTCGCTCGATGCCATGTCAGATTTTCACGGGACGGAAGTGCTGGCGGCCATCGCGGGGAATGATTTGCAGGAAAACCGGCAGTACGGCCTGGCCACCGAAGCGACGTTTTACCTGGCCCGCAGCGATCAGGGCAACCGCGAATACCGGGGGGAAGAAGATAACTGGGTGGCGGCTATCGAGTGGATGGACAGCCTGGGCGTGCGCCTGATAAATACCTCGCTGGGTTACGCGCGGGGTATGAGCAACCCGAAAGAGAACTACAAGACCAGCGAAATGGACGGCCACACGAGCCTGATTAGCCGGGCCGCGCAGCTGGCTGCCGACAAGAAAGGAATGCTGATCATCGTGTCGGCGGGTAACGAAGGGGAGGACCGGGGCTGGCGCATTATCAGCACCCCCGCCGACGCGCAGGGTGTGCTGGCTGTCGGGGCCACCAACGCCAAATACTGGAACCGCATCGGCTACAGCAGCATCGGCCCCGAACCGTTGCCGTACCTGAAACCCAACGTTGCCTGTTTCTCGCTCTACGGCACCTCGCTGTCGGCACCGGTGATTACGGGTTTTGCCGCCTGCCTGATGCAGGCCCGCCCCGAGCTGTCGAACAAGGAGCTACTAGCGATTATTGAAAAATCGGCGCATTTGTACCCGTACGGCAATAACTACGTGGGCTACGGCGTGCCGCTGGCGTCGCGGGCACTGGCGCTGCTCAAAAATCAACCGGTGCCCAATACCGCCCGGCTGGTGAAAGCAACCGGCAAAACAATTGAATTACCCGTCGAAACAACCGACCTCTCGGTGTCGGTATTTCGCAAGAAAGATGCGACGCACGTGATCCGGCAGGAGGTCGTGAAAGTCGCGAAAGGCAAGATCACCCTGCGCCGGGACAGCCACGAAGCCCGCACGACGGTCGATCTGAAAAAAGAAGTAATCGAGGTCGTCTGGCCGTAACTGGTCGCGTCTCTACAAAAACAAGTTGTTTCCCAAACGCTCCCGCAGCACGACTCATGGATGAGTTGGCTGTGGGAGCGTTTTTGTTGCAGTATTGTAAGTCTGTCAGCCGTATAATAAAGCGGTATTGCGATGATCGTCAGGAACAGGTAATTCGTGAAAAACCGTGACTGGAATGAGAAACTATTACGGATTGCTGATGGCTGGTTTGGCTGGTCTGTTACTGAGTCAGTCAGTAAAGGCGCAGCTGGGCAATGTCGATTCGTCGGCGCGTTACCTGAAAACGCACGCGCCCGTCGATACGGCTTACGTGCGGGCGATGGACCCGGTGATCATCGACATGATCTACAAAAAATCCGAGTACGCCCGCGCCGACTCGATGAGTAAGCAGATGATCGACCTGGCGACCCGACTCCGTGACTGGAACGGTGTAATCCGTGGCTACCGCAGCAAGACGATCCTGAACCTTATGTCGGCTAACTACGAGCAGTCAATAGCGAACTCGAAGAAGGCGCTGGAGATAGCCGATCAGCACAATATGCCCCCCGTAATTATCGGCGGACTCCTGAGCAACATGGCGGCTGGCTACGACCGGATGGGTAACGCGCCGATGGTGTTTCAGACGGCACTGCGGGCCATTCAGTTGCAGGAGAAACATGACTTCCGCCCACGGTCTCCGGTTGTGTACCGGCTGATCGGGGGGGCACTGGTGAAAATGGGCAAGAAAGAACAGGCGTTGCCCTACTACCAGAAGGCGGGCGTGCTGTTTCGCGAACTGGGCGACCCACGCGGCATTGCCATTTTCGAAAATCAGCTCGGCGAACTATACAACACGCTGAATCAGCCCCAGCAGGCTATGCCGCACCTGCGGGAGTCGTTGAAACTGGCGGAGCAGCTAAAATTCGACATGCTTCAGTTCGACGTATTCGACGGCATGGCTACCTCGTTGCGGTTGCTGAACAAACCGGACGAAGGGCTGGAATATGCCCGTCGCTCCCTGGCTATTGCTGAAAAACAGCAGAATAAACTGGCCGTTTGCCATGTATACGGCACCATCGCCAGCCTCTACCAGACCCAGAAAGACTACGTGCAGGCCGAAACCTATCTGAAGAAGGCGATGACGCTGGCCGAAGACAACGACTACAAAGACGATCGGAAAAAGCTGACGCAGCAGATGGCCGATCTCTACGGCGTTCAGAACAAATACCAGCTGGCCTATACTTTCCAACTGGAGAAAAATCGGCAGGTCGACTCGGCCATCGCTATTCGCACGAATGCTGAACTGCAACGGATGGTGGCGCAGTATGAGACGGAGAAAAAAGAAGCTCGTATCAAGTTGTTGCAGCGCGAAACGCAGCTGTTGCAGCAGGCCAAGCGGCTGGATCAGGAAGAAGCCCGGCAGGTGCGCTGGCAACGGAATGCCGGACTGATCGGTGGTCTGCTGCTGCTGCTGCTGGGTGGGGCCGTAAGCGCGTGGCTACTGAATCGCTCGAAGGTGCAGCGGCTGGAAGAATCGCAGCGGCTGCGGCAGCGAATCGCCCACGACCTGCACGACGAGGTGGGCAGTACACTCAGCAGTATTTCCTTGCTGAGCGGCCATACTGATAAGCTACTGAGTGAAAACCGGCCTGAGACGGCACAGCGGATGGTTCAGAAAATCTACGTCGACGCCCGCCAGATTCTGGAATCCATCGACGAAATTATCTGGACCATCAATCCCGGCAACGACTCGCTGCAACGAATTGTGATGCGGTTGCAGGAATACGCCCAGCCGTTGATGGAGTCGAAGCAGATTGCCTTTACGTTCAGCGTCGACCCATCGCTGGAGCAGTTGCCCGTGTCGATGGAGGTGCGCCGAAACCTGTACCTGATTGGCAAAGAAGCGATTAACAACCTGATTAAATACTCCGAAGCCACCCTGGCGACGATGCGTTTTGAACGGCGGGGCGATCAGTTCGCCGTACTGCTCGAAGACAACGGGCGCGGCTTCGACACCAATCAGCTCAGCAGCCGCACCGGGCAGCAGAGTATGCAGCAGCGGGCCATAGCCATGGGCGGTACGCTGACCGTACAGTCGACGCCGGGGCAGGGGACACGACTTGAGCTAACGGCCGCTACGCTCTAGGCGCCGGGTTTGCTGTAACGGAGTTGTCATATACTTATCCGATTTACACGAATCGGGCTGTCCCGTAGCTTTGTCAGACGGATCTGCATCCGGCACCCGTTCTACTCCACCCGTTCAGCCATGATCCGCATCACTATTTTTGACGATAACAAGTCGCTCCGCGAAACGCTCGCGCTGGTATTCGACGCTACCGACGATCTGATTGTGACGGGAACGTACCCCGACGCGCTCGACGCGGTTTGGTGCGTACAGCGCGATGAGCCCGACGTGATTCTGATGGACATCGACATGCCGGGCCGGACGGGTATTGAAGCGGTAAATCTGATTCGCCAGCAAACGACCCGGCCCAAGATTCTGATGCTGACCGTGTTTGAGGATGTCGAACGCATCTTCGCGGCTATCTCGGCGGGGGCGGTGGGCTACCTGCTCAAGAAAACCCCCGCCGACAAAATCATCGACGCGATTCGGGAGGTGATGACGGGCGGGGCCGCCATGACGCCGTCGATTGCGCTGAAAGTATTGCAGGCGTTCCAAACCCCAACGACCAACACGAATCCCTACGCCCTGACCGAAAAAGAGCGCGATGTGCTGTACCGGCTGGTCGAGGGCGATAGCTACAAATTGATCGCGTTCCATTGCCAGATCAGCATGGGAACCGTCCGGACACACATCGTCAATATCTATGACAAGCTGCACGTCAATTCCAAATCGGAAGCGGTTGCGAAGGCATTGAAAACGGGCATGTTCAAATGATACGGCTGTTGCTCATCGGCCTGCCGATATTGTTGTGGGCCTGTCAACCGGAGGACTCCAGTAGAAATACGACTACACCGTCGACCGCTGACCGGGATACCGCCGGGCCGGTCAATGATTTTCGGATCGTGCCCGGTCAGCGCGCCGGACTAATTCATTATTCGACCTCGGAATCGGAGTTGCTTCGCTTGCTGGGCGCGTCGGTTGTTACGACGGGCGACACGGTCTACGGCGCGGAAGGGGAGGTGTTCATCGGTACGACGCTCTACAAGGGCACCGCCGACGAAGCGCAGATTCTGTACCGCGACTCGTCGCAGCGGCAGCATCCCGAACTGGTGCTGATCCGGCCGACACTGACCGATATCGATGGCAACCTGTTGCCCAACCCAAAACCGACGCGCTGGACGACCGCTGATGGGCTGCGTATCGGCACGACGCTGCACGAACTGGAACGACGAAACGGCAAGCCGTTCCGACTGTGGGGCTTCGGCTGGGACTACGGCGGAAACGTTTCCGACTGGCAGGGCGGGCGGCTGGAAAAGGGCGGTCGGTCGTTGCTGGCCATGACGCTCGGCCCGCCACCGACAATGACGTCTGCCCAGCAGAAAGACTACGAAGCCGTGATGGGCGACGGTGAATTTATGTCGTCTCTGGCACCACTGCAACGGCTCGATCCGGTGGTGCAGGTCATGCAGGTAACGCTGGAGCCGTAAGCGACTTCCGGGCGAAACGGCACTTCTCCGCAGCCGGATACAGACGAAACCCAGTCAGTTTTTGTACGCACTTCTTTTTTTA
Organism: Spirosoma rhododendri; assembly: GCF_012849055.1. Taxonomy (NCBI): domain Bacteria; kingdom Pseudomonadati; phylum Bacteroidota; class Cytophagia; order Cytophagales; family Cytophagaceae; genus Spirosoma; species Spirosoma rhododendri. Next base: position 4,520,492 of record NZ_CP051677.1, on the reverse strand, counting down.
AAACCACACCACAACCAGTCATGTCAACCATTACTACTGAATCTGTACGGCCAGTGGCCGTGCGTCGGACTCCGCTTACGCATCGCCCGTTTTTGTTCTGGCTCGTTGCCCTGCTGTTGATCGTCGGTGGCGTACTGCGCTCGAACTGGGCGACCCGGCTCGACACCTTCACGCTTGACGAAGCCTACCACATCATGGCTGGCGCGTCGTATGCCGGTACCGGTTCGTTCCGCATCAACCCAGAACACCCACCCCTGACCAAACTGTGGGTTGGCGAAGTTGTACTGCTGAATGGCTACAAACTGCCGCCGTTCAAGGCCCTCAACGACAAACGGGAGGAACGGCGGTTTGCCGAGGAAAACGTGTACCTGACCAACGACCCGGTGGCGGTGCAGCAGCAGGCTCGCTGGGCGATGTTTGCCCTGAACGGTCTGCTGCTACTGCTATTTACCGTCATGGCCCGGCAAACGCTGGGTCCGGTGATTGCACTGCTAACGTTGGCTTATTTGGTGATTGATCCAACCGTCGCGGCTCACCTGCCCGTGGTCATGACCGACCTGCCCGTGGCGCTGGCGTCGAGCGCGGCTATGCTCGTAGCCGTCCGGGCGTTCCGGTCGTGGCAACCGGCTGACCTGCTCGTGACGGCCGCTTGTCTGGGGCTGGCACTGGCGGCCAAGCATTCGGCCGTCATCACGGTCATTGGCGTTGGGTTGCTCGGTGTCGTGATGGCGTTCGTCGGGCGGGAGCCGCTGGGGCGTCGCGCCGGGCGGCTGGGCATGGTTGCCGGGGTACTGATTGGAGCGGTGGTGGTGCTGTGGGGTTTTTACGGCTTCCGGTATCGCGACAGCCGGGCGGAGGGTGAATTTTTCAACCGACCGCTGGCCACCAAAATCGACGATATTCAGTCGCCCCTGTCGAAAACGATGCTGCACAGTCTGGCCGACGCGCACCTGTTGCCAGCATCGTACCTGTGGGGGCTGGCCGACACCTTCCGGGCGGGCGTTGAAGGGCGACCGTTTCCGGCCTTCGCCTTCGGGCAGTCGTATCTGAACCGCGCGCCGTTCTACTATGCGCCCGGCATCTGGGGAGCCAAATTGCCGCTCGGCCTGCTCGTACTGACACTGGCCGGGCTGGTGCTGGTATGTCTGCGAAAGCTGCCGGTGTCGGTACTGCCGCCATTGGCTGCGCTGGGGGTACTGTTTGGCCTGTTCTGGCTGGCACTGGCAACGGGTTCGACGTATGGGGGTGTCCGTCATGCCCTGTCGCTGTTGCCGCTGCTGGCCGTGCTGGGCGCGTTGGCTGTCTGGTACGCGTTTCAGCACGGTGTCTGGTATCGGGTTCCGGTCGTGCTGGCGGCTGGTGCGGCTTTGCTGACGGCAATACCTGCGGTACGACCCTGGGAATACTTCAACGAACTGGCGGGCGGATCGGCTGATAGTTACCATTACTTCAATGACGAGGGTGTCGATCTAACGCAACGGTCGGGCGAACTGACACAGTATTATAACCGCCACCTGAAACCGACGGGGGAGGTGCCGTTCATCTGGTATAGTATGCGCCGGGCTGAAAAGCAACGTTACGGACTGCACTGGATCGGCGAAAATCCTGACCAGGATAGTAGTCGCTATCAGTCGGTTAATGTAGCCGGCACGTTCTTTTTAGCCACGGGGGATTTAAGCCCTAACCCATACGATGTTGACAACCAGATGGCTGTGTTTCGAAAGGCGCGACCCGTAACCCGGATGGGGAATCTGCTGGTGTATCGGGGCCGCTTTTACCTGCCCAACGTCCGCGCTATGTGGCTGGGTAGCAAAGGCTACAAAGCGCTCTTCGTCGATAAAAACCACGATACGACCAGCGCGATCCGGTTTATGGCCGCTGCCATGAAGCTGTATCCCAAAAGCGCGTTTATGAACTGGGAACTGGGCAACCTGTACGCCAAACGTAACGCCCGCGCTGAGGCTATTCATGCATTTGAACTGTCGCGGACCTACTGCGTCGACCCGGCCCTGAAACCGATGCTGACGGCGCATATCGGCAAGCTACGAACGGCTGACCTTCACCGATTGCCAACGCTGCGAAATCCAACAACCGAGTAGGGACGATTGCATTAATTCGTTTATTTACAAGGCATCTGTGAAGCCGTTGTCTAACCGCCGTGTGTAGACAACGGCTCTCTGCCGTTTACAAACTGACCACCATGAAAACCGTTTCGCTTGTTACCCTGCTGGGCTGTCTCTGCGTCTGGATTAGCACGGCTACTGCTCAGGTGAACCCGCTGACGTCGGCTCAGATCGACACGCTGGCCCAACGCGCCCTGACAACGTTCAATGTGCCGGGCATGGCTATAGCGGTGATTAAGGACGGAAACGTCGTGCATAGGAAAGGGTATGGCGTTCGATCGCTCAACACCCAACAGCCAGTCGATGAAAACACGTTGTTTGGCATCGCATCCAACTCCAAAGCGTTTACGGCGGCTGCATTGGCTATCCTGATCGACGAAGGAAAACTGACCTGGGACGACAAGGTGACGAAGCACATTCCGGAGTTTCGGATGTACAACGCCTACGTAACTGACGCGTTCACCATCCGCGATCTGCTGACCCACCGCAGCGGCCTGGGGCTGGGCGCGGGCGACCTGATGTTTTTCCCGGACTCCAGCAGCTTCACGATTACCGACGTCCTGCGCAGCTTTCAATACATGAAACCGGTGTCGGGCTTCCGAACAAAATACGACTATGATAACCTGCTTTACATGGTCGCCGGTGAGGTGATCGAGCGGGTGAGTGGTAAGAGCTGGGCCGCATTCGTGGAAGAACGACTGATGAAACCCCTGCAAATGACCCATAGTGCCGGTTCGTTCGAACGCCTTCCCGACAAAAGCAATGTGATCGACGTACACGCACCCGTCGACGGTACCGTCCGGGTTATCAGCCGGTTTTCGATGAAGGTGGGCGATGCGGCTGGGGGAATTAACGCGAGCGTTGCCGACATGAGTCAATGGGTACTGGCGCAGCTCGATGGCGGTCGATACGGTAACGGGCAACGGCTGTTCAGCGCGCAAAACCAGGCTGAAATGTGGAAACCACAAACGATCATCGACGTGTCGCCTACGCCGATACCACCCTATAACACGCATTTTGCTGCCTATGGACTGGGCTGGTTTCTGAGTGACGTAAAGGGCTACAAACAGGTGTCGCACACGGGTGGGCTGCCGGGCAATGTCACTCAGGTGATGCTCATTCCTGAACTGCGGCTGGGTATTCTGGTCTTCACCAATCAGCAGTCGGGCGCGGCTTTTTCGTCGGTTACCAATACCATCAAGGATGCTTATCTCGGCCTGCCCCCGACTGATTGGATTGGCCGACTGCGCAATCGGGAGCGTAAAGGGCAAGCGGAGGCTGACAGTGTCACCCGGTCGGTCTGGACCGCGATTGCGTCAGCGCAGAAAGCCAATATGACGACGATCGACTTCGCTCCCTACGTGGGTACGTACCGCGACCGCTGGTTTGGCGACGTTGTGCTGAGTCAGCAACATAACCGCTGGTGGTTTCGGGCGGTGCGCTCGCCAAAGCTGGTCGGGGAAGTATTGCCATACAAGGACAACACCTTCATTGTCAAGTGGAACGACCGCAGCTTCGATGCCGATGCCTACATGACCGTCAAACTGGATGGAAAACGCAACCCCGTGGCCATCAGCATGAAGCCTATCTCTCCCCTGACCGATTTCAGCTTCGACTTCCAGGACCTGGATTTACAGCGGGTGGTGAAGTGAAAACCAGGGGTTAGCCAACTGAATATGATGAACCTGTTACTGCTCTCGCTTTATTTGATTGGTTGGTTCGGCCAGCCGGTACAACCCGATACGTCGATTGAGTCAATTCACGTGTCGGGCGTATGCCATGACCTGACTACGGCGGTGTATCTGCCCGTAGAAATCTACGCGATGTCGGGAACGGGCCGAACCCGACTGGGGCAAAGTGACGAAGACGGCCGGTTTCGTATTCTGTTGCCGCTCTCGGCTACGTCGATCTCGTTTACCAGCCCAAATTACCGCACGGTTACCTTGCCCGTAGCGTTTGTAAACAACCCTACTCGAAAGGCTGATTTCCGAGTGGGAATCACCATGGGCAAACAGGATTCGGTGGCGGTTCGACAGGCGGATCAACTGATCGTGAGTAACGATCTGCCCGACGACGTAGATGTCAAATATACGGTCGATCCAACAGATCGACAGAAGGCTAGAACATTGGCTATTTCCGCTCACGGGTATCGCGTACCGCCCGGTTTGAACACTACATTCAGGAAAGGTAAAATAATACGATCGTTGACGTTCGAAGGGGCACAACCCGGCCCATATCAGGCACTCGTATCGACAACGGATGGCCGGGTACTGATCGACAAAGCGTTTACACTCAACAAGGGACTGACGTTTCTGGAAGTGCGCCCCGACGCGCCAGCGAAGCCAGTACCTGACAAGCCGACCGATGAAAAGCGGGTCGAGAAGGCCGCGCCCAGCACTGCGACTGTTTATTTCGATCAGAGCCGGTATGAGCTAACGCCGGAAACTAAAGCGTCGCTTGATTCGGTCGCCCGGCTGATGAAGAATCAACCGCAACTACTCGCTCACGTAACGGGCTACACTGACCACGTGGGCGAGCAGAAACTAAACCTGACCCTGTCGGAATTCAGGGCCAAACTGGTCGCCGGTTATTTGAAAAATCAGGGTATCGCCGACGCCCGACTGCGGGTTGATTGGCAGGGCGGTAACGCGCTGGTTTCGCCGGGCGATTCGGAAGCGGAAAAAGCCCGGAACCGTCGGGTCATTATTCAATTCAGCCGTCCGTAACCCCTGTTTTGCTGCTTGTTAAGGCAGTGGGCGTAATTCTAAGTGGCTTACTGACAGGGTGCTTTCAACGCATTTTTGTCGTCCCGACGCAGGAGGGATCTTCGGTAGGTAACAAGATCTACTGGCTACCGAAGATCCCTCCTCCGTCGGGATGACAAAGTCGGTCAATCACTGTCGTCAGCTGTTAAGAAGCCGTCAAATTTGCAGCGCGTGGAGAAGTCGCGTATTTTCAGGGTTTCGGAGCCGCCCTCTGAACACGCTCGAAACTATGACGACACCCGCTACCTTCCTCAGCGCCCTGCTGCTTGCATCAACCGCGCTGGCACAGTCGACGCCACCTACGTCCGCAACCAGCACCCGCCCCGCTTCAGCAACGACAACCACCACTAAACGACCAATCCGCCCGGCCGACGTTATGCGGCTGCAATCCGTCGCCGACCCACAAGTGTCGCCCGATGGGAAATGGGTCGCGTTTGTGCAGTCGGGGGTAGACGCGAGCAAAGACAAGCGCAACCCCGATATCTGGATGGTCAGCTGGGACGGTAAAGAATCAGTGCAGCTCACAAACAGCCCCGACGGCGAATCGACACCCCGCTGGAGTCCCGATGGTAAGTACCTGTCGTTCTTGTCGGGTCGCAGCGGTGCGCCCGGTACGGCCACCGGTGCACAGCTCTGGCTGATGGACCGGCGCGGGGGCGAAGCCAAAAAACTCACTGATCTGAAGGGTGATCTGGAAGAATACGAATGGTCGCCGTCGGGCCGGAAAATCGCGCTGGTGATTCAGGATAAGGACTATTCGGACTCGGCCAAGACCAAAATTCGTACACCCTACGTCATGGACCGGCATCAGTTCAAGGCCGACATGAAAGGCTACCTCGACCGTCGACCCATGCACCTCTACGTGTTCGACGTGGCTACGAAAACGCTGGATACGCTGACGAAAGGCGTGTACGACGAAACGGCCCCGGCCTGGTCGCCCGACGAAACGCAACTGGCCTTTACCAGCAACCGCAGCACCGACCCCGACAAAAACGAAAATACAGACGTCTACGTCATAGCCGCCCGGTCGGGTGCGCAGCCGCGTCAGCTTACCAACTGGCCGGGTCGCGACGGTGGTGCGGTCTGGAGTCCCGACGGCAAGCAACTGGCGTATCTGCGCTCGACGGCATCGACTAATTTCATCATGTACGATCAGCCGGTGCTGGCCCTCGTCGCCGTCGACGGCAGCACCACGACCGTGCCACAACCCCGCCTGCTGTCGCTTCCGCTTGACCGGCCGATTCGCAACGCTCGCTGGTCGGCCGATGGGCAGATGGTGGGCATCCTGGTCGACGACGACCGCCGAACACACGTCGCCGAATACCGCGTGGCGGATGGTAAAATGACCTACCTTACCACCGGTGACCGCGCCTTCGCCGACCTCGAACCCAACCCGAAGGGTGGCTGGGTAACGCTGATGAGTGAGCCGCAGTTGCCCACCGAAGTCTATGCTCTTGAATCTGGCACCACCCGCCGACTGACGACCGTACAGAACGACTTTGTGGCACCCCTGCTGCTGTCGACCGTAACGGGCTACACCTCACGCAGCAAAGACGGGGCGCAGGTGTCGAGCCTGCTGTTTATGCCGCCAAACGGCCCGGCCGGGAAATTGCCCGCCATTTTCTACATCCACGGCGGCCCCGTTAGCCAGGATACCTACGGCTTCGATCTGACGCGGCAGGTGCTGGCGGGCGGTGGCTACGCGGTGGTGGGCGTTAACTACCGGGGCAGCAACGGGCGCGGCATCGACTACACCAAAGCGATCTACGGCGACTGGGGCAACAAAGAAGTACTCGACATTCTGGGTGCGGCCGATGCTCTTGTCCAGAAAGGCACCGCCGACCCTGCCCGGCTTGGCATTGGCGGCTGGAGTTACGGCGGTATCCTGACCAACTACGTCATCGCGTCCGACACGCGCTTCAAAGCCGCTGCGAGCGGGGCGGGTAGTTCACTGCAACTGACCATGTACGGCAGCGATCAGTACGTCAATCAGTATGAAAACGAGCTGGGCCTGCCCTGGAAAAACCTCGACAAATGGCTCAAGGTGTCGTACCCGTTTCTGAAAGCCGACCGCATCAAAACGCCCACGATGTTTATGGCCAGCGAGAAAGATTTCAACGTGCCGGTGGCGGGTAGCGAACAGATGTATCAGGCTCTGCAAACGCTCGGCATACCGACGCAGCTCATCATTTACCCCAACCAGTTCCACGGCATCACCACGCCCAGCTACCAGCAGGACCGGCTCGTGCGCTACCTCAGCTGGTTCGACCAATACCTAAAAAGCAACTTGTCGACTACCCAGACGGGGCGCTAGGTCAGCCCCGTTTTCAGTCACATCCTCTCGAAATTCACCAAAATTCGTTGTCTGATACATTATGAATCCAGCCGTAGACGAGTACATCGATAACGCCAGACAGTGGCATCAGGAACTAACGGCTCTACGGACTATCGTGCTCGATTGTCCGGTCGAGGAAACCATAAAATGGGGTGTTCCCTGCTACACGTATCGAGGCAGTAACGTGGTGCTGATGCACGTCTTTAAAGACTATTGCGCGCTCCTGTTTGTCAAAGGGGTTCTCCTGGCTGATCCGGCTGGCATACTGATTCAGCAGACCGAAAACACGCAGGCAAGCCGCCAGATTCGGTTTACGAACGTGCAGCAACTGACCCCGCTGCGTGACACTGTGAAAGCTTATCTGTACGAAGCCATCGAGCTGGAAAAAGCGGGCGCAAAGGTCAGTCTCAAACAACCAGCCGACTATGCCGTCCCCGACGAATTTCAGCGTCAGCTGGACGGGAACGCTGCGCTAAAAACCGCCTTTGCTGCCCTGACACCCGGGCGCCAACGCGCTTATCTGCTGCATTTTGCCGCGCCCAAACAGGCTAAAACGCGGGAGTCGCGTATCGAGAAATGCATTCCTGATATTCTCGACGTAAAGGGGCTGAACGATTAGTGCCACGCATACGATACAGTATCTGTCGCCCTCACTGTGCATAGTTGGCTGTGCGGGTTTCTACGCAGGCATACCCCGGATTCTTACCGATTCTACCGTATAAACGTACGGCCGGGCGTAGTACAGAATGATGGTGTAACCTGTTGACTGTCAATTGCTAACAGGTGAACAGGTGCGGAGTCGGTCATACATTTATCCGATTGTGCAACGGGCTGATTACCAGTAGGTTTGTTTCCGTGATTCGGCGCTCTTCGACTAAGCAGCGTGAATCCACCGGACTCCCTGACCGACTGATGTATGCGCTCAACTCTACTGCTTACTGGCTTCCTGCTCCTGCTTAGTCGACCACTCTGGGCACAGTCGGCACCCGACCGGCGACCGTTGCCGGTGAAGGTGTCGGGGGGGCTGAATGCCTACGCGGGCTTCTATGCCGCCGATGGCATTGCCGCCCGGAATCAGGCGTCGCCGTTTGGCATCAGCGGGGCCGTTACGGTGGCACTTCCTGGCGGTATCTCGCTGCCGTTCTCGGCGGTACTAGGCAATCAGGGTAGCAGCTTCCGGCAACCGTTCAACCAGTTTGGTGTGTCGCCGACCTACAAATGGGCGACCGTTCACGCGGGCTACCGCAACGTCAGCTTTTCACCCTTTACGCTGGCCGGACACACGTTTCTGGGCGGGGGTGTCGAACTGAACCCCGGTAAGCTTCGGCTGGGGGCAGTCTACGGCCGGTTCAACAAAGCCATTTCCAGCAACCTCGCCGAACCCGACATCATCCCGGCCTATCAGCGCACGGGCTATGCCGTGAAAGTCGGTTACGGCAAACCCGGCAACTACGTCGACCTGATTATGCTGCGGGCCAAAGACGATTCGGCCTCAATAGCGTCGCAACCCCAGTCGCTGACCCAGACCGTCGTCCCCGCCGAAAATCTGGTCGTGGGCCTGACCACCCGGTTGCTGATTCTGAAACACATTACCGTCGAACTGGACGAGGCCGTCAGTGCCTATACCCGCGACATCCGGGCCACCCTCGTATCGACCGAAGGCAGCAACCCGGCTACGCGCCTGTTCGGCAAGCTGTTCACCCCCCGGCTCTCAACGCAGCTGACGCAGGCAACGCAGGCGGCAGTTGGTTATCGGGGGGGCAACGCGGGTATCAAACTCCAGTACAAGCGCATCGATCCGAATTTTCAGACGATGGGTGCGTACTATTTCCAGTCCGACATCGAAAGTTACGCCATCGCGCCCAACCTGACCCTGATCGACGGGAAACTTCGGCTGTCGGGCAGCTACGGCATTCAGTTCGACAATCTGGCCGGGAACAAAAACGCGCGGACGGGCCGGAAAATCGGGTCGCTCGTCGTGTCGTATAACCCTGCTACGGCCTACGGTGTCGACGTGCAGCTATCGAATTACGGCATCAGTCAGCAGGCGGGGTTACGGCCGCTGATCGATACGCTCCGGCTATCGCAGAACAACCTCTCGGCCACCGTCAACGGGCGGTACACGCTTCAGAAAGACGACGTCATGCAGGTTTTTACGCTGACGACGACCTACCAGAAACTCAGCGACCTGAACGCCAACACCGCCAATCAGACGGAGAACACGAATACCAACCTGAATCTGGGCTATTTCTACCAGCAGACCACGACCGGCTGGGGGATCAACGGGATGCTGTCGTACACGCAGACGCAACTGCCCATTGCCGTCGGCGACACCAATCAGACGGTCCGGTTTTTCGGCCCGACGCTGGGCGCGACGCAGGCTTTTTTCGAGAAAAAACTGACCACTTCGGCCACCGCCAGCTACCTCGTCAATCAACAGGCTGGCCTGACGGGCAAGGTGCTGACCGTTACGGCCAATGCGGGCTACCAGGTCGCTAAGCGGCAGACAATCAGCCTGTCGGCCAACTACCTCAACTCAAACACGGGCATTCAGTCACAGACGTTCAACGAACTCAGAGCGAACCTCGGCTATGGCATTTCTTTCTAACCACACCATGCTACGCAATCGACAGTCGTTCGCCCGGCAGTGGGGTTGGCTGGTTGTCTTCGGACTCCTGCTGACCGCCCTGACCGGGTGGGCGCAAACCTTCCCGCTGCAAGTGCAGGTCAGCGTGCTGCCGCCCTACAGTGCCTATTTGCAGGACTATCCCGGCGCGGGGCAGCAGGTGCGCGTGTTCATCATCAACACTAGCCGCAGCACCTACCAGATTCGGCTGGCCGGGCAACTGACCGGCGACAACGGTATCGAGATTCGTACGTCGGCCAACTACCGCCCACCGCGCCCGCTGACGGTGCCGCCGGGGCAAACACTGCTGAGCCGTAACGACCTCGAAGGCTTGTTCGATCTGAATCAGGTGGAGGTGACGGGTATCGACAAAAACTTACTGGCGCGGGGTCTGCCGCTGCCCGACGGCACCTACCAGCTTTGCATTCGGGCGTTCAACGAAACGGCGACCAACACCGCTGCCGTGCCTTTCGGCCAACCCCTGTCGGCGGAGTTTCCGATTGGCTGCTCGGCCCCGATCACCGTCCGGTCCGTCGAGCCGCCCATTCTGATTGCGCCCCTTTGCGACGCGGAAGTGACGGCGACGAATCCGCAGGCGATGGTGTTTACCTGGACGCCCCCGGCGGGTGTATCGCCCGTGTCGGTGGAGTACACTCTGCGCGTGGTCGAGCTGCCGCAGGCCGACGTTGACCCGAACGTATTTATCGACGCGGTGGCCCTGCCCCGGTCGGGTGTAGAAGTGCGCGGCTTACGGACGAGCACGTTTCTGTACGGCCCCACGCAGCCGCCCCTGCAACTGGGCAAACGCTACGCCTGGCGCGTGCAGGCCATCGACCGGAGCGGTAAGCTGCATTTTCTGAACGACGGCAAAGCGCCCGTCTGCTCATTCACCTACGGCACCGGCCTGCCCCCGCTGACCAAAACGCCGGGCCTTGAACTGGTACAGACACCCGGCAAGCTGATCCCGCTGCCCGGCCTGGTGGGGGAGGACACGCCACCGGAAGGGGCGACGGCGGTAGCCAGCAAAATTTCCCCGCAGTCGACTCCCTACGAACAGAAAATTACGAACTGCTCCTGCAAAACGCCACCGGGGGTAACTGTGGGTAGTGTCGACGACAACAAGACGGTTGTCAACAAAAAGCAACTCACCATCGCGGGCTTTACAGTTGATTTGACCAACGTCAGTCTCGACGAAAATCAACGGATCAATGGCAGCGGTACTGTGCAGTTGCCGTACGTTGGCGGTGGGTACATCAAGCTGCGCGTCAAACTCGACAAGGTGCAGTGCAACAGCGCGGGGCAGGCTGTCGCGGGTATCGCCCGTGGGTTGCTCAACCAGAATGCTGGTCTGCTCCCTGACTATGACAAGCCCGATTTTAGTGCCCTGTCGCTGAAACCGAATGACGTCAAAAAAATCGCGCAGAAAATCAGCGACATCAAAAACGACGTACTGGCGTCGAAGAACAGCGCGGGCTGGGAAATGCCGCTGGGTGTGTACATGTCGGCGGTCGACGTTGCCATTACGAACGTCGTTTTTGAACCGGCGCAGGCCTATTTCGATGCGGTAACGTGGTTTAAAGTTGCCAAAGCCAGCTTCGGTGGATTGCCGCTGAGTGCAACGAAAGTTTGTCTAAGCCCCGGTAAGGCTATGTGTGGCGACATGACGTTGTACCTCGGTCTGGATACACCCGTTCCTCCTTCGCTGACGTTCAAGGGAGCCTCCACCAATGTCAACGACAAAGCCCTTGGTAATCTTGACTTTACGAAGATTACCAGCGTCAACCTGAAAGAATGGGCGTTCAAGTCCATACATATCCTCGCCGATTTGAAACTGGCCGGCCTGAAAGAAGCAAGCGGAGCCAATAAAGACAAAGATGTTGCCTTCTCGCTGGTCTACGATTCGCCGAAAGCCGACCTCAACGACTGGACCGCCCGGGTGTCGTTCCCGGATTTCTACGTCGACAAGCTTTCCCGCGATTTTATCTTTTCGATGGATGGGCAGCAGGGTATCTACGATCAGTCCGAATCACCCGACGAAGCGCCAGACGAGCATACGGCCAAACTGCCCGGCGACTACCCGCAAAAAGGGCAGAAACCCGGCAACGAGTGGACGGGTCTGTTCTTCCCGAAGCTGAAGGTGACGACGACAGTGCTGAAATCGCTGAACAAGGGCGAGCCGACAGTACTAACGGTCGACAACCTGATCTATGATGATAACGGTTTCACCGGACTTATCAACGCCACGCCCATTATCAAGCTGGGTGCCGGGTCGCTGGACGGCTGGTACTGCTCGGCCGATACGCTGCGGCTGAATCTGTTCACCAGCGCGTTTAAGGAGGCCCGACTGGCTGGGCGGGTCGTGATGCCGATTTTCAAATACACCGACGACACCGACGAAACGCAGGTAGAAAAGTCGTCCATCTGGCCGTATACCTGTACCCTATCGAAGGACGAAAAACCCGGTAGTGGACTGGCTTATCAGTTCCAGATCGTCGCGCCGAAAGAAGAAGCGAGCGTAGCAATCTGGGCGGCCAAACTATCGGTGCTCAAGGGTACGAACATCACGGTCGGCAACAAGGGCAACAAAGACGGCGCGTTCAACGCGACGGTTACGCTCAACGCCAGGCTGAGTGTCAATGCCAAAATAGTATCGCCGGGCATGACCATCGAGGGGATGGAGCTGCAAAGTTCACCTCCTGACGGTAAAAGCTATTTCACGCCCGGTAAGTTTAACTCGTCGTTTGCGTCGCCCCAGAAATCACTGCTCGCTGATGCCGACAACGAAGGCTTTCCCGTCACGATCAAAGGCGTCAGCCTGACGACGGTTACGGGTAATCCGGGAAAGTATGATTTCAAATTTACCGGCGACATCACCCTGATGGAGGGGAATGTTCACGCGGCCGTTTCGCCCTACGTGCGCTTTACCATTGCCTTCGGTGCCGGGAAACGGCCAAACTGGGGTCTCGATAAAGTCGGCGTCGATTCGGTCGGTATTCACGGTTCCCTGAGTTTCATGCGTATCGACGGGTCGGCGGTGTTTTTTGATGCGGAAAGCAACCCCAAGTACGGTGATGGTTTCAAAGGCGATATGCGGGTGGCGGTGCTGGGCGCGGCCATGAAACTACAGGGCTATTTCGGGCGGGTCAATGGCTTCCGCTACTGGCAGGTGGGCGGACTGGCGGAACTGCCCACGCCGATACCGATTCCCGGCACACCGCTGTCGCTGGCGGGCTTTGGCGGTGGTGCCTTCCACAACATGGTGAAGGAAACGCAGCCGGGTGCTCCGGGCAAACCTAGCCAGATTGGGTATACACCCAGTAAAGATCATACGGGTTTCGAGGTAGCCGTAGAAGTGACCCTACAGCGGAGAGACCTGCTCGACATGACCGGCGTAATGGCCGCAACGGTGCGTACCGACAACGGCTTTCACCTGAGCGACCTGCGGCTCGACCTGACGGCCACCCTGCTCGGCCCTGAACCGGACAAGGCGCTGGCAAAGGGCGACGGTTACATCGACGTCAATTTCGATCAGGGATTCTTCGACAGCAAGTTCGCGCTGACGATGAGCTACCAGCCCGCTGGTACCAGCGCCCTGACCATCACGGGCAAGGGCGATATGGGTATGCACGTTACCTTTCCAGGTGCTCTAGGGGATGCTAGTGCTAAGCTGACAGACGACCAGAAGAAACCAGGCGGCTGGTATTTCTACCTCGGTCTGCCCGACGCGACGCCCTGCGGCAACGCTGATGATTGCTTTGCCAACTCGCAACGAATAAAGCTGGAGGTTAAACTCAGCGAACTGGGGAGCGTGGGTTTCGGATCGTACTTCGTGATGTACAACAACCTGAAGCCAACCGGCATCGATAAGTTGCCACCACCGCCCTGGGGTATTTCCGAGGCTGACCTGAAAGCCCTCGGCTATCATGGTGGTCAACCGGCCGGGTCGGATGCGTTAGCGTTTGGGGCCGGGTTTGTGGCTGATGGGCACCCGTCGTTCGGGCCGTTCCGGGCCGACTACCACGTGGCGCTCGGCTTCGATTTCGCCCTGCAAAAAGTGACGGCACCCTGCGCGGGTGGCGAGGTGCCCGGTATCAATGGCTGGTACGCCAACGGGCAGATGTACGCGGATATGCGTCTGACGCTGGGCATCGAGATCGACGTCTGGATTTATACGGGCTATCTGGAACTGCTCAAACTACAGGCGACGGCCCTGCTGGAAGGTGGTATGGTAAACCCGGTCTGGCTGCACGGCAGTATTCTGCTGCGCTACCGGGCACTGGGCGGGCGCATCAAAGGCAGTACCACGTTTGAGTTGTGGTACAACAAAGACGGGCAGTGCAAACCCGAATTTGAGCAGCCAAACCCCTTTGCTGACCTGCCGCTCATTTCAGGGATGACGCCCGAAAATGGAGGCACGAATGTGTCGGTGATTGCACCGTATTATGCCGAGTTCAGCTACCCCGTCCGGACCCTCATTCAGATTAACGATGTTGATCCTGAATCGAAACAGCCCATTGCCAGCTTCCGTACGTTCCGACTCGATTTTACCAGCGGTACCCCGGCGAACCCCTTCGTTACGACGGCGCTGTCGACGGACCCGCAATCGAAGTGTACCGTCAATAACGACGGACGGCTCCGCTTCGGCAGCGACCCCGACGGGGGCGGTAATTTCAACGTCAGCTTCTTCCGCGATGCTACCCTGCCGCCCAATACCAAACTAAGCGTTTCGCTGACGCTGGGCGTCAACCTGCTGAATACGGGTACGAACAAGTACGAACCTTATTCCTACAAAAATCAGCTTATTACGGAAACAAAGTCAAGCACCTTCACGACGGGCGAGTGTGTTAGTTCGCTTAGTCAGGATGGGGAAGTGCCGTCGGTAGCGTACTCGTACCCGTTCGAAGGGCAGCGTTATCTGACTATCAACGACGCGGGGATTTTCGGCTACGTCGAGCTGTCGAGCAACTTTGGCTGCTGCCTCAACAACATTCAGACCGACAAGTTTTACCGGCTAAGTGTTCGGTACACGGCACTGAAAGGCGGGAAGTTCGACAAAAAAGACCCCAGCACGGTCTGGACGAATCCCAACGCGCAGTTCGATGGGAAGATGCTACGGTTTGGCATTCCGCCTAATTTCCTCCAGAAAAAGACCCTGTACCGGCTCGAAGTGTTCCGCGAACCGACCGACGCGCTGGTGGCCGAACAAACAAAAATCATTGCCGCTCAAAAAGGGAAAATCCGCAAGGCACTGGAAGCCAACTATTTCGGTGGGCAGTCGGCGGAGTTCGGGTTCGGAACGGCCACCGTATCCACGAAGCCGGGTGCCGGGTTAGGATCAAAATCGGCCAGTATCAACGGGTTGGCGCAGAGCTACAACGGTGCCTATGCCGATCAGGCCACTCAGCAGACAAATGGCGGTAAACTGGGGACTGCTACCGGAATGAAAATAACCAGCCAGCAGGCCGGGGCCATGAACGACATCAAGCTGGGCAAGGGTAAAAGCGACGAAGTGGTCGACGTGAAAACGCAGCTGGAACAGCCCGTTTACAGCTATTATTTCCAGACCAGTCAGTACGGTACGCTGGCGGAGAAGCTGAAAGCGAGCCCCTTCCTGTTGACCGAGCAAAAAACAGTGCGGACGTCGACCATCGAAGCATACACCATACCGATGCAGGGGGCCGAGGGTTTCGACAGTTACGAACTGCTCTGGAAGAAGCTGCCTAACGGGAGTTACCTGCCCCCGCTCGTGTTGCAGAAGGTGCTGGACACCTCCAACCCCTGGTTTGCTGAATTTGTAAAGCCAATGCTGGGGCTAATCGATGGTATCTCGGCCTACAAGAATGCCAGTCAGGATATCCTGTTCAAGACGGCGGCCAATACGAGCTACGGCGTGGTCGACTATGAGACGCTGATGCGGCAGGTGGTGCTCGTCAACCAGGGTGGGTTCGACAAACCGCAGCCGCCCCTGTCGAAGTCCAGTATGAACGCTTACCTCAAGAACTGATGGCAATGAGAACGATGATGCATCAATTGGTTGCGGCCCTGCTTACGCTGATCGTCTGGGGCTGGTCGGGC
The DNA here is from genome assembly GCF_012849055.1 of Spirosoma rhododendri. Taxonomy (NCBI): domain Bacteria; kingdom Pseudomonadati; phylum Bacteroidota; class Cytophagia; order Cytophagales; family Cytophagaceae; genus Spirosoma; species Spirosoma rhododendri. The sequence continues at coordinate 4,504,568 of NZ_CP051677.1, read as the reverse complement.
AGCGATGGCCGGGCGCAGGCTGGCCTGAAAATGACCACTGCCGATATGAATAACGCGGTCAACAAGAACGTCACAGCGGACGGATTTGGCCAGAAAACACAGAGCATGGCGTTGGGCGGACAGGCAATCAGCAGTCAGCCGGGCAAATACGGTGTGATGTTCCTGAATGCGCCGATCTACAAGGTCTACGTCGAACGGTTAGAGGATAATGTCGATGTGATGCTTTCGACGCTGAACGATACCTATCCACTGCGAAAGGAGCTGATCGACCAGTTGATCGGCATTGCGGGCGGACTGACGTATGAGTACCATTTGGCCGTAGGTACGCAGACGGGCCAACCCAAAAGTATGAGTCCAGAAGCCCGTGAGAAATTCATGAAAAGCATCACCGAGTCGTTCACGGTGGGTTTTTACACGGATTATTTCATGTCGCTGAATGACGATTATCGGGTTCTATACTTTTCGAGCGACCTGCAACGAGCCGCCACGGCATCGGGCGAACCGACAATTGCGCAGTACAATCCCAACACGATGTACATGGCTTCGGCGGGCAGCGATCCCAGCCGGGGGAAAGACCGAATCCGTGATACGGCGAAAGACTGCGTGGCTTACGTGCTGAGTAAAATCAAGCAGACCGAAACGCTGGGAACGACCGGAAAACCGTCGGGTGGGGCGGGGCCGAATAGCGATCAGGTTAGCAAACTGTTTAATCAGTTTAACCAGATCAAGGGTGGTTACTACTGGAAACAAACCAAGCCGGGATCGTCGATTGCCTTCTACCTCAAGCAATTACCGGGGGCAACGTTGGCCTCCGACGTGGTCAGTGAGGACGGTACCGGCGACCGCTATGTTGATAGGTTTGCCATTGACAACGGGTTGTTGCCCTTTCCGTCGCCATCCCTGCTCAACATGGCGACAAACATTGGAAATGGGTTCTCTGGCATTGGCCTGGTAACCGTTCCCGACCCCAGCAAAATCGTTATTACGCCTACCAATTCGTCGGGTAACGATTCATCGAAAGACAAGAAAAACAACGACCCGCCGGTCATCATCCACTGACCATTCGCCTTCGACCAATACTGCTATGAAATCAGTCTGTCTACTAGTCTTGCTTATCGGTCTGTCGGGTGCATCCTTACTGGCGCAGCGTCCGCAGCGTCAGGCGGCACCGACAACCACGCGTCCGGCGGCTGGGTCGGCAACGGCCCGCGCCGACACGCACTTTGAGCTGTCGGCAATTGGCCGGGCGTTCGGCGACTCGGTCGTGGTCCGCTGGGCACCGCACAGCGTTATTCTCTTTCGCGAAATCAACCGAAACGGCGGCTACATTCTGACCCGGCGCAGCCTTGGCGCGGATGGACGGCTGCACCTGGATTTTCAGAAGGACGTCCGGGGCTGGACGCTCGACGAATGGAAGCAGCGCAGCCCCCGCACCGACAGTCTGGCTGCGGCCTGCGCGCAGCTGGCACACGGTAAAAACAGCGTGCTCAAATCAGCCAACGATGCCGTTACGCTCGACAAGCTGGTACAGCAGAAAACGCAGGACGATTTTCAGCTGATGTTGCTGCTGCTGCTGCTGGCCGACGAAAATGCGCGCCATGCCGAAGGGCTGGGGCTTGGCTACATCGACCGGGCGGTGAAGAAAGGCACGCAGTATTTCTATTACCTGACCCCCCGCTACGATGGCCGTTTTCTATCGGTTGATGAGCAGAAAGTAATGGTCAGCAATGTGGGGTCGTATGTGCGCCCACCCATGCCCAGCGTCCGGGCCGAGCAGCTCGACAAAATCGTTCGGCTCGTTTGGGATAGGCAGGTGAGCGACGAACTGTTTTCGGCGTACTACGTCGAGCGTTCGGCCGATGGCGGGCGCACCTACCGGCGGCTAAACCGACTGCCGTACACACAGGCACCCGTGCAGTCGGAGCAGGCGTTGTACAGCTATGTCGATTCGTTGCAGCGAAACTACGTCCGGTATCAGTACCGCGTTGTTGGCATTTCCCCGTTCGGGGAGCGCAGCGTGCCGTCGCCCGTCATCACGGCGCAGGGCATCGACCTGACCCCGCCCACCGCAGCCCGGAATGTGCAGGCCAAACACCTCGGCGGTAGCAAAGTCCGCATTACGTGGGAGCAGTCGGCGCTGCCGTCTGATTTTGCCGGGTACATCATTGCGCGGGGCAACGACGAAAAAAGCCCGGTCAGTCCGCTGACGAAGCAGGTGTTGGGCAAAACCGTCCGGGAGTACATCGATGAAACGGCGAATCCGTATGGGAAAACATTTTACAAAGTTGTCGCGCTCGATACGGCCAAAAACGCCAGTCCGTCGATGGCGGCTTACTGCACTTTTAAAGATGTGACAGGCCCGGCGAAGCCTAAAAACGTGCAGGGTTATATCGACACGACCGGTTATGTGCGGCTGGTGTGGGACCCCAACGCGGAGCCGGACCTGCTGGGCTATGCGGTGCTGATGGCAAACCAGCGCGATCACGTGTTCACCAACCGCACCAGCGATTACCTGCCCACCAGCGTGTACGACGACCAAACGACGCTGAGCACACTGACGAAAAAGCTGTATTACCGGGTTGTAGCCTACGATAAAAACTACAACCCCAGCCCGCCACCCGATATTCTCGAACTGGCTCGCCCTGACAAAGTACCGCCCAGCAGCCCGGTCATCAGCGACTTCGTAGCCAGCGACACGGCCATTGTGGTGCGCTGGACACCCAGCATCAGTCAGGATGTGCAGGAACAGGTGTTGTACCGGCGGGGAGCCGCGACGGAAAACTGGCGCGAACTGGCCAAACTGACCCCCCAGCAGGACAGCTACGCCGATCAGCAGGTAAAGCCCGACGCGCCGTACAGCTATATGCTGATGGCGGTCGATTCGGCGGGGTTGGCATCGCCCGCGTCGTTTCCGCTCAACTGTCAATACGTTACGGGCTATTCCCCGGTCGGCCCGGCAGTTGGTGGCGCAGGTCGGGGCCGATGGTCGAACGGTAGCGTTGCGCTGGCAACACCCCGATCCGTACGCCCGCTTCATCATCTACCGGGCGACGGGTGCCAGTTCGCTGCGCTCGTACGAGTCCGTCAACCGCGAACTGACATTCACTGATAAGACTGTGCCGCCGGGGCAATACGAATACGCCGTCAAGGCGATCTACCAGGACGGGCGTGAGTCGGGGCTGTCGAACCGGGTAACTATCAACGTCAACTAGCCATGAATCTATCCACACGCTTCTGGTTGCTGGCTTTGTTGCTGGCAACCGCATTCCGCCTGTCTGCCCAATCCAACGCGCCGTCGAATCTGGCAGGCTCGGCACCGGCCTATAACCGGGTGGTGCTGACCTGGAAAGACAATGCGACGAACGAATCCAAATTCGAGATCGAGCGGAAAGACTTCACCAGCTTCACAAAGGTAGGGGAGGCCGCTGCCAATGCTACGACCTACACCGACAATTCCGTGCAGGGCAGCGGGTCGTATACCTACCGGGTTCGGGCTATTGTGGCAACGGGTGCCGCTACGGGTTACTCCGCTGAAGTAACCGTGACGACTCCCGCCACACCCCCAACGACGCCCACCGGTCTCGGCGCTGCCACCCTGTCGACCTCGGCCATTCGCCTGACCTGGATCAACCCCGGTGCCGGAAGCGCCACCGACTTTCTGCTCGAACGGGCTGCGTCGGCGGGCGGGTCGTACACGCAGGTGGCTGTCGTGCCGTATAGCCGGACACCGACTTACGACGATGGCGGACTGAGCAGCGGGACCCAGTACTGCTACCGGGTCCGGGCGCGGGGACCGGGCGGCACATCGGACTACTCAAACGTAGCCTGCGCTACTACGACGGCCCCCGCACCAACGCCCCCCGTTACGCCCTCGGGGGCAACGGTATCGGCTGTCTCGACCAGTCAGCTACAGGTGTTCTGGCAGGATGTCAATGTCGTACCGGTCACGTTCGAGATTTCGCGGGCCAACAGCGCGGGCGGGACGTACACGGTTGTTCAGGCTGATTTCGGGCAGAAGATTTTTACCGACAACAACTTGTCGGCCAACACGCAGTACTGCTATAAAGTACGGGCAAAGAACAGCGCGGGTCTGTATTCGGGCTACAGCAACGAAGCCTGTGGCACGACCAAAGCCCCGGCACCTACGGCACCGAACGCCCCCGCCCGGCTGAGCGTGAATGCCGTGAGCAGTAGTCAGATCAATTTGCAATGGGCGGATTTGTCGGACAATGAAACGGGTTTTCAGATCGAACGGGCACCGAACAGCAGCGGTACGTTCATCAAAATTGCTGACCTCGGTGCGAACGCTACGACCTACAGCGATAATGGTCTGTCGGGCAGTACGCAATATTGCTACAGGGTGCGGGCCGTGAACGGGGTAGGGCCGAGCGGCTACACCGACACGCAATGCGCGACGACACCGGCTGCTCCGGCCGGGGTGCCCCAGAATCTGGCTGCAACGGCTGTGTCGACCACGCAGATCAATCTCAGCTGGTCGGGCGTGTCGGGCGCGTCGGGTTACCAACTGGAACGTAGCTCGAACGGAAACGACAGCTGGACGAAGATAGCAGACCCCGCCAGTACCGCCACAACATACAGCGACCAAAACCTAACGCCGAACACGCGCTATTTTTACCGGATTCGTGCGCTGAACGCAGCCGGTGCGCCGGGCGGTTACTCCAACACCGCCGACGCGACTACGCCCGATAGTCCACCCGCTGCACCGGCCCGGCTCGTAATTACGTCAGTGGCTTACAATCAGATCAGTCTGCAATGGGCGGCTGGCTCGGCCAATCAGATCGGGTTTCAACTGGAGCGCAGCCCTGACGGCAGCAACTGGGCCAAACTAGCTGACGTAGCAGCCAACGCGACAACTTACACCGATAATACGGTGCAGCCGCAGACGAAGTATTTCTATCGGCTTCGGGCTGTTAACGCAGCGGGGGTATCGGGCTATTCGAGCGTTGTTGATGCGACGACGCCTGCTGGGCCACCGGCCGCTCCGCAGAATCTGGTAGCTACGGCGGTATCGACCACCCAGATCAACCTAAGCTGGTCTGCGGTTGCTACGGCAACGAATGTGCTGGTCGAACGGAGCCCCAATGGGAACGATGGCTGGGCGCAGATCGCCAGCCTGCCGGGCGATGCAACGAGCTATGCCGATCAGGGACGAACGCCGAATACCCGTTACTACTACCGCATCCGGGCGACCAACGCCAGCGGTGCCGGCCCGTATTCGGCCGTCGCCAACGCCCTCACACCCGACGCGCCACCGGCCGCTCCTGCCCGGCTATCGGCCACGGCGGCATCGTTCAGCCAGATCAATTTGCAGTGGGCCGACCTGTCGGGCAACGAAAGCGGTTTTCAACTCGAGCGGAGCCCGAACGGGAGCGATGGCTGGACGAAAATTGCCGACGTTGCGGCCAATGCCACCACCTATAGCGATCCCAACCTCAGCCCCCGCACTCGCTATTTCTACCGAATCCGGGCCGTGAATGCGGCTGGCTCATCAGACTATTCCAACACCGCCGATGCAACGACCCCCGACAGTCCGCCCGCTGCACCGGCCCGGCTGACGGCCACGGCTACGTCGAACACGCAGATAGACCTGGCCTGGGCGGATTTGTCGGATAACGAAACGGGTTTTGAAATCGAACGCTCAATCGACGGCACGACGTTTACCAAAATCGCCGATCTCGGTGCGAACGTGACGACTTACCAGAACACTGGACTGACGCCCAATACCCGTTATTACTACCGGATTCGGGCGAAAAATGCGGTGGGTTTGTCGGCCTATTCGGCCGTTGCCGATGCCACCACCCCCGATGTGCCCCCCGCTGCCCCTGCCCGGTTGACGGCCACGGCCACGTCGCCCACGCAGGTCGCACTCGCCTGGGCCGACCTGAGCAACAACGAAAGCAGTTTTCAACTTGAACGCAGCAGCAGCGCCACCGGCACATTCACCAAAGTCGCCGACATTGCCGCCAACGCCACCACCTACACCGACAACAACCTGACTGACGCGACGCAGTACTGCTACCGCATCCGGGCCATAAACGCGGCTGGTCCATCGGGCTATGCCGATGCGGTTTGCGTCACGACGCCGTTGGCACCACCTGCGTCGCCCACCGACCTGACGGCACTGGTGCAGGACTATGATCAGATCCGACTCAACTGGACGGCTGTATCGCCCAAAGCCGTGACAATCAGTATCGAACGGGCGACCAGCGCGAACGGCCCATTTGTGGAAATTAAGCAGGTGCCGGCGGCTGTCACGAGCTACGTCGACCCCGGCCTGACCGAGTTCACGATCTACTACTACCGCATCAAGGCCATCAATACGGCGGGGAATTCCGGCTATTCCAACGTCGCGTCGGCCCGGATCAACGAAGTGATAATTGCCGTGGAGGACGAACTGGATACCCACACGGAACTGTACGTCAGCGACCGTGCACTGAACGTCGTCACCAACTGGTTTTCGACACTGTCGACAACGGTACAGCTGCTGACCCAGACCGGGCAATCGGTTCTAACCGATAATCGGCTGGTACGCCCCACTGCCCGCTGGCACTACGACCTGAACCACCTTCCGACGGGAACTTACCTGGTCCACCTTGTTGCCGACGGGCGTAAACTGACAAAACGAATCCTGCTGCCATGAAACCAAATCAAACACAGTTGATTCAACTGGCTGGGCTCGTAGTACTGAGTCTGCTGCTCGGTTGTCACCCCAAACCCGTCGCGTCGATCACCGATCAGCTGGGGCGTATCTGGCGGGCGCAGACCGTGAAAGAGGGCGACGTACTGGTCTACACGCAGGGGGGAAGCAGCAACACGAAGCCCGGCTACGCCAGCTTCCGGCTCGATCTGAGTCAGCCCGGTGTGGCGAAGCTGACGGATATCGACGGGCGGCTGCTGACTGGTACCTGGACTATCTCAACCAACAATCAACGCCTGATTCTGGCTGACCTGAACCCCCGACCGACCAACACGGGCGGCACCATCGAGTACTACATCGTGGAGGTGCCTACGAGCGCGTCGCTGAAGCTGGAGCGTACCGCCGAAAGCCGCAAAACGGGTAATTCGCTTAACCAGTACGGCCTCGTTCCTGAATAGGGTGCTGTGGCTCTGCTACCACGCCATTTACTAGTTTTCAGCGTTGCGTACCAGCGGTATGTAAAACGGAGAAGCCGGTTGCGTGGTAGTTTCGGAAAGAAATTGCCTTATTGGGAGCGAAGAACCTGAAAAAACGCAACGTTTTCGAATGCAGTCACTTGCTCAACGAACCCTGATCGCCCTCTTGGGGCTGACAACGCTTACCGCCACGGCGCAAACCGCCAGCCCGTCGGCCACCAAAACCACCGCCGGAAATCCGGTTTTCCCGGGCTGGTACGCCGACCCCGAAGGTATTGTTTTCAACAAGCAGTACTGGATTTACCCGACCTATTCGGCCCCCTACAACCAGCAGGTGTTCATGGACGCCTTCTCGTCGCCCGATCTGGTAACGTGGACCAAGCATCCGCGCATCGTCGACACGACGAGTATCAAATGGGCGAAGCGGGCGATGTGGGCACCGTCGATTACGGAGAAAGGCGGCAAGTACTACCTGTTCTTCGGGGCCAACGACATCCAGAACGATCAGGAGCGGGGCGGCATCGGTGTGGCCGTGGCCGACAAACCCGAAGGTCCGTTCCGCGACTATCTCGGCAAGCCGCTGATCGACAAGTTTCACAACGGCGCGCAGCCCATCGATCAGTTCGTTTTTCATGACAAAGACGGGCAGTATTACCTGATCTACGGCGGCTGGCGGCATTGCAACATCGCCAAACTCAAACCTGACTTCACCGGTTTTCTGCCGTTCCCCGATGGGAAAACGTTCCATGAGATTACCCCGGAAGGCTACGTCGAGGGGCCGTTTATGTTTATCCGCAACGGCAAATACTACTTCATGTGGTCGGAGGGGGGCTGGACCGGACCGGATTATTCCGTTGCCTACGCCGTCGCCGATTCACCGTTCGGACCGTTCAAGCGCGTCGGTAAAATTCTCCAGCAGGACCCGACCGTTGCCAGGGGCGCAGGCCACCACTCCGTCATCCAGGTACCAAGCGGGTCAACGGATGACTGGTATATTGTCTACCACCGTCGGCCGCTGACCGAAACCGACGGCAACCACCGCGAAACCTGCATCGACCGGATGGAGTTTGCCGCTGATGGATCGATCAAGCCGGTGAAAATCACGAAAGAAGGCGTCAGCCGCCGACCAATACGCTAGCGCGAAGTGGTGAAAATCGCATTCGTGTCGTCCCGATGGCAGGCGGGTTTTTCGTTGGAAGAAATACCCATTCCTGAAGAACCCGCCTGCTGTCAGGGCGATGAGAGCGCTGTATACCCCTATTTTGGGCAAGTCATTTAAGTAGACCGCCGTGCATGACACGCGCTGAACTAACCGTAAACTGACTTGACGTATGAAAAATCAATTGGCACAAATTGGGCTGGTTACAGCGCTGGTGAGTATCGGCTGGCTGGCCACCGGCTTAGCAACAAGCTGCACAAGCGGGACCAGTGTCGTTCAGCCCACACCCGTCCCCGCCGACTCAACGCCGAAACTGGTATGGTCCGATGAGTTTAATCAGGACGGCCGTCCCGACAGTAAGAACTGGGCGTACGAAACCGGGTTTGTGCGCAACAACGAACTGCAATGGTACCAGACCGACAACGCGTTCTGCCAGAACGGCATGCTCGTGATCGAAGGACGCCGGACGCAGCAGGCCAACCCCAACTATAAAGCGGGTAGTTCCGACTGGCGCACCAACCGCCAGACGATTCAGTACACAGCGGCCAGTTTGAAAACTGAGGGGTTGCAAAGCTGGCAGTACGGCCGGTTTGAAATGCGGGCGCGGATTCGGACGCAGTCGGGGTTGTGGCCTGCCTTCTGGACATTGGGTACCAAAGGAGAGTGGCCCTCGAACGGCGAAATCGACATCATGGAATATTACCGGGGTGCTTTGCTGGCTAACGTAGCCTGGGGCACCAACAAACGCTGGACGGCCAACTGGCGCAGTTCCAAACTACCCATCACCGAGATGAACGACCCCAACTGGGCCGATCAGTTTCACGTCTGGCGAATGGACTGGGACGAGCAGCAGATTCAGCTATCGGTCGACGGGCGGGTGCTGAATACGGTTAAACTCAGCGAAACAATCAACGGCGATGGATCGGGTATCAACCCGTTCAAACAGCCGCATTACGTGATGCTCAACCTCGCCATCGGTGGCGATAACGGTGGCGACCCATCGTCTACCGCGTTCCCCTCGCGCTACGAAATCGACTACGTCCGCGTTTATCAATAATGAATTGTCTCAAACAGCAGGGTGCCGGTCGGCGCTCCGATGTGTGAGACACTAGTTACCGGGCACTACCGTCACGATAACCCGTTTGTAGCGGGTCAGGGCGGGGGTGCCCTTGTCGGTTACCTGCAAAATGAAGTGAATCGTTTGCGGACTCGTAACTGACGGGGCCGTCATGGGCAGGTCGTACAGATTGGGTGCGTAGGGGCGGGTACTGACCTGACCGGGATACGTACCGGCTTCCGGGTACTGAAACCACAGATAGCTCATCGAATCGCCGTCGGGGTCAGTGGTGCCATCGGCGTTGAGGTGGAACGTCTCGCCCGACTTCACCGTGAACGAATCGGGCGTCGCCAACCGGGGGACGGGTGGATGATTGCAGGCTGCGTACGCCTTGGTACACCACGCCATCCGGGCGGCAAAATCGTTCTGAAACGCCTGCCGCCACCGCCAGATCGTTGCCTGCGGACTGCCGTATCGCTGCTTATCCTGCCCCGTTACAGAGTCTGCCGTATTTGTCCAGATCGGGCGCGTTTCGGGCTCGTCTTTGGGCCAGTTGTCGCGCCGGAACCGGCCGGTGTTGGAATCGCGAAAATCAGGTTTGTAAAACGTGTAGCGACCGCCCCAGCCGCCGTAGTCGGGCCGTTCGGGATTGTTCAGGCCGTTGGGAATCAGACCGAGAAACGCCGGGCTATCGCCTTCCATACCGTAGGCCACGTCGGGATAGGCCGCGCCCAACGGACCGTGGCTCTGCTGAATATACTTTGCCAGCCAGTCGGCCGAGATGACGTCGGCGTTGGAACCCGGAAACGGAAACGACATGCCCAGCCAGGTCGCGTCGGCGTAGTTGTAGCCGGGCGTTACGACGTAAAATATGGCTGGAAATGTCTTGCGAATCCACGGCCCCGAATCGTCCTGATCGGAGATCGTGTAGATGCGTACTTTCTGGTACAGTCGACTGGCGTTAATCGGCGTTTCGGTTTGCTGAATTTTCCAGAGCGCCTGCGCCAGCACGTTTGGGCCACCCCATACCGAAAACCAGACCGGTCGCGGGTCCGCCTGTTTTAGCACCCGCACAATCCAGTCCGAGCCTTCGGAATCGTGCCCGGCCCCGACGCCAGCCATGCCGTAGACGGGCAAACCCTGCTTTACTTTCGTCAGCAACTGTTGCGCGGACGGGAAGCCGGGCGCATGCTTCAACAGATTAGGCTGCACGGTACCATACGCCGACAGTATTTTGCGGATGCTCTCCGGCGCAACGCGACTTTTCTGGTGAATAGACGTCGTCGCGATCAACCCCTCAACGTCCCACTCGTTGGCATAAGTCAGAAAGCGAACCATCGACTCGGCATCGTCGGGGTCGGCTTCGATGTCGGTCAGTACGACAACGCGTCGTTTTGCAGATGGCTGGGCCTGAATAGCTTGATGAGTGAGCAGGAAAAGGAGAAAAAGGAGCGTAGCGGTGCGTTGCATAGATGGGGATAGCCTGTCTGGGAAAATCAGACCAGACAGATTTATTCGACACAAGCGAATAAATGAAATATATTGCTTGCTGAGTCAGCGCGTAGCTCATTTGTTCGTACTTTGTTACTATCCGCCGTAAGCAAGTTGATTACAAACCGTATCAGTAAGGAACAATTTCAGACCACTTTTTTCCGCATCACAAAAGACGATCTGCCGCTTTTGCAAAAGAAGTTCTGGTTGTTCGATTGGAAGAAAGAGATCAAAACCGCTGAGCGGGTTGTTTACAAGCTAACCACCAGAGAAAACCCAGCTGTTATACAAGGTTTGATTAGCTGCTCTGATTTTGGCGACCACATGTTTGTCAACCTGGTTGAGTCTGCTTCGTTTAATCGGGGCGAAAACCGTTTGTATCAGGGGGTAGCCGGTAACTTGTTTGCCATTATTTGTCAGGAGTCGTTCGACAAGGGGTACGATGGATTTATCGTCTTCGAGTCTAAGACAAAATTGGTCAGTCACTACCGGGATTTGCTGGGAGCGCAGCGGCTGGGCAATTCAGTACGAATGTTTGTTGATACGAAGGCTGCTAGTCAGTTAATAAAGAATTACTTATGAAGCCGAAACGTCCAAAGTTAATCGAAGAGGTAGACGTAGAAGTCGTCAACCGTCAGCCGAACGATGAAGAACGCCGGTCTATCAGTGCGTTCATTCGCGCTTACAAAGCGAAAACGAACCGACCGTCTACCGCGTCAACCAGTCCTGCCAAGGCGTAGCGTCATGGTGGAGCGTAGACTATACTAGCTCCATAACGGAACTGTCACCAAGCAAAAATGCCCGATACGTTAGCGCATCGGGCATTTTGACGTTTATAACGATAGGTATTACCACGGGCTGATGCCGGTGTCTGGGGCGTTGTCGTCGCTGTAGAACTGACCTGTGGGGCCGTCCGGTCCCAGGGTGGCGGCTTTAACGACTCGGGCAGCTGCATCGGGCACGGTACCGGGGCCGGAGTGGTGATTGAAATCCGTTGCGGTATAGCCCGGATCGACGGCGTTAACCTTGAACGGCGTGTCGCGCAGGTGGTTAGCGAGGGCAATGGTGTAGGCGTTGAGGGCTGCTTTCGACGCGACATAGGCCGCTGGCGTAATGCCGTAATAAACCCATGACGGATCACTCTGCCGGGTGAGCGACCCAAGCCCCGACGTGACGTTGACAATGCGCGGCTCCGGCGACTGATGCAGCAGATCGGCAAACGCCTGCGTCACCTGAATGACCCCGAAGAAGTTGGTGTCGAGCACCTGCCGGAACTCGCTGAGGTCTGTTGCTAGTGGGCCTGCTGTTACGCTGCCAGAGATACCAGCGTTGTTAATCAGCACGTCCAGCACGGCCGTTTTCTGACCCAGCACATCGCGGGCCGACTGCACCGATTGCGGGTCGTCGACGTCGATTGCGATGGGTTCGACCTGCGTTAGCCCGTCGGCCTGTAACTGATCGACGGCCTGTTGTCCCTTTGCCAGATCGCGGCTACCCAGGTAGACATAGTAGCCGAGCTGAAGTAGTTGCCGGGCCGTTTCGAAGCCGATACTTTTGTTGGCTCCCGTTATCAATACTGTTTTCATCGTGTTGCGTTTGTTAACGGGACAAAGGTACCAGGCGGGTCACGCACGGCTGGAACACATTCTACGGCATTACTGGTACATTTTACGGATGTTGCTGCGGTACTCGGCCGGGGTCACGCCCGTTTCGCGTTTGAAGAACCGGCTGAAGTACGAGGCATCGGCAAAGCCAAGTTCGTAGGCGATTTCTTTCAGTGCCTGTTCGGTGTGAAACAGCAGACGCCGGGCCTCCAGAATCAGGCGGTCGTGGATGTGCTTGATAGCTGGTTTGCCGCTCTGCTCTTTCACGACCTCGCTCAAGTACCCCGCCGACAGGTTGAGCATGGCCGCATACTCGCTTACTTCATGTACCTGCTGAAAATGAGTGTCGACTTTGGCCTGGAATTGCTTTAGCAGCAGAGTGTCGGCGGAGGTCTCGGTGGCCGGAAACTGCTCGGTATACAAACGGCTCAGGTAGGTGAGCAGCACCGTCAGGTACGCGCCAAGCATGCGCTGTTGCCAGTCGCCGGGTTGTCGATACTCCCGATTGATCTGATCCAGTATATCCTCGACGAAACGAACGTCCGCGTCTGTGAGTCGCAATTCATGTCCGTTCTGCGGATTCTGAATCAAGGGCAGGTTACGCAGCGACGCGTTTTCCTGAAGCGACAGAAACTCAGCCGTAAACGCGATCCCCTCGCTCCACGCCTGACTCAGTTCTTCCTTGACAATAACCTGTTCGGGACCGACAAAGTAGATGGTGTTGTCCTGAAGCACGTAGGGCGTCATATCGATCCATTGCCGCCCAACCGCATGCTTGACGAACACCAGCAGATAATGGTCTTTCCGATGCGGGACAAGCAATTCGGACAGATTGGGCATACTCCCCTCGTAGTGGTACAGCCTGAATTGCGGATGCCCGACTTCATCCAGTTCCAGCGGATAAACCGGTACCGGCACCCTCGCGCTAAGTACTTGCATAACCTAAATGTAGGCATTTGTGGGGTATGCCAGGCAAGGAATCAACTCATTGTTGTAGATGGAAAGATAACCGTGACGACGCGCCGGAATTGGTTGATTGATCCGACTGTTACTGAATTACCACTGCCTGAACGGCGATTACTTTGCCGTCACCTTGGCTCCACCGTTAAGATCGCCAGTTGCTGTAGCTGTGTTGCGCAGAAGCTGGCTAAAAACAAACGCACAACGTTATGTCGTTAAAATCAGAGGAAGACCTGCTCGGGATGCAGGCAATTAGCCAGATTGTTGGCCTGACTCTCAAAGGCATGCAGGAGTACGCCCGACCCGGTATGTCGACGTTTGCCTTGGATCAGTACGGGCGGCAACTGCTGCAACAGTACGGTGCCCGGTCGGCCCCCAAACTCACCTACGGCTTTCCCGGCTGGACCTGTATCAGTGTAAATGACGAAGTCTGCCACGGTATCCCGTCGGCCAGGCGGTTTTTGCAGGAGGGCGATCTGGTTAATATTGACGTGTCGGCCGAGCTGAACGGCTATTGGTCGGATAACGGCGGGTCGTTTGTGCTGGGGCAGGATATTCATCAGCGCGGTGAACTGGTCGAAGCGTCGAAGCGCATTCTGGCCAAAGCGATCAGCCATATCCGGGGGGGCGTACAAATCGCTGAGATCGGTCGACTGATTGAAACGGAAGCGAAGAAAAGTGGGTACCGGGTTATCAAAAACCTGTCGGGGCACGGCGTCGGGCGGAGCCTGCACGAAGAGCCGCACGAGATTCTGTGCTACTACGACCGGGCCAACAAAACGCGGTTTCGGAAGCACTCCGTGGTGGCAATTGAGACGTTTTTGTCGACCAAAGCGTCGTACGCGCAGGAGAAGGGCGACGGCTGGACATTGGTCGCCAAAGACAGCCTGGCCGTGCAGCACGAACACACCATCGTCGTCACCGACAAGCAGCCAATTATCCTGACCGCTGCGAATCAGTTATGGGTGTGAGGTAGCGCCGATCAGGCAGATACCACGTAGGCCGCGATTAGTGGTTGCAGGCGGGGGAGGATAGCCTCGATCTGTTCCTTTTCGGGCGCCGTCCAGTGGCGCGGACCATCGAACATACAGGGCTGCAAGATGCCCCACAGTTGCCCGTCTTTCTGAATGTGGGCGTGAATTAACGCCCGGTGACCGAATGTTTCCTGCTCAAACTGCCGGTTCAGCACCTGCGGACCGGCAGCTTCCACATCATCAACGTACACCGAAGGCTTCATGGCCAACCCAGCTCGGATCAGCGGGTCTTCGTTGGGCAGGTCCGTGGTGTCGGCTTGCCACTGGGGCTGAATCGTGTTTTTAGTGGGGATGTCTGCACTCCTGCGCCAGCAAAACGCCGTGCGGCCCAGCCCCAACGCAGGCCGACGGACATACAGGAAGCACCGGTCTGCATCTAGTGATTGCCCCACGCAGGCGACAATCGCGTCGAGCGTAGGACCGGGGGGCTGCCCCTGATTGATGAGTTCAGTAACTGTATAGGTTAGCGTGTCTATGGCGTTCATGCCCACCTAACCGCAGAGTCATAGCCGGGGTTTTGGCTTTTCCCGTATAGATCCCTTCGCTACTGACCGTCAGGAAAATACGAAAGGATTTTGTCATCCCGCCTTTTTCTGTCATCCCAAGCCTGCGAGGGATCTTCGCCAGGTGAGGATTGTTCGGCCAGCACCCTAAGATCCCTCGCAGGCTCGGGATGACAGAAAAATGCCCCAAAACGGGCAGGGGTTTCAGCGAGTACGTTACGTACTTACTGAAACCCCTGTCGTGGTTGACAAACCAACGGCTACCTCGACACGCGGATAAGCGTAGGAACTAGCCTAGTTCTCAACTTTCTTGGCTTCACCACTGATCGCGCGACCAGTAGCTTTCGTTGCTTTGGTCACGGCCCGGCCGGTTGCCTTAGCACCATTGGCCACAGCTTTTCCGGTAGCCTTGCCCGCTTTCCCTACAGCCCGGCCAGCCGTACCGACCGCGTGCGCGCCATCGGCCACGCCGTTTTCAACTTTGTCGCCTACCTTTTTGACATCCCGCCGTGTTTCCGCTTTCCGGGCTTCCTTGACGGCTTTGTCGTCCTGCGCCGAAGCACCAGTGGTAAGGGCTGCACACAAACCAAGGGCGAAGAGCATGTTCAGTTTCATATTCGTGTCGAATGATGGTGATGAGATTTGTTTTGAATGCGTTTAAAACCCAAACGAAACGACATAGCGCCATAGTTTGTTTGATTGCGGTGCTGTCCATTCTGTGCAACAGCCAGCAGTAACGAGCAAAAGTCGCTCTAAGTCAGATACAATTGATACGTTGACGGGTGTAGATACGGCGTACCGATCAGGTCGAAAAGCCATCAATCAGGCTTCCAGTTGGGCCGCCTTAGCGCATAAATCAACTCATCGAGGTACTCCCCATTCTTATAGAGCGTCCCCCTGAACTGAGCTTCCAGCACAAAACCGTTCTTCTGAAGCACGCGCTGCGACGCTACGTTCGTGCCGAAGGGCCGGGCAAAAATTCTGTCTATGTCGTACGTCTCAAAAGCAACGTCGACTGCCCGTTTTATGGCTGCACTGATGATACCCTTGCCCCAGAAAGGCTCAGCCAGCCAATAGCCAAGTTCCGCGTTCTTCCGGTGAATATCCGGTTGCGGATGAACGCCAATGCCGCCGACCGCTTCGCCCGCAACGTCAATGGCGAAGATGTGCGCCGAACTGTCAGCCGTGGCAAATTCGATAAAGGACAACCCATCGGCTTCCGTGTAGGGATGCGGAAACTTGTCGGTCATGTTCCGGGCAATGCGCGGATTGTTGGCGTAGCTGACCAGACTACCCAAATCATCCATTGTCCAGGGGCGCAGGTCGAAGTCTACAGCCAGTTGCATGGTGTGCGGAAAAGACTACTAGACGTCCTTTTCAAAAAACAGATAGATGTAAATAGCAAAGCCAAAATTGGTCGATGTTGTCGACGTTAGCCGGTAGCCTTTGGCCGTGTATTCATCCAGCTTCTCCTGAATTTCCTCTTTAGATGCCTTGAGTATGTGCTCGGAGTCAAGCGTTACTTTCGTGTAATAAATCAGGGCTTCAACTTTGCAATCTTTCATTGAATTGTGGGAGTTTGGTTATTGCCGTTTTTGATTAATGTGAACGAAGCGACTTTTATGCAGCAATGGGCCAAATTGATGCGTTACGTTATGTTCACTCAACGCCAATAGGGCCGATAGCGACTGTACGGAGCCTAAACACACATAGCCGGTTGGGCTGCAAACATCATATACCCGGCAAGCATCCTGTCAGGGGGGATGTTGCCCACGCCAAACGAATTCAACAACCTCATACAACTGAACCTCTCCAATTCATTGACACCTACATACCAAGTTGCGATTCGAATTCACCTTAATTCGGATCCGCTGACTCAAATTACACGATGTCACTCAGTGTTTTTTTATGAGGTGCTGAATTTGCGTTACTATTTACAGTATTCATTGTAAAATTTATGAGCGTTTTGATTACCTAACTCAATCGATTTTTTTAAGTCCAAACACCCATCTTGACCTAAAAATACTTTGGCAATCCCTCTATTCCCTAATGCCATACTGGAAAACTCTGTATTGTAATTATCATATTTTATTGTCATTGTAAAATCTATGATAGCACCTGTATAATCTTCAAGTAAAAGTTTAGCATATCCGCGATTATTGTATGCCTTAAAGTAATTAGGTCGGTGTTTAATCGCTTGCGTATAATCAGCAATAGCTCCTTTATAATCATTAATATAGCGTTTGTTTAAGCCACGATTGTATAAGGCTTCGGATTTCATGTATGTATCTTCAACTGGATAATTTTCAATTGCTTTTGTGTATAGACGTATGGCTTCTTGTCTATTTTCGTTTTCAGATTGCATCTTACCATCGTTGTAGTATTTTACAGCTATGTCGTGTTTTTGAGTGTAGTGTGACATATCTGTTACCATGCCTTTATCTTCTATTGAATAAACAATATTTATGAATTCTTTCTGGTCGTACTTAAACTCATCTTTGTAGCTGTAGCAATAAGTCATGAGGCTAGCTTTTTTTCCAAAATAGAAAGCAAACATTCCAACTAAATTTCCTTTGATACTAATTCCAATATCGTACGTGAGTATTAAAATTTTGTTTTGAGCATCATAATAGTTTTTGCCCACTGTGAGTTCAAGGCCAAACTTTCCATTGACCATATTTTGCACTGTTTTTTCAAAGGTAGACTTGCTTGTAAAATACTCTTGGACTTTTTTTATAGCAGTTTCATTATCAGTAGCAGCATGAATATTTTTAAACAATATGTAAGGATAATCCATATCTGCATTACCAATTTTTTGATAGCAAGCGTCAAATTGAACATCTTCGCGATATTCTACTAGTTGTTTTATGTCGTTCAATTTTTTTTGTAAAATTTCCTTTGGAACTCTTTTCCAAGTCTTGTCAAAATTTATTTTGAATCCGAGGGGACTTGCATAATAAGTCTGAGCAGAACAGTTAAAGGCGATGAGTATTGAAAATAAGATGCAATACGTCTTCATTTTTCCGTTGTTACAAAAATTGTCTTGATATAAATTAAATTACTGTCAAATATTCTCCAGTCACCTCTATGATTCACGACCAAATATAGAATTAAATTATCGCTCATATCGTAGATATTAAATGTTCTCTTATCTTTCGGAATTAGATAACAGGAGTACTTACCATATTCGTCTTCAACATAAGTTCTATCTCTATACTTAGGAGGTTCTGTTGAGTTTATTACATATCTGCTTTTATTACTCGCAGAAGGATAAGTGTATGTATTATAGTAAAAGGTACTATACCTACTGTCTGGCTCAATCCAGCCTGGCTTACCTGTATATGGATTTATATTACCCGTTGTGGAGAAATTATCTCTGTTAGTTGCGTTTGGAGCAGTACGAAAATACGGCTGAACATAAGTTCCATCTTTTCTTGTGTATCCGCTGACTCTGACATGGTTTGGATTTGTTTGTCCAAAAACAAATCCAAACCATACGAACAATACGACAAATAACGCTAGCGTTTTCTCAAACATTAGTGTTCTGTATTTGTTCCCCTATGCCTTTGGGATTAGGCCCATATTCGTTGGTGCCGGCTTGGCCGTCGGCGAATAACATCCAAAGTCCGTAGAAAGGGATAATTTGATACCAGCCGCTGTTACCCCTATCGTGACACCTTTTCGCACCCTGCGACCACAGAAACCACAATAAAGGAATATATGCTATTCCTATGAGTGCTGCCCCTTCACCTGCTTGCATAATGACATTTATAATCACAGCTGCAAAGGCATAAATAATGGCGCTTATACCGTACTCAGACCTTCTGATACGACATTCAAATGAAAAGGTATTTTTGAACATATTATTTTGTTTTAAGTGGTTTTTCTAATGGTCAAGAAATAGAACAGAGAAAATGTTTGTTGTATTATACCGCTAGCCCTTACTTAGCAGGACGTTCTTCACGTCTCGACTGACCCGCTCGATTTTTCAGAGCCGACCAACTCAATTATTTCACCTGTCGCAAAATGGAAGCGCTGCTTTGAGAAACACACAACATGTTATTGTACTGATATCTGGTGAACTATGAGTTGTTAGTTATTAGCTAATTGTAGTTCCGTAGTTTTGCTGTATGTGCGTACCTGAACTGTACGTCTTGTCACAATGGTACATTAACAAATGATAATAACCCACAGCGATTGATTATTCGGTAAGGCCGGTATCAATCGCTGTGGACGAAGACGATCATCTACTTAGCTATCTGTTTAATCAACGCGGTTTCGGCGGGGTCGAAGACGGAGCCGTCGGGGCGGAAGATGTCGTGGAACCAGACGGGCGGCTCCTTACCGTCGGGCATGGGGGCGTTCCAGGCGTAGATGGTGTTAGTCTTGCCCTTTACCAGTCCCCAGTTGATCGCGCCGACTTTGTATTTCTTGAAAATGGGCAGGCTACTCTGGAACGTGCTGTTGCGGGTGCGGGCCATGTATTCGGTGCAGATCAGCGGGCGGCCGAACCGTTTTTGCAGGTCGATGATCTGCGCTTCCAGCTTGGGGGCTTCGTTGTAGTTATGGAACGTGATAATGTCCGACTGACCAAACATGATGTCGTTGGAGAGTTCGTGATCGTTCCACCAGCCAGCGGTAATCGGCTGCGACGGGCGGGCAGCCTGCGCCCACGCAAACGTTTTGGTTAGCAGCGGCACCACGGCGTCGTTGTAGCCGTTGTTGCTGGGTTCGTTAAACAGGTCCCACACCAGCACGCGCTTGTCGCTGGCGAAGGCGGTCAGCACGCCCTTCGTGTACTGCTCCAGTCCGGCCCAGGTGCGCGAATCGAACAGGCGTTTGGTGCCGGGGGCGCGTACCCAACCCGAGTTGTGTTTCCCCGTCACGGGCGCGGGCTGCTTGCCCAGCTGCGGGTCGTCGTTCCAGCACGAGTCGAACAGCACGAACATGATCTTGATGTGGTGCTTGTCGGCGATTTGCAGAAACTGGTCGATGCGCTTTTTGAACCCTTCGGCGTCCTGTTCCCAGACCAGATTGTGCAGAAACACGCGCATGACGTTCATGCCGATGCCTTCCGCGTAGCCGAGTTCTTTGTCGATGGTAGCCGGGTCGAAGGTGTCGGCCTGCCACATTTCAAGCTGATTGATGGCGGTGCTGGGGATGAAATTGGCCCCCACCAGAAAGGGTTGTGTTTTGTACCAGTCGTTGGCCTGCTGGGCCGTCCATCGTTGAGCGTTCGCCGTCAGCATCAACAGGCTGAGCAGGAGGGAGAGGAAGATAGAGCGCATGAATCGTGGGTTTAAGGTCTGACGTTTAACGGTCAATGTTGGCGTGTGAGGGCGACGGTCCTAAAACACAAATCCGGGTGACAGACCAACTTTAAACATTGGACATTGAACGGTAAACATCAACCTCTAAAGGCCGCACAACCAAAAATATCACCATCCAGCGGGGCAAAGCTGTTAACTTGCGGGCATGAAATTGTATCTGGTGCCGACACCCATCGGGAATCTGGACGACATTACCCTCCGGGCGATCAACGTGCTTAAATCGGTCGACGTGATTCTGGCCGAAGACACCCGCACGTCGGGGGTGCTGCTGAAACACCTCGCCATCAGCAAGCCGTTGCAGAGTTATCATATTTTCAACGAACACCAGACCGTACAGCGGCTCATCGAGCAGTTGAAGGCGGGTAAAAGCTTCGCGCTAATCTCCGACGCGGGTACGCCCGGCATCTCCGACCCCGGCTTTCTGCTGGTGCGGGCCTGTGTGCAGCACGACATCGTGGTCGAGTGCCTGCCCGGCGCAACGGCCTTCGTACCCGCGCTGGTCAACTCGGGTTTGCCGACGGACCGGTTTACGTTCGAGGGCTTTTTGCCCCACAAAAAAGGGCGGCAGACACGGCTGGGCGAACTGGCCGACGAGGAGCGGACGATGGTGTTCTACGAGTCGCCCCACCGCCTGCTGAAGACGCTGGGGCAGTTTGCCGAGCTGTTCGGGGCCGACCGTCCGGCCAGTGTGTCGCGCGAGCTGACGAAGCTGTTCGAGGAAAACCGGCGCGGGCCGTTATCGGAACTCATTACTTATTTTGGCGAAAAAACAATCAAAGGTGAGCTGGTTATCTGCGTTCAGGGGAAAGAGCCTGAGAAAAATAAAGGGCGTCGCAACAAGTACGCCGACGAAACCGATGAGGAAGACGATGAGTAGTGCCGCCCGCTTGCTGCTGTTCGTAGTGGTGCTGCTAAGTGCGTCGCTGACCAACGCGCAGACGCTGTCGCCGGGTGCGCGGATCAGTCTGCTGACGGCAGGGCCGGGTGAGGAGCTGTACTCGGTGTTTGGGCATACGGCCATCCGCGTCTACGACCCCGCGCTCAACCTCGACCGTACCTACGGCTGGGGCGGTTTCCGGTTTACGGAAGATAATTTCTACGTGAAATTCCTGCGCGGAACGCTGCCGTACTACATCGACGCCTACGATATGTACCTGTTCATGTACGCCTATCAGCAGGAGAACCGGTCGGTGCGGGAGCAGGTGCTGAACCTGTCGGCCTCGCAGCGGCAACGGGTGTTTCAGGTGCTGGAAACCAACATGCTGCCCGAAAACCGGACGTATCAGTACAAGTTTTTCTACGACAACTGTGCCACGCGCCCCCGCGACAAACTGGTCGAAGCCTGTGGCGACAGCCTGCTGATTCCGTCGGCGACGGTGATGACGGGTAAGTCGTACCGCGACTGGATGAACGATTATCTGGGTGAGAAGCCGTGGGCGAAGCTGGGGATGAACCTGGCCATCGGTCGCCCGGCCGACGAGCAAACCGACGGCTGGCACGCGATGTATTTGCCCAATAACGTCCACGATCAGCTGGCCCGCGCCACGATCCGGCAGCCGAACGGCGTTACACAGCCGTTTGTAGCCGAGGATAAAACGCTGTCTCAGGCGGCAACGACTTTCCGGCAGCAGGTACCCATCATCTTCGACCCGACGGTGGTATTCGCCGTGCTGGGGCTGGTGATTGTTTTTGCGACTGTCCGGCAGTATCAGCGGGGCTATGTTAGTCGGCGGCTCGATTTGTGGCTGTTTGGCGTGGTAGGGTTCCTGGGCTGGTTTTTGCTCCTGCTCTGGGTAGGTACCGACCACGGCGTCACGACCTGGAATCCGACGCTGCTCTACCTAGCTCCGTACCATCTGCCGCTGATTTTCTGGGCGACGAACAAGAACGCAACGAATGCCCGGCGGTCGCGGTACTTTGCCTTTACGGGGCTGCTGATAATCGTGGGGATGTTCCTGTCGACAGTGCCGGGCGGGGTCGACGTGCTGTTTCCGATGACCTTGCTGGTACGCTGCCTGGCTAACCTCCGCCCGGTCGGTCAAAGCCGCGCGGTTATTACGGCGTAGACTGTGTAGTCTGGACTCCAAAGCGTGGGTTCAGATTCGGAGGCTGTAAGGGTTCAGGCTGTTTACCCCCGCCCCCTGAAGGGAGAGCGTCCCGCGAATGAGTTTCTCCCCCTTCAGAGGTTGTTTGGGGAAGCATGATCCGGGTCAAAATTGCCTTTTTTGTCATCCCGACGACAGGAGGGATCCGCTCCGGCGGCCCGGTTCGCTAGGGGCAAGAAAACGCCGGTTACCGGACCGGGCCGCCGGAGCGGATCCCTCCTGTCGTCGGGATGACAAAAATTCATTCCCCAAACAACCTCTCAGGGGGCGGAGGGTATTGTTAATCAGAACTTGATAGCCCTTCCCGATAGAGCAACTACGTAAGACGGCAGCTTTTTGGTCGCTGTCGCGCCCGTCCACACCTGGAAGGTGCAGACGACAAGGTGTAGCCTAGACCGGTGCGCTGGAGCGATCCACGTCCGGGCTACACTGACTGGTTACAAAGTCCAGACGCTGCGGATTTTTGAAATTTTGACTGTTAACTATGCTTCGACTACTACCGGCACTGGCGCTGTTTGGTCTGGTTTTTTTTGTCTTTGCCTACAACTCAGGCTACGGCTACGACGCGACGGAATATCTGTACGTCGCCCGTTCGCTGGATGAACACCGGGCCTTATACGACTTTATCCCGTCGAAATCGTACCTGATCTATTCGTCGACCCACGTGCTGCTGGGGCTGCTGGGCGGCTATAATCACGTCAGTATTTCGTTGCTGATAACGTTGCTGGCGATGTCGGTGGTAGTGTCGGCTTACTGGGCTGTTCGGCAGTTGGGCAACCGGGCGGCTGCGCTGGGCGCTGGGCTGACGGCACTGACGTGCTTTTTCACCGAAATGAATTTTCTGGAACCCGAAAGCTGGATCGCGCTGACGGGTTTGCTGGCCTTCGGACTGGTAATCCGCAACGGCGGACGCGCTAGCTGGCGTTGGCTGGGCGCGGGCGCGTTGCTGGGCGTCGGTATGTGCTTCAAAAGCGTGGCGGCTTTCTACATGGTCGGTTTCGCGGGCTATCTCACCCTGCTCTGGCTAACGGGCCATCAGACGTTCGGCCGGATGGTGGGGCGGGGGCTCCTGACGCTGCTGGGCTTTCTGCTGCCGCTGGGCCTGTCGGCAACCTATTTCTACGCCACCGGCCGACTGAACCCGCATATCGAGTGGACATATATTTACCCGTTTGGTGGCTACCCGTCGCATACTTTATTTCTGGCCAAGTTTTTGGTGAAACTAAGCTGGCTGCTGGGCTTGCTGGCCGTGTCGCTGGTGCTGGTGTGGTTGCCGCCGTACCGACGTCAGTACGCGCAGACGCCCGCGTTGTGGCTGGCGCTGCTGCTGGGCGTGTTCGCCTGCGCGTCGCTGCTGAAGACGCAGGCCAGCCACTACTTTTTCCCCGCTGCCGTGTTTTTCAACGTCCATCTCGGTTTTCTGATCGATCGGTTTCTGACGAATCAATCGTGGGAGTTGAACCGGTTACCGCGCGTGGCTATAGCCGGGGCGGTGGTGCTGGTGATCGGGCTGGGTGCTGGCTTGTGGCTGTACCGACCCGATGCCGTTCGGCGGTTTACGCAACTGGCCGACTACCGGGGCGAAGTGTACAACGCCGGTTTTATCCGGCAGCAGGTGGGGCCGGGGGGGAAAGCGCTGATCTTCGACAATGCGATGATGCTGTATTTTCTATCCGACGTTGTGCCAAACGTGCCGTTTATCAATACCGAGATGCAGACGACACACTACATCGATCAGCACCCGGACACGTACGCCCGCGCCCTGGCCGATACGAGTTTGAAACTAATCATCATCGACAACCGGGCGCACGTAATCGACGACAGCACAGCCGCGCAGAAACCCGCCAACGTATACGCGCTACGTCAGTTGCGAGAGGGGCTCGATCGCTATTTTCGTCCCGGTACCGATTCTACTTTTCTGATGAAGTATTGGGTTCGTAAATGATTGAATCTCCCTGTTTTTTTTAGATTGCATTTTCGTAATACCTCCCTATGCTTTTGTCTGTTCTGATTCCCGCCTACAACGAAATAAAATCGATCGACGCTATAATCGAGAAAATACAGGCGGTACCGTTGGAGAAAGAGATTATCATCGTCGACGATGGGTCGACAGATGGCACCCGTGAACGGTTGGCTACGTATAACGCCGTGCCCAACGTACGGGTCATTCACCACACGCACAATCAGGGTAAGGGCGCAGCCATCCGAACGGCCATTCAGCACATTCAGGGCGACATCGCCATTATACAGGATGCTGACCTGGAGTACGAACCGCAGGATTATGTCAAACTGATTGAGCCCATCGTAGCCGGACGGGAGAAGGTCATCTACGGGTCACGCTTTCTGAAACCTGAGAATCGCCATTCGTACTTCAGCTTTTACCTGGGCGGACAAATTGTTACCTGGCTTACGAATCTGCTCTACAGCCAGCGCCTGACCGACGAACCGACCTGTTACAAGGTATTC
This sequence comes from Spirosoma rhododendri, assembly GCF_012849055.1. Lineage (NCBI taxonomy): Bacteria > Pseudomonadati > Bacteroidota > Cytophagia > Cytophagales > Cytophagaceae > Spirosoma > Spirosoma rhododendri. The sequence continues at coordinate 4,479,725 of NZ_CP051677.1, read as the reverse complement.
GATTCGAAGTTTCTGCAATCAATTCCGCTCGAATGCAACGGCTTCGAGTTTTGCCCCGAGGTAACGGCGAAAGTGGCGAAGCGGGGTGTCCGTATTCACGAATTGCCAATCAACTACTACCCGCGATCGATCGAAGAAGGCAAGAAAATTTCCTGGTTCGACGGTATCGAAGCCATCTGGGTACTGGTGAAATACCGGTTTGTACAGTAGGTCTACGGTTTACAGTTTACAGTATTCGGTTTACGGTGCTGGCTAGTGCATTCGCACACTCGTAAACCGACTACTGAAAACCGTAAACTTCATACCGTGCCCCGTTATTTCAGCACTGCCAGAAAGCCCTTTGGGATGGGGGCGTCGAACCGCATGGGAGCTTTCGTGATGGGGTGCTCAAACGCCAGCACTTCCGCGTGCAAACCCAGGCGACCGATGGGGTCGGATTCAGCACCGTATTTGGAATCGCCCGCAATGGGGTGCTTGATGTCCTGCATATGTACCCGTATCTGGTTCTTGCGGCCTGTTTCGAGTTCGAGTTCGAGCAGGGCATAGCCGTTGGCAGCGCGGACAACCTTATAATTCGTGATAGCGAGTTGCCCGGTGTCGGGGTTTTGGCTGGAGTAGACGATCAGCGCTTTACTCTCGTGCAGGTACGACTCTATTTTGCCCTGCTCCGGCGACGGAACCCCCTCGACAAGTGCTACGTAGGTGCGCTGCCGGATGGTTTCGTTCCAGCTCTCCTGCATCAGCCGTTGCACGCGTTCGCTGCGGGCAAACATCATTACCCCCGACGTTTCGCGGTCGAGCCGGTGAACGATAAAAATGCGGTTTTTGGGATTTTCGGTCTTGACGTAACTACTGAGAATGCTGTAAGCCGTATGGTCGCGCTGCTTCTCGGTACCCATCGACAGGATACCCGCCTGCTTGTTGATGATAATCAGGTGCTGATCTTCGTATAGAATCGTCAGACCCCGGAACTGCGCCGTGCGGGGGGCGCGGGCCGCCGATACCGTCACGATCTGACCCGGCCGGAGGGGCTGGTTAAACTGTGAACTGATCCGCCCGTCGATCTTGATCTGCTGGTTGCTCAGCAGCGATTTTATGTTGTTACGATTTTTGTGGGGCAGGCTGGCAATCAGAAATGCCATCAGTTCAGCGGGCTCTTTCACCGTCAGCTGCTGGTCGGTACGCTGCCCGCGTGGCCGGTGTTCGCGTTCCGGCTTCTCTGGGGTATAATCGTCTTCTTCGTCCTCAAACATGTCCTCCATCCCGCAAAGGTACGCCTTTGGCAGGTGGTTTACTGTTTAAGGTCTAGAGTTTAACGTTTCAATGGCTGCACCCACTCATGTCGTTTCTAACGCCAGAACCTTAAACTTTAGACCTTAAACATTAACCCGGCTCATTTGCCCAGCCACTCCTTGAACTCCGTCATACGGTCGCCACTGACGAAGACATCGTGGCGGGGGCGGGGCAGGAGGTCGACTTTGAGCTTACCGGCGGAGTAGGTATGAATGGTCTGAATGGCGGGCAGCGACACCAGATACTGCCGGTTCACACGAAAGAAATGCCGGGGGTTCAGCAGCTGCGCCAGCTTGTCGAGGCTGTAGTCGACGGGGAGGTTCAGGCCGTCTTTCGTGGACAGAAACACAACCCGGTCTTCCAGAAAAAAGTAAGCAATGTCGGGGGTTTCAATGCTGCGAATCTTCGTGCCGACCGAGATCATAAACCGGTCTTTGTAGTCTACCGGCTGCGATCGGCCGAGCAGGCTCATCAGCGTTTCCAGATCGGGCGCAGCCGGAATTGACTGCCCGAACTGCTGCTTCAGGGCTTTGAATTTGTTGATAGCCGCAGCCAGTTCGTCGAAGTTGATGGGCTTGAGCAGGTAGTCGATGCTGTTGACTTTGAACGCCTGAATCATGTATTCGTCGTAGGCGGTCGTGAAGATAACGGGGGTCGTCAGCTGGGTTTGCTCGATGATACGGAACCCAAGGTCGTCTTCGAGGTGAATATCCATAAACACCAGATCGAGCGCATCGTGGGGCGCGCGCAGCCACGCAATCGCTTCGGCTACCGACGGGATATGCGCCAGCACCCGAATCGAGGAGTCGTATTTGCGCAGCAGCGATTCGAGCCGGTTGGCGGTTAGGTTTTCGTCTTCAATAATCAGTACGTTCATAGGCGTGATGGTGGGGATGGGCTAGGTCAGCAGCGGAATCTTGACGACAAAATTACCGTCGCTCTCGCCCACCCAAACCGGGTGGTTGGTAAGCAAAGCGTAACGCGTAACAATATTTTGCAGCCCGACACCCGTCGAATGTTCGGCTTGCGGGCGCGGCTGTAGGTTGTTCTGAATGACCAGGCATTCGCCTTCCTGACTGATACGAATCGTCAGCGGTTCGCGGGTCGACATGCGGTTGTGCTTAACGGCGTTTTCGACCAGCAGTTGCAGCGTCAGTGGGGCGATGCTGTAGCGGGTCTGATCGGCTTCCGGCACGTCGATAATCACGTCGAACTTGTTCTCAAAGCGGATATTCAGCAGAAACCGGTACGCCTGAATAAAGTCGAGTTCGGTTTTGAGCAGCACCCGTTCGTTGTCGCGCTGCTCCAGCAAATACCGGTACGCCCGCGACAGCTGATCGATAAATTTCTCCGACAGGTCGGCGTCGGCGTGTACCAGCGACGACAGAATGCTCAGGCTGTTGAACAGGAAGTGCGGGTTGACTTGACTTTTGAGGGCGGCAAACTGCGCCGTCACGTTTTCTTTTTCGAGCCGTTCGGCCTTTATTTCTACGTCTTCCAGCCGACGATAGGCGCGTCGGTTGGCGGCCAGATAAAACGCCGACAGCATGGCCATAACGGTTAGCGCGTTGTTGGCCCGTCGGCGCTGATCGCGGTTTTCCAGCCGCATCCGCTCTTCGGAAGGAGTAAACGTACGGTGGGGCTGATCGCGGTATGTGGCAATGCGCGACTCCAGATAATCGTCGAGTGTGTGCCAGATAAAAATAAAGCAACTGTTGAACCCGACGGCGATCATACTGGCAATCGCCAGCGTAGTGAGCTGGGCCGGTATTTTGAATTCGATCAGGAAGCGTTCGCCAAACCAGACCGAAAAAAAACGGCGGTGAATCCACTCCGATATGCCGATCCAGACGAAGAAAAACAGCACGAACAACCCAAACTCCAGCACGAAAAACGGCAGTCGTGTTAGTTTGAACGCCCAGGCCGGATTCCAGATATTGACATACAGCCGCAACGGCCAATAGACCACAAACACGCTGAGTGCCAGTTGCCAGCGTTGGGCAGTCGTCAGTCGGTAGGAAGCGCGGGTTTTTTGGTTCACAATCAAATCTAACTGATCGCCGGGAGGGGCGAAAGACAAACCGCCCGAAAGCCTGATTCGGGTCTATGAATGACGATTGTAGAGTTGTAAAGGTGTAAAGTTGTAGCGTTATAAAGTCGTAAAGTTGCTGGCGCGTCAGCCCATCCGGCCGGTAGCAACTCTACAACGCTATAACTTTACGACTCTACAACTTTATAACGCTACAACCATTCAACCTTACAACTTCAAAACCATGCGTGTTCTTGCCCTTGCCCTGTTGCTGATGGGATGCGGTTCGTCGTCGACAACGAAGCAGTCGTCGGAAGCCGAATCGAAAGCGCCTGCCTATCCGTTTGCGTACCGGCTCAACCAGCCCGCCAGCGTTGTTAACCTGCCCAAGAAGCTGGACGAAATTTCGGGTCTAAGCTATTACAAGCCGAATCAGCTCCTGTGCATTCAGGACGAAGCGGCCGCTGTTTACGTGTATGATATCCAGGCCGGGAAGGTTATCGAAGACATTGATTTTGGCGGCTACGGCGATTTTGAGGGCGTCGAATACGTGAAGGGCGAGGTGTATGCGCTCGAAAGCAACGGCATGCTGTCCCGCTTCAAGCCGGGAGACCTGAAAGGGGGCCACGTAAAAACCGGCGTGCCCGCCAAAACGGAGGTCGAAGGACTAGGCTATGACCCTAAGAGCAATCAGCTGCTGATTGCCGTGAAGAAAGGCAGCACGGGGGCCAGCGACAAAGCCATTTACACCTACGACCTGACCCGAAAAACGGTTTACAAGGCGCTTAACATCAGTGACGTTCAGCTGGAGGAAGCCGGTATCGACCCCGACAGTTACAAGCCATCGGGTATTGCCGTTCACCCCATCACGGGCGACTGGTACGTGCTGACGTCGGCGGGGCACCGACTAGTGGTCATGAACCGACAGGGCAAAATACTGTACAGCGAAAAGCTCGATGAGAAGCTGCTTCGTCAGCCGGAGGGCATCTGCTTTGCGCCCAGTGGCGACCTGTTCATTGCCAGCGAAGGCAAAGGCAAGAAAGCCGTGATATTGACCTTTCCGTACCAGAAGTAACGGCGGTGCCGGTTTTGGCGAACCCCCCAGCCCCGACCCGCCCTGAAGGGGGAGTGGGGTTCGTGGGATACTCCCCCTTCAGGCGGTCCTTGTAGGGGGTTTCACACAGTGTATGGTAACCGGCTTCATGGACAGGCCTTTTTACCCCTAAATCCCCTGAAGGGGACTTGGCTCGCATGTAGAAAAAGTCCCCTTCAGGGGATTTAGGGGTAAAAAGGCTCCTTTTATAAGCCATCAGGTTAACATGCTCAAACCCCCTACAAGATTAACTCTCAGGGGGCTGGGACGGTCGACCGCTACCGGGTAAACAGGCAAAAGGAAGTTTAGCCACTACCAGTCCTGACTCAAGAACTTAACAGCCTCGGGAAGGCGGTGACTGATTGGCACCTCTAAAACCGGGCTTACTTCGCCTGATCTTCTTTGGGGCCGGTAGGAATAACAGCTACGTTGCGTTCGCGCTCGGTTTGCTCGACGTAAACGGCGTTTTCGGCGGGTTCAATCCGGATGCCGAGGTTGTTGGCGTATGCCTGCGTAAACTCTGCCCCGAAGTACAGAATAGCCGCCGTGTAGTAAATCCAGGTCAGCAGCACAATCAGCGAACCGGCAGCCCCGTAGGTCGAGCTGGAGCCCGTTGTTTCGATGTACAAACTGATGAGGTAACGGCCCAGCACAAACAGCAGTGCCGTAAAAAAAGCCCCCAGCGCACATCTTTCCAGGAAATCTTGGCGTCGGGCAGCACTTTGAAAATAGTCGCAAACAGCAAGGCGGCAACCAGCGTACTCAGCGCGAAGGTCAGCCCGCTGATGAGATATAGACTCAGACCCGGCGCAAACCGATTGATGTACGTGCCGAGTGTGGCGATCAGACCGCTGATAACAAACGAAACCAGCAACAGAAACCCCATACTCAATACCATCGACGACGACAGCACGCGGTCTTGCAGTAATTTTAACCAGCCTTTTTTGGGCTTGGCCTTCACGCGCCAGATCAGATTCACTGAATCCTGAATCTCAACGAATACGCTCGTTGCGCCGATCAACAGCGTGATAATGCTCACGATCAGCGCCGTACTCGACTTCCCCGACAGGCTCGTGCTTTTGATCATGTCCTGAATCTGTTTGGCGGCATCGGCCCCCACCAGGCCACTGATCTGCCCGACGATCTGTCCCTGAATAGCTTCTTCACCCAGAAAAATACCCAGCAGCGAGATAACGAGTACCAACAGCGGAGCCAGTGAAAAAACAGTGTAATAAGCAAGTGCTGCGCTTAGCTTCAGGCATCGGTCGTCGAGGAAGCCATTGAATGAATCGCGCAGAATAGGGCCTATCTTGGCGAAAAATGATTTGTTGGACGTTGACATAGGGAGTAAACAAACTACGATTCACAACCGTGAACCGAAATCTGTCAAATGGCTACAGGTGTAACCATCGGCCCTGTCGATTGTTAACGGCTTCTTGGCTGTTGCCAGCGCAGATCGGCCGTATTAAACCGAATATCACGGGTGTCCTGCCCGGCAAACTCGACTGTCACGACCATTCGTCGGGCGGTTCTCAGCTCATCAATCAGTTGCTGCTCGTTGCCAAAAAACAGGATGTTGGCCCGGCCGTTAGCCGCTGCGACAAGTGGAAATGAAACGGCCGGGCGGTTGTCGAACCGGACGCGGGCCGTGCCCCCCTGAAAGCTGCGGTTGAATTGCCCCTTCGAGATTTCGATGTAGGCGTGTGTTTCGCCACTCCGTCGGCGCAGTGTAAGCGAAGCCGTCGAGCCGCCTTCGTAGGGGAATTTGAACTGGAGTAACGTAGGCGAAACCGTTACGGCTTTATAGCCGGTACGGGTTTCTTCGTATAACCACCGCCCCGCATCGGGCGACGTAGCCGCGACGGCGGGCTGTGTGAAGGCCACGGGCGGTTCCATACCGGGGCTGGCCGACACGGTAGCGGGGGCCGTTGTGGCGGTCGTTGCCGAGTCGGCTTTACCGCCGGGTCGGCAACTGCTTAGCAGACTACTGGCGATCAAAAGAACACACAAAACCATCCCTTCCGCAGCCGGGAAGACTATCCCGCCACTTATCCGGTGAAACGGCGTGTTCAACATTTTTTGTGCGACATGGCGCATCGACCGGTTATTTTTGTTTGTCTGGAACACAGAACGCAACTTTTCCGAATTCATGCTACAATTTCTTAAATACGTGTTAGCGACCGTCGTTGGGCTGATACTGTTTTCGGTTATCGGGTTTATCCTGCTGGCCGGGCTGGGCGCTGCCTTCTCGTCGTCGAGTGGTAAACAATCCATCTCCGACAACGGTGTATTAAAAATCGACCTCGACAAGCCGGTACAGGAACGGACTACCGAAAACCCGTTTAAAGGGTTTGGTACGTTTGGTGGCCCCAACGATGCCATCGGGCTGATCGACATCAAAGAAGCGCTGCAACACGCCAAAACCGACGATAAGATCAAAGGTATTTACCTGACGGCTGCCACACCACAGGCGGGCTGGGCGTCGCTCGAAGAAATCCGCAACGCGCTGATCGACTTCAAGACGTCGAAGAAATTTGTGTATGCCTATGGCGAAACGATGACCGAGAAAGGGTACTACCTCGCGTCGGTGGCCGATAAAATTTACCTCAATCCGGCCGGTGATCTGGAGTGGAACGGGCTGGATGCTGAACTATCGTTTTTCAAGGGCACGCTCGACAAGCTGAACCTCAAACCCGAAATCTTCCGCGTTGGTGAGTTCAAGAGTGCTGTCGAGCCATTCATCCGGGAGAACATGAGCGAACCCAACCGGCTGCAATACACCTCGTTCCTCAACTCGATCAACGACTACACGCTGGTACGGGTGGCACAGAGCCGGGGTCTGCGTGTCGACTCCCTCAAACGCTACGCCGATAACCTCACCATCCGCGAACCCAACGACGCCCTCCGCACCAAACTCGTGACGAACGTCGGGTATCAGGACGAAGTTGAAGCGCTGATCCGGCAGCAGCTGAAGCTGGAGGAAAAGAAAAAAATCAACTACGTGTCGCTGAGTAAGTATCAGGATTCGTACGATGCCGACGAGGGTAGCGGCTCCAATCGAATCGCGGTCATCATCGCGTCGGGCGATATCAACTCGGGTAAGAGTGGCGACAACAGCATCGGCTCGGAAACAATCGTAAAAGAACTGCGCAAAGCCCGGCTCGACGATAAAGTAAAGGCCATCGTACTGCGGGTCAACTCGGGCGGGGGTAGCGCACTGGCCTCGGATGTGATGTACCGTGAAGTTGAACTGGCGAAAAAGGCGAAGCCCGTTATCGGTTCGATGTCTGACTACGCGGCTTCGGGCGGTTACTACATGCTGATGGGCTGCAACAAAATCGTGGCTGAACCCAACACCATCACCGGCTCGATTGGCGTATTCTCGCTGCTGTTCAACACCGAAAACTTTTTCAAAGACAAAGTGGGTGTGACCTTCGACCGGGTGAAAACAAACGAAAACGCTGACTTTCCGTCGGGTACGCACGAGATGTCGCCCTTCCAGAAGCAGGTGCTGCAACGGCAGACTGAGCGCATCTACGCGCAGTTTACCAGCAAAGCGGCCGCTGGTCGGAAACTGCCCATCGACAGTCTGCGCGCTATCGCGGGTGGCCGCGTCTGGACCGGTACGCAGGGCAAAGCCCTCGGTCTGGTCGATCAGCTGGGCGGTCTGGACGACGCAATCAAGCTGGCGGCTCAGTCGGCCAAGCTTAAATCAGGTGATTACCGGTTGAAATACCAGCCCGGCAAGAAGCCGTTCTTCGATCAGATTATGAGTTCATTCAGCGACAGCGATGAAACCCGTATGCAGGCGCAACTCGGTGAACTGGCTCCGTACGTCAAGTACCTGAAAAAGCTGAAAACCCTCGAAGGCGTGCAGATGCGTATGCCGTTCGAGATGGAAATACGTTGACGGGTTTACGGTTTGTAGTTCAAGGTTTAAAGTTGGCTACCGCACAGAAACATTAAACCTTGAACCACAAACCTTAAACTCACGAAGAGTCTGGTTTGCTGAAAAGTGACCCGTTTGGCCACAGTGCCGGGCGGGTCCTTTTTGTGCCGTGCTGTGTAGCCTGCAAACGCTTGTCTTAACGTGAATTGTAACTACATAATCGCTGCCAGTTCGGTCAATCAGACGGCAATATTACACCCTGGGCAACACGGTTTGCCAGGCTGATAGTCTCGTTAATTCCAGGTTCTACGGGTTCATAAAAAGCTGCCCCCCCGCTTCGTAAATTAGCTTCCCACCAGTAGTGTAACGGAGGTACCCGGCCTGGCTGGACTTACCGGACTGGATTGTGATGGTATTCTGTAGAAGGACCTGATCGCCAAAATGAGGCAGCGCGCCACACGACCAGACGGTTTGATCGTGCCAGTAACCTGATTTGGTTGTTGTAAGGGTGCCGTCGTATTCTCCCGAACCATTAGCGCAGAAAGAGGCCCAGTCGCCACCCCCGGGTAAGCCTGCATTACCGTTTATTTCGACCCGACGACCACAAAGATTCTTCAGTGAGGTAGGGATACAGCCCGAAAGCTGATTGACCGCCAGCGAAAGAACCATCAGTGAATTTATGGTACCCAGTGAAGCAGGTATAGGGCCCGTAAACTGATTGATAGTCAGGTATAATTCGCTGAGTGCAGGGAATTCATTAAAATAGTCCGGAACACTGCCTGACAAACGATTGCCAGATAAAGCTAACCGTTGCAGCGTTTTAAGCTGACGAAACGATGATGGAATTGGCCCGGTTAAATTATTGGAGCCAAGGTGGATGTCTTTTATTGATTTTAATTCGCCAAGTGCGGTTGGAATGGCCCCGGTCAAGCCGTTGAAGCCCAGATACAACAAGTCCACATTAGCTAATTTGCCGAGTGAAGCTGGGATAGCTCCTCCAAAATTATTGCTAAAGAGATCGACGTACCGTAAATCAGTCAGTTGCCCGAGCGAGCTGGGGATGGGGCCGGTAAGTTTGCTGTTAAAGGAAACGACCAGCTTTCGCAACTTTAACAATCCGCCGACAGTTTGCGGGAATGGACCGTCCAGATTATTGCCCTGCGTACGATTGACGGGGTTACCTAAATTTAGCTCTGTTACCCTGCCATCAGTACAACTCACACCGAACCAGCCGCTACAAGGATCGCAGTTCGATAGCCACCCCGAACGATTGAACCAACTGTCTCCCTTAGTCGAGTTGTATAAGTTTGCCAGGGGCAAATAGTCCGGATGAAGGTTTGTGCCAACGTCGACAGCCGCATTGCCAGTACAATAACCGGCTGCATCTGTCGCCGTAACGCTGTATGAACCGTTCATGGTTACCCTGGCCTCGCCAGTAGTATTGACTAATTCGAAGTCATAAGGCCCTTTGAAGGTATACTTTATCGTTCCGGTGCATGAAGTAGCCGCTGTTAGTGTAGTGCTGGGCTGTTCGCAGGTAAGGAAATTACTGCTAGTGATGGTTACCGAAGGAGATTGAGAATAGGATGCGTACGGCCAGCTCAACCGACATAGTACAAATAAAAGCGAAAAGAAACGAAGCGTGTAAGTACGCCGAAACAGACGATAGCCAGGAAGTGGAAGAAGCGTAGACAGTAGATGCATAGCACGGATAAGCAAAAATAAACAACAGATTGAGAATAGCTCGTTCATATGACACTACGAAGCTAATTTATACGGCGGTGCCCACTTTGCCGATTGCTAATCAGGTCATTCCGCCTGACCCGGCTGCCGTTTGGGCTGAAATAGGTATCTTTGTGTATGCTTACTGAACAGCAACAACAAACTATTGAAACAACGACGCTGCTGGTGATGGAGGCTTTCTACACCGTGCAGGGAAAAGGTATTCACACGGGCCGGGCGGCTGCGACGTGGGCTGCCACAGTAATCATTTCTAATTAATGCAATCCCTTCCAATTCGGCTTGATGTCTTTGCGCTGGCGATACTGCTGGGTATCGTGCAGGGTATTTTTCTGGGTTTGTTCCTGCTGACGGGAACACGCGGAAAAGACGTCGCCAACCGTTGCCTGGGCTGGTTTACGCTGGTGCTGGTGGCGATCATCAGCGAGATTTTCCTGAACTACACCAACTACACCTTCCGGCTGCTCTGGACGGTCGATCTGGCTGAGCCGGTCAATTTTACGGTGGGGCCGCTGTTTTATTTTTTCGTGTATAGCCGCCTGCACAAACGACTGCCGCGCAGCTGGGGCTGGCACCTGGTGCCGTTCGCGATCTGGCTGCTCAACGCCGTGACATGGATCGATCAGCCACTTGAATTTCGGTACAATTCCTACACCGACGCCTGGCACCCCGAACTGCCCAGAATAGCGGCTGAGCAGCGATGGCCGGAGGACTTTACGGACTTACGGCCGTACGTCAGCGAGATAACGGCCCTGAGCTGTGTGGTCTACGCCCTGTTGTCATTGCTGGTGATGCGCCGGGCGGTGCGCCAGCGGCCGGAGCTGACGGGCTCGCCGGTGCTGCGTCCGCTGTGGCTGATGAGCGGGCTGTTTGCGCTGGTGCCCATCCTGATCGCCCTGGTCAACCTTGTTTTCGACCACGATCTGGGCGACCATCTGCTGGCCAGTTACGTAACGCTGTCGATTTACGTCAACACGTTCCTGCTGCTGCGCGGGTCGGCCTTTTTCCAGCCGCTGCCCCAGCCCGTCGCCGGTCCGGCGGAGCCGAAAAAGAAGTACGAAAAATCGGCCCTGTCGGAAGAGGTCGAAGCGGTCGTTTTGCAGAAACTGACGCGGCTCATGGACGACGAAAAGCTGTACCTGCGCAGTGATCTGTCGCTGCCCAAACTCGCCGATCAGTTGAATACAAGTCCGCACCATCTGTCGCAACTGCTCAACGACCGGCTGCAAAAAAGCTTCTTCGATCTGCTGGCCGACTACCGCGTTCGGGAGGCCCAGACGTTGCTCACCGACCCACTTACGACCAATCTGAAAATCGACGAAATTGCTGAGCGCGTGGGCTACAATTCAACGTCGGCTTTTCATACGGCATTCAAGCGGCTGACGGGTCAAACCCCCGCCCAATTCCGCCAATTGACTGCGTACCGATAGGCGCGAACTTCACGACGACCGGAAAATAGGCTATTCTGACGCACTGGGCCGGACTTTTGGGCTATCAAACCAACTCCGCCCACCATGGCCCAATACCCCATTTCTGATGCTCCTTCCGACGAAGAAGCCGCTGCCCACCTACCCAAAGCCGTCCGGCGCTACGACCTCGACTGGCTGCGAATCATCGCCATCATCACGCTGCTGTTCTACCATACCGGCATGCTCTACGTGTTGGACTGGGACTGGCACATCAAAAGCCCGGAGCGTAGTGCCCCGATGAAAGAAGTTATGCGGTGGCTGCACCAATGGCGCATGCCGCTGCTGTTTTTTATTTCCGGGGCCGGTACGTTTTTCGCCCTCAAACGACGCACTTACGGTAGCTATGCCGGTGAGCGGGTTCGGCGGCTGTTCGTGCCGCTGCTGTTCGGCATGTTCGTGATCGTGCCGCCCCAGATTTATTACGAATGGGTGTTCAAAGGCTGGTTCAGCGGCAGCTACGTCGATTTTTACCCCAAGGTGCTGGAGTTTCAGCCGTACCGCGACGGGGTCAAAAGCGGGGCGTTTAGCTGGCATCACCTCTGGTTTATCCTGTACCTGTTCAACTACGCCCTCATCAGTATTCCCCTGTATCGCTGGCTGAAATCGTCGTCGGGGCAGCGGTTTACGGATCGCATCGTGCGCCTGGCCGACCGGCGGGGTGGGGCGCTGTGGCTGGCAGTCGGTCTGGTTCCCAGTCAGTTGTTGCTCAAACCTTACTTCCCGGAGGAAACGCACGCGCTGATTAACGACTGGGCCTACTTCGTGAAAAACCTGCTGCTGTTCTGGGCGGGTTATCTGCTCACCAGCCGAACGGATTTCGCGGAAGCATTCGCCCGGCAGCGACGGCTGTTTTTATACGCGACGCTGATCTGTACCGCGCTGTTCTACGGCATTATCGCAGTCTGGAACGGAGGCTATGGAGTTGAGGACGTACTGGAGCCGATCTACACGGTCACGGTCAACTGCCTGACCTGGTTTTCGGTGCTGACGACCATCGGCTACGGCTACCGCTACCTGAACGTCAGCAAGCCCATCCTGCCCAAACTCAACGAAGCCGTGTACCCGTTCTACATCCTGCACCAGACCGTCATTATCATCATCGGCTACTACGTCCTGACCCGCACCGGTCTGGGCGTATACGACGGCTTTCTGGTCGTCAGCCTGTCGTCTGGCCTGATTTGTATCGCGATTTATCTGTTGCTAATCAGGCCATTCCGCCTGACCCGGCTGCTGTTTGGGTTGAAGTAGGTATCTTTGTGTATGCTTACTGAACAGCAACAACAAACTATTGAAACAACGACGCTGCCGGTGATGGAGGCTTTCTACACCGTGCAGGGGGAAGGTGCCCACACGGGCCGGGCGGCTTACTTTATCCGGCTGGGCGGCTGCGACGTGGGCTGCCACTGGTGCGACGTTAAAGAATCGTGGGATGCCAGCCTGCACCCGCAGCTGAGTATCGATCACATCGTGGCCGGGGCGATGCAACACCCCGGACGGATGGCCGTCATCACCGGGGGCGAACCGCTCATGCACGACCTGACCACGCTGACCAACGCCCTGCAAACGGCGGGGTTCAAAACGAACATCGAAACGTCGGGCGTCTGCGCGGCTGTAACTGGCTCGTGGGACTGGATCTGCTTCTCGCCCAAGAAGTTCAAAAAGCCCAATCCGGCCATTTATGAGCGGGCCGACGAGCTGAAAGTCATCATTTATAACGCGTCGGATTTCGCGTTTGCCGAGTCGTTCGTACCCCACCTGCGGCCCGACTGCAAACTCTTTTTGCAAACCGAGTGGAGTCGTTCCAATGAAATGCTGCCTCGTATCGTTGAATACGTAAAAAATAATCCGCAATGGCAGATTTCGTTGCAGACACACAAATACATGGATATTCCCTAGGGGGAAGAAAGGGGAAAGGAGAACGAAGAACGAAACAGGACGGCCTGAAGCAACGCTGGTCGGCTGGTTTATCGCTGTCTTTCTTCTTTCTGCTCACCACTTTGTTCGCTCACGCTCAATCGCCCAAAGCCAAAGAACTGTACGTACAGTCGATCAAGCTGTTTGGCGAGCGCAAGGCATGGGAGGCAATCCCGTTTATGGAGCAGGCCGTTAAGGTCGACCCGTCGTATGGCGATGCTTACCTGAAACTGGGGCAGCTTTATGAGTTCACCAAACGCTTCGACCCGGCCATCATCGCCTACCGCGATGCCGTTAAACTCCAGCCCGACAGCCCGGCGTCGGGCGCGGCTTACCAGTCGCTGAGTATGATTCTGATGCGGCTGGGGCGCTACACCGAAGCGATGCCGTATCTGGAGAAATACCAGTCCCTGTTTGCGCCGAAGTCGGTGCAACACGAGCGCGTCGGGCGGTTGATTGCCAACGCCCGCTTCGGTGCGGAAGCCGTGCTGCATCCGCAGCCCGTCGAGCCGAAACCGGTGTCGCCGGTGCTCAATACCACGCCCTCGCAGTACTTCCCGGTCCTGACCGCCGACGAACAGACGCTGGTCTTTACCGCCCTCAAACCCGAAGGCGACGAAGATCTGATGGTGGCTACTTTCAACGGCGAAAGCTGGTCGCCCCCGGTGTCGCTGTCGCCCAACATCAACACCCCCGACAACGAAGGCACCGCCACGCTCTCTGCCGATGGGCGCACGCTGGTCTTCACCGCCTGTCAGGGCCGCAAAGGATTCGGTAGCTGCGATTTGTACATGAGCCGCAAAACCGGTTCCGACTGGTCGGCTCCCGAAAACCTGGGGGCGGTGGTCAACACGCGCTACTATGAGTCGCAGCCCTCGCTCACGGCCGATGGCCGGCGGCTGTATTTCGTCTCCGACCGGCCCGGCGGCAAAGGGCGTCGCGACATCTGGCGGTCGGATCTGAACGCCGATGGGAGCTGGCGCGAACCCGTCAATATCGGCGCGCCGGTCAACACGGTGGCCAACGAAGCGTCGCCGTTTATTCACGCCAACGGGCAGAGCCTGTTCTTCGCGTCGGAAGGTCATACGGGGCTGGGTGGCTACGACCTGTTTATCGCCGACAGCCTGACCACGGGCGATTCGGTACGGTGGTCGACACCAACGAATCTCGGCTACCCCATCAATACCTCGGAAGATCAGGCGTCGCTGTTTGTCGCGGCCAACGGTCGGCGGGCGTATTATTCGTACGAAGAGCAGAAAGAGGGCGTCTCGCAGAAGTCGCGGCTGTATGCCTTCGATTTGCCCGAAACCCTGCGCGACCACGTCAAGCCCGTCAGCTACGTGAAGGGCATCGTGGCCGACGCCCGGACCAATAAACCCCTGGCGGCAACGGTTGAACTGATCGACCTGAAAACCAACCAGCTCATCTCGCGGGTGCAGGCCGACGCACAGACCGGGCAGTACACGGCTATCCTGCCGAGCGGGGGCGAGTATGCGCTGTACGTGAGCGTCCCGGGCTACCTGTTCAAGAGCCTGTCGTTTGATTTTACGCAGAAAAGCAAGGGCACTGTTGGGTCGGGACTATCGCTATCCGTGCCGCTGGAACCGGCCGTGGCGGGGGCTACGGCGAAAGAAACGCTCAACAACCTGTTCTTCGAAACCGGCCGCTACGACCTCGCCGATAAGTCGCGCACCGAACTTGACCGGCTGGCACAGTTCCTGAAAAGTACCCCGGCTGTCGCGGTCGAAATTTCGGGTCATACCGACGATCGGGGCGATGCAGCCGCCAACCTGTTACTGTCGAAAAAGCGGGCGCAGGCGGTGGTTACGTACCTGACGCAGGCGGGTATAAGCCCCGAGCGAATCAGGGCCGTTGGCTACGGCAAGACCCGTCCGCTGGCGCCCAACACGACCGACGACAACCGGCAACTGAACCGCCGGATTGAGTGGCGGGTGCTGTAGAGGCAGGGGTTGTAACTTTGCTTTCGGGCGGAAATTTTTTCAAATTTGCGTATGTTGTCTTTATGAGCCGTTTTTAGTAAGCGGTCCCAGTGAGTGATTCGACAACATTATTTGCCTGTAACTGATGAATGCTGAACATGTAAAGTGCCTGATTATCGGCTCCGGCCCGGCGGGCTACACCGCTGCGATCTACGCGGCACGCGCCAATATGAAACCGGTGATGTATCAGGGACCCCAGCCCGGTGGTCAGCTTACGATCACCACCGAAGTCGATAATTTCCCCGGCTACCCCGAAGGCGTTCAGGGCCCGCAGCTGATGCAGGACCTCGAAGCACAGGCCCGCCGGTTTGGCACCGACATTCGGTACGGCATGGTTACGAAAGTTGACTTTTCCAGCCATCCCCACCGCGTCATCGTCGACGATCAGCACGAGCTGACCGCCGATGCCGTAATTATCTCGACGGGTGCGTCGGCCAAGTGGTTGGGTCTGCCGTCGGAAATGCGGCTCAACGGCCGGGGTGTTTCGGCCTGTGCTGTCTGCGACGGGTTTTTCTTCCGGGGGCAGGACGTTGCCATCGTCGGTGCGGGCGATACCGCTGCCGAAGAAGCCAGCTACCTCGCCAACCTGTGCCGCAAGGTATACATGCTGGTTCGGCGCGACGAGATGCGGGCGTCACGGTTCATGCAGCAGCGCGTCCGGACGGCACCCAACATCGAAATTCTGTACAATACCGAAACTGAAGAAATTCTGGGCGATGACGAGGTGACGGGCGTCCGCGTGAAAAACGTGGTGACAGGCGAAACCAGCGAACTCGACGTAACGGGCTTTTTCGTGGCCATCGGTCACAAGCCCAACACCGATATTTTTCAGGACTATCTTGAGCTGGATGAGCACGGCTACATCCAGACCGAGAAAGGAAGCACCCGTACGCGTGTCAACGGCGTTTTTGCCTGTGGCGACGCGCAGGACAACGTCTATCGGCAGGCCATCACGGCAGCCGGAACGGGCTGTATGGCCGCGCTGGATGCCGAACGGTATCTGGTCACGCTGGAAATGAAAGAGCAGGCGCTCGTATAAACTGACCTTACAGGACAAAGCCTTCGGATCGTTTCCTCCGAAGGCTTTGTGCATTATTGCGATAACGCATGAGAACACTGGCTTTCCGATGGCTTCTTGTTACGACCTGCCTAAGCCTGGTCATTACGGCACAGGCACAGGAGCGTGGGCGTTTCAAGAAAAACCTGACTATCACGCCGAAGACCAAAACAAACCAGAATCAGCCCGTTTTCGATCAGCCAGTAAAGGCCGACGATATCTACGATCAGGAAACAACCCAGCTGCGATTCAACAATCAGTTTGAACCGAAAAAAGAACTGAACCCGGTTGTCAGCGAAGATACCAGCCAGATCGATCAGGGCGAAACCAGCGTAGTCGAGATCATCGATTCAGCTCTTATCGGCAACGAATGGGTGAAAATTGCTGACTATTACGCCGTGTGGGACTCGCGCACCATCGATCCGTACAACATCGACCCCCTGGAGTTTAATGAAGCCATCGACATTAAACTGTACGATCCAGCGGCCAACCGCTACTGGTCGGCCCCGCTCAACGAAGGGAAGCTGACGTCGAATTTTGGGTACCGCTGGGGCCGGTGGCATACGGGCTCCGATCTCGACCTGGAAACCGGCGACCCGGTTTACTCCGCCTTCGACGGTGTGGTACGGGTGGTGGGCTGGAACGGAGACGGGTACGGTCGGTACGTGCTGGTCCGGCATTACAACGGGCTGGAGACGCTCTACGGTCACCTGTCGAAGCAGACCGTCGAACAGGGGCAGATGATCAAAGCAGGTGACCAGATCGGATTGGGGGGGAATACGGGTCGTAGCTACGGTTCGCACCTTCACTTTGAAACCCGCTACGAAGGCAACCCCTTTAGCCCGCTGACGATTTTCTCGTTCCCGGCCAATACGCTCAACTCCGATCACTTCCTGCTGACCAGTTCGGTCTGGGATTATCTGCGCGGTGGCCGGTCGTCGGAGTCGGGTGGTAGCCGGGTTCGGATCAAACGGACGGCCATTCACCGGGTTCGCTCGGGCGAAACGCTGAGTTCCATTGCCAGTCGGTACGGGTTATCGGTATCGTCACTGAGCCGGAAAAACGGCCTCTCGGCCCGGTCCCGCGTTCGGCCGGGGCAACGGCTTCGGGTTAATTAAGCCAATAAAAAAGGGTCAGGGGTGTCCGGAGCAACTACGTTGAAGTTGCTCCGGACACCCCTGACCCTTTTTTGAATCGAAGGCTAGCCCTCAGTTCTGTCCAGGAACATCGACTGGATTGTTTCCTCGGTGAATGCCGGGGTAGCCCCGCGTTGCGTAGCCACGTAGGCACCCGTTGCGCAGGCAAATTCAAGTATGTGCTGTGGTGGTTCCTGCTGCAACGTCTTGAACAGGAAAGCCGCCAGAAAGGCGTCGCCACTACCGATGGTATCTTCCACGTCGATATCGAAGCCGGGCTGCGTCGTGAAACCGTCCCGATCGAGCATAACCGCCCCGGCTTCGCCCAGCGTCACGCACAGCGTTTCGAGCTGATACCGGTCGCGCAGCTGTTCCATCGCCCGGTGCAGATTCGGTTCGTAGCCGTACCATTCCGACAGTTCGATCAATTCATGTTCGTTCAGCTTGGCAATATCAGTTTGCTGAAGAAGGTCTTCGATCAACGCCCGTTCGTAGTGGGGCGCGCGCAGATTCACGTCGAAGACGGTGCGCCGGGCCACGCTCAGCAGCCCCATCAGCGTGTCGCGGGTGAGCGGGCTACGCGCGGCCAGACTACCAAAAACAAACAGATCGCTGTTTCGAACGGCCTCCGTCAACTCGGCGTCCGGCTGAATGTAATCCCAGGCAACGGGCTGCACGATCTTGTAGGTGACCTCGTGGGCGTCTGAAATATTTGCTTTGGCAACGCCCGTCAGGTGCGTCTTGCCAATCTGAACCAGATCGGTCGGTATGCCTTTCCCCGACAGAAACTGAACCATCTCGACACCCAGCTCGTCGTCGCCGACCCGGCTGATGATTTGCGCGTTGACGCCGAAATTACGCAGGTCAGCGGCTACGTTCATGGGGGCACCGCCAGCCTGTCGGCTGGTAGGCAGGACGTCCCAGAGAACTTCTCCGAAACAGGTGATGAGTGGGGACATAGGAACTAAAAAAAAAGCCTGACTACACAAGGCAGATCAGGCTGTGGTAAACTCGGTTAGCACACCGTTTTTCTCCGGGCATGAAGCTGTCTCAATACCAAAAGAAAAACAGTGTGACTAACTCATCATAGGTTAATAGCAAATCGGATTAATAGTGCGATTACCTGATAAAATTACGCAAACGCAGTAGTATATGTTTTGTGAAAAATGTTCAAAAAATTTCACAAAAATGAAGCGTACAAATAGCTGTTTATGAACGAATTGGTTGGATAGTGGGGGTGTACAATTACAGTATTGATACGGCCGTTTTCGGTTTTGTTGCGGTCAGTATTTAGTCATTCAGCGCCACCCGCCGGGCGGGCCTGTAGCTGATGCTGGCTACGCGTTCAGGGTGGAGCGTCTGAACTCGGAGGGCGTCTTCTGGGTGTGCTGCTTGAAGAAAGTAGTGAAGTAAGCAGGGGAGTTAAAGCCGGTTTCCTGCGCGATTTCGCCCATCGTTTTCGTGCTTTCCGTGAGCAGACGCTTCGCTTTTTTAAGCCGGATTTCGGTCACGTAGTCGATGACGTTCATATTGAGCAGCGCCTGCACTTTCCGGTACAGCTGCACCCGCGACAGACCCATGTCGCGGCTGAGTTTCTCGACACCAAAGGCGGGTTCGGTCAGGTTTTGTTCGATCAGGCCCGTCAACTCGTTCAGGAATTTTTTATCCTGCCGGTTGCCGGGCGTCGCGGGCGACTGGGCCAGAAAATCAGACGCGTACCGACGCTGCCATTTCTCCCGATTCGCCAGCGTAGTGTGCAGTGTTTCGATGAGGTGGGTCATATTGAAGGGCTTGGTGATGTACACGTCGGCCCCGGCGCGTGTCCCTTCGATCTGCTGCTCAATCTGCCGTTTGGCCGTGAGGAGTACGACCGGGATGTGCGACGTACGCAGGTCGGACTTGACCCGCTGTGTGAACTGCATACCGTCGAGACCGAGGCCGTTCAGGCCGGGTAGCATGATGTCGCTGATAATCAGGTCGGGTATCGTTTCCAGCGTCCGTTCCCAACCCTGCTCCGCCGTGGCTTCAGCAACCACGTCAAACTCATCGCTCAGCCGACTGGCCAGATACGTGCGCAGTTCGTCGTTGTCTTCGATAATCAGCAGCGTTGCTGTCGGGCGGGTGCGTTCGGTGACGGGGGGCGTTGGCAACTCGTCGGCGGGTTCGATCAGCAGCTGGCTCGGTAACGCGTGATCTGCGCGCGGGCTGGACAGTTGCTCGGCAGCGTCGAGGTGGGCGTTGCCGAGCGGCAGCTGAACCACAAACGAGGTGCCCCGGCCTTTCGCGGACGTTACCTGGATGTCGCCCCGATGCAGCCGAATAAACTCCAGCGAGAGCGACAGCCCCACACCCTTTGCCAGATCGAACGGGCGCGGGCCACTGTAAAATAAATCAAACGCGTGAGCCTGCTCGTCGGGCGTCATGCCGTCGCCGTTGTCGGTAATTTTGATAAACGCCTGCTGTCCGTCGGTGCTGAGCTGCACGTGAATGAAGCCGCCTTTGGGCGTGTATTTAAACGCGTTCGATAGCAGGTTAAACAGTACTTTGTCCAGCTTTTCCGCGTCGAACCAGACGGGCAGGGCGGGCAGGTTGCTGGTGAGCAGCCGCAGATCGATGCGCTGTCGTTCGGCTTTGCGGCCAAAATCCTGAATGATGTCGCGGGTAAAGGCAATCAGATCCTGCTCGGCGGCTTTTAGTCTGAGTTTGCTGGCATCGGCCTTCCGCAGATCGAGCAGCTGATCAACCAGTCGCAGCAGCCGATACGCGTTCTTCTGCACCAGCGACAGATTACGCCGGATGTCCTGCGGACTAACGTTTTTCTTAGTCAGCAACTCTTCCGTGGGCGTCAGAATCAGGCCAAGCGGGGTGTTGAACTCGTGCGAGATGTAGGAGTAAAACCGGAGCTTGTCTTCGGTGGCCGTCCGCGCCTGCTGCGATACCACCTCGATTTGATTTTTCTGCTCCAGAATCTCGGCGTTCTGCCTTTCCAGGGTCCGGTACGCCACCTGCCTGGCCCGCACGAGGTAAAACGCCCAGATCGCCAGCCCGACGACGATAAGCAGGCTGACCAACGTGCTGTACAGCGCGGTTTTCTGCGACGCGTAGGTCTGCGTGAGATCGGTGATGTAGCGGCTCTGCTGCTGAATATCGGCCTGCTGCTCCATCAGCCGGTCGTCCTGAAGTTTGGTAATCTGCACGTTCGACGAATCGATCAGCGTGGTAGGCAGGCGATTCTCGCGTTTGAAAGGCTGTTTGTTCAGAATGGCCACAGCCGTGCGGATGGCTTCCTTGCCGCCAGTCGGGTACAGCACCGTTGCCGTCAGGGTACCCCGGTCGACGAGGTCGATGCCTTCGTCAGGTCCCGGCAACCCATCGACGCCGATGATCCTGATCGACCGGGTCAGTCCAAGCTGCCGGCATACACTATACGATTTGCGGGCGCTGCGGTCATTCTGGGCGAAGATCAGCCGAATATCGGGCCGGGTGTTCAGCAGTTGCGTCAGCCGACCGTCAAACGATTGCTTGTCCCAGTCGCCTGCCAGCTTGGCCACCAGCCGAATACCGGGCCGTTTGGCAATGGCGTCCAGAAAGCCCCGGTGCCGGTCTATATCCGCCGACGAACCGGGCGATTCTCCGATTTCCACGACGTTCCCCTGCCCGTTCAGCACCGAACCTGCGTACATACCGGCCGTGCGGCCCACTTCCACGTTGTCGGCACCCACATAGGCCGTGTAGGCGTCGGAGGCCGTTCGCCGGTCGAGAATAACCACCGGAATGCCCTGCTGATACGCTTTTTCGACAATGGGCGTGATGGGCCGGGCTTCGTTGGGCGACACGATCAGCAGGTCGACCTGCTCATCAATCAACTGCTGAATCTGCGCTGCCTGCCGCCCGCTCTGGCCGTTGGCGTCCTTGACGATGAGGTCGATGTTGGGGTGAAACGACAGCTCCAGCTTCATCCCGGCCAGCATCGTCCGGCGCCAGTTGTCGGTCATGGTGCGTTGCGAAAAGCCGATGCGTAGGGGTTTCTGTTCGCCCGTCTGGCAGGCCGTCAGCAGCCAGCCCATCCACAATGTTCCCAGCATGGCCGGCCAGAATGACCCCAACGCACGACGGCGCCGACTAACGCTTATCCGGCGCAAAGCAACAGGGGTCATAGGCGGTGGGAATTAAGACTGTATTTTTCAAAGATAAACGGTAATTCAGCACATACAAAAAAAGGAAAAGCCCGTCGCCGGGCTGTCCTGATGTGTCTAAATGACACGTATTCACTGGCCTAGCTGTTCGATCATAGCTTTCATCAGCTGGGTCAGCTTCGGTTCGGCAGCCGCAGCAGCCGCGATAATTTTCGCGATGTCGGCGCGTTCGAGTGTTTCGGGAATGCCCATGTCGGTGATGACCGATACGCCGAACACGCGAAGCCCCATCTGGTGCGCCACGATCACTTCCGGCACGGTCGACATACCCACGGCATCGGCGCCCCACTGCCGCAGCATCCGGTATTCGGCTTTGGTTTCGAGCTGGGGCCCCGGCGCGAAGACGTAGGTGCCCCGCTTGAGCGAAATACCCAGTTTGTTGCCCAGCG
This sequence comes from Spirosoma rhododendri, assembly GCF_012849055.1. Lineage (NCBI taxonomy): Bacteria > Pseudomonadati > Bacteroidota > Cytophagia > Cytophagales > Cytophagaceae > Spirosoma > Spirosoma rhododendri. The sequence continues at coordinate 4,457,520 of NZ_CP051677.1, read as the reverse complement.
CAAAACCGAGTTCGAGCAGTTCGGCATCGTAGGGCGCACTCATATCGGGAAAGCGGTCGCCGAAGTGCGGGTCGTGTTTTCCGGTCAGTGGGCCCTGTGGCATCAGCAGACTAATGTGGTCGTCGATGACCATCAGGTCGCTGACGGCAAAGTCGGGGTTCATGCCACCGGATGCGTTGGATACCAGCAGCGTCGAAATGCCCAGTTCGCGCAGTACCCGTACCGGAAACGTGACCTGCTGCATGCTGTACCCTTCGTAGAAATGGAAGCGCCCCTGCATCACCACGACCGGCTGACCCGCCAGCGTGCCCAGCAGCAACCGGCCGGTGTGAAACTCAACGGTCGACAGTGGGAAATGCGGGATCTGTTCGTACGACAGTTCGGTTTCGATCGTAATCTCGGCCGCCAGCGCTCCAAGCCCCGTGCCTAAAATGATCCCAACGCGGGGCTGGACAGTGGTTTGCGATTGAATGTAGCGAGCGGCTTCCTGAATCTGGTCAAGCATTACGGTTTGTAGTTTGTGGTTTGTGGTTTGTAGTTATTAGTTTGTGTACAGGGTGCTGGGGACTGCTTTGGGCCAGTTGCGATACTGGTTCGTGAGTTATCGTCTGTGGGTTAGCTTGTGAATGGTTCGACAATCTGGTGTTTGCCGACATAACTTGGTGCCACAAGGCAAACTACGAACTACGAACCACAAACTACAAACCACGTCCCCCCATATTCTTCCCGGCTATGTAGCCCGTGGTCCAGGCGTTCTGGAAATTGAAGCCGCCCGTGATACCGTCGATGTTGAGGACTTCGCCCGCGAAGAACAGGCCCGGCTGAGCCCGGCTTTCGAGTGTTTGCAGGTCCAGCGTGGCCGGGTCAATACCGCCACAGGTCACGAATTCATCCTTGAATGTGCTTTTGCCGGTAATGACGAATCGGCTGTTGGTCAGCGATTCGATCAGGCGGTTGAGGGGCTTGGCGGGTAGGTCGGCCCAGCGCTGCTCGTCGGCGATACCGGCGTCGGCCGCCAGTGCCTGCCAGAGCCGCGACGGTAGGCCCACGGGGCTCTGCGAGAAAACCTGCTTTTTGCCGTTCTGCTGCCGGAAGGTCTGCATTGTATTCCGTAGCTGGGCTTCGTTTTGCTCCGGCACCCAGTTGACCCGCAGCGTAAACTGATAGTCGAGATCGGCGAGGTCGCGGGCAGCCCAGGCCGACAGGCGCAGCACCGCCGGACCGCTGAATCCCCAGTGCGTCAGGAGCAACGGCCCGCGCTGTTCCTGCTTCGTACCCACCACCGACACGGCGGCCATCGGGACCGACACCCCCGCCAGCGGCAGCAGCGGACTGGCCGGTGCGTTGAGCGTAAACAGCGACGGTACGGGTTTAATCAGCTCGTCGGCCTGTTCGGGAATCCAGTCGTAGCTGACCCGCTGCGGGTAGCCGCCCGTCGCGATCAATACCCGGTCGGCCGTCAGCGTTTCGCCGGTAAGGAGATTGATGTGCCAGCCCCCGCCGGGCGCGGCCGTCAGCGATTCGACCCCGCAGCTAGTGCGGATCTGGATGCCCAGCTGATCGGCCGCGTCGAGAAAGCAGTCGATGATCGTTTCTGACGTGTTGGTGGCCGGAAACATCCGTCCGTCAGCTTCGGTTTTGAGCCGTACGCCCTGCTGCTCGAACCAGCTGACCGTGTCCGACGCGTTGAATTGAGTAAGCAGTGATTTAAGCGGTTTTTCGCCCCGTGGATAGTGCCTGACCAGTTGCCGATTATCGAAACAGGCGTGGGTAACGTTGCAGCGCCCCCCGCCCGAGATCCGGACTTTATTGAGCACTGTGCGGTTTTTCTCCAGAATCGTAACGGTAGCGTCGGGGTAGGTTTGCGCGGCCGTAATAGCCCCAAAAAAACCAGCCGCTCCGCCACCGATCACGTACAAACGTAAAGCAGCCATACGGCAGCAGAACAGCGGGCAGGGTGGGGTAGTTCGATTACAGGTAGTCAGTATTCGGTTTATGGTTTACGGTGGCCACCGTGGCGCGGCCTGTCGCACGGTGGTTAAATTTCGGTTTACGGCAGCGCCTTGCCTGCTGGCATCCGCCGGGATGCCGCCAATTCATAATAACTTGCACCCGCTTTGAACCACCGTGCGACGGGTCGCGCCACGGTGGCCGCCGTAGACTGAAAACTGTAAACCGAATACCGTAAGCTTTATGAAAAACGTCCAACGCCGGGGCTTCCGGTTACGGGGCAACACGCTGGTGCTGCTGTTTGTCTTCTTCCTCATTGGCCTGTTTTTGCACTACGGCGGTCGCAGTCAGCCGGTCGTGGCGTTCTGGAACGACGTCCGGGCGCTGGTGGGTCTGGGTCCCGCGCGGCACGAACGCGAAGCCGACAACCCCTACAAAGCCCCTGAGCCAACGAATGGTGGTGATGTCGCCAGCGACCGGCGAACCGACGACGAGAGCGAGGCCAGCGACAACGGGGGCGGTTCGTCGGTGCCGACACCCAGCTCGGGCGGCAAAACGCTGTTTACGTTCGAGAAGCGGCCCGGCTTTATCCTGCCTGCCCACGGGGCCAATGATGAGATCATCGAGCACAGTGGCTATACCCTGCGTTTTCGGGACCAGTACAAGGTAGCTGACTGGGTGGCCTATCCGCTCCTGCCCGAAGAAATCAACGGCGACACGGAGCGCGAAGGGTCGCGGTTTGTGCCCGACCCCGCCGTGCCGACCGGCTCCGCGCTACCGTCTGACTACACGCGATCAGGGTACGACCGGGGGCACCTTGCCCCGGCGGGCGACTTTAAGTTTTCCCGCAAAATGATGCAGGAAACGTTTTTTATGAGCAACATGACTCCGCAGGCTCCGCAGTTCAACCGGGGGATCTGGAAAGAGCTGGAGGGGCAGGTTCGGGCGTGGGGGCTGCGCGACCGGGGTATCTACGTCGTTACGGGGCCGGTGCTCAAACCCGGTCTGCCGACGATCGGGAAGACGAACGAAGTCAGTGTGCCGGAAAAATTTTACAAGGTGCTGCTCTACTGCGACAGCCCTAACATCCGTATGATCGGCTTTCTGCTTAACAACGAAGCATCGAACGAACCGCTGACGGCGTTCGTCGTGCCGGTCAGTCAGATCGAACAGTTGACGGGGATCACGTTCTTCCCCTTCATCCCCGCCGACATGGCACAACGCCTGAAAAACCAGTCGCGCAGCACGATGATCAGCGAGTGGTTTAATTGAGCGTTTAAGGTTTGACGTTTAAGGTCTAAGGTTTGTGTGCGGTAGCCAACATCAAACCCTAAACTCAGCGCAACACCCGCTTCAGGAACGCCATTGTGTACTGCATCGTGGGTTCGAACCAGGGATTGAACAGCCAGAAGGGGTGGGGAGCGTCGGCAAAGGTATATACTTCGGTGTAAATGCCCCGCGCTTTGTAGACCGCCAGCAGAGCGTCGCGACCCGCATGCATCCGGTCGACGGAACTGTTCAGGATCAGAATCGGGGCCGGTTTGGTATCGGTACGATTAACATAGGTGAGGGGAGAGGCTTCGCGCCATAACGCCACCGTTTCTGTTTTCGGACCGCCAAACCAGTGCGTAGCGGCTGAGGTAGCCCGGCTGTCGTCGCCCTCGCCCGACTCCGGATGATCGAACGCCAGCAGCCCGTCGACATCGACAATGGCCTGCACGATGCTGGAATGACCGCTTGTGCAGCCGGAGCCCTCCAGCGCGCTCAGGTCGCCGGTGGTTCCGAGCAAAGCCGCCAGCTGACCACCCGCCGAGCAGCCCATCGCGGCAATGCGGCTGGTATCGATACCCAGCGTGTCGGCTTGGGCGCGGAGCCACCGCACCGCATCTTTCAGGTCATGCACAGCCGCCGGGTACAGTGAATCCGTCGACAGCCGGTAGTCGACGGTCACTGCCACGTAACCCGCATTTGCCAGCTGCTTCGCCATCGCCACGTTCATCGAGCGGTCGCCGGTGCGCCAGCCGCCCCCATGAATCAGCAGCACCGCCGGGCGTGGCTTTTTCGGGTTGACAGGCGGGTAGAACGCATCCAGAAACAACGTCTTACCATTGCGGGTGCAGTACGGCCAGTTGGCCGCTACGGTGACGCCTTTCGCCAGTTTCGGGTCGGCGATGCTGATCTGCGGGTGCTTCTTCCGGGCGTTCAGGTACGCACTGCTGACGGTAAATGAAGTGTCGCGCCGGTAGGTCAGGCCCGGCGCGGGATTCCAGCCGGAGTCACTGTCGAAAATGCGTTTGAGCGTGTACTGAGCCGCTTCCGGGTCGGTTAGTTGCTTCGCCCAATCGACGCGCTGCTGCGGGGTTGCCCCCGGTCCGCGACTCTGGTATTCGGCGTAAAACGTTGTCTTGTAATTCGTTGTCTTTGCCCAGTTGTCCCAGCCTTCGGGGCGAATGTGCGGCCCCATCTGCGTGCGGATAAACACGGTTCGGGCATAGGGTCGCCACGGTCGGCCGAGGTATACGCTCGTAACGGACGAATCGGCGGTGAGCGCGCAGTCGAGAAAGACAAAGCCAAACGGCTGACCGGGTCGGGTCGAAGCGGCCGTGATCCACGAATTCGCCAGACTTTTAATGGTACACCGCTGAAAAACGACCGTCGCTTCGCCGAACAGAAAATCGACCGTGCCTTCGATGTAACAGTCCTGATACAACTGGCGGCTTGTCGACGTGGCCATATACAGCGTGTCCTGATGACCCAGCAGCCGACAGTGCCGCACGATACACCGATCTCCTTCGACGTGCAACGCCACCGCCTGCTCGACGCGTGGCCCCTGCCGGTTTCGGTTGGCTGTATTTTCGATGGTCAGGTTTTCGAGGATAATGTCGTTGCCCTCGATCAGTACGGTGTGGGTGGTGTAGGTAATGAACTTCGCCCGGCCCGTTGCGTCGATTCCGCCGGGGAAGGGCTTACCCGCGTAGTCGTCGCCGGTAATGATCGTGCCAGCTTCGCTTTCGCCGATCAGCGAGATATTCGTTTTCCACGACGGCACCACCAGCTTCTCCCGGTACGTACCGTTTTTGATGTAAATCAATACCTGCACCTGCGACAGATCGCGCACTGAGTTAACGGCTTCCTGAATCGTTTTGAAGTTGCCGCTGCCGTCCTTCGCCACCGTAAATGAGGTCGGATACGGGAACTGCACCACCGGCGACTGCGCCATCAACCGGCTCGTTAGCAGTAGAAAGAACAGAAGCAGGTACAGACGGGGCATGGGGGCGGGTTTAGGGGAATGAGGGTTTGTGGTGGACTGGTGTGCCGGTATCGTAGAGACGCAACCCTTTGCGTCTCAGCAGGCGTCAGCTAGTGTGCGTCAGCCAGACCATCCGGTGCCGAGACCATCCGGGTGCCGAGACGCAAAGGGTTGCGTCTCTACTCATGCGAATAGACACCGGCGGCAACGGTGGTGCCGAGGCTGATTTCCTGTTTCGCTTTTGAACTATCAGTGTTTAGCAGGCGAATGTCGGCGGAACGGTTGCCGTTAATCTGCGTCAGCAAATCGGTGGTGGCCGGGTAGCGGATGGAGTCGAGGGTGATGTGGCGGCTGTTCTGGAACTGCATCACTGGTTTGGCGTCGCAGAGCAGGCTAACCCGGTTCAGGCTGATGCGTTCCGCTTCGACGCAAACCAGTCCTTTGTGACTTTGCAATACCGCGTCTTCGATGCGAATGTCGCTGACGGCCATTTCGGGTAGACCCCGGATCAGAATGGCCGTTTCGGCACCCCGGCATGTGATGTTGCGGACGGTAAACTGCCGGAAACGGGGCGTTGCGTCGGAGAGGGGCTGAGCAGCAATCTCGGGCAATTCGTTCGACTCGCCCTGCTGCGGCACCGGGTCTTTGGCCATGTAGTACATATCGAACAGAATGGCTTCCCCGGCAATGTCGGTTATGTCGACGTCGTCGACGTAGATGTTTTCTACGATGCCCCCGCGTCCCCGCGCTGTTTTAAACCGAAGCCCGACGTCGGTACCCATGAACGTGCAGTTTTTGAGCAGCACGTTGCGCACCCCGCCCGACATTTCGCTACCGATCACGAAGCCGCCGTGAGCGTGGTAGACCCGGCAATTACTGACCAGTACATTTTCGGTCGGCACCCCGCGCTTACGCCCTTCCTCGTCGCGCCCCGATTTCAGGCAAATGCCGTCGTCGCCCACATCGAACGTACAATCATCGATCAGACTGTTGCGGCACGATTCGAGGTCGAGCCCGTCGCCGTTCTGGGCGTACCACGGATTCCTGACGGTCAGCCCCCGTAACGTTACCTGTTCGCAGAGCAGCGGATGCAGGCACCAGGCGGGCGAATTCTGGAACGTAACCCCGGTCAGCAGTACCCGGCGGCAGCGCGTCAGACTCAGCAGATTGGGCCGAAGAAAATCTCTGGTGTCGGCATAGTCCGCCGGGTTCAGACTGATGTTTGCCTTCCCGGATTCCGCGTTTGTTGCGCCCCGCAGCGATTGTTCCGACGGGTACCAGGTGTCGCCCTTCACGTTGACAACCCCACCCGACGCCACCCGCTTTTTCCACTGATCGGTCGTGAGCTTGCTTTTCTTGACCATGCGCCACGCGTCGCCCGCCCCGTCGATAACGCCCGCGCCGGTAATGGCGATGGCCTCGGCGTCGGTTGCCGATAGGGGAGCCTGACAACGAATTGCGTCGCGCCCTTCCCAGGTTGTCCGAACGAGCGGATACGCCGAGCGGTCGCTGGTGAACTGGAGCAGTGCCCCATCGGCAAGATGCAGATTGACGTGGCTTTTCAGCACCAGCGGACCAGTCAGCCATAGCCCGCGCGGGATCAGTACCGTACCCCCGCCGTTGCGGTTGCACTGCTCAATGGCCTGCGTGATTGCACTGGTGTTCATCGTTTGTCCGTCGGCCACGGCACCCAGCCGCCGGATATCAATCGTATCGCGCCGGAACACAGGTTGCTCCACGCGCGGTAAAACTGGCGGAATTGGTTGCGCAACAGCGGGAAAGGATAGCAGCAGCGTAGCCGCCACGACCCAACGAGGTAATGAAACAGGCATAGGGTGGACAAAAAGAAACCGGCTTACATCGACAGTGTGGCGATATGAGCCGGTAAGCGGGAACGGGTTCATTTTTACTGCTAATGGCTTAAGCCGGGGATTGTCAGCGTTGACAAAAAAGCACGCAGTTCGTCGGGGCGCTGAGTGCCGAGCAGAATGCGTTTGTTGTCTGTCGTTTTGATGCGTAAACCCTGATTACCCGCTACGTTGTAGACCCATTCGCCAAAGTTCCAGCGAATACCATAGCCGACAAAGTCGTACTGCGTAACCGCTGCCGTGCTGACATCTGCCCAACGGATGGTGCGCCACCGCATAAACGGCCAGACACGGTAGTGAACACCGCTATCGTCGTAGCGCGTATCCAGTCGCCAGGCGAGCAATAGCAGACTGACCAGAAGAATTGTCAGCCAGCTAATCCATCGGAGGGCACCGCCAGCGGGTACAATCAGCATCAGCGCCGTAACGCCCAGCATGATGGCCCAGAGCCACCACTGCCGAAATCGCTGTGATTCGGTAAAATTGTTCATAAAAGGGAGCTGGCTGTAGATACAAAAAAGCCGCCCGAATATAAGTCCGGGCGGCTTTCCGTGGCTACGTCTTCTGTTTCTTCTTCTTGGCGGCCGGAAACAGGATGTTGTTAAGAATCAGCCGGTAGCCCGCCGAGTTGGGGTGCAGGTTGAGGTCGGTCGGTTCTTCGCCGATTTCGTGACGGTAGTCTTCGGGGTCGTGACCGCCGTAGAAGGTGAAGAAGCCCCGGCCATGGGGGGCGTGGAGGTACCGCGCTTCACCAGCCGCCCGGTTTTCGGCCAGAATCACCACTTCGGGCTTGATAAAGTTTTTCTTGAACGCCGTTGTCTGCCCCATGAATCCCTTAATCACGTTGAGGTGATTCTGCGTCAGCATCGTCGGAATGGGGTCGTACTTGGCTGAGAACTGAAACAGCGTAAAGTAATCGTTGTGCTCACTCAGACCCCGCTCGTCCGGCTGGTTGTCGATATTGGAAAACTCGACCAGATAGGGGTTGGTGTACACCTGAAAATTGCGGAACGCGAGCGTCTGCCCGAAGTCCAGTTTGTTGTTGGCATTGGGGTCGGCGGGGGTGCCGTCGTAGAACGAATCGACGATGTCGGTGTTGTGCGATGCCAGCGCGATGTCGTACGTATCGGTGGCGTTGCACATGGCGAACAGGTAGCCACCGCCCAGCACGAAATCGCGGATTTTCTCCGTCACGGCCAGCTTCAGTTGCGGTACTTTTTCGTAGCCAAATTTCCGGGCGATGCTCTCGGCTTCCTGCTTCTGGGCAATGTACCACGGCTGGTCTTTGAAGTGGAAAAACTTGCCGTACTGTCCCGTAAAGTCTTCGTGGTGCAGGTGCAGCCAGTCGTATTCGGGTAGTTTGCCGTTGAGCACTTCCTCGTCAAACACTACGTCGTACGGGATTTCGGCGTAGGTCATTACCATCGTCACGGCATCGTCCCACGGCTGCTTCGTCTTGGGCGAATACACGGCCACTTTTGGCGGCTTTTGCAGCTTCACCGCGTCCATGTTGGCGTCGGCAGCACTGACTTCGCTCATGATCTGCGCCGACTGCGCATCGGAAATGACCTCGTAGCTGACCCCCCGGATGACCATTTCATTGATGAACGCCTGATTCTGCGGCATCATGAACGCCCCGCCCCGGTAGTTGAGCAGCCAGTCGATTTCGGTGTCATATTTCTTCAGCACCCAGTACGCAATGCCGTACGCTTTCAGGTGATTCTTCTGGCTGTCGTCCATCGGAATCAGAATTTTCGACGCCCAGGCCCGTCCCGTCAGTACGAGCAGGAGACCAAGCAGTATGAGCCTTTGTTTCATTCAGTGTTGTCGATTGTACAGTAGCAGCGATCGCGTCTCTACATAAACGTAAGATACGCAAAAACTATGCAGGAAAGTTGGAAGAAACGCACCTGATTTCGGGAAAGAAGCCGGGTTTTTACCGTCGGTCAGATTTCTCCGGTCGGCTGAGCACAACGGGACGAACATCGGCAAGCAGCGAAAAAAAGTCGCGGATGCTAATCGACAAGCAATCAGCGGGGTAGTGACAACCGGGTAACTTTTTCCGAAGCAACGGGGCCGAAAGCTAGGTTTTTCTGCGTACTTTTATTCCCCGTAACGACCAAAACAGGTTTCACTCATGGCGGCTACGGGACCGAAATCCGCGAAATATATTTTTGTTACGGGCGGGGTAACTTCATCACTCGGTAAAGGCATCATTGCCTCATCACTGGCCAAACTGCTACAAGCGCGGGGGTTGTCAGTCACCATCCAGAAATTCGATCCATACATCAACATCGACCCCGGTACGCTCAACCCGTACGAACACGGCGAATGTTACGTAACCGACGACGGGGCCGAAACGGACCTCGATCTGGGCCACTACGAACGCTTCCTCAACCGGCCCACCTCACAGGCCAACAACATCACGACGGGGCGTATCTACAACAACGTTATCACCCGCGAACGCCGGGGCGATTTCCTCGGTAAAACGGTGCAGGTTGTGCCGCACATCACCGACGAGATCAAACGGAATATCCGGCTGCTGGGCGACACGGGTCAGTACGACATCGTCATCACTGAAATCGGCGGTTGCGTGGGCGACATCGAATCGCTGCCGTTTGTCGAGGCCGTACGACAACTGAAGTTCGAGCTGGGTGAAAAAGACACGCTCGTCATTCACCTGACGCTGGTGCCGTACCTGCAATCGGCGGGGGAGCTGAAAACCAAGCCGACGCAACACTCGGTACGGATGCTGCTCGAAAACGGCGTGCAGCCCGACATCATCGTCTGCCGTACCGAACACCCGCTACCGCAGGAAATCCGCCGGAAGATCGCGCTGTTCTGCAACGTGCAGGTAAGTTCGGTGATCGAAGCCGCCGACGCGAGTACGATCTACGACGTACCGCTGCTGATGCAGAAAGAGCGGCTCGATCAGCGTGCGCTCTACATGATGGGCCTTTACAACGACAAAGACGCCGATCTTGAGGAGTGGAAGTCGTTTTTGGGGCGGCTCAAAAATCCCGGCGACACGGTCAAAATCGGTCTGGTGGGTAAGTATGTCGAACTGAAAGACGCGTATAAGTCGATCGCCGAAGCGTTTATCCATGCCGGTGCGCAGAACGAATGCAAGGTGCAGCTGGAGTGGATTCAGTCGGAAACGCTGGTCGACGAAAACCACTGCGCCGATGTACTGTCGGGGCTGGATGCCGTGCTGGTAGCGCCCGGCTTTGGTGAGCGGGGTATCGACGGTAAAATCAACGCGGTGCGGCTGGCGCGCGAAAAGGGCATTCCGTTCCTGGGTATCTGCCTGGGCATGCAGATGGCCGTGATCGAGTACGCCCGCAACGTGATGGGTATCGCCGACGCGCACTCGACCGAGATGGAACCCGAAACGGCCAACCCGGTCATCAGCCTGATGGCCGGTCAGAAAGACGTGACCAACAAGGGCGGCACGATGCGGCTGGGTAGCTATGCCTGCAAACTCAAGCGCGACTCGCTGGCCCACAAAATCTACGGCAAAGCGACGATTCAGGAGCGGCACCGCCATCGCTATGAGTTCAACAACGACTACCTCGATCAGTTTGAAAAGGCGGGGCTACGCCCGACCGGTATCAATCCTGACACGGGGCTGGTCGAAATCGTGGAACTGGCCAATCACCCCTGGTTTGTGGGTGTGCAGTTTCACCCGGAGCTGAAAAGTACGGTGCTGAACCCGCACCCGCTGTTTGTAAAGTTTGTCGGGGCTGCGCTGACCTATAAACAACAAAAGCAGAACACGCCAATTTCGGCTACAGCCGACGCTACATCCGGCGTAGAGACCACTCCTGTAGAAACCGCCGAGGTAATTGGTTAACCGCACCGATTGGCGTAATTTTGCAAAAATTAAGTGTAAGGTTTACGGTTCAAGGTGTAAGGTTGATTGGGTCAGCCAGTAGCCTTAAACCTTGAACCTTAGACTTTAAACGTAAAAAATGGATCGTAATCAGATTATTGGCATCGTCTTGATCATGGCGATGCTGGTGGGCTATCAGCTGTTGGTGCCGAAACCGGCCCCGCTGAAAGAGCCTGCTCAAACCACAAAGACCACCCGCCCCACCACCGCATCAGCAGCCACGGCCGCCGTCGCAAAAGCCGGTCTACCCCTCGATTCCGCAGCTGCGCGGGCCACGTTTGGCGAATTCGCCACAGCCGCGACCGGCGAAAACCGGGACATCGTCGTCGAGAACAACGACATGAAGGTTACCTTCAGCACGCTCGGTGGGCAGGTGAAAGAGGTACTCCTGAAGAAATACAAAACCTACGATCAGAAGCCGCTGGTGCTGATCGATGCGCAGAGCAGTCAGAGTGCGCTTGAACTGCCAACCAATCGCGGTAAAATCAACCTGCACAAGCTGTACTTCACCACCGACGCGCAGAGTGGGTCGATCAGTGGTCAGCCCCGGCAGATCACGTTCCGGGCCGAAGTCGCACCGGGGCAGTCGGTGGAGCAGGTGTACATGATGCCCGGCGAAGGCTACGTACTCGACTACGACCTGAAACTGAACGGCCTGAACAACGTCGTGACGAACGACAACGTCCGGTTCTTCTGGGAAGACAAGATGCGGCAGTACGAAAACGACCTGAGCAACAACCGCCGGTCTGCCACGATCAACTACCTGTCGGCCGACGAGAACTTCGAGAGCCTGAAAGAAGGCGAAAGCAACGAAGATGTAACGGCCGAAGAACCCGTTCAGTGGTTCACCATCAAGCACAAATACTTCCTGTCGGGCTTTATTGCCCGGAACGGCGCGATGCCGAAAGCCGAGTTTAAAACGCTGGTCGATCCGGCCTTCACCGATGTCGTGAAAACGGCAACCGCCGATGTTGCCCTGCCAATGGCCGACATTAAAGCGGGCAAAGGGCAGTACCGGTTCTACTACGGCCCCAACGATTTTCAACTGCTGGGCGACGTCGCGCCGGAGTTCGACCGTAACGTCAACCTCGGTTATTCGTTGCTGAAGCCGATCAACAAGTACTTCTTTGTTCCGGTCTTCAATTTCCTTGGCAAGTTTATCTCGAACTACGGTCTGCTGATTATCGCGCTGGTGGTGTTCGTAAAACTGCTGCTGACGCCCCTGACCTACAAGTCGTACGTAAGCATGGCGAAGATGCGGGTGCTGCAACCCGAACTCAACGCCATGAAAGAGCGCGTTGGCGACGATATGGCCAAGCAGCAGTCGGAGCAGATGAAGATTTATCAGGAAGTGGGCGTGAGTCCGCTGAGCGGTTGTATTCCGGTGCTGGCGACGATGCCGATTCTGTTCTCGCTGTTTCAGCTGTTCCCGAACCTGATCGAACTGCGGCAGGAACATTTTCTGTGGTCGAATGACCTGTCAACTTACGACGCCTTCTTTACGTTTCCGGCCCTGCCGTTTATCGGTAGCCACCTGAGCCTGTTTACGGTGCTGATGACAGCCTCGTCGATTGCGTTTGCGTACTACAACAACCTGAACACCCCCACCCAGCCCGGACCGGTGAACATGAAAGCGATGAGCTACGTGTTCCCGCTGATGTTTATGTTCGTACTGAACTCGTACCCCGCTGGTCTGACGTTTTATTACTTCGTGTCGAACGTCGTGACGATCGCGCAGCAGCAGATCATCCGGCGCTTTGTCGACGAAGACAAAATCAAGGCCGTGCTGGACGAAAACCGGCGCAAAAATGCCGCTGGCGAAGGCAAAAAACCGGGTGGTTTTCAGGCCATGCTGCAAAAGCAACTGGCAGCGGCCGAGGAAGCCCGTAAACAAGCCGACGAAGCCCAGCGGAAAGCGAAGACCAAAAAATAAACCATACCGGCTCACACGTAGTCTGGTATATATACACTGTCTGGCCGAGAGCAACGCACGTGCGTTGCTCTCGTGCGTTAACCCACATAACCCAATGATCGGAAAGGGCATCGTTTTAAGCGGATTGATTGGTTTGTCGGTGCTGACTGTCGTCAGTGCGCAACCATCAACGGACGCACAGCGTCGCTACAAGGCGGCTGTGAAACTGGTGCAGACCGGCGACTACGAACGGGCCAAAACCGAACTAAACTCGATCATTCAGCGCGGTGGAGCGACGGCTCCCTACGCCCACTACTACTACGCACTGGCCGCGTACCGGCAGAAAAAATTCGATCAGGCCCGGCTCATGCTGCGCCAGCTGACCGACCGCTTTCCCGACTGGCCCAAACAGCCCGACGCGACCTATTTGCTAGGTATTTCACAGCTCGAAGAGGGGCGGTACGATGATGGTCTGAAAACGTTGGATGGCCTCAACGACCCTGCGCTTCGCAGCGATGCGGCCCGTGCCGAGCAGGCTATTCTGGGCCGGGCCACCGATTTGCGGGCACTCAAGCAACTCAACCGAACTTACCCGGACAACCGCATCGTTGGTCTGGCGCTGATCGATCTGATTCAACGGTCGTCCAGCGACCGGGCCGATCTGGAGTTGTCGGACGAACTGACGAACCGCTTTGGCGTTCCCGGAACGGCGGCTCCGCGTCTGACGCCAACGACCAGCACATCCGCGCAATCGCAACCGTCCCGTACAAACCGCCCAGCCGTTACGGCTTCGACGCGGCCCAACCGGGTAAAGAGTTCGTATAACGTGGCGGTGATGATGCCGTTTCGCATCGAGGATTTCAACAACGGCAAACGGTCGCGCAGTAACCAGTACGTCTACGACCTGTACAACGGTATGATAATGGCGAAAGCCAAACTACAGCAGGAAGGTATAACGGTCAACCTGCTGGCATACGACCTCGACAATGACCCCAACAGAACGCTTGAACTGGTTAACAGCCCGGCGTTCGCGCAGACCGACCTCATTATCGGCCCGCTGTATGTCGAACCGAACCGGATCGTGTCGGCCTGGGCCAATCAGAACGGCGTAGTTTTGTTGAATCCGATAGCAACGAGTAGCGAACTGATCCAGGACCAGCCGATGTCGTTTCTGGCGCAGTCGTCGCTGGCACGGCAGGCGGAGCAGGTAGCCGGTCAGGCGCAGTCGATCAACAATATACGCCGGGCGGCCATTTACTTCGGCAGTACGCGCAAGGACTCCTTACTGGCTGCTGCGTACCGCGATGAACTGCTGCAACAGCGCTACCAGATCGCCGACTTTCGCCGGATGGGACCGACGGCGCAGGCAACGGCGGCATCGTTGTTTACCCCCGTTCCCCGTCCCGGTGTCGCTACCCCGACCTCAACAACGCCAGCAGTGCCAGCAACGACTGTGCCTGCCATCGGCCATGTATTCCTGTCGAGCAGTAACGATACGGACGGGCCGCGTTTGCAGGAAGCCCTGAGTAACCGCCGGGTCAATGCGCCCCTGCTGGCAACGGCCTCCGCTTTTAATATGTACAAAAACGGATCGTCGACCTTCTCCCGGCGCGACCTGTACCTGCTGTACCCCGACTACGTCAGTTCTGATCGGGAGCCGGTCGTTACGTTTAACCAGACCTATCTGGCTGAGCTAAATACAATCCCGTCCGTATTTGCCAGTGAAGGTTACGACATGCTCTTATTCTTCGGCCGTCAGCTGGCGAAAAACGGTGGGCTGCGTAATCGTGACGCCATGCGTTCCGATACTGACGACTACCTGCTGTCGGGCTTCGATTACACGCAATCAAACGACAACCAGATCGTCCCAATCGTCAAATTCGACGGCGGACGATTTATTAAAATCAATTAGTGAGTGAGTGAATGAGTGAGTGATAGAATGATTGAATAGGCTGGCACATCCTACCATTCAGTCGCTTTATCACTCAATCATTCTATCATTCAATCAGTCAAAATTATGACTAGCGAACAACTGTTTGAGAAAGCCAAAACGCTTATTCCCGGTGGGGTTAATTCACCCGTTCGGGCGTTTCGGTCGGTGGGTGGGAATCCGCTGTTTATCAAATCGGCGAAAGGGCCGTATCTGTACGATGAAGACGGTCGCGAATACATCGAACTGATTAATTCGTGGGGGCCAATGATCCTGGGCCACGCCTTTGAGCCGGTCGAGAAAGCCGTTGCCGACGCTATTCAGCACTCATTTTCGTTTGGTGCCCCGACGCGTAAAGAGGTCGAGATGGCCGAGCTGATCGTGTCGATGGTGCCGTCGGTGGAGATGGTGCGGATGGTTAATTCCGGTACCGAAGCGACGATGGCGGCTATCCGCGTAGCCCGTGGCTTCACTGGTCGCGATAAAATCATCAAGTTTGAGGGCTGTTACCACGGTCACGGCGACTCGTTTCTGATTGCGGCTGGTAGCGGAGCCATGACGATGGGCATTCCCGATTCGCCGGGCGTCACAAAAGCGACGGCCGCCGACACGCTTACGGCTCCGTATAACGATCTGGCTGCGGTAGAGGAACTGCTGCTGAACAACCACAATCAGGTGGCGGCCCTGATCCTCGAACCCGTTGTGGGGAACATGGGCTGTGTCCTGCCCGAACCCGGTTTCCTTGAAGGCATCCGCGCCCTCTGCGATCAGCACAGTGTTGTCCTGATCTTCGATGAGGTAATGACCGGTTTCCGGCTGGCTAAAGGTGGCGCGCAGGAACGCTTCGGTATCACCCCCGACCTGACGACGATGGGTAAGATCATCGGCGGTGGTATGCCAGTCGGTGCCTACGGTGGCCGGGCCGATATTATGAAGATGGTAGCCCCCGCCGGGCCGGTTTATCAGGCCGGTACGTTGTCGGGAAATCCTATCGCGATGTCGGCGGGGCTGGCGATGCTGCACCACCTCAACGATCACCCGAACGTATACACGCGGCTGGATGCGATCGGCGACAAGCTGACGACGGGCTTCCGGCAAACGCTGGACAAGCTAGGGCTGGCCTACACGATCAATCACATCAGTTCGATGTTTACGCTGTTTATGACCGATCGGCCAGTGATTGACTTTGCCGGGGCCAAGTCGTGCGACACGGCGCTGTTCGGCCACTATTTCCACGCCATGCTCGACCGGGGTATTTACCTGGCGCCGTCGCAGTTCGAAAGCCTGTTCCTCTCCGTCGCCCTTACCGACGAGCTGGTCGACCGGATTATTCAGGCCAACGACGAAAGTTTACGTGAAGTGGTTGGTTAGTCTTCCAAACGTTGATGTGTATGAAATTACTTGCCTTGATAAGTCTGGCTGTTGCGGTGAGCGCAGGGCAGTTAGCGATCGCCCAGGTGCCTGCCGTCGAGACACGGACAGGTGGCATTTCGTATACTCATCGCATTGATGACAAAACGATAATCATCGACAAAGCGACAGGAGAACGCATTCCTGCCAGTAAGTACGAAGAACTAACCAGGCGGGACAGGAATGGCTATCATCTCGAAGAAGTAATGAATGAATACGGGCAACCGGCTTCTTACCTGTTACGGCCTACGACGAGCGAAGAACGCGAGACGCACCGATTCTACAACCGGGGTGACGAAAACCGCCCGAAAGTAGGGGCGGAGATGCCTTTGTTTGTGATGAAAGGTATCGACAACAAGGAGTACCGGTCGACGGAGTTGAAAGGACAGGTAGTCGTGCTGAGCTTCTGGATTAGTACGCACCGACCCTTCTGGAACCTTAAACACGTGGCGCAGTTTGCTGAAGCACTTCAGCCGTTCCAGACCGGAGCGGGGTTTATGTCATTGGGGATATTTAGTGATTCGGCCGAAGAAATAGCGGACGTACTGAAAACGCAGAAACTACCGTTTGTCGCTGTGCCGAACGCATACGGGTTTAATCGCAAATTTGGCGTCGGGGCGGGGTCAACCTGTATCGTGGTCGATCGGGATGGTAAAGTAGCGGCTTTCATCGATGGAGCCGACTATGCCGCCCTTAAAACGGTGCTCGAACGGCTGAACCGTAAGTAAGGGAGCCAGTCAATCAATCAATCATCAATCAAATCCAGTAACTCTGTCAACAAAACCTGATGCTCCGGTTTTCCATCATCATTCCCGTTTTTAACCGCCCCGACGAACTGCGTGAACTGCTGACGAGTCTGACTCGTCAGACCTACACCAACTTCGAAGTGCTGGTGATTGAAGACGGGTCGGTGGAGCGGGCTGAGGATGTGGTTGTTGAGTTCGCCAGCAAACTGGCGATCCGTTACTTTGAAAAACCCAACTCGGGGCAGGGTTTTGCGCGCAACTACGGCTTCGAGCGGGCCACCGGCGACTACTTCGTGATCTTCGACTCCGATGCCCTTGTGCCGCCCCACTATTTCCAAACCGTCAGTCAGCACCTTGCCGGGCAGTGGCTCGATGCGTACGGTGGCCCCGACCGCGCGCACCCTGATTTTACGCCCGTCCAGAAAGCCATCAGTTATTCGATGACGTCGCCCTTCACAACGGGCGGCATCCGGGGCAGCAAAACCAATCTGGGCGGTACCTACCATCCGCGCAGTTTCAACATGGGGCTGTCGCGGCAGGTGTGGGAGAAAACGCGCGGGTACCGACTCAGCCGGATGGGCGAAGACATCGAATTCGCCATTCGGATTATCGAGAGTGGCTTTACCACCGGCCTGATTCCCGACGCGTATATCTACCACAAACGCCGGACCCGCTTCGCTCAATTTTATCGGCAGCTTCGCTTTTTTGGTCGTGCCCGCATCAACATCTCGCGCTACTACCCCCGCGAACTGAAACTGGTGCACACGTTTCCGGCCCTGTTTACCCTCTACGTTTTTTCCGTTCCTGTCTGGCTACTCATCAGCCCCTGGCTGTTTGGGCTGGCCGTTGCGGGTCTGCTGGTGTTTTCGCTGGCTATTCTGATCGATGCAACCCGCAAAGAAAGCAGTCTGTACGTGGGCCTATTGAGCGTGGAAGCGGCCTTTGTGCAACTGATAGGCTACGGTATCGGTTTTCTAAGTGAGGGCTGGAAACGACTGCGCGAGCCGAAGGGATTTCGCGAAACGGGGGCTACTATCGATTACCCATCCTGACGCAAGGCTGGTCCGTATTTTGCCGTTCTACTAAAGAGAAAAGGCTTGACAATGGCCTGACTTTAATGTATATTACGTAATTGTTAAGTCTTCATACAGATGTATGAAACTGATTGCGCGAATAAAAGGACGCAGCCTACAGAGATGACTAAGCTTAGAAAACCACCCGGTCAACGGATGATTAACCGCATGAGTACACGCACTAAGTGGCAGCTGCTCACGCCGTTAAGTCTGCTGGCGTTTGTGGTGGGGCTATGCGTGTTTAGTGAAGCGGCTACCAGGCGGATGCAGGGTGCACCAACGACGCAGTGGGCACTTTGGGGTGCGTATGGCCTGATCCTGATTGTGGGTGGGCTGCTGTTGTTTGGGCAGGCGCAGCGTTTCCGGTCGCAACTCGATTATCGGCGGTTCGTCCGGCGGGAACTAAAGAAGCGGGATCGGGGGCGGAGCCGTAATCAGCCGTTAACCGTTACAAAACAAAAATCCTCACCCGGTCGGAGTGAGGATCGATGAGCAAGGCAAGTTGTGCTTAAGCCTGCTGCTTCTTTTCGTCAAACGAAGCCTTGATAGCCTCTACATCGACGTTGCGGATGATTGGCTTACGCAGCAGTTGTTTGATAGCGTTTGTCTTGTTGTTGGCGATGGCGCGGTTCCGACGGCCTTTCCGCTTCAGTTCAGTAACTCCCATGACGGTATTGTATATGATAAATGACGGTTCAGATTTTCGAACCGCAAAAATAGTGTTTTTCCTGATAAAACGACAGAAACTAGCAGTCTTTTTAACTACATAGGAAAGCCGGGTGGCCACTCAAAACCTCAGAATCCTGTTTATCCTGTAATCCTGTCCCTTATTTTTGCGCCATGCAAAAACCGACCTTACCCAAAGGTACCCGCGATTTCGGGCCGGAGCAGATGCGCAAACGGCTCTTCATTTTCGATACCATTCGCCAGACCTTTCAACGCTTTGGCTTTCAACCGCTCGAAACCCCATCTATGGAAAACCTGTCGACGCTGATGGGGAAGTACGGCGATGAGGGCGATCAACTCCTGTTTAAGATTCTCAACTCCGGCGATTTTGCCGGTAGCCTGACCGACGCCGATCTGCAAACGGGCAGTAAAAAGCTGACGCCGAAAATCAGCGAGAAAGGGCTGCGCTATGATCTGACGGTGCCGTTTGCCCGGTATGTGGTGATGAACCGCAACAACCTGCCGATGCCCTTCAAGCGGTATCAGATGCAGCCCGTGTGGCGCGCCGACCGGCCACAGAAAGGCCGCTACCGCGAGTTTTATCAGTGCGACGCCGACGTGGTGGGTACCGATTCGCTCATCTGCGAAGCCGAGATCATCCTGATGATTCACGAGGTGATGCGCAACCTGGGAATTCAGGATTTTACGCTGAAGATCAACAACCGGAAAATTCTGGCCGGTATCGCTGAAGCCATCGGAATGCCGGGGCAGGAGGGACCGCTCTCCGTCGCCATCGATAAGCTGGACAAGATCGGCAAAGACAAGGTACTGGACGAACTACGCGAACGCGGTTTTTCGGAAGAAGCAATTAGCCAGCTAGACCCGCTCTTTACCTTCGACAACGCATCGACAGCCGCCACACTCGATCAGCTAACCAATTGGCTGGCAGCATCAGCAACGGCGCAGAAAGGAGTGGCTGAGTTGCGCGAAACATTGCAATTAGCTGAACTGGCTGGGCTGGAAAACGCGCAGATCGAGATCGATCCGACGCTGGCGCGGGGGCTGTCGTACTACACAGGGGCCATTTTTGAAGTAAAAGCGAACGGCGTGTCCATCGGTAGCATCAGCGGGGGCGGTCGCTACGACAACCTGACGGGCGCGTTCGGAATGCCGGGGCTATCGGGGGTGGGTATCTCCTTCGGTGTCGACCGGATTTACGACGTCATGGACGAACTGGCTCTGTTTCCTGAGGGAGCCGGGCAGGGGACAAAGGTGCTGATTATCCCGTTCGACGCCGACGCACGCGTAGTAGCACTGCCGTTGCTAAGTCAGTTTCGGACGGCCAACGTCTCGGCCGAGGTCTACCCCGACTTGGCGAAAGTGAAAAAGATGCTCGACTACGCCAACGCCAAGCAGATTCCGTTTGTGGTCCTGATCGGCTCCGAAGAAGTACAGACGAATCAGTTGACGATCAAAAATATGGTCTCCGGCGAACAGCACAAAGTTGCCACCAACGATGTAGTATCGTTTGTGACCGAACGTATTGGGTAGACAGCAGAGCTACAACTAAAAAGCGCCCCACAGCACAAAAACTGTGGGGCGCTTTCATTTATGATGGGCCTGTTAGTCCTGACCTACGGCAGCCGCTATCGACGCGTATTGATCGGTCGTCAGGCCCGCAACGGCACCGATTACGATAATGGCCGGGTTGTCGATCTGCGTTTCGGCCACCCGGTCGACAATGGAATGGATGTGCCCCGTCACGACGCGCTGTTCGGGCAGGGTACCGTTCTGAATGATTGCTATGGGCGTATCGGCCTTACCCTGTTCGGCAAACAAACGGGCGATGTCGGGCAGCTTGTGCATACCCATCAGCACGACGACCGTTGCCGATGACTGAGCCGCCAGTGTCAGATCGGCGGATAGCTGCCCGGCTTTGGTGGTGCCCGTAACGACCCAGAAGCTTTCCGACAGACCGCGCGTCGTTAGCGGAACGCCCGCCGACGCGGGTACGGCGTAACTGCTCGACAGACCCGGTACGACGGCTGTGTCGAGGCCGTGCTGCCGGGCGTAGTCGAGTTCTTCGTAGCCCCGCCCAAACACAAACGAGTCGCCCCCTTTGAGCCGCACGACGTGGCCGTACTGCTGCGCGTAATGCACAATCAGCGGGTTGATATCTTCCTGCATACAGGAATACGCACCGCGTCGCTTGCCAACGTACACCAGCAGCGCATCCGGGCGGCAGTGCGTCAGTAGATCAGGGTGAACGAGCGCGTCATACATGACCACGTCGGCCTGTTGCAGCGCTTTCACACCCTTAAGCGTTATCAAATCGGGATCACCGGGACCGGCCCCTACGAGCGTAAGCTTCATGAATTGAATGATAGAATGATTAAATGACTGAGTGATAGAATGAATGTGCCAGCTTATTCAATCATTCTGTCACTTAGTCATTCAACCCCGTTAGCTGTCCTTGGCCTGCACGAGTTCGTGGAGTTCGGGGAGGCCGTCGTGTTCGATCTGCGCGTCGCGGTAGGTTTGTACCGAGTGCAGAAAAGCGTCGGCGTCGGTCAGGAACTGCCGGGCAAACGCTTCCGACGGCTCCTGCTTGTTGATGCTGAACACCTGCGCCTTGAAATCACCTTCGGTGGGGTGGAAACCCGGTTCACCCGCAAACGTTTTGTCGAAGTCGTTGATGATGCCGTACTGCGTGTTTGTCGGTACGTCGCGGCTCATCAGCGCAGCTTTAGCACCGGTAACGAATACGTTATACGCATGGTACAGCGCATCGGCCCAGCGACCGTCGGTCAGCGCTTCACGCGACCAGCCAGCTTTTTCGGTGGCTTCCTCCAGCGTCGTTGCGACGAGGTCGATCAGTACGCTGGCACATTCGCCCACGCCCACTTCCGTTACGTAAGCTTCGGTATGGTCCCAGTCGATGTAATCGGTATTGACGAGCGTTTTCAGATCGGCCAGCGGTTTCAGCAACTGGTAGAAATAGTTCTTGCCCTGCCGTGCGTAGTAGTCGCTGAAGTATTCACCGTCGAAGGCGTTGGTTTCGAAATCGCGGAGCAGGTAGCGCAGCGAATCGGGGCCGCGCTTGCTCGGAATCTTAATGACCTTGTCGGCGATCAGGCCTTCGCCTTTGCCGTTGAAACCACCACCGAGCAGCACTTGCAGCGCAGGCAGCACGTACGCACCGTTTTTCAGCGACGAGCCGTGGTAGCCAATGTTCGCGACAGAATGTTGACCACAACCGTTCATGCAACCCGAAATCTTGATCTTGATGTCGTCGTTGAAAACAAGATCGGGAAACTCTTCGCGCATCATCGTCTCCAGTGCCCGCGTGATGCCATAGCTGCTCGAAATGGCGAGATTACAGGTATCGGTGCCGGGGCAGGTCGTGATGTCGGCGGTGGTGTCGAAGCCGGGTTCGGCCAGGCCCAGCGCGTCGAGTGCGTCGAAGACGGCAGGCAGGTTCTCGGGCCGGACAAACCGGAGCAGATACCCCTGATTGACCGTCACGCGGATATCGTCGGCAGCGTATTGTTTTACAATCTCTGCCAGTGCCCGCGCTGTATCCGAGTGCATATCGCCCAGTAGCACGCGCAGTTGCACGGCATACCAGCCCGCCTGCTTCTGCTCGAAGACGTTGGTTTTCAGCCAGGTTGCGTAAGCTGGGTTTTCAGTTTGTGCTTCAATGTTTACCGTTGACGGCTGCTCATCTGACTCAGTGGCAACGTTAAACGTTAAACCTTGAACGTCAAACTCCTTAACTTTCAATGCCAGCGTTTCTTCCTCGACGAGCCGGAGCATTTCCTCCAGACCGATGTCGTTGAGGAGATATTTCATCCGGGCTTTATGGCGTTTCTGCCGTTCGCCATAGCGGTCGAACACGCGGATGACGCCCTCGATAAACGGGATGATCCGCTCCTCCTCCATGAACTCGGAGGCTGTTTGGGCCGAGAACGGTTGAGCGCCCAGCCCACCGCCGAGCATCACTTTAAAGCCCCGCTTGCCATCCTGCATACGCGGTACCAGACCCACGTCGTGCATGTAGCCGTAGGCCGAGTCGGCTTCGCTGGACGACACCGCAATCTTGAACTTACGGCCCATGTCCTGACAGATCGGATTCCGCAGGAAATAATCGAAAATCGAGTAGGCGTAGGGCGTAATGTCGAACGGCTCGGTTG
The DNA here is from genome assembly GCF_012849055.1 of Spirosoma rhododendri. Taxonomy (NCBI): domain Bacteria; kingdom Pseudomonadati; phylum Bacteroidota; class Cytophagia; order Cytophagales; family Cytophagaceae; genus Spirosoma; species Spirosoma rhododendri. The sequence continues at coordinate 4,434,630 of NZ_CP051677.1, read as the reverse complement.
GATCGATACCGGCGCGGGCCGATCCCGTCACGTTACGAACCGTGTTGCCGCAGGCTTCCTTCAGCGTAATGCCCGCGTCTTCCAGTTCGGCCCAAAGCTGGGGCGAATCGGCCAGTTTGACGAAGTGCAGCTGAATATCCTGCCGGGTGGTCGCGTGCAGATTCCCCGTTGCGTATTTGTCCGACAGGTCGGCGATGCGGATAAGCTGGTCGGCTGTGATTCGGCCGTAGGGCAGCTTGATACGAATCATCTGTACGCCCGGTTGCCGCTGCCCATAAACGCCCCGCGTAAGCCGAAACTTACGAAATGCTTCGTCGGCAATGTCGCCCGATTGAAACGAACTGATCCGGCGTTCGAGATCGAGAATGTCGCGTCGGGCGGCTGTACTTACACGGTCGGTGATGTCAATGGCCATAATAAATTTCTCTATAGACTTAATCAACTAATGTAGTAAAACGAAACGCCGGGTTTTTGTCCGGCGTAATGGGCGTGGTGGCGCGTTTGCAAGTATAACACCCCCGTAGCTAATCAGGGTTCCGGCCACTCATAACGTTTGGTTATGGCCGATAAATACCGATTATCGGCAGTACCGCCCGAAAATTGCGCTGGCTAACGTCAGTTTAACGGCCTATTTTCGCCTTTTGTTACCGCTGGTAGTCGGCAAACGACGATATCGGCCAATTCGACTGCACTGATGACCACTTCTTCCTTGTTTATTGACGACGCTTCGCTGCCGTGGGAAACCGTTGCCGAGGGTGTGAAGCGCAAAGTGATGAGCTACGAACCAGACATGATGGTTGTGAAGGTAGCGTTTGAAACGGGGGGCGTTGGGATTGTTCATCAGCACGTTCATGTACAAATGTCGTATGTGGAGCGTGGTGTGTTTGCCATCACCATCGGCGACGAAACCCGCGAACTGCGGCAGGGCGATATGTTTTACATCCCGTCGGACGTGTGGCACGGTGCCCACTGTCTTGAAGCGGGCGTTTTGATCGATAGCTTTACTCCCATGCGGGCCGATTTTTTATAAAGGGTTTAGGGTTTGATGTCCAAGGTTTAACGTTGTGCTTTGCACGCAACCCGCAACCTTAGACCTTGAACCCTGAACATTAAACTAGCCAAATGGAACTCATTATCAAGAAAAACCCGACCGACCTGGCGAAGGCTGCGGCTGATCTGATTACCAAACGCATCACCGACGCGCTGAAAACGCAGGACCGGTTTACGATTGCGCTGTCGGGGGGCAGTACACCAAAGGCCCTGCACGAGCTGCTGGCAAAACAGCCTTACGTCGAGCAGATACCGTGGGCGCAGCTGCACGTGTTCTGGGGTGATGAACGGTATGTACCCATCGACGATGAACAGAGCAACGCGGGTATGGCCTACGATACGCTGCTGGGCCATGTGTATACGCCCGAAGACCAGATTCACGTCTGGAAAACCGACCTCGAACCGCAGGAAGCCGCTGCCGACTACGACCGGACACTGCACGAGTATTTTGGTGAAACCGGTGAGAGTTTTGATCTGGTGCTGCTGGGTATGGGCGACGACGGACACACGCTGTCGCTGTTTCCCGGCACGGAGGTCGTTCACGAAAAAACGGCCTGGACAGCCGCTTACTTCCTGACCAAACAGGATATGTACCGCCTTACGCTGACGGCCCCCATCGTGAACCGGGCGAAGTGCGTGCTGTTTCTGGTAGCGGGGCCGAAGAAAGCCGCGCCCCTGAAAGAGGTGCTGAAAGGAGCCTATAACCCCGACCTGTACCCATCGCAGGAAATCAAACCCACCGACGGTGAACTGATCTGGCTGGTCGACGAGAAAGCAGCGGCAGACTTAAGTCAAACTATGTAACTAATTTAAGAAAAAAAGTGATTGGATGAAGTGTCTGATTATCAGCATACTTCGTCCAGTCGCTGGGTATTTTTCTTTCTTTTGAGAGTTTGGCATAAGCGCAGTGGGTAAATTTTTGTGTGCGTGTAAGTAACTTTGGTTTGACTTATATTCACACATGTTCATAAAATTATCCTCTTCGTGGTTTCTGCGCTGCCTGCCTATTTTTTCGTTGCTACTGTTTGCCCTACCCAGCGTACTGGCGCAATCTGTTTCCGCCGACCGCTACCGCGTTGACGCTGCCAACCAACTGATTCTCTGCAATAAGCTGCCCACTGCCACTAATACGCAGCCGCTGTCCGTCACGCTCGATCAGGTATACACCTTTCCTGATAGCGTTACGACGCTGAAACGGGGTGTTTTCTATCCCGTCGACCGCAACGGTGTTACGTACTCGCTGATGTTTACCGCCCTGCCCATGCTGAATATTCAGACGCGGGGCAAAGATATTGTAAATACCCCGGCGATCATGACGAAGCTGACCATCGCCGATACGACGGGCAGTACCAGACTCAAATGGTCGCAGGTGAATATCCGGGGGGCGTATACGAGTACGTTGCCCAAAAAGCCTTATAAAGTCGTTTTCTACACCGATTCCACCGGCAGGATCACGAAAGATACCGCCCTGTTCGGGATGCGTGAAGACAGCGAATGGCTGCTGCTGGCGATGTACAATGAGCCGCTGCGGGTCAATAATGCCACGTCGCATGCGCTTTGGCTGAAGATGTACAAGCTGTACTACGCCAGTCAGGAAACCGACGCCGTGCCGGGTATTCGCACCCGCTACGTCGACGTGTTTCTGAACGGTGTCTACAATGGCATCTACCTGCTCACCGAGCCGATGGACCGGAAGCAGCTAAAGCTGAAAAAGACAAACACCAACGGCTCGGTGCGGGGCGAGCTGTACAAATCCGTCAACTGGACGGACGCGACGCTGTTTACGGGCGTGCCTTCACTCGACGGTGCCAACCGCGATACCTGGGCTGGTTACGAACTCAAGTATCCTAACGACACTACGTTCTGGTCGAACCTGTATGGCCTGACTGATTTCGTGGTCAATAGCAACAGCGATCAGTTTAAGAGTAAACTGAGCACCCGCTGGCAGACCGATAACCTGATCGACTACTTCCTGTTTCTGAACCTGATCCGGGCCGCTGATAACCGGGGTAAAAACCTGTACATCGCCCGGTACAAAGAAAACGAACCATACATCTACATTCCCTGGGACCTGGACGGTACATTCGGCTATATGTGGGCCGGTAATCGCGATGAGACGACGACGGATATATTAAGCAATGGGTTGTACGATAAGCTGTTAGGGCTAAATCCGGGTTCGTTTCAGGAACGCGCGAAGACGCGCTGGTTTGCGTTGCGGAAGGGTGTCTTCGACGCGGGAGCCTTGAAAAGCAGCCTGACCGCGAATGTGCAGCGGCTGACAAACGAAGGGGCTTACCGGCGGGAAGGCCGGATCTGGCCAACCCCAAACGTAACCGACGAAACCAGCTATGCAACCGGCTGGATCGACCGGCGGCTGAGTTACCTCGATGGGTATTTCGGGGGTTTTCCGGATGTGTGCGCCAACCCCCGGCCCCGACGATCACGGCTACCTCGTCGACACTGACGCAGGGTGAATCCGTTACGCTGACGGCCACGGGCTGCGCCTACACGACCACCTGGAGTACGGGCGCGACGGGCAATACGCTGATCGCGGCACCGGCGCAGACGACCTCATACACGGCTATTTGTATCCAGACGAAAGCTACCAACTGCCAGAGTCCGGCCTCGACGCCACTGCTCATCACCGTACTGCCCGGCGACTCTACCACTGCGCTGGCAGACCTATCGGTGAGGCAATACCCCGACCGGGCCGTCATGTCTGCCGGTGAGCGACTGCGGCTGACGGTTGAGGTGGTCAACAGCGGCCCCGCTACTGCCCGAACGGTACGGCTGCAAAACCGATTGCCAGTTGGTATCAACTTCCTGTCGGCTGTGGATGGCAGCGTAACAAACAGTAATAACGTCATCGAAATGGCCGTCGACAGCATACGGGCGGGGCAAACCATCTTGTTTAGTTATGACGTGAGCCCTACCGTGCTGGCTACGTATCGTAACGCGGTGCAGGTCGTGGCCTGCGGAACGACCGATCCCGATAGTCAGCCCGGTAGTGGTACAGGCGACGGGGAGGACGATATGTCTGTAGCAAGCATTCGAACCTCTGACGCAGCAACACCCATTTATGAATCGTCGAACCCGTATCAGCGGCCGTTGCCCGCTGTTTCATCCAATCAGCCCCGTCCTGATTCGCTGTCGGCCGATCTAAGCTTAGGGCTGTCGGCGAGTGGCCTGGCGACACCGGAAGGTGGCCAGCTTACGCTGACACTTGACCTGTATAACCGGGGTGGGATAGCCGCTACGGGTGTCGTTGCGGGCTTTACACTGCCAGATGGCGGCACATTTATCGGTGGAGAGGGTATAACCGTCAGTGGTAATCTGCTTACGACGGCTGCCCTCTCGCTGGCTGTTAACGAACATAGACTGGTGTCGGTTGTCGTGCAGCTATCGGGGCAAGGTAACAGGATCATAACGGCACAGCTACTCCAGTCCGACCAGCCCGACCCGGACTCTACGCCGGGCAACGGAGCTGAAACGGGCGAAGACGACGGGGCACTGCTTAGCGTGCGGATTGTCGACTAACGGTGGACGCGTCCTCCTGTTTCTGTTTCAGGTCGTAGGTAACGGTTGGGAAAAAGAGCGTGATCTGGTTGGCGGCAAAGGCGCGCTTGATGGCTTTCATGCCTTCGCTGACAGCGGCCAACGGGCCGGTTTTGAGTGGGTCGACCCAGAACCAGACGATAAACTGGATCGAGTTGTCGCCGAAGTTTTTGTAGTAGAGATCGACGGGGCGGTCGGGTAGTACGAACGGTAACTGCCGGATTGCCTGCTGGGCTACCCGCTGCGCGTGGTCCAGATCATCGAGGTACGAGACGTTGGCCGCTACTTCGATCCGGCGCTGCCCCAGCCGCGAATAGTTGGTGATGGGCTTCTGAAACACGTCTTTGCTCGGAATCTCGACCGTCTGGCCCTGCCCATTGTCGATCACGATAGAGCGTAGCTTGATGTCGATGACTTTGCCGGTATAGCCGTTTGTTTCGACGGTATCCCCCACCTGAACTGGGCGGGCGAGGGCAATCATGGTGCCCGAAATAAAGTTTGTCGTCAGGTCCTGAAAAGCGAAGCCGACGGCGAGGGCCAGAATACCGGCTCCCGTCAGTAGGGAGGCCACCGTTTTATCGAGACCCAATACACCGAGGGCGATAAACAGCCCGACGGCCATCAGCAGCACACGGGCCAGCGCCCCGACGAGGTTGACCAGCGAAATGTTGTTGCTGACCCGATGCAGCCCCCGGACACCCCACTGACTCACCCAACGGGAGAGAAACGAAAAAACGACAAGAATGAGAATCGCCAGGCCGAGGTTGGGAATCAATTTAATTCCTGCCCGGCTCCAGCGCATCAGTTCGGCATAAATCAGATCAGCAGCTTGCGAAAAATCCATAGGTAGCGAATGAATACTGACGAAGTAACCGGTTAACTTCAGTTAGTGTTTTAGCCGGAAAACTGCCCTGGTTGGTCAGTTTCGTACCATAGTCGGTCAGGATTTGGTAGGGTAGGCGGCAACTTCGTCGTAATTTTGCGTGTTGACAAACTAAGTACCAACGTAGCTGTTATGACCACCACTGCGCCCGTTTATCTCGATAATGCTGCCACTACCAAACTCGACCCGGCCGTGCTGGAGGCCATGCTGCCGCTCATGACCGAGCAGTTTGGCAATCCCTCGTCGATACACAGCCACGGGCGGATGGTCAGGACGGCGATCGAGAAAGCGCGTAAAACGGTGGCTTCGCTGCTCAACACGTCGCCCGCCGAAATTTTCTTTACGTCCGGCGGCACTGAAGCCGACAATACGGCCATTCGCAGCAGTATCGAAACCTTCGGACTGACCCACGCCATTACCTCGCCCCTCGAACACCATGCCGTGCTGCACACCCTGCAACACCTCGAAAAGGCCGGTGCGATCAGGTTGAGTATGGTTGACATCGACGCGCAGGGCCGTGTCGACCTCAACCATCTGGAGAAGCTGCTGCGCGAACACCGCATTGCGGGCGGTCCCTCGGCGCGGTCGCTGGTGTCGCTCATGCACGGCAACAACGAAATCGGGAATCTGCTGCCCATCGAGCGGGTAGGTGAGCTGTGCCGGGCGTACGATGCTGTGTTTCACTCCGATACAGTGCAGACGATGGGCCATTTCCGTCACAATCTGCAAACGCTGCCTGTCGACTTCATCGTGGGGGCCGGACACAAATTTCACGGCCCCAAAGGTGTCGGGTTTCTGTACGTCAACGCCGATACGAAGATTCACCCGTTTATCTACGGCGGGGCGCAGGAACGCAACATGCGGGGCGGCACGGAGAACGTCTACGGCATCGTGGGGCTGGCCAAAGCCCTCGAAATTGCCTATGCCGAGATGGACGAACACCAACAGCACATCAGCAGCCTGAAACGACGGATGATTGGGCGGCTGCGCGAAGGGCTACCAGGCGTGTCGTTTAACGGCGAATCGGCCGATGTCGACAGTAGTCTGTATACGGTCCTGAATGTGAGCCTTCCTGCGTCGGAGCTGAACGATATGCTGCTGTTCAACCTCGACATTGCCCGGATTTCCGCATCGGGTGGGTCGGCCTGTTCGAGCGGGTCCAACGTCGGCTCGCACGTACTGGCGGCTCTGCCTGGTATCGACCCCGACCGGGGTTATGTCCGGTTCTCGTTTGGCAAATACAACACCCCCGCCGAAATCGACTACGCCGTCGATACGCTGGTTGGGCTGTATCAGAAGGAGCTAACGTTGTAATTGGCGCGGGTAGCGAAAGCCTGAGTAACCGGTGGGACTGGCCTGAACCGCGCACTCAATCCGCAGGCAAATAAATCATAAAGGTTGCGCCAAGCCCCGGCTGACTGATGGCGGTAATGGCTCCGCCGTGGTTGGCGACTACTTTCTCGCAGATTGCCAGACCGACCCCCGTCCCTGCGTATTGATCTTTGCCGTGTAGTCGCTGGAAGACCTGAAAAATACGATCGAGGTACTTCTCCTCGAAACCAATACCGTTGTCGGCGACATCGATACGGCAGTAAAATGCCATTCGGCGGGCGGGTTTGATCGACGCGGGCAGCTGCTCGGCCCGGATGATATGGCTGCTGATGCGGATTGCGGGGGGGACTCCCGGCTGGCGAAATTTCAGGGCATTGCTGATCAGATTCTGGAACAACTGCCCTAACTGAACGGCATCGCCCCGCACAGTTGGCAGCGCGTCGACGGCCACCTGTGCCTCCGTTTCGGTGATCGTCCAGTCGAGCACGGTTAGTGCAGCATCCGTAACGGTTTGCAGGGCCACCAGCTCATCGATGCTGCGCTGGGTGGAAATACGGGAAAAGTCAAGCAGGTCTTTAATCAGAATCGACATCCGGCTTGCCGCCACCTGCATTCGCTCCAGATAGGTCAGTTCGTCTTTATCTACCTGCCCGGCCAGCCGGGTCTTCAGCAGATCGCCGAACTGCTGAATCTTGCGCAGCGGCTCCTGCAAGTCGTGCGAAGCGATATAGGCGAAGGTTTGCAGGTTCTCGTTGGAGCGCGTCAGCAGATTATTGGCTTCTTCCAGCTCTTCGTTGATAGACGCATATTCCTCATTGCTGGCAGCAAGTTCCCTGTTGGTAGTGGCCAGTTCTCCCGTACGCTCCTGCACCTGTTGTTCCAGCAGTAGCTGTAACTCCCGCTGCGCCGTTATATCCTGCGCCGTCCCTTCAATTTTAACCGGTTGTCCGTTGGGTGCAAAGTAGACCCGGCCCATCGCGTGCAGAATCACCTGGTTTCCCGTTTTGGCGTTGATAGCCGAGTGAATAACATCGTAGCGGCCATCGGAACCCGGCAACAGGGTGTTATACAGGCTGGTACGAACGTGATCTCGATCGCCTTCGCCGACGCCGGAGATGAACGCTTCGGTATTCGCCGTCAGCTTGTCGAAGCCAAACCAGTCAGCCACGCGCGGTGAGGCCGTGAGCAGATTGGTGGCGACATCGACGCTGAACGTACCCAGTTCTGCCAGCTCGATGGTGTTATTAAGGGCAATCTCGTTGTTCTGCAACGTTTGGCGGATCAGTACCTGCTCGGTTACGTCGATGGCAATATTGATAACGCCGTATATCTGTCCGTCGCTGTCGTACAGCGGATTGTAGGCATGGTTGAACCAGACCGTTCTGGGCTGTCCGTTCTCGATCAGTTCTGCCATGCCCTCCGCCTGCCGAAACGGTTCACCCGTGTCAAATACGTGCTGAAGCTGGGCCAGAAAGGGCTGTCCGTCCAGTTCGGGGATGGCTACGTGCAGCGTCTTGCCAATTACTGATTCATCCTTTCCCCAGATGGCCAGCATGGCTGTGTTGACCTGCTGAATCAGCATATCACGACCCATATAGACCGCCGTAGCCGCTGGTGTCGCCTTGACCAGATCTGCAAGCCGGGCGTCGTCGCTGATCTTTTGTCTGTCTGTTACCTGCTGTGTTACTTCCTGTGTGATGCCCCCAAAGCGAATCAGTTCGCCCGATTCAGTACGGTAAGTCCGGCCTGCAAATCGAACCCACCGCAGCATTCCGTCGTCGACGCCGATGGTGCGATAGGTCTGATCGTATATCCCGCCAGATTGTGGATTTACCGCCCACTGTACTGCTTCATCAACCCGCTGAACGTCGTCGGGATGGATGTGCCGGATAGCCTGTTCATACGGTATGGAATTACTGTCGGCAATCCCAAACAGGGCCTGCGTCTGCCTGTCCCAGTCGATCAAACCCGTGACGGGGTTGTATTCCCAGACGCCGAGTCCGGCGGCCTGGAGGGCAAAATTGACGTCAAGCTGCTCGTGTAGTGTAGCCGAAAACTGCTGATCACCGGTCATCGAAGTACAAGTTTTATATCGCAAGTTAATCAATCAGGCCATTGTTGGTCAACTAGCCAGTTGAACAGACAGGTTGTTCGTAACCGGAAGCGGTTTGATCGGTAACGGCCGGGCCGCTTCAGCCTGGTGAGCAGCTGAAACGGCCTGTTGTAACGAGTTTCGCGCGCAGGTACCCCCGCGTGGTTATCGAAGGCGGTACAGCCGCCGACCCGGCTGCCGTTGAAACGATGGGTATATCGTTCAGAAAACCCGGAAGCTGCTGAATGTCGGTGCCGAAAAGTGATCTGGATAACAAGACAAGCCAACAAGTTACTGTGGCTAACCCGCATGACAACTGGCAGATAAAGGACTGGCCCATTCCGGTCTTAGCCCGTATGAATTAGCGATATTGGCTAACACTGAGGCTACGGTTGTTTCGGCTAACACATACGGTGTTTCGGCTAAATCTGTCGCGCTGGGGCTTACGACCTTTGTGTCGTAACCAAAACAGATATGTATGAAAGCCGTAAGAATTCATGAATTTGGCGGGGCTGATGTGCTGACAGTAGAGGAAATCGAACGGCCTGTTCCCGCGCCGGATGAGGTATTAGTGCGTGTGTATGCCAGCAGTGTGAACCCAGTCGACTGGGTGATTCGCAACGGGGCCAACGAAGGGATACGGTCTTTCCTGACCCTGCCGATGACACTGGGTTGCGATGGGGCCGGTATTGTGGAAGAAGCAGGTAGTGACGTAACGGGCTTCCAGAAGGGCGATGCCGTGTACGGACTGGCTAATTTCTTCAGCAACGGTACCTACGCTGAGTATTGCGCGGCCAAAGCCAGCCAGTTTGCTCTGAAACCCCAGCGGCTGAGCTTCACGGAAGCGGCTGCGGTGCCGTTGGCCGCGCTGACCGCCTGGACGGGGATGTACGAATACGGGAAACTTGAGTCGGGGCAGCGCATCCTGATTACGGGGGCATCGGGTGGGGTCGGTAGTTTCGCCGTGCAGTTCGCCAGAGCAACAGGTGCCTATGTAATCGCGGTGGCATCGGCCCGGAATCAGGACTTTCTCAACGAACTCGGAGCCGATGCCGTAATCGACTACACCACCCAGCCTGTCGACGAGTGGGTACAGGACGTGGACGTGGTGCTTGACGCGTCGCCCCTTCGCGACAACAAAGAGCGGGTAAAGTTGGTCAATACATTGAAAGAAGGCGGTATATTCGTCAGTGTCAACACCGACCTGCCATTTACGGATGAGGTGCTGAATGCCCTTGCCACCAGGCAGGCGACGGGTGAACTGGCGGCCAACCAGCCCCGCCGGGAGTGGCTGGAGCAGATAGCCCGGCTGATCGACGCAGGTGAGGTAAAGGTATTCATCAGCAAGGTGTTTCCGCTGGATGAGGTCGCTCAGGCGCACCGCGAAAGCGAACGCTGGCACACCCGTGGCAAACTTGTTCTGGACGTAGTTAAAGCCGACAACGAAGCATGAAGTCGTTCAAGTCGATCAGCGATTTTTACCGCTCCCTCGCGATACCGGCCCCGCAGCACCCGCTCATCAGCGTACTCGACGTGGGTACCGTTCCGCACGCTAACCATGATGAGCCGGTCAACATGACGATGAATTTTTATTCCATCGCGGTGAAGCGGATGAGCAACGTCCGGGTGAAGTACGGGCAGCAATCGTTCGATTTCAACGACGGTGTTATGTCGTTTATCGCGCCCAATCAGGTGTTCAGCATGACGGTCGACAATAAAGACGAAGCGACGACGAAATCGGGCTGGGTCATGTACATCCATCCCGATTTTATCTGGAACACGACGCTGGCTAAAACCATCAGGCACTACGATTTCTGGGATTATTCGCTCAACGAAACCCTGTGGCTGTCGGAAAAAGAGGAAGCCGTTGTGAGTGCGATCATGCAGAATATCAGACAGGAATGCGAGGCCAATATCGACGCGTTCAGCAAGCCCATCATCATCTCGCACATCGAAACCTTGCTGAACTACGCCGACCGGTTTTACCATCGTCAGTTCCTGACGCGCGATAAAGCGGCTCATCAGATACTCGACCGGCTGGAGACGTTGCTGGATACGTGGTTTGCCCATACTGATCTGGCCGACAGGGGATTGCCGACCGTCAGATACGTGGCCGAACAGCTGAATCTGTCGCCAAAATACCTGAGTAATCTGCTGCGCGTCTTGACAGGGCAAACTACCCAGCAGCACATTCACGATAAACTGATCGAGAAAGCGAAAGAAAAACTATCGACTACGGATCTGACCGTTAGCGAGATAGCGTACGAGCTGGGTTTCGAGCACCTGCCTTCGTTCAGCAAGTTGTTTAAGACCAGAACCCAGCAGACACCCCTGGCCTTTAGAACGTCGTTCAACTAATAAAACCGGCTGTGGTTGCCAGCAGAGTAGCAATAAGCAAAACGGCTCCGGATAGTATCCTGAGCCGTTTTTACTAAGGAGTAAATTAGGTGTCGGGTGTGTCCTGTAGGGTAAAAATATTGGAATTGTGCTTGAGCATAAAGTGTGCCTTTACTTAAGTGACTTATTTTATTTGAATTTCACAGACTTAATAGTTAAGAGGAATCTCAAACGGTGGCGTTAGAATCGTGGTCAGATAGCTTCTGTCTTCTTATTGAGGTCTTTTAACGTTTTTAAGCTGTTTCCTGAATAGTACTCTTTTAACAAACTCACTATTCTGTTATGGTTGCTCTTTATGTTGTCAATGTTCCAATCATTATATTTGAAAAACACGTGGTTAGTATTGGCCCTCGCTTCAAAAGCACCTTGAAATTTTTGTCTTTTGGTAGAATATGGTGAATTGCTAAGTGAAGCGTTTTTCCTTCTATCAACAAGTACAACGTTTCCAATCCTGTGTAACCATTCTGAATGACTGTCTTTTTCTATATCCCAACTCGTACCTTCTACTTTCTGAGGCATTAAATGCTCAAGCGAAGCAGAGTTTTTGCTAAAAAATAAATGTGTATTAATGTTACTAAGTATTAAGTCTAGTTTTAATAGTAGATATCTAGTTTTGTTAACTTTTGTTCCTGAGAACGCGCCCCATTTTTCTTCATCTATTATTCGAAATAAATTATTAATGTTTATAGCTGTAGAAGCTTTGTCGTCTACATAGTCATATTGTAACGTTGGATCAATTAAAAATTGATCGGCGGCAATTTTGTTATTATTCTGTTCTTTCTTTATTTCTTCCATGCGTCGAAGTATGATAAAAGTTCTAGACTGAATATTTCTGTTATCCAACAACCAGTAAGCGGAATAAAGATTATCTATCTTTATAATGAACTCTACTATACCATATTCGCCAAAGCACTCTCTGTAATGCATAAGCGGAACCATATATATGTTACTAAATGTGGTAGTTAGTATATAATTTATGTTAGAGAAACAGTTCCCACTACCAGATTGCTCTTGAAAATTATTGCTATTTATTACTTCAAGATGTTTAATGTATCTTCCTATGAAGTCAAAAGTCGAGCTGCCTTTCTCTAATAGATTCTGTTTACTGTACATGAAATCGAATGCTCTGATGAGGCTTTGGTTATCATCGCTTCTGTATTTCATTTTTATGTAAACCATAGCCCACAAGAATTCGTCAAAAGACTTATAGGGTGCACTTACACTATTCTCATACTCTTCCCAATTAGATGCATATTTTTTTCTTAGTTTTTCATCGTTTATGACTCGAAGGTTTTGCGCTCTCAATATATCACTAGATTGTAATTGTACTCCTCGACTATTTAGCACTGTAAATAAGTTATAAGCATCGTCGAGATTATCAGAGGTTGCTAGGAATAGAGCTAAGACTTTCGTTGATAAGTATATGTAAAAACTTGATAAATGTTGTTGGAATAGAGCATCACTATCTATTTCCATCTCTTTTTCTAACCACCATTCCTTAATAAAATTAATAGCCTTTGCCATATTTCTTGTAGAAATACTCTCATCTTTGTCTTTTATCAGATCACTTAATTCCATCTCTTTCAAAGTTCCTCCATCTTTTATAATAAATTTATCTATGAAGTCTTTGTCGTTTCTGATTTGGAACTCTATTCTATTCCTCTCTGGTATTCCCTTATATATATTACCTTTCTGCTGCATCCGCTCCAAGACGTCCTTCTTTAAATCATCACTTTTTGAAATGTCTCTAATTACCGCTTGTAAAATATAAATTGTTATAAATCTTTGTTGTCCATCTAAGATATCTTGACAGGCGTATTCAATATTTGCTTCTTTTATGTATTTGGTATTCCATATCATACAGCCTAGAAAGTATTCCTTTTTTTCTCCCTGTTTCCCATCCTGACCTAGAGCATTACTTATATCTTCTAAAAGATCTACTATTTGTTCGTTACCCCAGACATATGCTCTTTGATAATCTGGTATGTTATAAAAACGGTCAGAAGCGAAAATGTCCATTATGTATTTTTTGCCTGTGTCTAGCGAATAATCAGCCATTGTGATAAGTAAGTTGGTTAGTAGCTAAATGGCAAAATAAGCAATATGTCAAGAATTACCATGTGACATTTGTTATAAATTGTAATATTATCGCTAGAATCTATGAATATGTAACATATTGTATTATTTGGCTAAAAAATATTAAATTTTAATGTTATAACATAAAGCAAATAGTTCATAGACTTGAAGTGTAGAGATACACTTACCCGTTAACAATAGCAGTCTCGGACAACACTGTCCGAGACTGCTATTGTTAACGGGTAAACCAACTGTCGGGGATGTCCTGCGGGGCGGAGCCGTTGAGGCTGTATTTGAGTTTGAGTGTGAAGCCGCCACCGCCCTCGATGAAGTCGGCGGAGAACGGGTGCGCGCCTTTGCTGAGGGCCACCTGCCCGCTTTTTTCGATGGGGAAGTGGTTGCCGTCGTTGTCAACGACGAGCCGGTCGGCGATGTGCAGAACGCCCCCATCGTCGCAGGTGTAGAAGAAGCTGTAAACGCCCGTTTCCGGCACCGTCAGAAAGCCCCGGTATTGCAGACCAAAGCTCGGCGCATTGACCGACGGCGGCACGACGAGATTAGCCGCCGTGAACATACTGTCGGCTTTCAGATCTGTCATTTCCTTCACCGACTTAAAGGCTTTCTTGAAATAGCTGACCTGTAGCCCTGCTTTCGACGTGCCCACCGCGACGGGCTTGGCGTAGTCCTGCTGCTGATAGCGAAGCGTGTAGACGTCGCCCCGCACACCCGAGGGCGTAAAGGCGGCCACACTGACGGTCTGAGGCTTGTCGATCACCAGGCCGTCGGGTAGGGTAGGCGAGGTCGTCTGGGGCTGCGAGCCGTCGGTGGTGTAGCGGAGGATGTAGCTGTCGAGGGGTTTGCGGATGCGGAGGGTGGCCTTGTCGACAAAGACGTTTTCTTCGGCGAAACCCGTCAGGTCGGGCAGGCGGTAGTGAATGCCCATCTGCTCCATCCGCAGGAGGTGGGACAGGAGCCGTTGCTGAAACGACGGGTAGTCTTTTTTACCCGTCCAGACTACTTCCGAAAGGGCCGTCATGCGGGGCATGGTCATGTAATCGGCGCGGTTTTCGGTCGGGATGTATTCGGTCCAGAGGTTGGCCTGCGCGCCCAGAAACTGCTGCGTCTGCTGGGTTGTAACATCCTCCGGCACGACCGCCAGTTTGTACACGTTCTCCACCGACTGACTACCCGGCGGGCTGTCGAAGTACAGCGTGCTGACGGGTGTCATCACCACGTCGTTGCCGTTGCGGGCGGCTTTCTGCGGGGCATCTTTTACCCAGCTACGCCAGTACATGACGGCCGTCGACGGTTTCAGGCCCCCTTCGAGCGCGTCGTCCCAGACCATGAGTTTCTTGCCTTTCGACTGCACGAACCGCTCGATGCGATGCACGAAATAGCTTTGCAGCTCCTCAACGTTTTTGATGCCCTCGCGCTTCATCAACTCCTGACAGGCTGGTGTCTGCGCCCAGGTCGACTTCTCCACTTCATCGGCCCCGATGTGAACGTACTGACTCGGAAACAGGGCGATTACCTCGCTCAACACCGTTTCCATAAACGTGTAGGTCGGCTCGTTGCAGGGGCAGATGGGTACCGAAAACGTCTTGCCCCAACCCGACTGCCCGGTGCAACTCAGCATCGGATAGGCGTTGATGGCTGCGCTCAGGTGTCCCGGCATGTCGATTTCGGGGATGATCTCGATGTGTCGGGCGGCTGCGTAGGCGATCAGCTCGCGGATCTGCGCCTGCGTGTAGAAGCCCCCGTACTCAGTTTTGCCGTTCTGCTGCCGCAGGAATTTTTTTGGGAGGTCGAAGTCGGGGTTGGTCAGGGCGCGTTTCAGCACCACCGAATCCTGGTTGTTGTAGGTCCGAAAAGCACCTTCGCTCGTCAGTTTGGGGTAGGCTTTTATCTCCAGCCGCCAGCCCTGATCGTCGGTGAGGTGGAGGTGGAATTTGTTGAACTTATACAGCGCCATCCGGTCGATGTAGGCACGGAGGTAGTCGAGCGAAAAGAAATGCCGCGACACGTCGAGGTGCATCCCCCGCCAATCGTAGGTCGGTTGGTCCTGAATCGTGACGGCGGGCAGCGTTAGTGAAGCAACGGCCTTACCCGGCTTCTCGATACCCACGGGCAATAACTGACGGATGGTCTGCACGGCGCGGAACATCCCGACCGGCTGCGCGGCTTTCAGCGTCACCAGCTGGGGCGTAATCGTCAGCGCATAGCCCTCAGCCGCCGTCACCGATGGGTCGTGTTGCAGAACAATGCGCGGCCCGGTACCCGTCATAGGCAGCTTTTGGCCAAGACCTGCTTCGATTAGCGTTCGTAACTGACCAGCTTCGTTGCTGAACCGCTTATCAACCGAAACGACGGGCGTTTTGGCGGTAATCGTAAACTGACCGGTAGCCGGGCTGAGCGATGTTGGGTAGGGAATGAGCGGATACCGCTGCGCCGGGGTCTGAGCCTGCACGGACGCTGCGCAGACCAGAACAGCCAGTAAAGATGAATAAAATCGAAGCATACAAAACGTGACCCGCTGGTTGAGTTAGACTGGCTGGTGATACCGGGTGCTGTGTACCGGCCAACGTAGGTTTGTCGGGATGAAAATCGGCTACCAAAGATATAAATTAAACTTTTTTAAAATATGATGATCACTGAGTGCCGTAGTGGTTTTAACAAAAACGAAGGCTTCACTTCCAGTGGAAATGAAGCCTTCGTTGCTATCGAAACGTAGCCCGGTCTATGCTGCCCGATCCAGCCTGGGCGTGGTCAGCGCCAGGTCATGGGTGGCTTGTTCGGGACGGGGTTGCTTTCTGAGCCACAGGCCGATCCGCTGCCGTTTGGTGAACAGAAACAGCCAGTCGTTGATCGAGGAGCGCATGACCCGGCGGCTGGGGATGAAGTAATGAAAGAAAAGTAGCCGGATGGTCCAGGCCAGCCAACCGGTCGCCTGCACCCCGTAGAGTTCCAGGATGGCTTTCCCGACGCCCAGGCTGGCCGTTTCGCCCATACCCCGAAAACGGAATGGCTTCAACGACTGCTGCCGGATGGCGCGGGCAATATTGCGCCCGGCTGATTCACCATGCTTAATAGCCCACAGCGCGTTGGATGGACTGCCCTCCTGATGCCCGATACGCGGCACAAGACAGGCATCGCCACCGCCCCAGATGGTTGGATGGTCGAGCAGTTGCTGGTACGAATTGGTCTGAATTCGGTTCTGCGCGTCGCGCTGAAATGCTTCCGTGCCCGGAAGTTCCAGCCGCTGCTGACCCACCGTCGTAATCGTCATGGTGCTTTCCAGCACCGTGCCGTCGTCGAGTTGCGCACCGATGGCCGTTATGCGTGCCAGCCGCCGATTGGCAATGCGCTGGATACCGTAGGCGTCGATGGTTCGCTCCGCGTAACCGACCAGTCGCTGGCAGGTGTTGCCGAGAGCGGGCAGCACATGTGCTCCACTGTGGATGAGCCGAACCGTCGGGCTGACGTGCCGGAGGGTGTCGTGCTCTTTCACCAGCAGCTGGAGGTACTCCGCCACGTTGGTAGCCAGTTCGACGCCCGTAAAACCGGCACCCGCTACATTTACGCGCAACATCTGTTGCGCCTGCCGTGCTGGCATTCGGGCGGCCCGCTGAACCAGTTCGTAGAGCGCATCGTGGGTGCGGTGAAAGGCGTCGCGGTCTTTGATCTGGTAACCTAACTCCCGGCTTCCGTCAATCGTCAGGCTGTCGGTGGTGCCCATGCCCAGCAGCAGATGATCGTAGGTCAGCCATTGTTCCTGGCCTCCCGCGAGTTGCACCTGCACTGTTTTCGAGGGAGTGTTCACCGCTACTGCCCGGCCCGTAAGCAATGTCGCCTGCGGCATCAGTTCGGCCAGTGGACTAACCTGACTCTCGACCCGAAGAATGTCCGTCAGTGTTTCGGCGGTCCAGCCGTGATAGGCATGACCCGTCAGTGGGCAGACAACGGTGATCTGGACATCACCCCGGCGCAGTTCGGTGCGGAGTTTACGGGCTAGCGACCGGTAGGCCCACACGGAGACATACCCTCCGCCGAGGATAAGAACCTGAACAGGGTTCGTTTTCATTGTTGGTGGGTTTAGAACGCGGGAACGAGTGATGTGGTAACTGATGAATCGTCGTAGGTATTTACTGACTGCGGCAGCCGTTTGCCGAAGCTATAATCGGGGGCGAGGTCGAAGCCCAGGTGCGCGTACTGCTGGGCTAGCTTGCTAATGTATTCAGCCTGTTCCAGCGTGGGATTGCCAACACTGAAATGCCCTTCGTGTCCCGCCTGCGCCAGCAACATCGTTTCGGCGAGGCAGGCGTAGGAGATGCCGGGGGCCAGCCCAATCGAGCAGTTCATGCGGAGGTGTTTCATCGCCACCAGGCCACCATCGTACACGATTACGTCGGGTCGCTGGCTGACCAGCTCTGGGTGGGTGTTGCGCGGCATGGTATCATCGAGCACCACGGCTCCGGCCTTCAGGTGTTCCGCTTTCAGGACGGAGTCGGCCGCGCTGGTGAGCAGCACCACAATATCGGCCCGTTTGATGTCGTCGATCTGCTGCGATACAATAGGGTTGCAGTCTGGATGCTGGGCGTGCATTGTATTCGCCATTGCCCGCAGCTTCCGTTCGTTGCGGGCTACCAGCATATACCGGGCTTCGGGTTGGTATTTGGCGAGTAACTGACACAGCAGGCTGCCGACGCTACCGGTTGCGCCCACGAGTGCGACCGTCGGGTAATTGCTGTACGACTGCTGGATGAGTCTGGCGACTTTTTTCCAAGTGATGTAGGCCGTAAATGCGTTACCGTTCGTCACCGAGATGGGGGCGGTATCGACCAGGGTGCGTCCGCCCAGCGTGATGGGTGACGTGAATGCGCCAAGCCCCACGATCTCGGCCCCTTTTGACGCGCCCAGGTCGATAGCCGCCCGGATCTGGGGCATCATGGCACCCTGCTGCTCCAGCAATTGTCGGCCGGTATACGGAACCATGATGATGTGGCCTTCCGGGGCGGTGGCGCCGGGGGTCAGCGTCACGTCGCTCCAGAGAAAGGGCGATACGGGGCGGCTGCGCATAACAGACCGGTAAAACCCTTCAGGGATCCAGCCCAGCGGTTTAGACATCAGGGCCAGGTCTTTTTGATAGCTGTCACGAAGGTGTACGAGGAAGGCAAATTTTTTCATTAGTACCGTTAATTTGATCGTAGGGATGTGTTTTGATTGATGAATCAAAGGTCTCTACGGCTGGTTAACGACTCGTTTGCTTTCCGGTCAACAGCTATTGATTTTTGGTCATTCGTAAACTAAATTCTTTTTTTAGACACATTGATGGACAATACCAAGAGCAAACTGCATTTTTAGCTTCTCTCCATCGACTTTGTCGACCACGTTTACATCATATGTAATGGTCTGTGTACGAATTACTTGGTTAGCGCGCCCAGTTCAGCGATAGAGATGGTGGGGGCGTTGGCTTCGGTGGTTTCGAGTGCGTCGAACTTCAGGTAGCGGGCGGTTTCCGGTTTGCTGAACCGGATCGTCTGCAATACGGGACTGTTGTTGATGTTACTGAACGCACCCTGACTGACCGGGGCCGACCACGTGTTGCCATCCTGACTGACCGACAGGGCGTAGCGATAGACGATACCTTCTTTTTTGCCGTCCTGCCGGGGGAGGTAGGTGAAGCCACGCAGGGGCAGCGATTCGCCCAGATCAACCACGACCGACGTTGGTCCTTCGCCCGCTTTGGGTTGTCGCCAGAACGTATCGGGGTTACCATCGATCATAGCGTCTGCCTTTTTGTCGGATGAACTGACGCTCCATTTGGCGGAACTGATGTCGAACGCCGTCGTGACGGGGCTGCTTGCCTGCTTCATGTTATTGATGAACGCGCGGGCTTTTACCGTGCCGCCAGTCGCCAGCGCGAACGGCTTGGTAAAGCGCGGACTTTTCGCCGTTGGCTCCGACCCGTCGGTGGTGTAGGTAATGACGGGGTCGGAGGTGCGCGGGCTGGCAATGCGCACCAGTCCGTCTTTGCTACGGCTGATAACCGGTGTTACGATCAGCTCCGGCGCGTTATAGATTTCGATGTTACGGATAATCGGGCTGGCCAGCGACTGCTCGATGCTGACGCGCAGCTTACTGGTCGTCGTGGTTGGGAAGCGCAGGATCCGTCGGTTACCGATGGTCGTGCCGATGGCGATGGGCTGGTAGCTGCCGTTCTGGAAAGCGGCCACGGAGAATTTTTCCACCCGCTGCCCCAGTTCGATGTATTCTTCAATCAGCAGGCGGTTGAGCGTAGTTGGTTTGCCGAGATCGATGTCGATAGTGGCTTGCTTGGCTCCGTCGGCAGCGGCCCAGTAGGTGTCGCGTTTACCATCGAGTAGGTTGCTGGCCGCGAAGGTTGGCTTATTGGCAAACGAACTATTGGTCGACACCTGTTTGCCCCCCGCCAGATTGACCGTGGCTTTGTCGGTATACGCTTTGAGTTCCAGCAGCCGTTTGGCGTCGTTTTCGTGGACCAGCCCCCGCCGGTCAACGGGCAGGTTGAGCAGCCAGTTGCCGTTGCGCCCAATGGAGCTGTAGTAAATGTCGACCAGGTGTTCGAGCGATTTTACCTTATCGTCTTCGCTGGCGTGGTAGTACCAGCCCGGCCGGATCGAGCAGTTGACTTCGGTGGGCACCCAGTCCTTGGCGCCCTGTTCACCCACAGTCAGTTCCCAATAGTTGGGGTAGCCGGGGTAGACTTTGTCGCGGTTGATGGTACACCAGTTGGTTTCGCCCGCGTAGCCGTCTTCGTTGCCCACCCAGCGAATGTCGGGGCCGGCATCACTGAAAATGACCGCGTTGGGCTGGTACTGCCGCACCGTCGCGATGAAGCCCGGCCAGTCGTATACCTGCTTTTTGCCGTTGGGCCCTTCGCCGTTGGCCCCGTCGAACCATACTTCAAACACATCGCCGTACTGGGTCAGCACTTCTTTGAGCGTATTCTTGAAAATGTCATTGTATTCGGGCGTGCCATAGGCGGGGTGGTTGCGGTCCCAGGGCGAGAGATACACCCCGAACTTCAGCCCGTATTCCTTGCAGGCAGCTGAGAGTTCTTTCAACACGTCACCTTTCCCATTGCGCCACTTGCTGTTTTTAACCGAATGTTCGGTGTATTTCGACGGCCACAGGCAGAAGCCGTCGTGGTGCTTGGCCGTAATTACGATGCCTTCCATGCCTGCCTGCTTCGCCGTTCGGGCCCACTGCCGACAGTCGAGCTGCGTGGGGTTGAAGTCGTCTGGTTTCTCGGTGCCATGCCCCCATTCCTCGTTCGTAAACGTATTCATGTTGAAGTGAACAAAGGCATAGTACTTCATCTTGTGCCACGCCAGTTGCCGCGGTGAGGGTAGCGCACCGTACGGAGCAGGTGTTTGGGCGGAAGCCAGCACAGACAGGCTAAACAACAGAATGCCAATAAGAAAACGCATGAGCAGGCAGGATAAATAGATCAGTAGAGTACCGAAGTCGTCAACCAACAGTATGTACTGATGAATGCGCGTTCAGCAAAGCCGAAAGTTACTAAGTAAAAAATTTTAAAAATATAGTTTGGTCAAATTCATCACCGGCCAAACCCGTCCGTATTGATAAAGAATTGGCTGGCGCCCCGGTGTAAAAGGATGGGTATACGCCAGGTTTCCGTCATGCTGACGCAGGAAGCATCTTCGGTAGCCAGTCACGGCTGGAACTAAGGTGACTGGCGTCACAAGCATTCCGGCCCGTCGAAGCCAGGGCGATTGCCGTAGCTCCGACAGGCCGGAGTTTGAGGGTACTCGATCGAAATATTCTACGCCTTGTCCAGCACGTTTTGCAGCGTTCTGGCGAACGACTTATCGTTTGGCGGATCAAACAGGCTATTGTGATTTCCCGGCACTTCGTGCACCGTAACGCCCTTTAGAGCGAACGGTTTCCAGCCGAGAAATTCGAAATCGTGCATGTAAAAAATCCGCTCTTTGGCCCGAAACAAATCGATGCGCACCTGATGCGGAACCAGCACATATTTGGTGTATGCCGCCTGACTTTTCTGGTAGACATCGTAGTAATTGCCCAAAAAGACTTTGAGGTGATCTTCGTCGTACTTGACCCGCCGGTACAGCTGACTAATCTTACGCTTCAACGATTCTGTTTTGACAAGTAAGGTGTGCTGAGGGTCGTCTTTCAGTTGCGTCAGCACGTAGAACCTTGTTTTAAGCGAAACAAGCATGTTACCGCTCATTTTTCGCAGCCAGGAGTCGTACTGCCTTGCCTCGTACACGTAGGTGTCGAACATGGCCAGCATCTTCACCACTTTACCCTGGGCGGTCAGTTGCCGGCTCATCTCATACGCGATAACACCCCCGAAGGAGAAACCGGCCAGGGCATAGGGGCCGTCCGGGTTTTTGGCCATGATGGCGTCGATGTAGTACGTCGCCATCTCCTCGATACTGTCGTGGGGCTTGTCCGCACTGTTAATGCCTTTCGCCTGTAAGCCGTAAACGGGCTGGTCAGGGTCCATGTGCATGGCCAGTGTGTTGAACAGCAATACGTGCAGGCCCGCGCCGTGTACGATGTAGAGCGGCATCTTCGTACCCTGCGGCTTGATGGGAACGAGCGCATCCCATACGACAGACGTACCGTCCATTTGTAGGGCCAGGGCTAACTTTTCGACCGTCGGATACTCAAACAACGTCGATAGTGGAAGCCGCTTGCCGGTTTCCTTCTCCAGCCGGTTCATCACCTGTACGGCCACCAGCGAATGGCCGCCAAGTTCGAAGAAGTTGTCGAAAACGTCCAGTTTGTCGAGCTTCAGGCAGTCCAGCCATATGGCGGCTACCCGTTGTTCGACGTCGGTGCGCGGCCCCACGTAATCGGTGCGGGTTCCGGGCTCACCCACGAGTGGGGCGGGCAGTGACTTACGATCTACTTTCCCGTTCGGGGTCAGTGGAATGTGTTTCACTGCCACAAAATGAACTGGAATCATGTAGTCGGGCAGGTGTTGCTGCATCTGTTGTTTCCAGACCAGAATCTGCTCCTGAGAAGCCAGGTGAAGCGGAACCACGTAAGCCACCAGTTGCGGATGGCCCTGCCGATCGTCGTGCGCTGTAACGACAGCTTCTTTAATCCCCTCAAGGGCCGCCAATACCGCTTCGATCTCCAGCAGTTCGATGCGATGCCCCCGAATTTTTACCTGATGGTCGACGCGCCCCAGGCAGTGTATGTCGCCATCGGCCCGGAACTCGCCCAGATCACCCGTTCGATACATGGTGCCGGGTGCCCCTCCGGTGAATGGATTGGTTACGAACCGTTCGTTTGTCAACTCCTGCCGGTTCAGGTAGCCGCGTGCCACGCCGTCGCCAGCAATGTAAATTTCACCGGCTAAGCCTTCCGCTACGGGTTTGAGGAACGCATCGAGTATGTAAACCTGCGTGTTGTTGATGGGCCTGCCGATGGTAATATCATCCGCGCTGACGATTCGTTTGACGGTCGACCAGATCGTTGTTTCGGTTGGTCCGTATACGTTCCACAACTCATCGCATCGGGTGAGCAGGTGCGTGGCCAGGTCTTTCGGCAGGGCTTCGCCCCCGCAAAGCGCTTTCAGCGGCAAGCGATCAGTCCAGTCGCTGTCGAGCATCATTCGCCAGGTCGAGGGGGTTGCCTGCATCACGCTGATCTGTGCCGATTTAACGAGAGCCAGCAGAGCCCGGCCATCCTTAGCCGTCGCCGTGTCGGTGAGGTATACGGTGGCCCCCACAAGCAGCGGAAGAAACAGCTCCAGACCGGCGATGTCGAAGGAAATGGTGGTTACGGCCAGTAACGTGTCGTTGTCGCTGATACCGGGTGCCTGGGCCATGCTCCACAACAGGTTGACCAGGTTGCGGTGTTCGATCAGCACGCCCTTGGGCTTCCCCGTGGACCCCGACGTATAGAGTACGTAAGCCAGACTGTCGCCCGAGTGCGTAAGGGCGGGAGCTGTCGTGGGGTAACCGGCTATGGCGAGCGCCGTGTCTTCCATGACCAGCTCGGTGGTCTGACCGCGCAAACGCCCCTGGTAGTTGCGGGATACGAGCACTCGTTTGGCGCCCGAATCGGCTACCATAAAGCTGATCCGATCCTGGGGGTAGGTTGGGTCGAGGGGCAGGTAGGCGGCACCGGCCCGCAGTATGGCGAGTAGCGCTATCAGCATGTCCGGCGAGCGGTCAACCGCCACACCGATTATGTCGCCCTGTCGAACACCCGACGCCAGCAGGTAATGCGCCAGCTGGTTGGCCGTTTCGTTTAGCTGCCGATACGACAGTGTACTGCCGTTGAAAATAAGGGCTGGTTTGGTCGCGTAGGTTGCCGACGTTTGTTCGATCAACTGATCGAGGGGCGTATCGCGCGGGTAGTCGGCCTGAGTGTTGTTCCACCGGGCCAGTTGTTCGAGCAGTCTGTTGGTTTCAATCAGGTTAATCGACCCGATCATGACGGACGGATCAACCGTAATCGTGCTCAAAATATGCTCAAACTCGACCATCATTTTACGAATGGTCTCCGCCGTGAACAACTGCGTATTGTACGACCATTCCACGGTGAGCGCATTGCCGGCCCCGCTGATATTGACAAACAGCTCAAAATTTTCGTAGGCCCTCGGATTACTGATTAACTGAAAGGTTAGATCGTGAAAGTGAACGCCATCGTCCAAACCCATATCGACGTTAAATACGACGGGAACCAGCGGAATCGTCGACAGATCACGGGCCATGCTCAACTTTTTCAGTAAGCTACCAAACGTGATTAGCCGATGGTCAAGCGCATCCTGAACCGCCGTTTTTCGATGCTTTAAAAACTCCAAAAAGCTAACATCGGCCGTCAGCTTGCTTCGTAGCGGCAGCAAACTCACGCAGTGGCCTACCAGCTGATAATGTCCGGTAGCCGACTGATCGGCAGCCGGCAAACCGAGCACAATATCATTCTGGCCCGTCAACCGATACAGCAATACTTCGAACGCGGTCATGAGCGTAGTAACGAAGCCACATCCCGCTTTCAGGCCCATTTTCTTCACGGCTGCAACTACGTCCGGCTTTAACGGATAGTCCAGCCGGTCGCTGTCAAAACTGCGGGGTGTTTTTCGGGGGAAATCGGTTGGCAGATGCACCGTCGGTATATTGTCGGCGTACTGATCGAGCCAGTAGCGTTCGCTTTGCTGGTAGTCGTCACTCTGATTGAACAGAAACCGTTCCCGGGCGTACTGGCTGAACGGAATCGCATCGGGGAGTTTCGCGGCCATTTTTTGGGTATAGGCCGAGTACAGCGTACCCAATTCCTGTAGCATGATACCCGTAGACCAGCCATCGCAAATAATATGGTGAGCGGTCATTACAAAATAATGACTCGATGCCGACAGGGAGAAAAGCGTGGCTTTCAGTAAGGGGCCATGCTGCAAATCGAAAACGTATGTTGACTCTTCGCGCGTATAATCAGTTAGTTGCCGTTGCTGGTTTTCCGGCAATTCGGCCGACACATCCCGAAACTGTAAACGAACAGGAGAATCGGTGTAGACGCAAACTGTTTTGCCATCAGGACTCAATACCGACCGTAGCGCTTCATGACGGGTGATTAGCGTGAACAGGGCTTGTTCGAGCGCATACCGGTCTAAAAAGCCGGTGAATTGAAGTGAAATAGATTCGTTGTAGGCTCGGCTGGCATCATCACCGCCCAGCAGGCAAGCCGCCCATATTTCCATTTGCGCTTCTGTCGAAGGGGCGATGTGGGAAAAGGCAGGGCCTGCGAATGGGTCAAAATCAACAATTTTTGCGTGTGGAGTAGATAGAGTCATGCGTGTTGGATTTTTTAAGCTTTGGTTGGAGGAATTTTCATGTGTTTATATGGTTGATACAGGTTTAGTCGAATTTGCTTGGTTAGTGCAACAGGATTCGTCGGGTTTTTTGAGAGCAGACTTGTGCTTACAATTTCACCTGACGTTTTGATAAGGTAATTGCTGATAAAATGATAAAATGGTCCTTTTATGGCCATGTATCATAGCTAACTGTGTGGCGTGAATTTTTAGAAATGACACGCCATAGATATGATATTATTTTCTACCTTTGAGCCGATTTTGAACAGGCTAAGAGCGCTGTTAATGAATCTATTCAGTTGAACTACGTCGGCCTTGTTTAGCTTTCGATAGTATATTTTATTAACATGTGAGACGTTTATAATGGGTGGATAGAAACGGGTAATTAGTATGCAATTTATTACAGCAAATTTCTGATAATGCTATCTGTTTTTTTGAGTTAATCCTGACTGTATAAGCTTATAGTTAATTTCGGTTTCTAACAGACTGAATATGTTTTCTTGAAAAGTCAGAAAAGAACATAATAGAAATTAATTGGCTAATTTTTTAACGAAAAAATAGAAAGTTAAAAGTCAATATTTACTTATCGGTAGTCTACTTTTTTTAACTAAAATGAGCATAGTTTCATAGGGTATAATTCGGTTTTTACGCAGACCATAAAAGCAAAAAGACCCGCTATCAGCGCTGATAGCGGGTCTTTTTGCTGTGTAAAATGCGGTCGGCTAGTGACGGGGCCGGTGGGGTGGCGTACCTGTGCCACTCTGCGGAGGTGTCGCCGTTCCAGCACGTGGTGGTGTGGCCGTTCCACTGCGGGGCGGGGTTGCGGTGCCGCTGTGGGGGCCGGTCGCCGTACCGCTATGCGGTGGTCCGTTGTGCGGACCAGTTGCAGTACCGTTGTGCGGTGGCGTTGCAGTTCCGCTATGGGATGGCGTGGCCGTTCCACTGTGCGGGCCAGTTGCCGTACCATTGTGTGGGCCAGTCGCGGTGCCATTGTGGGGACCAGTTGCCGTACCGTTGTGTGGGCCGGTGGCTGTACCACTGTGCGGACCACCGGCGGTGCCATTGTGTGGGCCGGTCACCGTGCCGCTCATAACGCTGCCGCTACGGGCTGCACCGCTGGCATCGGCGGGGTTTAAATCAGAACTCTTGGTGCAGGCGTAGCCGAGTGCCAGCACAGTAAGCAGCGAACAGGCAACAAATACTTTTTTCATAGGAATAACCAGCGGGGGAATAGTTTGGACAACATCCATGAGCCATTACGTGACATCAGCTGCTATCGTGGCAGCGTTAATGCAAAATTAATCTCTGTCAGAATTGATTTAAAATACTGAAAATGAGTTAATTGTAATTGTAAAGGGTGAGTAATAATAACTAAATTTTCACGTTAGGATCAGGCTGTCGAACAAAAAAACGGGCCTACCTGCGACGATTCGCAGGTAGGCCCGTTGCTATCAAACTGTATGCTACTACTCGTTCTTAAGCGTGGCCAGAAAGCTGACCACGTCGCGGATTTCGCGCTTTGTCAGTAGGTACGTCATCTGCGGCATACTCGACGGGTCAGTGGTGCGCTTGGCGATCTGACTCTTCGGAATTGTCATCGTCGGTTTGTCGCCCTGCTTCACCTTGACATCGGTGCTTGTTTCGCCTTCCATCGTGCCGCTAACGGTCTTACCGTTTTTCAGCTTCAGCGTTACCGACCCGTAGCCGGGGGCAATCCGGGCGCTGGGGTTGATAACGGCTTCGAGCAATTGGTCACGCGTCAGGCGGCTGGCGACGCCGTTGAGCCGGGGACCCGCGTTACCGCCGAGATCGTCGTACGAGTGGCAACGGATACACTGCGCGGTCGGGTGGCGGAAGAAAACGCGACGCCCTTTGTCGGGTTCGCCACCAAACAGCGCGCCCTTAAAGGTAGACGACAGCGCGTCGGGCGAGAGTTTGGCAAGCGTGCCTTTGTACTGACTGATAAGGGGTGCCGAATGGGTGCTGTCGATGGCTTCTTCCAGTTCGAGTTGAATTTCCGGCGCAAGGGTTCCTTTCGCCAGCTTACCCATCATCTGCATGAAGATCGGCTGCGTGTACTTGATCGGCAGTTTACCCAGCGTCAGCAGAGCCGCCTGTTTTTCTTCGGCCGTGCGGGTGTCGATGACGTTGGTCAGCAGGCTAACCATCCGGTCGCTGGGCATATTGCTTTTCGCGACTAAATCCAGACCGGCAACGCGCACCGACTTGTTCTGATCGGACAGCGCCTGCTCGATGGCTTTGCTGAGTTGCGGGTCGTTGAGCGACGCCAGCGTTTTCAGGGCAGCAATGCGGACTGGCGCGTCGGCATCGCTCGTGAGCCGGGTCATCAGCACAGGGCCGGCCGACGTGATTCCCAGTGTCTGAATCGCTTTGATGGCGCTGAGCCGAACGGGCAGTTCGTTGCTACCAACCAGTTTGGTATACAAATCGGCCGTTTGCGTACGTAGCGTACCCGCGTCGCGCTTTGCCTCACCCCGGTAGCGACCGTCGACCCGGTCGAGCACCGATGGGTCGGCCCAGGTGCTGAGTGCGTCGAGGGCTTCGGCCCGCATCTCGGCGGGGTTGGCGTCGTTCTGCGCGTAGGTCATCAGGTGCTGCATGGCTTCGGGCGTGCCGACGCGCAGGTTGGCGTTGATGGCCCGGCGAATGAGCGGCTCGTTCGTAAACTTCGTGCTGACCAGCAGGTTGCTCAGCGCGGGCAGGGCTTTTGGAATCGAAAAATCGTCGTTGATACCTCGTGATGCTTCCGTCACGACAAACGCATCCGAGTCGTTGAGGAACCGGGCGATTTCGGGGCTTTCCATCCGGCGCAGGGCCACCACGGCGGCAATCCGCAACGCCCGCGAGGGACTGCTGCTCAGGGCTGCCACCGGCTCAACCTTGCCGATGCGAGACAGGGCCAGACTACCGGCGTGGCGCAGGTAAGCGTCAGCGTCGTTGTTGGCTTCCAGCATCTTGATGATTGGCTGAACCGCCGGTTCGTAGGCAATGCGGCCGAGGGCTTCGGCGGCAAAGAACCGGGTGCGGGCGTTGGTATCAGTCAGCAGCGGGATCAAGGCAGCTCCTGCGTCGGCGTAGCGAATGTCGCCCAGCCACTTAGCTGCCTGCGCCCGGATTTCGGGATCGCTGTCGGTCAGCAGGGGCATGATGCCCTGCGCGTACTGCTTATCTTGCCGGGACAGTTGCGCCATCCCCCAGATGCCGTGTACCCGCGCCAGTTGGTTGGCCGTCTGCTTCGTCGCGGCTGTCAGCACCTCGGCACCCTTCGCCTTCCGGTCGACCAGTTCGAACTGCGCTTTCATCCGCACCCGCATGTCGGCGTTATACAGCAACTTGCCCAGGTCGGCTTCCGGGCGTCCGTTGAAATCGGCCGCCAGCAGCATCTTGGTTTCCTTGCGTTCGGCCGACGCTGCCGCCGATTTATCGTCCAGTTTCCAGATACGGCCGTAGTCTTTGGTATCCCAGCCGTTGACCCAGTCGGCTACGTACATCGCACCATCGGGGCCGAAGTCAATGCCGGTTGCCAGCACACCACCGAGAATTTTCTCCTGCTGACCCAGCTCAAACGACGCGCCTTTGGGCTTCAACTTAAACGCGTGAATGCCCGACTGTGCGGGGTTGCCGACGAATTCAGCGATGAAAAATGTGTTTTTGTACTTGGGCGACAGCGCCGTGCCGGGGTTGTAAAGCATACCGGCCGGGCCGCTGACGAAGTTGGCGAGGGTGGGGGTGATGTAGGCCGCCTGCCCTTCGAAGCGCGGCAGGTACATCTTTTCGTCCATCCAGACCTTATACGTGTTGTTTTTCGGATCCCGGTATTTGCCGTACTGCCAGTTGCTGCGCCAGCCCGTATCCGATCCGTTGGTGATGTAGACCAACCGTTCTTTTTCGCCCGCGTGGTCGCCGTCGTTATCTTCGCTGATGAGATTGCCGTATTCGTCGAACACGAATTCGTGCGTGTTTCTGACGCCGTGAGCAAACACCTCGAAATCACTGCCGTCGGGGTTAGCCCGCACGACAACACCCGTGTTGGCGTAGTTCATCGACTTGCCGTTGGCGTCCTTCCCGCCGTTGAACCCGATGTCGCCGATTTGCCAGTAGATTTTGCCGTCCGGCCCCATCTCGACGCCCGACATCCCGTGGCCGCTGAAGCCGACGTGAATACCGTAGCCGGTCGAGAGTGATTTCTTCTCATCGGGAATACCGTCGCCGTTGGTGTCGCGCAGCCGCCACAGGTCGGGCGCGACGGTCACAAACAGGTCTTTGCCGTTGGCGAGTACACCCCCGGCGACGTCGGTTACTTCGTCGTTGAAATCGTTGACAACCAGTTGCGTTTGGTCGGCTACGCCATCTCCGTTCGTGTCTTCGATGCGGTAGACGTTCTCCTTCTCGACGGTCATATCGCGCCAGTCGTGCGACCCGTCGCCGTTGACGTCTTTGAGCCACTCGTTCTTTTTGCTGTTTTCCGGCGATAAGGCCCGGTGCAGAAAGGCGCGTTTGTCTTCGATGCTTTGCAGCTTGTTCGACTCGATTTCCCAGTCCTGATGCCCCCGAATGTCAAATTCCGAGTTTTTCTGCCGATTGGTACGGGTGTAGTATAACCGTCCGTTGTCGTCGATGTCGATACCGATGGGGTCAGCGACGAGCGAGTCGACACCCCATACGGTGAGTGATAGCCCTTCGGCCAGTTTCGGGCTGACGGTGGCTTCGATAGCTTTGGCCATCTGAACTGCCTTAGCCGGGTCGAGTCGCTTGATCGGCTCTTTAACGGGGTCGTTGGCCTGCTGATACCCGGCCAGCATCAGCACCGGAATCAGACCGCCCAGCCATACCGACGTGGGTGTTACATAGGGACGGAAACGGGCCAGTTTGTGACTTATTTTCCAGTCAGGTTTGCGCATGATCGACTTTTTCTTGAGTAGTAAAGACAAGGCAAAAATGCTCTGTTTTTACTTATATAATTCGATTCGTATGCGCAGGAACTGTGAAATAAGCCGGGTAATGGTCTGCCCGATAGTTTGTTTTACTTTGCAGATAAATCCCACCCGGGTAAACTATGGATTCAATCAGTAAAGCCAGGCGCAACCTCGACGACGCCCGTACTATTTTACGCGAAAAAGCCAACAAAGAAGAAGGCTATTATCAGGATGCTAAGTACGTCAGGATGGCTGGTCGCACCGCCTATGCGGGCGTGTTGATGGCACTGAATGATGTGCTGGGGCTTAAACGTAATGATCGGAAGGATGTAGACTGGTACGGACAGCAACTGTTACTTCTCAATAAGGACGTACTAAGTGCGTTCAGGACTACGTACCAAGTGCTACACCTCAGCATGATCTACGACGGTTTGCAGGATGCGGTAATAGTGGAAATTGGTTTGAAACGGGCCGACTCGATTATAGATTGGGTAGAGCAGCGTTCGACTGCCGCAGCGTAAACGTGTAGTCGGTAGTGTGTGGCAACAAGTTCGTAAACAACAGTGATGTCAGGTCGCTAGACCTGACATCACTGTTACATTTCACAAGAAGAACCTGTCAGATTACTCGTCGCTGCTGTCTGATGAAGGAATGGAATCGATGGCCCGGTTCACCAGGTCATCATCGGCCCCCTCGACCACGACTTTTCCGGTTCTCATGTCGACCGAAACCGTTACCTGAGCATCAGGCTCGATAGCGAGAATGGCTTCGCGGATGCGATCCTCCACGTTTTTTTTAAGCTGCTCTTCGTCAGGAATAGAATTCATGGGCTGATTGCTAGACGTTGTACGTTGCGTGTTAAACGGTTATCAGGCTGTCTGCTCGGCACCGACCCACCGCTGTGCCACGGTAAGCGTGTAATCGAGGAACGAACGGACGGTGCGCTCGTACACTTCATGGCCGACAAACTGCCCGTTGGGGTCAATGTTTTTGTCGGTTTCGTGCGATTCGTACAGCTTCGGCGACACGATAGACGAGCTGTTGGTGAAGCTAATGATCTTGTTGACCACCGTGCCCATATCGAGGGCCGGTTGCCGCCCACCCCGCCCATTCGAAATACCAACCATCGCAAACACTTTGTCGGCAAACAGGTGCTTGAACGCGGGGGTGCCTAGCTGGTGAATGGCATTGGTGGCCTGCGCCGGGGCCGTCCAGTTGTATTCAGGTAAGGCGAAGATCACCAGATCGGCCGAAGCCCAGGCGGTGGTCAGTTCTTGCTGGAAGGGCGTCAGCGCATCGGCGTTGAGCCAGCCCTGACCGGCAAATGGTATGTCGTAGTGCTCGTAATTAACGATGGTGACGGTATGCTGATTCGTTTCGGCCAACAGGTTGTTCAGGTAATTGACGAAACGAAGCGAGTTGCTGTTGGGGCGCGACGAGGTCGCTATAAGCGCAATATGCATAGGAGTGGGGTCGTAATTGCCTAACCAACCCAGTGTCGCACAGATTGGTTTCGGTTTGTGATAATAGGGCAGGTGCCGACTCTTTTTCAGGACGTTGGCTGCAACGGTTGTGGAAGTCACGGGGTCTTTGTCATCAGATAGACAAACCAAAGTGTACTACGACCATGAAATCACTATACGTTTTGCTGATGCTGGCTGCGTATCAGACATACGGACAAACGCCCGGTCAGGTCCGGCCGGATTCGATGCCGGTTGCCCGGCCCGAACGCGGCAGCAAGATTATTCTCCGGCCGAACAATTTCTCCGACAGCGTTACTCACGAACTGTTGAAAAGTCTGCCCAATGCCGACCGGGGTAAACCCGACGATATGCCGGTTGCCCGGCCCGAGCGCGGTAGCACCATTCCCATGCCGACGACGGTACCCGACAACGCCTTTTACCGCTCACCAAAAGACCCATCCAACGTCGTTCGGGCTACTTTGGACAATATGCCGATACATGGGTACGACACGACCAAACGGCATTCATCAGCCATCCGGCGAATTAGGCCGAGGAAGTAAACTCGGTATTCGGTTTTCAGTATATGGTTTACAGTAGCCTGGACCGGTGCGCCGGCCACCGTGGCGCGGTGCGATCCACGTCTGGTAGCCGTAGGCTAACTACGTAAGGCGGCAGCTATCTGGCCGCTATCGCGCCCGTCTACACCTGGAAGGTGCAGACGACAAACTGTAGCCTGGACCGGCCCGCCGGCGCGGCTCCAGGTCCGGGTGGTCGCAAAGCGGCCAAAAAGCTGCCGCCTGATATAGTTGCCTTGACGGGCACCCGGACCTGGAGGTCCAGGCTACACATGCGCGTCAGCCGCCGTAAACCGAAAACTGTAAACCATATACCGCAAACTTACCGCAACGCCTGCGCCAGATCGGCGATCAGGTCTTCGGCGTGTTCGAGGCCGATGGATACGCGGAGCAGGTTGGCAGGCGTGGTGGAGTTGGGGCCTTCGACGCTGGCCCGGTGCTCGATCAAACTTTCGACACCTCCCAGACTCGTGGCGCGGGTGAACAGTTTCAGCTTACCGATAAACGCCAGCGCTTCGGCGGCTCCACCGTTTACCTGCACCGATAGCATGGCCCCTGGCCCGTTCATTTGCTGGGCAATCAGCGCGCGGTCGGGGTGATTGGGCAGGCCGGGGTAATGCACTTTTTCGACCGATGGATGCCCGTCGAGGAAGTCGGCGACGGCCTGCGCGGTGGCCATCTGCGCCCGCATTCGGACGCCCAACGTTTTGATGCCCCGACTAATGAGCCAGCAATCGAACGGCGACGGCACCGCCCCCGACAGACTTTGCAACGACCGGACCCGCTGGGCGAACTCGTCGTTGCGTTTGAATACCAGTGCCCCGCCCAGCACGTCGGAGTGGCCGCTCAGGTACTTGCTGGTCGAGTGCATCACGATGTCGCAGTTCAACTCGAGCGGGCGTTGCAGCACGGGCGTCGCCCAGGTGTTGTCGCAGACGCAGAGTGCCCCCGCGTCGTGCGCCAGTCGCGCAACTGTTAGTAAGTCAGTGATTGTCAGGAGGGGGTTCGAGGGCGTTTCGCACCAGACCAGCCGCGTGTTTTCGTGCATCGACTGCTTCACCGCGTCCAGATCGTCCATGTGTACCCGCGTGTAGGTCAGGCCCCAGGGGTGAAACACCTGTTCGAGCAGGGCGGGGGTGCCGTAGTACGAGTCGGTGGCTACGAGTACGTGATCGCCGGGGCTGAGTGCCTGCAAGAGCGTCATGGTAGCCGCCTGCCCCGACCCGAACGCCATCCCGACGGCTCCGCCTTCGAGCGTCGCCAATGCCGTTTCGAGGGCTTCGCGGTTGGGGTTGTTGGGGCGCGTGTACAGGTACGGCCCGGTTAGTTCGTTGGCTTCGTCGCGGGCAAAGGTCGTGGCAAGATGTATGGGCGGGACCACGGCCCCCGTTGTTGGGTCGGCCTGATGAGTGGCTTTCAGGGCAAGCGTATCGAAATGCATAGCGCGGCACCAGCCGGAGCTGGCGGGTTAGTCTGAACACCGAAGTACCGCATTTTACCCCGCAAAACCGAAGCATATCGGCGTTCCGCTTACATGTACCCGTGTTCGCGGGCGTGGGCGATCAGGTCGATGGTTTTGTTGACGTTGGCTTTTTTCATCAGGCTTTTCCGGTGCGTATTGACGGTGTTGACGCTGATAAATAGCCGGTCGCCGATCTCCTGACTCGACAGTCCCTGCCCAACCAGCCGGAGAATATCCTGCTCGCGTTCGCTGAAGAGGGGTTGGGTACGCTGAAGATAATCCCGGAGAAACTGCGGGAACGTTTCACTGCGGGGTCCCGCCAGGTGCCAGTTGATACGGCTGGATGTCGTAACCAGGCTAATGTCGGTGCAGATACTCAGGTGGGCGACGACCTCATTCTGCTGGTTGATGATAAACGGGGTACTCTGCCGCAGGATGGTTATGTAGGTGCCGTCGGCCTTTTGCACCCGGTAGTTCATCTGGAATGTCGTCAGAAACGGAGCGAGGTAGGGCGCGTTGCCCAGCACGAACGACAACAGGGCCTTCGACAGGGTAAAATACGTGCTGCGGTCGGCCGGGTGGATAAACCGAACGATGAAGTCGGCCGTCAGATCCGACAGCTCATAGCCGAGACAAGAGTCGAAACCCTTGTGAAAAAACCGGCCCGACCGGATGTCGTGGACGTACATAAACTGCGTCGGCAGGAGCGGCACCGTTTGCAGGTACTGCTCAACTTCCGACTGGAAGATGGGTTTCAGGTCGTCGTGCAGCGAGCGCAGACTATTCAGAAACGTGACAAATTCCAGACCCTCGGGGGTAGTAGCATCGACCAGCCCGTTCTTCATACGTTGCGGCTTTTTTCATGGGTTGTAGCGATTGAAAGACGATAACGACCCGCAGGCGGTACGCTACCGGATAGGGAGTAGACAAAAATCGGATATGAATGATTGAAAACCAGTCTATCTGTTAATTAATATTTTGCGTGTAGTTGTATTATCTATAGATAATATTGTTTTATTGGAAAATACAGCTATAAAAATCACTAATTCAGGTGATTGACCTTATTTTAGACAAGTCTTAGGTTTGTTGTGGCTGCACACTGGAGCCAATCACGTAAACCTGACCATGTCATGCCCAAAGTAGAACTCGAACCCCACAAGGACGGTGATTATTTTGTTGATTATGAGGAGAAAGTATTTGAGGACGTCAAGGCCGAACCCGGCCAGAAAGCCCTCGTCACGTTTCACACGGTAGCGTTCGAAGGGTCTATCGGACTGGTCAATATCCTGTCGGCGACGCGGCTGCTACGGAAAGGGTTCGACACATCGATTCTGCTCTACGGCCCCGGCGTTACTCTCGGTATTCAGCGCGGTTTTCCCAAGATCGGTAGCGAAGCCTTCCCCGGTCACCTCGTCTACACGCAGCGGCTGATGAAGTTCATGGAAGAGGGCGGCAAGATCTTCGCCTGCCGCTTTGCGCTTCAGGCACTCTACGGGCATGGCGAACCGTCGCTGCTGCCCGGTATACGCCCCATTGGCCCGCTCGATGTGCTCGATCTCAACCTGATCCACCGGCGCGACAACTCGGTGATTATCGACACCTGGACCCTGTAGTGAGGTAGGGAGTGGGCGACTCCGCCTGCTGCCGTGACGTTCGCTGAAAGCAACAGACTGAAAACCAGAAACCGTAGGTATGGCTACCAAAAAAGTCATCAAAGCCGCAGCGGCACAGATTAAACCGGTACTGGGCGACGGGATCGGCACCATCGAAAAGGTCTGCGATACGATCCGGATGGCGGCAGCGCAGGGCACCGACATCATCGTGTTTCCCGAAACGTTCGTGCCCAACTACCCGTATTTTTCGTTCATCACCCCGCCCGTTGCGGCTGGCAAGGAGCACCTGAAACTCTACGCCGAATCGGTCGTGGTGCCGGGTCCGCTGACCGATCTGGTCGCGAGTGCGGCCCGCGAGTGCTCGATGGTGGTGGTGCTGGGGGTCAACGAACGCGACGGCGGTACGCTCTACAACACCCAGCTCGTATTCGATACGACGGGGGAACTGGTGCTGAAACGACGGAAGATCACGCCCACCTACCACGAGCGGATGATCTGGGGGCAGGGCGACGGCAGCGGCTTGCACGCCGTCGACACGACGATTGCGCGCGTGGGGGCGCTGGCCTGCTGGGAGCACTACAACCCGCTGGCCCGCTACGCGCTCATGGCCGATGGCGAAGAAATTCACTGTGGGCAGTTTCCGGGGTCGATGGTCGGGCAGATTTTCGCCGATCAGATGGAAGTCACGATCCGGCACCACGCGCTGGAAGCTGGCTGCTTCGTGATCAACGCCTGTGGCTGGCTCGACGACGAACAGATTACGTCGATCACGCCCGACCCGGCCCTGCAAAAAGCCCTGCGCGGTGGCTGCATGACCGCCATCATTTCGCCGGAAGGGGTTCATCTGTGCCCGCCCATCACCGAAGGCGAAGGTATTGCCTATGCGGAACTGGACATGGCCCTAATCTGGAAACGAAAGCGAATGATGGATTCCGTTGGGCACTACGCCCGGCCCGAATTACTGTCTGTCAACCTGAATCAGGCGGCCCACCAGCCGGTACACACCCACGGCGGTCGGCCTGACGTAACGACACCTGCCTATGCTCTCCGAGGAACTATTGACTGAATTGCAGACGATGGGGCTGCGGCTCGACGACTTGGTAGCTGGCACGACACCCGCCCGCCGGGGTGGTGCCGGACCAACGGACCACAAAGCCGTGCGGATTGCCGGTACGACGCTGATGGTGCCGGTCTACAATCAGTCGTCGGGATCGTCGCCCTACCACGCGGGTGCCCCCAACGTGCTGGGCGTGGCCGATCTGCTGCGGAACGGCGAAAAGCTGGGGCTTATCAGCTTTCCGCGCCAGCCCAACTTTTACAGCCATACGACCACCGACGGGGTACCGTTCTGGAAAATAGCCCAGCTTCACAGTCACAACGTACTGGCAACGACGCTGTTGCAAAATTGTATCCGGTACGGCGACAGCAGCACGTCGTGTCAGTTCTGCGCTATCGGCGAGTCGCTGAAGTACGGAACGACCATCGCCTACAAGAAACCGCTGCAACTGGCTGAAGTGACACGCGTGGCCGTCGAGCAGGACGGGATCGAGCAGCTGGTGATCACGACCGGCACTCCCGCTACCAAAGACCGGGGGGCGAAAATCCTGCGCGACACGGTGGCCGTGCTGCGCGAACAGGGTATCACGATTCCGATTCAGGTGCAGTGCGAACCCCCCGACGACTTTAGCTGGTTCGCCAAACTGCGCGACGCCGGTGTCGACACGCTGGGGATGCACCTCGAAGCGGCCGGGCAGGCGGTGCGGGAGCAGATCATGCCGGGCAAAGCCGAGGTGCCGCTCGATTATTACATGGACGCCTTCCGCGCGGCCGTTGCCGTGTTTGGCCGGGCTCAGGTGTCGACTTATTTGCTGGCGGGTTTGGGCGATAGCGTCGACGCGCTCGTTGACCTTAGCCGCGAGCTGATTACCATTGGTGTGTACCCGTTTGTCGTGCCTTTCGTGCCGGTTCGCAATACGCCCCTGCAAAACCACCCCTCGCCCAGTCCGGTGTTTATGAAGGCGGTGCTGGGTCCGGTCGGGCAGATGCTGGCCGAAGCCGGTATGACCGCCGACACGATCAAGGCGGGTTGCGGCAAGTGCGGTGCCTGCTCGACGCTTAAATCATTCGAGAAACTCAACGCGGCCGCTGTATGCTGATCGAAACGCCACCGCCCTTCCGAAACGACGATCTGCTGTTCGATTTTGCCCGGCAACCGTGGCAGCTTCGGCAGTATACCGACCTTCGCCGACGGATTTTCTGCACCGAACAACGCATTTTTTCGACCACCGACCGCGACGAAATCGACCGGAACGCCCTACCCATCGTGGCCGTCTCGAACTGCATGGGTATGCCCGACCGGGTGGTGGGTGTCGTGCGGATCGACGAGCGCGAACCGGGGCTTTGGTTTGGCTCACGGCTGGGCGTGGCGGATACGTACCGGCAGAAAGCCCGGTTTACCATTCAGGGGCTGTTCGATGCCGACAACGCACCCGATCTGTTTAAAACGTCGGTTGGGGCCGCGCTGATTTTTAAGGCCGTATCGACGGCAACAGCACTCGGATGCCGCCGGTTTCTGGCGAACGTACAGATGCAGAATGTCAGCTTTTTCGAACGTATGCAGTGGACCACGCTGCACACCGTCGAGCTTCACGGCATGACCCATGCCCGGATGGAAGCCAGCCTGCGGTACTATCCACCGTCGCAGGTTTCACTGGCGCAACTGAAGCAGGGGTAGGGCGTGGTGTCGTCGTACCAAACGCATCGGCTGATCCGGCCGATACCCAGTCTCAACAATCCGTAAAATCCATTGCCATGTCCGACCTGCACCAACTGATCGAATCCCTGCTGGCCATACCATCCGTTCGGGATAAGGTGTTGATCGAACGCACGTATGAACCGTTGGGCGACAGCGTGTCGACGGGGCTGTCGGCGGGTGAGCAGGTACGCCTGGGCGACGACTGCGCGGCCATTCCCGACGGGATGGGCGGCTACACGCTCTTCGCATCGGAAGGAATCATTCCGGCTTTTCTGAACCGCGACCCGTGGTTTGCGGGCTACTCGGCCGTGATGGTGAACATCAGCGATGTCTGCGCGATGGGTGGCCTGCCGGTTGCACTGACCAACGTGATCTGGACGCCCGATCAGCCCGGCAGTCGGGCGGTGTGGGAGGGGATGCTGGCGGCCTGCCGCGCCTACGACGTGCCGATGGTGGGCGGGCACACCTGCTACGGTAGCGATGGCCTGCACCTTGCCGTGTCGATCATCGGCAAGGCCCACCGCCTGCTGACGAGCTTCGACGCCCGACCCGGTGAGCAGTTGCTGATCGCTGTCGACATGAACGGGGCCTTCTATGGCGACTATCCGTTCTGGAACGCCAGCACGACGGCATCGCCCAATGATTTGCAACGAACCCTGCGCCTGCCCCACCAGATCGCTCAGATGGGCTGGTCGTCGGCGGCCAAAGACATCAGCATGGGCGGTATCATCGGTACGCTGGCGATGCTGACCCGAACCTCCGGGGTGGGGGCCACGCTGAACCTCGACGCGCTGCCCATTCCACCCGGCGTGTCGCTGCTGAAATGGCTGACCAGCTTTCCCAGCTACGGCTACCTGCTGTCGGTGCCCGACCAGTACCTACAGCCGACACTGGACTTGTTCGCCAGCAACGGCATTACGGCGGCCACTGTCGGCGGAATTACGGACGAAGCGGGTATTCAACTGGCTTACAACCAGCAGCTTGTTTCGTTTCCGTTGGATGAAATTATGCCCGCTCAATCGTATTGACACCATGCCGGAAACATACGTACATATTCAGTGGCCCGACGGTCGCGACGAAACGATTTACTCACCATCGAGCGTGATCCGAACGTATTTTGAGCCCGGTACGGAGCTGAATCTGCCCGATTTTGAGCAGCGGTGCGCTACCGCCCTGCAACACGCCAGTCGGCGGGTTCGGGAAACCTATGGCTACGAATGCACGGCGGCAATGGCCGAAAAACACCGGATGGCGGCTGCGATTCAGGCCATTCGCCGGACCCATCCCGGCCCCGACGAATCGACCGTTCGTATCCTGACTATCCATTAGCCCGCCGACGGGTGGCCGATGACAACGAACCAGAAACACAACTGCTTATGAATGCGCAAGTGACAAAAAAGAAGACGTTTGCCGAGCTGCTGGCTTCTGATAAATTCATTGTGTCGGCCGAACTGACGCCCCCGCGCCACCACGACCTGACGGGGTTTATGAACGCAGCGGCTATCGTGAGCGAATACGTCGACGTGGTGCAGATCAACGACCACCTGCTGTCGCGGGCGCGGCTCAGCAACATGGTGGCCGGGCTGCACTGTAAAATGGCGGGGATGGAGCCGATTCTGCAATTTACCCTCCGCCATCGGAACCGCATTGCCTTGCAGGGCGACCTGCTCGGCTTCGCCAATCTGGGATTGAACAACATCATCATTCTGGGCGGCTACCCCTGCGCCATCGGCACCGACCCAACCGCCGTCGACGCGACTGATCTGGGTAGTGTCGAAGCTATCGAGCGCATTACGGCCCTGACCGAACGGGGCGAGATGTTCAACGGCGACATCATCAAACCGGCCCCCAGCTTTACCGTTGGCACCATCGACTTTCCCTGCTCGCCCGATAAAATGGACGAAAGTTTTGCCCGGCTCGAACAGAAAATTGCCGCCGGGGCTAAGTTCATTCAGGTGCAGGCGATCTTTGAACTGGGGCCGATGGCCCAGTGGATGCAGGAAGTTGTCCGGCGGGGGCTGCACAAAAAAGCGCGGTTTATCGGCGCAATTTTCCCGTTTAGCGGGGCCGAGCGGCTGCACGTGCTGAAAGAAATTCCGGGGCTGAGCATTCCCGACCACCTGC
This sequence comes from Spirosoma rhododendri, assembly GCF_012849055.1. Taxonomy (NCBI): domain Bacteria; kingdom Pseudomonadati; phylum Bacteroidota; class Cytophagia; order Cytophagales; family Cytophagaceae; genus Spirosoma; species Spirosoma rhododendri. The sequence continues at coordinate 4,394,465 of NZ_CP051677.1, read as the reverse complement.
TGCACCGCATCGAAAGCCACAACAGCGAACGCGAGAGTCTGGCTATCACCCTTGAACTGATCGACGGTATCCGGTCGATGGAGGGCATCACCGGGCTACATATCCGTTCCATCGGTGCGGAAGATTGGGTGCCCCGCATCATCACAGCCGCTGGCCTGGGCGAGCAACTGGTGTACTGAGTGTTGGTCGATTTTGGTACTGTTATTGCGATTCAGTAACAAAACTGAGTGCATGCCCAGTCTCGATCCCTACACGCAACCGTTAACGGCAAAAACGGCCGCGCATCTGCTGCGCCGGGCCACGTTTGGCCCCACGCAGGCCGAGATTTCGGCCTTTACGGGTCTGACGGCCGCTGACGCGGTGAACCGGCTTATCTCGAACGCGAACTATTCACCCTCGCCCCCCATCGATCTCGACAGCACGCAGTCGACGGCGGGGCAACCGTATCTGGGCTTGCCCTTCAACGGCGACCGTAACTTCGACTTCGGCCACTACCTGCGCTATTGGTGGATGCGGCTGATGACCGATCAGACCACCCCGCCGAGTCTGCTCGATAAACTCACGCTGTTCTGGCAGAATCATTTCGTTGCCACCCGCGAGGTGATCGACGACTACCGATTCGTCAATCGCTATTTGTTGCTATTGCGAAATAATGCGCTCGGTAATTTCCGTACGCTCGTGACGGAGGTGAGTAAAGACCCCGGTATGCTGGTGTTCCTCAATGGGGGACAAAATGAAGTCGGTAAGCCCAACGAAAACTACGCGCGGGAGCTACAGGAGCTGTTTACGGTAGGTGCCTTCGACGCTGACGGCAACAAGAATTACACCGAAGACGACGTGAAAGCGGCTGCGCGGGTGCTGACGGGCTGGAAATACACCAACTTCTGGAAAGCTGGCTCCACCACATTCGACACCACCTTCACCAGCACCAAGCACGATTCGACCAACAAAACCTTCTCGGCCAGCTACAACAACACCGTCATCACAGGCCGGACGGGCACGACGGCGGGCGACGCCGAACTGACCGATCTGGTGGCGATGCTGCTGCGCCATCCGCAGACCCCCCGCTTCATCTGCCGCAAACTCTACCGCTGGTACGTCAACCCGAACGTCACGGCCGACATCGAAAATACGGTCATCATCCCCCTGGCGCAGTTCTTTGCCAGCACTACCAACAACTACGCTATCCGGCCGGTGCTCGAAAAGCTGCTGACGAGTCAGGTATTTTTTGACGATACCAACATCGGCTCGATGATAAAATCACCCGCCGATCTGGCTGTTGGGTCGATGCGGCTGTTCAATCAGCCCGTTCCCGACATGAACACCGACTACACGGCGTTCAAAAAATACTTCGATTTCATGTTCTGGCGGATGCGCGATATGCAAATGGCGCTGATCGACCAGCCGACTGTTTTCGGCTACGACGCGTACTACCAGACGGGCTATTCGCGCATCTGGATCAACACCACGACGCTGGCCCTCCGCAGCGACTACACCGATGCGTACATCTGGCAGTGGCTGGAAATAAAAACGGGCTACAAAATGGGGATCGACGTAGTGGCGTGGGCTACCAGCCTTCAAGCCAACTTCGCCGACCCAACCGGAACTCCCGCCATCACCTGCGTCGACGTACTGACGGCCTTCTCGAAGAATCTGTTTGCGCTCGACCTGTTTCAAAGCCAGAACGATTTCCTGATCGACACCATCATGATGCAGGGAATCCCCCGCACTTCCTGGGCCTTTGAGTGGAATGCCTACCGTAGTGCACCCACCAACACCAGCAAACGCAACGCGGTAAAATACCGCCTGCAAAACCTCATGCGCTACATGCTCCGCATGGCCGAGTATCAACTGTTTTAAAGAGTGAAAGAGCGAAAGACTGAAAGAGCGATGGTTAGCGCGAATCAGATGATGCGCCAGCCACTCTTTCGCTCATTCGCTCTTTCACTCTTTCGCTCTTTAAAAACATGAAACGTCGTGATTTTCTGGCGGCAGCGTCGGCGAGTGTGCTGCCCGTTTTACTGGATGGGTTTGGGTTGAAAGCCCTCAATCGGCAGTCGGCACTGGTGCAGGCACTGCTCGAAACGCAGGCCGATTACTCCGACCGGGTGCTGGTCATCGTGTACCTCAACGGGGGAAACGACGGCCTGAATACCGTGATTCCGCTCGATCAGATGAGCCAGTACAACGCCCTACGGAGCAATATTGCCATTCCGCAAAGTAAGGTGCTGACCCTCGACGGGAACGATACGACCGGCCTGCACCCCGCCATGACCGGCCTGCGCGACCTCTACAACGACGGCAAACTATCGGTCGTCCACTCGGTGTCGTACCCCAACCCCGATCAGTCGCACTACCGCGCCACCGACATCTGGATGACGGGCGTCGATGCCGACGTGACCGCGACGACGGGCTGGGCCGGGCGGTACCTGGAGAATCAGTTTCCGGGCTACCCAACTGGTTACCCCAACGCGCAGATGGAAGACCCGCTCGCTATTCAGATCGGCTACCTGACCTCAACGGCCCTGCTGGGTAGTCAGCAGTCGATGGGGATTGCCCTGAGTGACCCCGACAGTTTTTACCAGCTCGTGGGTGCCAGCAGTGTAACTTCGCCGGGCGGGTTGCCCTGTTGCGACGCGGGTGACCTGATTGCCTACGTGCGGAAGCAGCAGGCGCTGTCGGTGGGCTACGCCAGCGAAATCAAGCGGGCCGCTGACGCTGGCAAAAACCTCGCGACCTACCCCGACAAAGCGGTCGGTAATTCGTTGGCTGAACAGTTAAAAATTGTGGCCCGGCTGATTCATGGCGGCCTTAAGACCAAAATTTATTTCGTGTCGCTGGGGGGCTTCGACACCCATGCCGCGCAGGTCGATGCCAGCGATACCGCGACCGGCGACCATGCCACCCGGCTCGGTAAACTCTCGGCGGGGATTGCGGCTTTTCAGCAGGATATGCTCTTGCAGGGCACGGCTGACCGGGTAGTGGGCATGACCTTTTCCGAGTTTGGGCGACGGGCCAATTCCAATGCGTCGCGCGGCACCGATCACGGCATTGCCGCTCCGATGTTTGTGTTTGGTACGAACGTCAGGCACCGCACCATTGGGCAGAATCCCAACCTGTCGGCCCTTATCGGGCAGAGTACCAACAAGGATATTCCGATGCAGATCGACTTCCGGCGCGTATACACCGACGTGCTGACCGACTGGTTTGGTACGGCGCAGCCAACGACCTCGTCGCTGCTGTTCCGGCAGTTTCCCACCGTCTCGCTGTTTTCCGACATGGTTGAAACCGTCGCGTCCGGCGACTGGAGCAACGGCAACGTCTGGACGGTCGGGCGGAAGCCGATGGCGAGTGAGTACGTGCGGGTCAACGCGGGGCACACCGTCACGCTGCGGCAGTCGGTCAACGTCCGCAACCTCCGGCTCGACGGCAAACTCATTACCGGTGGCTACACCGTGCAAATGACCGGCTAACCGGGCGAAACTGTAAATTCCGTCAACGTACTGACGGAATTTACAGTTTGCGGCTGTGGCATTGCTCGTGTTCACGCTGATCAATCGCGACAATTATCTTTCGTTTATCAGCTAACAGTCGGGAATGGTCGCCGGTTGTGCATACACAGACGGTTGCGTAGATGAACTGAAATCTACACTTTTACGCCCGCTGTATGCACGCATACCACTTGCTATGGAACCGACGACCTATCAATCCCTCGCACTCACTACCGACGACGGCGTACTGACCGTTACGCTCCTAGGACCCGGCAAAGGCAACGCCATGGGTCCCGAATTCTGGGAAGAACTCCCACAGGCCATGACCGCTATCGACCAGATGGACGATGTCCGCTGCGTCATCGTCCGGGGCAGTGGCGACCACTTCAGCTATGGCCTCGACGTCCACAAGATGATGCCCAAACTGAGCACCATGACCAGTGCTGAACGCTCGGAAGTCACGACGCAGATTCGGCAGATGCAGTCGGGTTTTCAGAAGATGCACGAGTCGCCCCGGCCGGTTATCGCGGCTATCCACGGCTGGTGCATCGGCGGTGGGGTCAACATGATCGCTGCGGCTGACATCCGGCTGTGCTCGCGCGACGCGAAGTTTAGCCTGCGCGAAGCCAAACTCGCCATGACGGCCGACATCGGGGGCTTGCAGTTTCTGCCGCCAATTATTGGGCAGGGCTTCACCCGCGAAATGGCGTTCACCGGCAACGACTACGACGCCAGCTTCGCCGAACGCATTGGCCTCGTCAATCACGTATACGACACGCCCGACGCCTTATTTGAAGCCGCTATGACACTGGCCCGGCAAATCGCCGACAACTCATCGTCGGCCGTGACGGGTGTGAAGCAGGTGCTAAACCGCAGTCTGGATAAGTCTGTCGAGGAGGGCTTGCAATACGTCGCCGAACTCAACTCCGGTCAGCTCCAGTCCGACGACTTCAGCGAAGCCATCAAAGCCACCCAGGAAAAACGCCAGGCCCGGTTTAATAAAAAGATTAACCGGGGGTACTAACCTTAAAGAGCGAAAGAATGAAAGAGTGAAATCGGACCGCCGAAGCGGAGCCAATGATGCGCCAGCCACTCTTTCGCTCTTTCACTCTTTCGCTCTTTCACTCTTTCATTCTTTCGCTCTTTAGAAACATGAACGCAACAGGAATGCTCCGGGATGGGGCTTTGCAGGGAAAAACGATTATCGTGACCGGGGGCGGTACGGGGCTGGGTAAGTCCATTACGCGCTACCTGTTGACGCTGGGTGCCAACGTCACGATCTGTAGCCGTCGGCAGGCGGTGATCGATGAAACGGCGCAGGAACTCACGACCGAACTGGCTGCTGTTGAAGGAGTCGGACGCATACTGGCGGTACCGTGCGACGTGCGTAACCCGCAAGAAATCGAGAACGTGCTGGCGCAGACGGTCGAAACGTTTGGCCGGGTCGATGGGCTGCTCAACAACTCGGCGGGAAATTTCATCAGCCCCACTGAACGGCTGTCGTACAAAGCCTTCGACACGATCGTCGACATCGTGCTGCGCGGGACGTATTATTTCACGCTGGCTGTCGGCAAATACTGGATCGAGAACAAGATTTCCGGCACGGTGCTGAACATCTCAACAACTTATGCCACAACGGGTTCGGGCTATGTCGTGCCGAGTGCGGTGGCCAAAGGCGGTGCCCTGATTATGACCAAGTCGCTGGCGGCTGAGTGGGGCAAGTACGGTATCCGGGTCAACGCGATTGCACCCGGCCCGTTCCCGACAAAAGGCGCGTGGGACCGGCTGTTCCCCGAACCACTCGCCAGCTTGATGGATGATCCCGGAAGCCGTATCCCGCTCAACCGCGTTGGCGACCACGGCGAACTGGCTAATCTGGCGGCTTACCTGCTGTCGGATTTCTCGGGCTACATCACCGGCGAAAGCATCACTATCGACGGGGGTGAAGTGCTGATGGCGGGCGAGTTCAGCCACCTCCGCGACGTCACCGACGAGCAGTGGGACGAAGTATCCAAAAGCATCAAACAGGCCAACCGGGCGAGTAAATCGTGATAGTTTAAGGTTTGTAGTTTGAGGTTTAAGGTTCAACGTTACCTCTTCAGGCGACAACCTTAAACATTAAACTACAAACTTTGAACCAGCTTCTCATACGCCAGAAAGCGCAGGCCGGGGCGGAAACTGAGGGTGATGTCGCCAGCGTATCGGTAGCCGAGTTTAGGGAACAGCCGCTGCGTGATCTGGTTTTCCGAATTGGTGTCGATGCGCAAATAGCCGATACCCCGGTCGAGAGCGAGTTGTTCGGCCTGCTGCAACAGCGCAACCGCTACGCCCTGCCCTCGAAACTGCGGGTCGACGGCCAGTCGGTGCGTCACGATAGCCCGCTCGATGAGGTCGAAGCCCACCTGCGCGTACTCTGGTTCCTGATCTTCCGTCAGAGCCGCCAGTCCAGCTATATCATTGCCAATCAGGGCTATCCAAAGCTGCTTTTTGTCAATGTCCTGCCCGAACACGGTGGCGTTGGGGTAGTGGTCATCCCACTGAAAATTGCCGCTTTCGCGCATCACCGGAATCACGCGTTTCAGCAGCGTCAGCAGCGCGGGCATATCATCGGCCGTAGCCAGTCGTAGGGTCATTGAGGGTTTAATGTTTAAAGTCTAAGGGTCAAGGTTTGTGCCGGGCCAACGGGCGGTTTGATGTTTAAAGTCGTTGCTAACGCAGTGTAACAACGTTAAACATCAAACAATAAACCTTGAACCCAACTACAATTCCTCCTTCAGCATCTCTACCACCATCGCCAGTTCTTTGACGGTCGTTTCGGGGTTGCCGTTGTAGCCGATGGATCGGTACCGAACGCGCCCTTTGCCGTCGATGATCACCTTCGTTGGGATGCCCTGCACCTTATAAGCATTGGCGACGCGCTGCTGAACGTCGATGGGCACGACGAACGGGTAGGTGTTGCGCTCCATGAACGAATGAACGCGCTGCAACGGCCCTCCTTCGCGGGTGTTTACGAACAGAAACCGGACGTTAGGGTCGCTCTGGAAGCGGGTCTGTGCCTGCTGCATCGCCGGAAACGACGCGATGCACGGGCCGCACCAGGTCGCCCAGAAGTCGAGCACGACCACTTTGCCCCGGCAGGCCGACGACGAGATCGTACGGCCCTGTAAATCAGTCATGGAGAAGGCGGGCGCAGGTTCGTTAATCATTACCGATCGCAGTTCGTCGCGGAGGTTTTCGCGCAGGTCGGATTCAAGGTCGTGCAGATGGGCGTCGGCGTTGGCGAGGGATTGGCCGGGCTGTTTAGCGTACCAGTCGCGGTAAGCGGTTTTGAGCCGGTTCGTTGCCAGACCAAGCTGAATGGCTTCTTCGGTGTAAGGCTGGGCAGTGGCCGCGTGGTTCGTTTGCAGGGCGCAGAGGAAATAGCGTTCGTTGGTGCGTTCGTCGCTGGTTTCGACGTCGGCCGGGCTAACGACCGTCTGGTAAACCGGCCACGCATCGGCGTAACGGCCCTGCTGCTCGAGCGCACGAGCGTATGTGTTCTGCAACTGCCGGTGCCGGTTCTGCTTCTCCGACGCCCACTGACTGGCGGCAATGTTGCCGGGTCGGGGCTGTACGTTCAGGTCGGCGAGGGCGCGTTTGATGAGGAGTTCAGCGGTGGGTACGTCGCGCTTTTCGTCGGCCATCTGAAAGGCGATCGTGTTGAGCATCAAGACGTCGGTCTGCGTTGGCGGCAGCGCGTTGACCAGCGTCATCATCCCCGAATGTCGTTGTTTTTGTAGTAGCCGTCGGTCATCATCACGCTCAGCGCGGGCAGGTACGACGAAGTCGGAAATTCCTTCGCAAAGGCCTGATATAATGTTTTCTTCTGGGTCCAGTCGGTCTGATTTCGCACCGCCATCGACCGGTCTTTCTGCGCCATTGACCCCGCCGGGTCCGCCGTTTTCTGGCGTTCGCGCAGGGCGTTGGCCTTCGTAAAGTCGCCCATACTTTCATAAAGCTGAGCCGCCGTGGTCAGTTCCGCCACCGTTGGTTTGGGTCGCGACGCCAGATATGACCGAATCCCCGCGTCGACTTTCGGGCCGTAGCCGGGCTTCTGCTGTTTTACCAGCGCGGCCAGATAATCCGACCAGTAGAGTGGGCGCAGGTCGGGGTGCTCGGCCAGTTCGAGTTCGTACAGCTGCACCACCCGGCTGGGGTCGGGCCGCGCGTCGGATTCGTACAGAAAATGACTGCGCGTGAACACCGACGCCTGACCTCCCAGGGCGTGGGGCAGCGGGCACCCCTTCTCATCGCAGACCGGCACCGCGTACAGCATTCCCCGATTCAGATCGACCCGGCGTGTTTGCTGTGGGTTGCGGAATAGCAGCAGCATCCCCGACACGTTATTGTTTGGAATAGTCAGTTGCCCGACATAGTCGCGCCCCTGCCTTACCAGCGTCAACCCCCTCGGCTGACTCAGGCTCATAACGGCGGGTGCCCCGTAGCGCACAAATCGGGCTTCGATCAGGCTATCGGTAGCCAGTGGTGTGCCCTGTGGCGAGTACGTAAACGACACGGCCTGCCCAACCTGCGGAGCGACAGGCAGATAGCGGAACTGCGCCTGACTAATGCCAGCCAGCAAGAGGAGCGGGGAGAAGAAAGCAAGGTTTTTCACTCCTCCAAAGTACAAACGCCCAGCGCATAATGCTACCGAAGCCCCATTTACTTACTGAGTTTTCGTCGAAACAGCGGTGAATCGAGCCACCCTGAACGGGGTGATGGACGTCAGTTGACCGGATATCACCGGAAACGTGCCCATTAAAATCAGAACATTCAAATCAATTACGTGAACAAAGGAGGAAATCATAAACAATCGTACACTGGAGTCGGCGGGATGGAATGAAAAATGCTTATCAGCGTGTATGGTAAACAACAAGTTTATGAAAAATAAATTTGCTAAACTTATATACATATTCGCCTTCTTTCTTTTGATTGCAAGGGCACAGGCGCAGACAGATCGTAACATTAGCTTCGCCTACAGTCTGAGCGACTCAGCCACCACTTCGGCCGGTCTCTTCGCCAGCGATTCAACACTCATCAACACCCTGTGGTCGGCCCGGCTAACACCGCCCGGCACCTTCTCGGCCGCCCTCGCCCCACCGACCAGACCGGACGCGCCCTGCCCCCGGCAGCTACCACGTCCGCGTCCTGAGTAGCCGCGTGCGCTACCAGTGGCAGGGCGTGCTGGCCAACTCCTCCACCGCGGCCCGCGTCGCCCCCGCCCGCCAGCACCGCGCCTTCCAGCCCATCCAGGCCATGGCCTTCGCCCCAACGGCCAGTACGCCTTTGCCGCCCTGGGCTACGCTGAGGGCAATCCCGCCCAGATCAAACTCGACCCCCGCCAGCCCCAGGCCCGCACCGAGCTCTTCGCCAAAGGCACCACCGACCAGGCCTCCCGGCTGGTGGCCACCGACGGGCAGAGCGTCTACTGGGGGGGCTACGAGGGGGTCTCCAACGGGGGGCGCTGGTTTGTCTTTGCCACCAACGCCAGCACCGATGCCGAGGTGAGCTTTGCCAGCGGTCGCTCGCTGCCCATGACCCACGGGCGGACCTACGCGTCGTGCATCGACGTCATCGAGTCGACCGACGGGCGGATGGGTGGGCTGGCCGTGCAGGCCAGGGGCCGTTACCTGTTTGTGAGCCACCCGGCCCGGCATGAGCTGCGGGTGTTCGACAAGAGCAGCGGCTCGCTGGTGGCCACCGAGTTTCTCAACGACGGGGGCGCGCTGGCCGTCGACGGCCAGGACCGGCTGTGGGTGGTGAACGGGGCGACGGTGGTGCGCTACTCGGTGAGCAGTCAGGGTCGGCTGAGCGGGGTGGAGCAGCAGCTGGGTGGGCTGGTGGCCCCCGTGTCGGTGGCGGTGAGTCCGGTCGACGGGACGGTGGCGGTGCTGGAGGGGGGCGCTCGTCAGCAACTGCGTGGCTACCGGGGCAGCGACGGGGCTAACCAGTGGGTACGGGGGGTGGCGGGCGGCTACCTGACCGACCCGGTGGTGAGCGATGAGAAGTTTTACGTCACCGACGGGCTGGGGGTGAGTGACGGGGTGTTTGTGAGCTACGGGGCTGACGGCAGCGTGTGGGTTGGCGACGGGGGCAACTACCGGGTGCAGCACTACGGGGCGGGCAGCGGCAGCGGTGGTCCGGGCGGTCTGGTGGACCGGATTCAGTACCAGCCCCACAGCTACAGCAGCCAGGTGGTGGGCGGCAGCGGGGCCCGCCGGGTGCTGGGGGAGTACCTGGAGTACGGGATCGACTACAGCAAGTCGGCGGTGGATGGCTGGACGCTGGTACGCAATTGGCGGGGCAGTATCCCGGCGGCCTACTTCAACGAGCGGTCGCTGAACTACCTCTTCATCACTGAAATCTTCAAGGATGTTACGACCCTGAGCAACGGCCGGACCTATGGTTTCCTGCGCCGATACACCGACCAGAAACTGGTACTGGTCGAACTGCCGCCCACCGGGCCGGTTCGGTTCACCAATATCACGTTCGACGCCCAGTACCTGTACACCTACCAGCTGGCCCCAGACGGCTCGCTTCGCCAGTCGCTCAACGATCTGAGCGGCACGGTTGGCACCATAAAATGGCAGACCCGCCCACTGACCGGCTTCGACAGTAACAACAACCCCGTCTGGGGGAGCGCGGTCAACTACGCGTCGGCTCCCGTAGCAACCGGCGAAGAACCGATCAACTGGTACGGGGGGCAGCAACGGACGGGTGAAACAACTGCCTCAAACGTGCTGGTCACCTTCGACAACGGTAAAGTAAATGGGCCGCGCGGCACCGGCTTCCACCTGGGGGGGATCCGGGTTGGTACCAGCAAATGGCTCTGGAAAACCGCCCGGGCAACCAATCCAAACTATACCGGCGAGTACCCCACCGACGGGGCGTACGACGTTGGTAACGATGTTGAATACGGTGGTGGCGGTGTCACGGTCAGCGGTCGGCACATTTTCTGGAATTACCACGGCGAATTCTGGAAAAACAGCCAAACCAACAAATGGCACCACGTTTACGACAATGGCCTGGTGGTGGGCAGCTTCGGCATGACGGGCCCGGACGCGGTGCAGCAGGCCCCCGACCGGTCGCCCGTACCGGGCATGGCGGGCAACGTCTTCTACGGTACGGCTACCGCTGGCCCGGACGGGGCGATTTACATTTACCACGCCGAAGAAGCGGGGCACGGCGGCATTCATCGCTGGCGCGTCGATGGGCTGGAAACCATTCGCGAGCAGGTCATTCCCATAACCATCAGCGCATCGGCGGGCAAGGGGCTACGGGCGCAGTATATGCAGGGCGATGACCTGAACAACTGCCAGCTTCGCACGGTACGAATCGACAGCACGATCAATTTTACGTGGAAAAATGACGGGCCAATCGACAACGTAGCGGGTGGTTCATCAGGCCGTTGGACGGGCTATGTGTCGCCCCCGAGCGCCGGGACATACACGTTTGCCGTCACGGCTAATCGGGGCGTCCGACTGTGGGTAGATGGCCGGTTACTGATCGATAGCTGGACCAGCCGAAGCACGGCGACGAGCAGCGGAACCATCGCGCTGGGCGCCGGTCAGTATTATCCGATCCGACTGGAAAGCCGGGGTGGGCAGCGGTTGAGTTTGACCTGGTCGGCACCCGGCCTGTCAACGCAGCCGATCCCGTCGGCGCGGCTGTACCCTGCCTGCGCGCCCGATTCTGACACCACAGACCTGCTCGATGGCTTAACAATGAGTAGCCAGCTTGTCGATGGGCAATACGGATGGAACCGGTTTCCGGTGCAGGAAGACAGCACCGACCGGGAGTCAGATTACTGGACGGCCCGCACCAGCATCAAAACCTACGACCGGTCAAAGTCGCCCGATCTGTACGTTTCGTTTCGGCAGCAACTGGGAAATTACAGCGTGAGTCGCAAACTGGATGGGCAAAAGAAAGTCCTAGACGCTTGGCAGTTGCGCGGGCGCGTGAACTACAGTGGCTCCTTTTTTTCGATTGATGAAGGGGCCAACCGCAACGGAGGCTGTGCCATCGAGGTACTCGACACAAACGGCCGGGTTATCGTGCAGCTCATCAACCGGGTATTTCTCAACCGGCCCAACGCACCCGCTGGCATCTACGCCAACAACGTGCCGATTACGGAGGGAAGCTACTTCAACGAAATCTGGGCGGTGGCCTCCCGGTCGCAGCCCATCACGATTCAACTGGTCGATGGAAAGTTACAGGTTCAATATGGCAAGTACGCGCCGGTGGTAGTCAGTGCATTCGACTCGCTGGCCAACGGGCGGCAACCCGGCACGGTACGGCTGCGATTCTGGGGTAACAACTACAATCTGGCCCGGATCATCGACGTCGAACGGCTGACGTTTGCCGCTCGCACGGTTACGCCAAGTCAGCGTGCTGTCGATCTTGATCTGTCGCTGCAAACCAACCGTCGGGTTGTGCAACTGGGCGAGCCGGTTACCTTCTCCCTTCGCCTGCGCAACACCGATTCGACCGTCAGTTCCACCCCAATTCAATGGGCCTGCCGATTGCCGGCTAATCTGATACTGATGGGAGGGGCGGCTGGTGCCGGCGACTCGCTGGTGACTGGCAGCATCCCCGTATTGCGCCCGCAGGCCGATACGGTCCTGACGTTCCGGGCCAGTGCGCGGGCGCTGGGCGAGTATCGGGTTGCCGCTCAGATTACCGGCAGCGGCCCCGATCCGGATAGCGTGCCCGATTCCGGTACGGGCGATGGTCAGGACGATGCCGCTGAGGTCGATGTTCGAACGGTCGACATAGGCACGGCTGTTTACGCGTCGGCTAACCCCGGCAGGTACCGTTACCTGTGGTTGTGCCCACGCCCTATACGCGTGATTCGCTGGCTGTGCTGCTGGCGCTCGATGTTACGCTCTTAAACCGAACCCCGGCCCTCAACGATCAGGTAGTATGTCAGGTAATGGTTCGAAATACGGGCGTAAACGCGGTTCGATCGGTTAAGTTGTGCCATCAGTTGCCGACCGGTCTGCTGTTTGTGGACGGCGCTGGCTGGCAGTCAGCCGGGCGTAGCATCACCACAACAGTCGATAATCTACCCGCCGGGCAGCAGGTCAGTACCACCTTTAAGCTGAAGGTGACGCAGGCAGGCCACTGGGTGTTACCGGTCAATGTTTGTCAGTACCAGGTTGTCAGTGCTGCTTCCGGGAGTGGCCCGGCTAGCGATGTGTCGGCACTTGCTGATTTCCGGGTTCGGTAGGGGTTAAACCAACGAATCCAGCCGGTAAGTGGCTGAATTCGTTGGTTCTGCTAGTTTGCTTACTGCGTTACGGCCAGCCGCTCGATCATGCTGTCGTGGATCTGGGTCATCGTGCTGCGCAGATCGTAGGTCCAGTCCCAGGTCGGGTAGTGCTCCTTGAAGCGGCTCAGATCCGAAATGTACCAGATATGGTCGCCACTGCGGTTGGTCTCCGAATACTGGTAGTTCATCTTATTGCCCGAAATCTCTTCGCACAGCGCCATCGCTTCCAGCATCGAGCAGTTGGCGTACCGGCCACCACCCGCATTGTAGACTTCGCCCGGACGCGGGTTCTGGTAGAAATGCCAGAACATGTTCACCAGATCCCAGCTGTGAATGTTGTCGCGCACCTGCTTGCCCTTGTAGCCGAAGATGGTGTACTGGGTGCCGGTAATGGCGCACTTCATCAGATAGCTCAGGAAGCCGTGCAGCTGCGCCCCCGAATGGTTGGGGCCCGTCAGACAGCCGCCCCGGAAGACGCCCGTGTTCATGCCGAAATAGCGGCCGTACTCCTGCACCATGATGTCAGCCGCCACTTTACTGGCTCCGAAGACCGAGTGCTTGGTGTGGTCTAGACTCATGTACTCGTCGATGCCGTTTTTGTAGTAGGGGTGGTTGGTGTCGATTTCCCAGCGCGTCTCGGTCTCGATCAGGGGCAGGAAGTTGGGGTTGTCGCCGTAGACTTTGTTGGTCGAGGTAAAGACGAAAACGGCCTGGGGCGCGTGCAGGCGGGTCATCTCCAGCATGTTGAGCGTACCAACGGCGTTGACCCCGAAGTCGGTGAAGGGCTCACGGGCGGCCCAGTCGTGGGAGGGCTGAGCGGCCGTGTGGAGCACGAGCTTGATGTCGGTGCCGTACTTCTGGAAGATGGGTTCCAGCTGGCTTACCTCGCGGATGTCGGCGGTGTGGTGTTCGTAGGTAGCGAAGTCACTGGCCAGCCGGTCCTGATTCCACTGGGTAGAAGCTTCAGGTCCGAAGAAGTACTGGCGCATGTTGTTGTCGATGCCGATGATGAGGTCGAACTTATCGGCGAAGAACGAAACGGCTTCGCTGCCAATGAGGCCACCTGAGCCGGTAACTAATGCAATATTCATGTGTATCGTCTGATTAGTGAATAAACTGGATTGGTTGTTAATGAATTCGCTGCCGTGCTGGGGCATCAGTTATGACTAGGGTAGGGGTACCGTTTTATAATGACGAGTTCGGGTTTGTCAGCACGTATTTGTAAAATCGGATTGAGCAAACTAGTATTACAAGCTGGTAATTGACAGTCGATTCCGGGTGCCAATCAATTGGTCTTCGTACGTTCCATCGTAGTCTATCCAACAACAATTAGAAAAACAGGGCTGTAACGTCTGTCCGGTGTGTTTTTTGTTACTTTTAAAGTCGTTGTGAATAGATCAAAATTCTACCAGTTCATTCCCGGTCCCTGGACCATCATACTTGTGGTTGGCTTCTGTCTGTTCGTCTGGGCGGTCTGGTGGCTTCTTCATTAAGTAATGGTCATATGCTGTTCACTACTAACCGTGCGCTCAGCCGTTGTTCATTCTGCTCGAATCGTACGACGTAAACGCCCGGTGGCAGATTATGCACGTCGGCCGTCGTTGTTGCGGTACCCGTTGTCGGTGTCCACTGCTGCACAAGTCTCCCGTCAGCCGCGTACAACCGGATTGTGCAGTCGCCGACCACGGACGGATGCCCGATTGTCAGCCACTCACTGGTTGGATTTGGCGAAAGTGTCAGGTGCGGGTTTTCCGGGCGGGTCGTAAACGCCGGGCTGTAGACAATCTGACCGGCTGCCGCTGAAGTGGTTGCCAGCTGAAACCGCCAGTAACCCGCCGGCCGTTCAACGTCGCCAACCTGAATCGGGGTCGTGTAGGGCACGAAAGGGCCTCCGTCGGTGCTGACCAGGATAGTAGCCGCCCCGGCCGACAGGGTGGCCGCCAGCTGATCGCGCTCATCGTCGGCCAGGAGGTTGATCTGCGTTGTCCCCAAGTCTGCGAAGAAACGCAGATTTTGCAGGTTCATTACCCGATTGACATTGTACCCATCACCCCAGAAGTACAGCCGGATCTGCCGGGGCTTTCGCCAGTTGCCGCCCTCGTCGGCCAGCGGAGCCGTAACGGGCGGGTAGGGGCCGTATTTGATCGTTACCTGCCCGTTGCTGACGCTGATGTCGATGGGCTGATTGCGGTGAACGACCGGCGTCAGCGCGTAGTTATAATCGCCCTGCGCAATTAGCTTGTTGTTGATGAATAGCCGGCCCGTGGGCGATCCTTTAAGGGTAACCTGATTGTTGAACCGAACCAGCAACCGGCCTGCGTCGTCAAGTACATCGAAGTAGACGCCACCGGCTTTGTTGCGCCCTTCGTCGATGTTAAAGAACGAATCTTCCTGGTTGATAACCCCCGTCAGTCGCCAGCCCTCGTTCGCTTTCGTTGAATCGCCCAGGCTGCGGGTAACGGTATGAACGGCCTTCGCCTGCCGAAACCGGATATTCAGATCCGTCGCCTGGAACCGGTCGTAAGTCTTGACATTCGTTCGTAATGACCAGTACTTGTTATTGTAGTCGGTCAGGTCTTCCTGTGCCGGGCTTCGCTGCCAGCCGTACAGCCCGTTGACCAGCGACGTACCCGCAGACAGGCCGTCCAGCAGATTCAGGCCGGGAAGCGTGTTCGGATCGACGGCGGGTATCAGGTACTTGCTGCTGATGGGTTGCCGGGCCAGATTCGGGGCCGACCAGCTCAGGGTAAGCTGAGTGCCGCCGAAGCTTTCCAGCCGGATCGGGTAGCGCGTTCCGGCGTCCAGCGTTATCAGCTGTTGATGCGTAGTCGACTGGCTGGCTCCCGGCTGGTCGATGAGCAGGGTGTTGTCGACCCACAGCCGGACGCCCTTGTCGGCCGTCACGTAAAAGGTATACGGACCCGCTCCTGGTGGCACCACAAAACCCTGCCAGCGTACGGACGACACGCCCTGCTGCGCGCGGGCCTGCACACCGGTCGACGCAGCGGGCAGCACCGGCACCGTATCGATGCGGGTGTAGTAGGCGTTGGCGTTGTTCAGGTCGGCGCCGGTCATGTAGGTACTGGATAGCCCCTGCTGACTGGATTCGGATACCGTGACGGGAATAAACTGCTCGCGAATGGTTTCCAGCCCGTCGACGCGCCAGCGGTGAATACCGCCATGCCCCGCTTCTTCGGCGTGGTAAATGTAAATCGCACCGTCGGGGCCGGCAGCTGCCGTACCGTAAAAGACGTTGCCCGCCATCCCCGGCACGGGTGATCGGTCGGGGGCCAGTTGTGCCGCTTCCGGACCCGTTATCCCGAAGTTGCCGACGACGAGTCCATCTTCGTACACGTGGTGCCATTTGTTAGTCTGGCTGTTTTTCCAGAATTCGCCGTGGTAATTCCAGAAAATATGCCGACCGCTGACCGTGACATCACCACCGCCGTATTCGACGTTGTTGCCGATGTCGTACGCCCCGTCGGTCGGGTAGTCGCCGGTGTACTCTTTCGATGTGGCGGGGGCTGTGCGCCAGGTCCACTGACTTGCGCCGGGCCGGATACCGCCCAGGTGAAAGCCGTACCCGTTGGACCCGTCGCTGCTGAGTTTTCCTTTGTTAAACGAAACAATGGTACCATTGGTGGTCGACAGGCCGGGGCGCATGCCGCCAAAGCCTGTGAAATCGACCGGGTCTAGGGGCGAAATAGTCGGGATGCGGGCTGTCGTGACCGCGTCGCCCCAGATCGGGTTGTGCTGACTGTCGAAGCCCGTCAGCGGGCGTTTTTGCCAGCGTATCGTGCCGCCGACCCCGGATGGAAAGCTAATTGTCTGATTTAGCGAGCCGTCGGGGGCTATGTAGTAGGGCATGTCGGGCAGGAACAGGCCCGTAAACCGAACCGGCCCCGAGGAAGGTAATTCGACAACGGCCCAGCGGTTGGTCGACGGCTGTTTGAGCAGGGCGTACGTCCGGCCGTTGCTCAGGGTCGTTACGGCTTTAAAGACATCGGTGATGAAGAGGTAGTTCAGTGACCGCTCGTTGAAGTAAGCCGCCGGGATGCTCCCCCGCCAGTTGCGCACGAGCTGCCAACCGTCTACTGCACTCCTGCTGTAGTCGATCCCGTACTCCAGGTACTCCCCCAGCACCCGGCGGGCCCCACTGCCGCCCACCACCTGGCTGCTGTAGCTGTGGGGCTGGTACTGAATCCGGTCCACCAGACCGCCCGGACCACCGCTGCCGCTGCCCGCCCCGTAGTGCTGCACCCGGTAGTTGCCCCCGTCGCCAACCCACACGCTGCCGTCAGCCCCGTAACTCACAAACACCCCGTCACTAACCCCCAGCCCGTCGGTGACGTAAAACTTCTCATCGCTCACCACCGGGTCGGTCAGGTAGCCGCCCGCCACCCCCCGCACCCACTGGCTAGCCCCGTCGCTACCCCGGTAGCCACGCAGCTGCTGACGAGTGCCCCCCTCCAGCACCGCCACCGTCCCGTCGACCGGACTCACCGCCACCGACACGGGGGCTACCAGCCCACCCAGCGGCTGCTCCACCCCGCTCAGCCGACCCTGACTGCTCACCGAGTAGCGCACCACCGTCGTCCCGTTCACTACCCACAGCCGGTCCTGGCCGTCGACGGCCAGCGCCCCCCGTCGTTGAGAAACTCGGTGGCCACCAGCGAGCCGCTGCTCTTGTCGAACACCCGCAGCTCATGCCGGGCCGGGTGGCTCACAAACAGGTAGCGCCCCTTTGCCTGCACGGCCAGCCCCCCATCCGCCCATCAGTCGACTCGATGACGTCGATGCACGACGCGTAGGTCCGCCCGTGGGTCATGGGCAGCGAGCGACCGCTGGCAAAGCTCACCTCGGCATCGGTGCTGGCGTTGGTGGCAAAGACAAACCAGCGCCCCCCGTTGGAGACCCCCTCGTAGCCTCCCCAGTAGACGCTCTGCCCGTCGGTGGCCACCAGCCGGGAGGCCTGGTCGGTGGTGCCTTTGGCGAAGAGCTCGGTGCGGGCCTGGGGCTGGCGGGGGTCGAGTTTGATCTGGGCGGGGTTACCCTCAGCGTAGCCCAGGGCGGCAAAGGCGTACTGGCCGTTGGGGGCGAAGGCCATGGCCTGGATGGGCTGGAAGGCGCGGTGCTGGCGGGCGGGGGCGACGCGGGCCGCGGTGGAGGAGTTGGCCAGCACGCCCTGCCACTGGTAGCGCACGCGGCTACTCAGGACGCGGACGTGGTAGCTGCCGGGGGGCAGGGCGCGTCCGGTCTGGTCGGTGGGGGCGAGGGCGGCCGAGAAGGTACCGGGGGTGTTAGCCGGGCCGACCACAGAGTAGCTATCAGCGTGGAGTCAGCGCCAAACAGCCCGGCCGAAGTGGTGGCTGAGTCGCTCAGGCTATAGGAAAACGAGATAGGACGAGCCTGCTGCCCAATAACCGGCTGCACACCACTGCTGAAGAGGAGAATCAGCAGGCGTGTGCAACCGCCAATCCACCGGGAAAGGCGAAGGGTGTTGAATCGGGCAGCAGGAACGTCGTACACAGTCATTACAGGGTTGCTTCTTTCAGCGATGGTAGAGCTACGGGTGTTTCGGTGAGGGTTGACAGGATGCGCGACAGCACGACATCGCGCCGGAACTGACGCACAAACTGACCAGCCGCCGTCTTGTGCCGGTCTACGATCGGATCATCAGCCAATACGAGCCCAATCTGCCGGCGCAGGGTATCCATATCGCCGTAGTCGCTCACCAGCGCCAGATCGTGTTTTTTGGTTGTCTTGTACAGCTCAGAGTCGGCATCGGCGTTGATGATAAGCAGTTGCTCCATCGCCATGATACCCAGCAGCTTGGACGGGAAGTAGATGTCGAACGCAACCTTAACCTGCGCAATGAATACCGCATCGACATCGGCCAGAAACGTCAGGTACTCGGCCGGGTTTAGAAACGGCATGAACGTCACGTTTGGGATAGACTTGGCTGCTGCGTACTCTTTGAGTCGCTCCAGATCAGCCCCTTCGCCGATGATGAGAAAATGCAGGTTGGGCGTGCCGGCAAAAGCCAGGGCGGCATCGAGCATCACGTCGAGGCCCTGTTTTTTACCGATGTTACCCGCGTAGCCGATCAGTTTCGTGTCGGGTGAGAAGCCGTACTTTTTACGGAACAGACCCGCTGGTGGCCGTTCGGTAGTGCTGTCGTCGCTGTGGTTCCAGTTGGGCCACGAAAGCACTTTTTCCGCTGGTAACTGCTTCCGGTGGCGTAGCAGATCGAGCATACTGTCGGAGATACTGGACACGTAATCGGCCTGATTATAGCTCCAGACTTCCAGCGCTTCGGTAGCTTTCAGCACCGGAGAATCACTCATCATACCCAGTGAATGAGCCGCTTCAACCTGAAAGTCCTGCACGTTGATAACCAGCTTCCGACGCCAGAACAAGTTCATGAAAGCTGCCAGTACGCCAATGATAACGGGCGTCGTGAAGACAACGATGACGTCGGGGCGCTTGACCCGGCAGGAGTTGATCAGCGCAAAAAACGCCAGCGACAGCTCGTGCAGAATCCGGCCGAACGTCGATGGATTGCTCGGCACGTAGAGATAGCCCCGGTGAATCGTGACGTTGTTGATGACGTCGGTCGCGAACAGTTTGCCTTTATCTTCCGGGCGTTTTTTCCACTGCGGGTAAAACGGAAATCCGGTGATTACGTCGACATCGTGGCCTTTTTCGGCACAATAGAACGCAAAGTCCGATGCGTAGATGGGAATGCCGCTGTGATCGGGGGCAAATGCCTGACTGTAGATTAAGATACGTTTGTTTTCCATAAATAATGGTAGTCGTCCTGATGACCAGTTAATACGTTTCGTTCAATCGGGGCTGTTTCCGTAGGCTACCGGTGTGTGACCAGTAGCCGCCCAAAACTCCCCTCTACCAGCAGACCGGCCGCGCTCCCGGCTGCTCCCCAGCCAATATCGCCCCAGTCGAAGTGGCGCAGCGGCTGAAGCAGCTGACCCGCTTCGGCCAGCCCCACGACCCCGACCAGCCCCAGCCAGGCAATGCCCCAGCTTCGTAGCGGCTGCCGGGTAACGACCAGCCAGATGCCCGTAACCAGCCCCAGAAACAGCAGGGGGATGGCCGTCCGCAGGTTCATGTTCTCGTCCTGATCGGCCCACCGGCTCAGCCAGTCGGGCAGCAGGGCCGTCAGTTCCAGCCGGGGTTGCGGTATCCAGCTGAAGAAAAAGACGAGGCTAATGCCTGCTGCTATCAGTCCGTACAGGAAAAACCTGGGCATAGTCACTGGTTAGTTGTTTGCCCCCACTACGTCGAGCGAGCGGTTTTTCTGGGCAGCCGTCGGGGCTGTTGTTGTCTGCTTCTGCAATTCACGGGTACGCAGCACGATGAAGTATTCGTAGATGGCCTGCATCGTAGCGTAGGTAACCCCCGCTCCACCGTCCAGAAATGCCCGCCGTCCGACGACCATGTACAGCCACTTGATAAACGGCCGACCGGGCATCTGGTAGAACAGGCCCTTCTGGTGAAAGCGTTTCTCCGTAAAATCGGCGCCGAACAACGCTTTGCGTAGCGAGAACGTCGTTGCACCCGCCATGTTAGTCATGTGCGTAGCCGCTTCCATGTCGGCATAGCCGAGGTGCCGCTGCCACCACGCGCGAAACCCTTTGCTGAACGGATAGTGATCCAGAAAGCCGGTTAGCCGGGTGGTGGGGCCGTCGGGTATCGATACGGGGTTTACCAGTCGTTCGTACCGCATACGTTCGGGGCGAAACAGGCGCAGGTAGTAGGGCGAAATCTGGGCGTGTTTCAGCCAGGTACCGTCCCAGGCGAAGTCGCGCCGTTGAATCTCGTAGGCCACGGCGTCGGACTGACTCGGATCAAACTGTTTCAGCGACTCATACAGGCTGTCGGACACGCGTTCGTCGGCGTCGATGTACAACACCCAGGGGTGCTTGAAAGCGATGTTGGCAAGGCCCCAGTTCTGGTGCGCCGACCAGTTGTCGAACCGGCGCTGGGTGACGTGCGCTCCGGCGGCTTCCGCAATGGCAACGGTCTGATCGTCGCTCAGTGAGTCGAACACGTGTATATCATCGCACCAAGCCACCGATTTCAGGCAGCCGGGCAGGTCTTTTTCTTCGTTTTTAGTTAGAATCAGTACTGAAATCATACCCGTGTTCGTCAGATAAGTAGAAAACAAACGATGGTTGTTGAGTCATCAGGCGCGGTTAGCCGTCTGGTAAACCTCCTCATACAGCGCCTTGTACATAGCTGAGATGTGGCTCAGTTCATACCGCTTAATGTTGGCAAACCCATTGGTGATCAGCTGTTCGCGCAATTCGTCGTTGATGATGATGGATTCGATACCCTGTCGGATGGAGGCCGGGTCGTATGGATTCACCAGTACCGCAGCGTCACCCGCTACCTCGGGCATTGACGACGTCGTGCTGGTAACCACCGCGCGCCCGACGGCCTGCGACTCCAGGATAGGCATACCAAACCCCTCAACCGTCGATACAAAGCAGGTAATGTCGCACTGCCGGTATTCGTCCAGCACTTCCTCGTCGGAGAGGCCCTCTTTCCAGGTGTAGTCGATTCCTTTTTCGGTCAGCAGCGCACGCAGATGAGCTTCCTGTTTACCCACGATGACCAGCTTGCAGTTGAGGGGCGCAATGGCTTCGATCAGGTTTTCGATGTTCTTGTTAGAGCGGGTACCGATCTGGAGTAACACCGGTTTCTGCTTGTTGAACGGTTTGGGGTAAGGCTGGTAGCGCGGATCATAGAAGTTCGGAATGACCCGGATTTTTTTAGCCAGAAACGGTACCCGCTTGACAACGTCTTTCCGGGTTTCCTCGGAAACGACCGTAACAGCTTTCACCCGGAGAATCGGGAGCAGGAGCCACAGTGAATAGTATTTAAGCAGGTAACCGGGGTGCCGACGCTTTATGAAGTTGATGTCGTGAATCGTCAGGATCGTATTCTTTCCGGGCAGCCCGAGCGCCAGATAGTGGATGTCGCCCGTGATGTGATTGATTTCATCCGTTTGCTTCGACGCCCAGCGAATATTCTTGCTGATAGCCCCCTCCGACGCGCAGTGGTGCGGTACCGTTTTCCGGTCGAAGTGGAAGTTGGTTTCATCGGCTATCGAGTGTTCGATGTCGTTGAACAAACGTTCGATGCTGAAGTGAAACGAGTTAATAGGCTTTCTGAAATAATGAGTAATATTCATATAAAGGCTATTATAATGATGTAGATAGTAGTATATCTGTCTATTAATGAGCGAGTACGGGTGAAGCTTCAACCATAAGCCGTTCTTTCAGCGGTTTACAGGGATGCCCGGCGCAGACCGTCCAGGCGGGCATGTCGCGCGTGACGACCGAGCGGGCCCCAACGACGCAGCCTTCACCGATCGTTACGCCCGGATGCACGAAGGCTTCAGCCGCCACCCAGGCCAGGTCGCCGACCTGAATCGGGTAGGCAACGAGCGGTGAGCCGGGGCGGGTGTAGTCGTGCGTACCGGCGCAGAGGTGCGTTCCCTGCGAAATCACTGTCCGATAGCCCAGGCTGATGCGGGCCAGCGAATACAGGATAGCCCCGTCGGCAACGCCACATTCATCGCCCAGATCGAGGTTCCACGGTGCCCAGATTTTTACCCCCGGATACACGTGCACACCCCGGCCCACCTTTGCCCCGAAGCTGCGCAGCAGAAACGAACGCCACGCGTGAAAGGGGCGGGGTGAGAGCCGAAAGAAAAGGGCCGCGACGACGCCCCAGACCAATCGGCCCAGGCGATTCTTCAGCGAGAAAGACGGCCCCGTGAATGTGTCCTGATTAACCATGCGAAACAGTGCTTTTGTGATCGTTGAGTACAAGCGCATCGATAAGCCGGTCGGTGGCCGGGTCGATGAAAAAATGCTGCTGAAAGGTCTGGCGGGCGCGCTGACGCATTAGCTGCTGATCGCCGGGCGACAGCCGTAGCCAGTCAGCGAGCAACTGCTGCGTACCGGCCTGCGTGTCGGGGCCAACCAGCCCACCACCCGTCGCGTCGATTTCGCGCCAGATATTAACCTGATTCGAGATCAGCACCGGGCTTCCGCAGGCGAGTGCTTCGACCACGGCAATGCCGAAATTTTCCTGATGGCTCGGCAGCACAAACGCCTGACAGCCGTAAAACGCGCCCCATTTAGCATCGCCGGTCAGCATCCCCGGAAACAATACTCTGCCTGCCAGCGCGGGCGACTGCGCTACCTGTTGCCGAATCTGATCGCCGTAGGCCGAATCAAGGCCCGGCCCGGCAATAACCAGTTTGGGCAGCGACGCCTGTTGCTGCACGAGGGCAGCATAAGCATTCACCAGCAGGTCGACGCCTTTTTTAGGGTCGATACGGCTCAGAAACAGCAGATACGGCTCGTTTGCCAGTTCCGGACAACGCTCCCGGAAGGCGATCGGCATGGCGGGGTCGAACGCCGGGACGTCGGCGATGCCGTGCCCAACGTTCAGTTCGCGGGCGGGGTGGTAGGGGCGGAACGGCTCCCGTGCCAGCAGTAGCTCGGTCTCGCAGGTAAAGAGCAGGCCGTCGGCTTCGTTGATGACGTTGTTTTCGATCAGTTTCCAGTACGCCCAGTTCCGGAGGGCTTTAATCCGTCGACCGCTGGCTTTCTGGAACCACGGGTCGAGCATGCCGTGGGGCATCACCAGAAAACGGGGCAGCTGTGCCGATGGCGTCTGCCGTAGCTGCGTCATGGCCTTGCGGACGGCATGGCTGGGGTATAGCCACAGGCCGTGTACAATGACGGTGTCGAACCGGGTCAGGTTGTCGAGTAGCCAGGGCAGTAGCCGGGCGCTGTAGTGCCAGCCGTTGGCGGCCGGGCCCAGGGCGTGGACCGGAAACGTGTACTGCGCCAGATACGGCGCGTCGGGCGCGTCGATCGTGGCTACTTCGTTCTGAATCCCCCGCCGGGCCAGTCCGTCGACGATGGTCCGAATGGCCTGACATACGCCACCCGACTGCGGGTCCATATTGGCAACGACGTGAAGGATGTTCATACGGCTAGTTGTTTTATACGACAAAACCCTCGGCGCGGGTGAAATAACGGGCGCTCGACGGGATGCCCTGCACCGGTTTGGCCGGTACGCCCGCGTAAAGCATCCATTCCTCGTGGTATTCTTTATTCAGCAGCGACTTGGCTCCCAGCACAGACCGGTCGGGAAGGGTAGCCCCACCCAGCACGACCGAGTTGGTGCCGACAAACGTGTAGTCGCCGATGTGAATGGGCGCGCTGTTCTGCCGGTTTTCAAATACGTCGATCGAATGGGTCAGCAGTTGGGTCTGGTACCCGGCGATGGTAGAAAACCGGCCGATCCGAATCTGATCGGTGCAGTCGATGTGGTGATTTTTGGTGATCGCAGCCGACTCGCCCAGCGAAAGCGAGGGTTGCCGGTTGGTCTGATGCCTGAAGTGGGCCGAGTTGGTGTTGATCGGGAAACCCGTGATCCAGTTGCCCCGTCCGATGGTAGCGTGCGCCCCCAACTCCACCCGACTCAGGTTGATAGCCACCGTCAGGTGATCGATGTAGCTGTGCTCATCCATGACGAGCATATCGGGGAAAATCCAGGCCATGCCGATACGGGCCGTCGGCGCGATGCGGTAGCCGAACCAGCGATTCAGCGCGCGCCGGCGCAGCGACCAGGGCAACAGGCAGGTGATTAGTTTTTTAAGCATCAGGCAACAGAAACGGGCGTCAGGTTGTGCAGCCGGAGATAGGCATGCATGATAGCTTCCGGCGCAAAGCGGGCGGCATTGGTTAGTCCGCGCTGGCGGTAGTCGGCGCGGTTGTCACCCTGTTGCAGGGTCAGCAGGGCCTGTGCGAAAGCCGCCGGATCGGTCGGATCGGCGTGCAAGGCCGTTCCGCCACTTACTTCGGGCATCGGTTCGACATCACTGGCGATAACCGGGGCTCCGCAGGCCTGTGCTTCGATGAGCGGCCAGCCGAACCCTTCCGAAAACGACGGAAAAACAAACGTGTCGCAGGCACTGTACAGGGCAACGAGGGTCTTGTGGTCGGGGCCAGCGACGGATACTACCCGGTCGGTGAGACCCAGTTCGTTGGCCAGCGAGCGTAGCGAATCGTCGATGGCGGCTCCAGCAAAACAGATAGCTCCGTTCCACCGCGTACCCGCCTGCGCCACCATCTTCAGCAGCATAGCCCGGTTTTTGCGCGGCATGTCTGAGCCAACGTGCAGCATAAACGGACCGGGCAACGCAATACCCTGTTCGCGCAGGTGCTGCCGGGCAGCCAGCGTGTCCATCGGCCAGAAGTCACCGTTGAACGTGTTATGGATAACCTGCCAGCCCGGCCGCTGAGCCGCCGTTGTGCCAGCCAGTTCTTCGAGTTGCCGACGGGTCAGGTCCGAGACGCAGGCGACGTTACGGGCGCGGCTGAGGTAGTGCAGAATCCAGCGTTGCAGAATCTTGCCAAAGCCCGACGCAGGGCAATGAGCATCGGCATAGCCCATGGCTCCGCGAATGGCCAGCACGTCGTGGCAGGTGACGCCCGTACGATCGGCGGGGAGGTGGGCCAGGTACGGCGCGTTGGAGTGGTCGCAGACGTGAAACCGGACCGCTTCGCCCGACCGCGTCAGCTGACTAACCCGCCAGCGCAGTTGCAGCGGAAACAGCACCCATTTGTCGATGTAGCCGAGCCATTTGCCCATACCCGTTTTGGTATGGCGGAACGGTTTGCCAAACAGTACCCCCGGCCGCCAGATGGTCGTTGCGAGATCGACCTGCTGGAAGCCCGCCCGCAGCATCTGCGCAAAGCGTTCCATGCTTTCCTGCTGGTCGGGTGGGTAGTTGCCAATCAAGATGATACGCATAGATCAGTTGGTTTTGGGTTGACGGAGCGACGCCAGAAACGTGCCGCCGATAATGGTGCTGAAGCCCAGTGCTGCTGGTTGGGCCCACTGCGCCTGGGGCACCATCATCAATACGTAGCCGAGCTGCATCCACGGCAGGAAATCGCCCTGTGCCAGTCGCCGGTAGCCCTGCCAGCAGAAGTCGAGGCTCAGGCCGACGCGCATCAGAATCAGCAGCAGACCCATCAGCGGTCCCAGCTCACCGATAACTCGGCCCCATTCACCTTCGGCAATCAGAAAGTCGCGGCTCGACCCGCCCCGGATCAGGACGCTGCCCGCGTTGGTGCCCATGCCCTGCCCGTAGCCCCAGAACGGCTGATCGAACGAGGCTAATACGGCCTCGAACATACCACCCAGCCACCGCCCGCCCAGCGACCCGGAAACGCCCCCTTCGACGTCGCTGGCGCTGGTAAAGCGCGAAACGAAGGCTTCGATGGGGGTTTGCAATACGGGTAACTGACTGAGTACGGCGACGACGACCAGCGCACCGACGACCAGCAGGATCATCTGCTTGCCGTACTGCGGGTTGCGCAGAATGGCGATGGCGGCAAAGCCAAAGTCGATGGCAACGAACAGCAGCAGGCTTCGGCTGATGGAAAAAGGCACCGCTGCCGCCATCCCGGCGGTTGCTGCCAGCAGCGCCAGTCGGTTGATGCCTTCGGCTTTCAGCCAGAAATAAAAGATGAAGATGCCCGCCAGCCCGAAGTACAGGTGCAGACCGTTGGTGAACGAAAACGTGCCGGGTGGGCGGAAATAACCCATTGCCCCGTCGAAGCCAGCCCCCGCCGTATCACCCCCAACGCCCCGGTTGACCCAGGCCGACTGTGGGCTGTAGAACTGAATGGCAATGAGTATGGCCATCGGAATGGTGATCCAGACAATGGTTTTGCCCAGCTTGACGACGTCGTCGCGGTTGAACACCGCCCCGATGATAAACATGAGGGGAAAGTGAAACAGCAGAATCCGGGCACCGTACAAGGCCACGGCGAGATTGCCATGCCCTAGAAAAACGGCCGTGTAGATGCCGATTATACCGATCAGCACCACCCCCAATAGGTATTTGTTGATGGGCAGAAAACCACGTCGCCAGGCTTCGAAGATCAGGAAGATGGCCACCGGGTCGCGCACGATGAGCAGGGGCGTTGCCAGCCCCGGCAGCACCCACTTACGCAGGGCCCCCTCCAGAATCAACAACCAGAAGTACAGCCAGATACCCCGGCGTAGCCACCGACGCGTGTCGGTCAGCTCGACGACGGGCAAACCCGGAGCCCGGTAGGCTGGCTGCGGTATTGCGGACTGGGTAGCTAACGTGGTTGTGTACATGGTAAAAACAGTCTAAAAATCAGGCAATCAGCGAATGCAGGGCATCAACGATGGTGGTGCCGTAGCGTTTCCAGGTGTAGGTGGCTGCGTGCGCCTGTGCCTGCTGGCCCATCGCCGGAATGGCCGATCGGTTGTCGAGAAACCAGGCGAGTTTCTCGGCGATAGCCTGTGGGGAACGGATGGGTACCAGAAAGCCGGTCTCGCCTTCCTTCACCAGATCGGCCCCGCCCGTGTTGGCCGTGATAATCAGCGGTAATCCCTGACTCATGGCTTCCTGCATCACCAGCGCCCGTCCTTCCACGATCGACGGCAGGCAGAACACGTCGCACGTCCGCATCAGCGCCAGTACCTGATCGTGGGGCGGCTGGACTCATAGGTAAACGTCGGTAGTTCGGCCCGGTAAAACTCCATCGGTACCAGCGGATGCCCCAGCACGACGAGTTCGAGGTCGGCGGGCCGGTTGAGGAGCTTGATCGCAGCGAACAGATCGCCCAGCCCTTTGCGCTGTCCCATCGACCCGGCGAACAGCACCCGCAGGGGTCGGCGCGTGTCTGATTTCTCAGCGGCCGACGGGCCGTTGGCTGATGTCGTTACGGGCGAACCAAACGGCGAAACGATGGTCGGTTTGTTGGCGGCCCAGGCCGGAATTGAATCCATGACGAACGAACCAGGCCCTACAACGACGTCGGCCAGTTCCAGCTCTTCCGTTTTGCGCTCCAGCTTCGCGGCAGAATCCTGAATGCCACCGCCCAGCGTAGCGGCCCAGGCGGGCAGCCGGTCGGCTTCTTCGAGCATGAGTCGACGCCCCGTTTCCCAGTAGGCGATAGGCAGGTCGTAGATGCACTTCAGCCCCATCTGCCGCGCCTGCCGAAACGTGGCCAGCGCACCATCTTCGTAGGCGTAAACGGCGTTGACGGCCGAATGACTACCCAGCCGGGCGAGCCGCTGGGCGTTAGTTTTGTCGAAATCCTGATAAACGGCGTCGATGCTGGCCCAGCCCGTTTCGTGGTGGACTGACTTCCCGAAGCCCAGCTTTGGTAGTGCCAGCCGGGCCATCTCCCGCATCGGGTGCGTATGTACCTGCGCGGCCGGAACGGCAAACGTCCGGCGCAGCCATTCGTTGCGTACGCTACCGGGCAGCAGCTTCAGCCAGGCCGCGTCGGGATTGGCGGACAGCGTGGTGCTGAACTCACGCAGCGTGTTGCTGTCGAGCAGAGCGGCCAGTACGGCCCGGACGTTGGCGTTGCCGGTAGGATGCGTCAGAACGATGGTCATATACGTACTAAGTCAGATACGGAAAATCAATGGGTAGCCGGTGTCGATTGCGGTCGGTCGAATCGAATGTTGAACACCGTGTGCAGCACCCGCTTGATACCCCGTGGCGTCAGGAGTCGGCTCCGGTACCAGGGGCCGAACAGGATCGACATAGCTTGCCGACGGTCTCCCATCAGCAACGCTTCCGTGATGGCGATGGGTGCGCGTTCGCGCAGACGGATCGCCCGGATCGACTTCCCCAGCTGCGTTTCGGGCGCGGCTTCGACCAGCAGCTTATACGCGTGGTAAGCGGGGTTACTGGCCCTGCTGTGGGAAATCGACTGGTTGTGCAGCCGGTATTTGCCCAGGTAGCTGTCCACGAAATAAGTCCGGTGACCAGCTGCACCGATCCGGTAGCCGAAATCAAAGTCGCAGGCGTCACCCGACTCGTTGGTGTACTGAATCTGCCGGATGATTGCCGTGTCGATCAGGTAACCGTTGTTGGGAAATTGCTGACTGATGCCCGCTTCAAACGGAGTCATGTTGACACCCTCATACGGCGGAATCCGGTAAAAATCGCGGTTGAAGATCTCCGACGATGCGTAATCAATTTGGCCCGTCTGGTCGATCAGGTACTGCTTACCAAACGCAACCGCTACCTTATCGTGCTTCCGAAATACATTGACGAGCGTTTCGAGGGCTTCCGGTAGCAGCAGATCATCGTCGTGCAGCAGCATTGTTTTGTCGCCCGTAGCTGCGTCGAACAGGCGGTTGACGTTGGCTACCTGCCGCAACGACGGTTTATTGTGAATATGCCGGATGGGTATAGACGTAGTTACCTGCATGGCTTCTACCACCTGGCGGCTTTCGTCGCCGGGCGAGTCGTCGCCAACAATCAGTTCGCTGGGCGGATAAGTCTGATCCAAGCAGGAGCGAATGGCTTCTGCCAGCAGCGCCGGGCGATTGTAGGTTGGAATAACTATCGAGACCGTGAACATAGTTTCTGATTCGTTATTAGTATAATTGGGCAACAAGCTGGTTGGCAGCCGATTGCTGGTTGTCTGCGCCGGCCATCCACGTGTGCATGTCGCGGCCGATGGTCTGCCAGCTGCGGGTCGACCAGAACCAGTCGTGCAGCAGCCGTCGGCGAACAACGCCCTCGTCGTTCAGGAGCAGTGCCGGATCAGCCATCACTTCGCGAGGGAGGAAGAAGCCGCCGTGTGGTGGCTGAACAAGTCCGTCGGGTGCATCGCAGATAACGGGTACGCCGTGGCTCGCCAGCGACGCAAAACTCCCCGATTTGGGCAGGCTGTCGGCATCCTGCCGGATGACGGCGGCTTCCACGCTGAGCAGGTGCTTCGAGACATCGCCAGGGCTGAGCGCGCCCAGCTGAACCAGTTTGCCGGGCCCAAATGCCTGTTGGGCAAAGGCCGCTTCCTGATCGGCGTAGGTATTGTCGACGGGGCCGATGGCCAGCAGACTTGTGAGATGCCCCCGCTCGAACAGTGATTGCAGCAGTTCCTTGTGAGCCTGCATGGCCCAAAGCCGTGTGTGGGCCATGCCAAACGTAGCCCATACACCCGGCTGGCGCTGGCTCAGGAAACCCTGCTCGGGTTCGGAGGGGAGAACGTTGGCGCCCACCGTACCCATCTTAACGACGAGCCGACCACCAAGCAGCTGGGTAAGCTGCGTCTGTTGACCGATGGTCATCACCGTTACACCATCGGCCAGCTGACCCATGCGCCCCGCCGACCATCGGGCCATCCGGTTGCGGGCGAGGTGGTGGGGCCGGATGGCCAGTTCGTCGCTCCAGGCTTCGTGAACAAGAATAAACAGCCGATTCAGCGGATTCGATTTTCGGAAACGGCGGACGGCCCGTACCAGCCGGATCGGTAAGCCCGTGCGGGCGTAACTGGCCGGGGTAAAATGCAGCAGTAAATCCGTTGGGGCGGTGCCGTTGGTTATCAGTAGATCTGCCCAGTTGCCGACGGGAATGTCCAGCAATTCGGTCGATGATTTTAACGGAACCCGACTAACGCCCAGCCATGCCGACTGGTAATGAGCCCGTAGCTGTTGGGCTGTCAGGTAGGCGTAGTCGCTTACACCGCAGACATTGGGTGGTGCAGTGGGGCAATGACGATTAACGTGCGGGTAGAGTTTTTCATAGTTGGTGTGGTTGAGCGTATCGGCGTAATGAACTCAGGCGAGCTGCTTGCCCGCGTATGCGTTCCGGTAGAAACTCATTGGTTTCAGAAAGCTGCTCAGCGTTTTCTGGCCGGTGAGGGCGCGCCGGGCGTACTCATCGTCGCTCATCTGCGTGGCCTGCTTCATGCAGCGGGCCAGATCGGCCACGTCGCCCGGTTCGGCGATCAGGGCTTCCTGTCCACCGGCTTCGGGTAGCCCCCCGTCGCGGGTGACAATGGCCGGTACGCCCACGCTGCGGGCTTCGATGGGGTAAGCCCCAGGTCTTCCTGCGTGCGGGCGGGAGCCAGCAGCCACCGCGAGGAAGCCATGTACTGCTCTTTCTGGTTGTCGTTGACGAAGCCCGGCATCCGTACGCCCGTTAGCTTCAGTTCATCGATAAGCCCCAGCACGGTTGGCTTCAGCGGCCCATCACCCAGAATCGTCAGTGGCCACTCGTCGGGGTTGAACTGATTCTGTGCGTAGGCTTTCAAAAGCTCTTCGATGCCTTTGTTGCCGATCCAGCGGCCAACGAACAAAAATCCTTTCCGGTCGGCCGGGGGGCACCAGCCTGTTGGCAGACGGCAGACGGTTGGTACGCAGCTGCTGTTAGCGGCTTTGTTGTCTTGCTCCCACGTATTCCAGACGAAGTTGGAGTTATACCAGCGCTGATCGGCCGTTTGTATCGAAAAGCGCCAGATCAGGTTGTGCAGGTTGCTCTCGGGGAGTCGGCGGTTATGAACCGTCAGGAATATTTTCTTGCCCAGCAGCCGGGCGGGAAACACGATATCGGGCGGCATATTCTGCACGTGCAGCACGTCGGCCCAGCGAATCAGCGACAACAACTGCCGACTACCCCGGCGGACAAAGTGCACGTCGGGGCAGGCCGCGCGGGCCGAATTGATCAGATTATCAACCGTTTCCATGCCCTGCACGATTTTGAAGCAAAGTTTTACTTCGTATTCCGGCCAGGCCGATGCGGCTTCGGCCAGCGCAATCATGTACGCTTCGATACCGCCGTAGACGCCCTGCGATGAGCCAATAATCAGTAAGTTCTTTTTCGGACTAGCCATGTTCGGTAACTGTTGGATTAGTAAGCGGCCAGACTTGCCGACTCCGGTTCGGGCTGAGCTTCTTTGACTTTGTTGATCGAATAGAGCGCATACGTGGTATGCATCACCAGTTGAACAACCGTCGTAACGATGTCGAGCATAAAAATGCCGCGCAGGGTGCTGATGTCGAGCAGCCATACGCCAGCCGCAACCGACAATATGCTGATCGAGATAGACACGACCGGGTTGATCACCCAACCTTTGCTGGTGCAGAGCAGAAACAGCGAGGAGGCTACGAAGCCCAGGCACTTGCCCGTCATCATCAGTACCAGTTCGGTGTTTAGACCGCTGTAATCGCGGCCCAGCACCCACAGAATCGGATCGGCAAACAGGAACGTCAGTCCCACAACACCGGCTGAAACCAGCAGCAGCATGGCCTCCAGCCGAATAAACATTTTAAACAGATTCTGCCGGTTGTCGGGTTGCCGGGCAAAGCGTGGCAGAATCAGCGTGGCAAACAGCGTCGTCAGCAGGGTCAGCGTAATTGCCAGTCGCCCCAGTGCGCCCAGCTGCGCTACGGCCGCCGTAGAACCGTAAATGGAGACGAGCCAGACGGCAAACTGACACCAGATGCAGTAGTACAGGGCGTCGGGCAACAGCCGCTTCACTTTACTCAGAATCTCGCGTCGTACCGTCGGGTCGGGGCCTGACTGGTGTCGGCAAACTGGTCGGAAAGTACTTTCAAGCGTTGATTGGCCCATATCTGGGGCAAACCAGCGGCCAGCACGGCTATACCGGCAAACGGAAAAACAAAGATACTGACCAGCAACAGGGCGAGCCGGCCCAGGTAGGTGCCGACCTGAATGCGCTGCATGGGGATAATCTCCTGCCGCAGTTTCGGAACGATTTCCAGCAACGCACCCGACAGTGAGGTGAAAAAGGCAGGCACCAGTGCCAGTACCAGTAATACGGCTGTGAGCCAGCTGGCCTCGTGGTGCCGCAGCAGGTAGATCAGCACCGGCAGGGCGAGCAGCAGGCTACCGACCGCAAATTTCCGGCGCAGCTCCATACCCGTTGCCAGCACGGAACCCAGCCGGGCGCGGTCCTGCCAGACCCGGCCACCCTGCGCCATAACTCCCGTAGAGATACCGCCGTCGGCCAGCAGAAGCATCGTTCCGAGCATCGTGTTGGTCAGCGTGTACATGGCATACTCCTGCGTCGACAGCATCCGTATGACCAGGATGCCGCTGAAGAAGCTGATGGCCTGTACAGATATCTGCGCCAGTCCCGTTACCGACGCCAGCCGGGCCATACCCATCAGCCGGGCATAAGCTGGATTCGTACGTAACCGGGAAATCGTCTCTTTCATACGTGAGTACTAGTCTTGTGTACGGGGGGAGTAACTTGACCGACTCTGCGGCCAACTGGTGATCAGTAGGCTTTGCTGCTGGCGTAGGCGTAGCCGTAGCCAAAATCTTCGCCGTTGGGGTAATTGACGGCGTTGACGATGACGTTCAGCGACGGGAAACGCTGACTGTCGTGGAGGTCAGACAGCAGGCGCATGTAGTTGCGGGGGGTGTACTCGTGGCGAACCACGTAGAACGTCGTATCGGCGTACTCACTCAGCAGACTGGCATCAGCCAGCATACTCACCGGTGGCGTGTCCATGATGATGAAGTCGTACTCCTGACGCAGGCTGGCGATCAGCGAGTCGATACGCCCGTTCGACAGCAGTTCGGTTGGGTTGGCCGGGATAGGGCCGCTGGGGATCACGTACAGGTTTGGATTAACGACAGACTGGCGCACCAGCGAATCGGCCATTGGTTGACCCGTCAGGAAATCCGACAGCCCTGACTTCGTCCAGTCCATGCCGAGGTACTGAGCGATCTGGGGCTTCCGCAGATCCAGTTCCAGCACAACTACCTTCTTATTCAGCGTAGCCAGGCTGAGTGCCAGGTTGACGCTGATAAAGCTTTTGCCCTCACCACTTACCGACGACGTGACCAGAATTACCCGTCCTGCTGACGACTGACCGGGTCCGGCCGCGTACTGTAGGTTGGCGCGCAGCATCCGGAACTGCTCGGCGATAATCGAAGGGGTCGACAGGTCAACGAGGTTGGTACGCTGCCCTTTTGGTTTCCGAACGATCTCGGCGAACACGGGTACTTTGGCTTCCGTTTCAATATCCCGCTTCGACTTTACTTTGTCACTCGCTGCACTGCGGGCTTCAATGAACCCGGCCGGGATTAGCAGACCCGCAAACAAAGCCAGCAGATACACCCCGCTGGTGCTGGGCTTCACCGGGCGTGGCGACGCGTAGGGTTTGTCCATCACCCGGCTGTCCTGCGATTTCGACGCATGGGCAATCGTGGCTTCCTCACGCTTCTGCAACAGCAGGAGATACAGATTTTCCTTGATTGCCTGCTGCCGCTTGATGGTCAGAAACTCCCGCTCCTTGCGTGGAATCGTACGGAGCGACGAAGTCAGCTGGTTGCTGCGGGCTTTCAGGTTGTTTTGCATCACCTGTAGGTTCTGCCGTTCGTTGACCACGTACTCGTCGATAGCTTTCCGGGTGTTCTGCACCTGTGCTTCAACCGTCTGGCGGAAGGGGTTGCCCGGCTGCGTCGTGCGGTTGTATTTTTCCTGCTCACCCTGCAAGTCGCCGAGTTTGGTCAGCAGGCCGGTCAGCATCGGGTCATTGATCGAAGCAACGGCCGGAGCTACTCCGCTACCATTGCTCTTTAGGTATTTTTCGACGCCATCGAGGGTTTGAACCTGAAACTGAATGTCATTCATCTTGGCGTCGTTGGCCTTGGCGGCCTCAAAAACCAGATTGCCCTCGGTGCTCAAATCCGTGATACCCTGTCCTGACTTGTACGATTCAACGTTTTTCTCGACGCTGTTCAGCTCACCCGTGATAAGCCGGAGCCGCTCGTCGATCAGCGCCAGTGCGCTGTTTACTTCCTGACTCCGATCGTTGGCCAGCGAAAGAGCATAATCGTTCATCAGCCTGCCCAGAATCGCTTTTCCCCGGTCGGGCAGCGTGGTTTCCATGCTCAGCTTCAGGGTGGTTCCTTTTTGGTTGACCAGCTCCGCCTTCAGCGACGTCTGAATGGACTGAGCTACTTCCTCCGGGTCAGAAAACGTGACAGCAACGGGCCGCGTGTCGAGGCTACCGGTTGGGTTGGTGAGCCGAACCCGGAACGTGCCGAACGAACGCTTCACCGGCTGGTCGAACGAATACCGGGCGGCTGGGCTGCCTTCGCCTTCCTGAAGCTCAAACTGGTTGCGGTTCAGCACCTGAATCTGTAGCGGTGTGGTGTAGGCTTC
Organism: Spirosoma rhododendri; assembly: GCF_012849055.1. Lineage (NCBI taxonomy): Bacteria > Pseudomonadati > Bacteroidota > Cytophagia > Cytophagales > Cytophagaceae > Spirosoma > Spirosoma rhododendri. The sequence continues at coordinate 4,359,621 of NZ_CP051677.1, read as the reverse complement.
CGGCGCGAGCGAATCCTGAATAACAACGGCGATGGGCGACTTTGTATAGACTTCTTCCTGCTTCCGCACCGCTCCCGGCTGAAAGTAAGCCACCGACAGGTTCAGCTCGTCGACGACCCGGCGGATCAGGTTTCTGGACTTGATTACCTCGATTTCGTTTTCGATAATCTTCTCCGACGCTGGCCCTTTCTGGGTGGCAATAATTTCAGCATCCGTCGGGTCTTTCGATTCCTTCTGAATCAGCAGCACTGAACTCACCTGGTAGACCGGGGGCGTGTAGCGCAGGTAGAAATAAGCACCTGCCAGCGATACGACTATCGCCAGCGCAAACCAGTACCAGTTTCGGGTGTACTTAGCTAAAAACGCGCGCATGTTCACGGGCTTTTTAACTTCTGAATAGGCTGAATCGATCATATATTTCGTGTGGCTCTAAACGGGCAGAATCGACTTCGATTCTACCGGAGGAGGTTGATCAGGAAAAACAGGGCTGTGGCTACGCCGACGTAGACGGGCAACAGCTGAACCGTGCGATCTGAAGCCGTCAGGCGGCCTTTACGGGCTTCTACATACAGAACGTCATTGTTCTGAACGAAGAAATAAGGCGAATTCAGGATACGACGATCGGTTAGATCGAGCCGGATTACTTCCCGTTTTCCGTTGTTCACCCGAAGCAGCATGACATTGTCGCGCCGACCAAAAATTGTCAGGTCACCGGCCATACCCATTAATTCGGGTAAGGTCGTTTCGTTGTTTGGCAGGTTAAACACACCCGGCCGGTTTACTTCGCCCAGCACGGTAATGCGGTGGTTCAGCTGGCGGATCGTTACGACGGGGTCGCGCAGAAATTCACCCGCTTTTTTCGTCAGCAGCGCACTCGCTTCCTTGATCGATAAGCCATCAACCTGTACCCGACCGATCAGTGGCATGGTCACGTATCCCGTATCGTCGACCAGGTAGCCCAGTGGCTGCTGTCCCTGCGCGCTTGATCCGGGCAGTACGGTGGTGTAGATGGGGTTTACGTTTTGAAAATTGAACAGCGTATTCGATTCCGCGCTGGTACTCGTTACGAAAATAGCCAGGAGATCTCCGGTCTGAATCGTTACTTTAGGTGGGGTAATGGGCAATAACTGCGATACTTTTGCACTGTCTACCGCTTTGCTACCCTGAAAATAGGTGACCGAACGGGGGGAAACACAGCTTGATGCAACAGCAATAAGCAGCAAAAACAAAGTACTCTTATACATTGTCGACTGATGATGTGGACTAGTTGATTGAGCAACGGGCGATCCGTTGCGTATTGACTGGCGGCAGGAACCGCTGATCTACCAGGCGTTTTTGTCGCCCTTGACCATGGTGCCGATGGTCCAGAAGAAGATGGCGGTGTCCAGCTTCAGGCTTTTCCGGCTGGCGTAGAACAGATCATACTTCACCCGATGAAACATCTTCTGATCCTGCTCCGTCTCGCCCCGCGAACCCCGAATCTGCGCCAGCCCGGTGATACCCGGCTTGATGCTGTACCGGCTACGATACTCTCTCGATTCCCAGTAGAAGGCGTCGTGCTGAACTGCGTGTGGCCGGGGGCCAACGATGCTCATGTCGCCCAGCAGGACGTTAATAAACTGTGGCAGTTCGTCGAGATTAGTCCGGCGTAGAAACCGCCCCGTGCGGGTCACCCGCTTATCGTTTTGCACTGTCTGCTTAAATTCCCGTTGCCGCTGAGCTGCCGGTTGATGTTGCATCGTGCGGAACTTGAAACAGGGAAATGTGATGCCTCTCCGTCCGGTCCTTGGCTGAATAAAGAAGATAGGCCCTCGCGAATCAAACAGGATAAATAAGCTGATTATCGGGATCACCCAACTTAGTACGAACAGAATTACCAGTGACGAAATAAGTATATCAACCAACCGCTTTCCGGCACTGCTGTACAGATCAGATTTAGTAACTGGTAAGAAATCCTCGCTCTCCTGCCAGCTCAGCGTACTGGTACGTGGCACAGATGAATAACGGACTTTAAAGCGTCGGTTTACAGCGGCCTGACCAGAAAGCATGTTCCGTGAATACATCGTTTCTGAAGAGTCGTTCATGTCGGTGTGAGCAGTAGTTAATGATAAATAGCTGGGTTGGTCGATTACTCTCTACTACAGAAAAAATTTATCTAGGAAAAGTTAAAAGAATATAATTGACCAATTGATTTTCTCTTCGGTTTGACAAACGAATTTAGAGTAATAACTTTTAGGAGTAAAACATGGCTTCCCGCCCTTCGTCCGGCAAATGGAATCAGTTTACTTGTTTATAGATGCTGTAAAAATTTGTTGTCTGATAAGATGTATGTTACTACATGAGTATTAAGAATAAACAAGAACGGGCAATAAATGATGGATTATCAATATTTGTCTATTGATGAGCTAGAATGAATTTTTATTTTAATTGTACTATTCGGTGTTGGCGCGGATTATCCTACAGGACCGTTTCTTCTTAAGTGGGTATTTTATTTTGGGGGAAGGAATCAAGAAAAATAAATTATCCACGTAATGTCCTAAATAGTGATTTATAGAATTCGCATGTAGAAGTTAGCAGCACAGCGGTACCATACATAAATACATACATGATTCAACAAACCTTGTGCTTCATCTATCGATAAAACTCTGCGTAGAGTCAGGTTGCTGATAATTAGTTACTTATGAATTTTACTATGCGTTTTTACGAAAGAGATAAGGCTGTCACCGTATAGCTTGACTTTAAGCACCGCCCCGACTGATCTACTGTGTATCGCAAATCCAACACAGAACCGGAAAAAAACCAGTCGTAGAGGTAAAGTTATAATCCGCTCAGTATACAATGGATGGACTCATGTGGTTGAACTTCGTTCCTGATACATTTTACATCGATGTGGCATATGATAAATTATAGAGACAACACGAGCACAATGCGTGAATTAGCATATGTGTCAGGTAAGATCGTTTACTGAGAAATAACGCAGTCTCCAAATGCCATAAATCGATCAACAATGCTGAAATTTCTATTAGTATTGATTTGACTATCAACTAGTTATTGTCTAATTTCTTTTGCTGAACGATCTGGTATGCCAGCGGTAGCCTTAGGTAGGTCGCCAGCTTATGATATGTCGCCCGTTCAGTCATTGTCACTTATTTGCTAGAGCTATTAATGCTTACTAGTTGCGCATTCCAATACTGCAATTAGGTCTGGTAGTTATTAAAAAGTACTTAACTGAGAGTAGCACTATTTTTAGTATGATTAATACATAAGTGCATAAAAGTCAACATCAATTGTATGTTGTAAGGTACAATTCCTATTATTTTTTATGTGAATCAATCAACGCTGTTATTTTTATAGAACTAAGTCATTCCTTAGACATCCTTTCTATTATATGATTAACAGAATTGATAATTGACTAATTAGATGAAACTAGTTAATACAATTGTACATAAAACCAGGCTCTGATATAAGATTTAGATAGAAGTGGTGCCGTTCAAATTATAACACTTGCTTGTTTTTATCTGCCGGTCTACCGATGATTATACCTGGCAAATGATCAGTCTTCGATACATTGGTAGTTACACAAAGAATGATAGAAAATCTAGAATTAGCCGATATTAACAAAAGCGCAGTCAATATTGATCGGATGAGCTGTTTTGGTGAAGAAAAGCGGCACAGTATTGCTTGCCGATTTTTCTTCACCAATGCTCAAATAATATTATTTAAACCTCTGAATATGATCAATTAACCGACTGAGGTCAGGGGTGAAAATTAAAATTTTCAGAGGTATTTTAATGAGCTTATGACTCAGTTTGCCGATCTGAAGAATTGAGCAGACAGGCGATTGGGAAGGCAGCGAACAGCGATCCCGCAGTGTACCGATCGGCTGCACTAAAAACGGCGTCTGTCAGGCAGCTAGTCCACTGAACGGATAACGTTTCCGGTAGCAACACGGTCGTGTCTGCCCAGTCGAGGGCGGGTAGGTAGACCTGTTGCTCGCGACAAAGCCGGGCCACATTCAATGGGACAACGACGAGTAGTCGCGTGTTTCCCTGGGTTCGCAAAAAAGCCAGTACATTGGCTGCGTACCGCCCCTGCACGACTACGGGGGTGTACGCGCCAGTCGAAAACAGGGCCGGGTGCTGCTGCCGATGTTGGAGTAGCTGATGGGTTAGCCACTGCTTGACGCGTCCGCTGTACCGATCTGCCCATAGGTCGCGCCAGCAGGTATCGGATGTGTTGTCAGGCCGGTCCAGCAGCGTCTGTAAATCACGCTGAAGTTTTTCGTAGGGTACCGGACGCCGATTGTCGGGGTCGACCATACTCAAATCCCAGCCTTCGTTACCCTGATAGAGGTCGGGAACGCCGGGTGTCGTGTATTTCAACGTACTCTGCACCAGCGAGTTGACAATGCCGAAATCGATTATGCTATGGTAAAACGACTCGAACGATGACCAGAATGGCCGGTTCTTGTCGAGTAGCTGCTCTGTAAACGACGTCGTTACCTGCTGGTAAGCATCGTCGGTGTGGCGCTTGGCTTCCGACAGGGCTTTCTCCATGAACGCCTGCATCCGGTCGGCAAAGTCGTCTTCCGTGCCGGGCATGGGATAGGAGCCGAGCAGTGACTGGTAAATCAGGTATTCATCGATGAAGTTAGGGGCGTCATCCGTTTTGGCCGTTGCGTTAAGTTCCTGCCAGCTGCGGACGGCGGCAAACCACTCGTCGGCGACATCCGGCAGCACGGCCAGCCGGGCCCGGACATCTTCGCCCCGTTTGGTGTCGTGCGTCGCTGTGGTGCTCATTGTCAGGGGCCAATGCTGCTGCCGCTGTTGAATGAACCGGTGAAACCCATCCGCCGACAGGCCAAAGCGTTCAACGGAATCGCCAACTTCGTTATGGCCGATAAAGCAACTATTCGTGTAAAACAACGTGTCTTCAACGCCCTTCGCCATCAGCGGCCCCGCATACTGCATACACCGTTGGTAAAACAGCGCGATCCGTTGCCGCCGTTCGGTATCAGCCGCGCCGGAATGACCGAGCAGTGTTTCTGCCAGTTGGTCGACAGTACGGCTTAGGCCGGGGCGTGCGTCGTGAATCTGAGCGAAGATTGTTTGGTGAGCGTCCGCTTCGGCGTCTTTCAACGGAAACTGAGTGCCGAAATAGCGATATACGGGAAAACGAATCAGCCACTCGCCAATGGTCAGTTTCAGGGAACCCGCGGGCAACTCCGCCGATTCGGCTTCGCTCATCAGGCCGAGCGTATGGTAGTAGTTGGTGAGGTTTTCCAGTTCGCCCCCCATTTGCTGATACAGCAGGTACGCCTTGCGCCCGTATGTCTGATCGGTCAGTGACGTTGTGTCACCGGTCTGTTCGGCGTAAAACTGCTGAAAAGCGGATTCCTGCCGTTCGTCGGTCAGCAGGTTGTTGGTAGCGGCCAGAAATTCGTAACCCGTCGTACCGGCCACAGGCCATTCGTCGGGAAGGCTTTCGTCGGCCTGCAATATCTTCTCGACGACGATATACGTATCCTCGCCCACGGCCTGCCGGAGTTTGTTCAGGTAGGCGGTCGGCGCAAACAAGCCGTCGACGTGGTCGACGCGCAGCCCATCGATTACCCCCGTTTTTAGCAGATCGAAAATCAGTCGATGGTAGTCGTCGAAGACGGTATCGTTCTGCATCATCAGACAGATCAAATCACTAACCGTGAAAAATCGGCGGTAGTTGATGTGTTGATTCGCATCGTTGGCCAGGCAGAGCTGGTATTGCTGCCCGTCAAGAATCGAGCGTAACTGCTCCGGAGCAGCGTTTGTCTGGTGCAAACGCTGCTCTATATACGCATTGGTCACAGCATTGCTTGTCAGACCCGCCAGTTGTTCGCGCCACTCATCCCAGGCAATCGCATACGCGACAGCGTCTTCGGTTCGGTGCAGATCGGTTAGCTGACTGAGTAGCTGCTGAATCGCATCCGGCGCATCGCTACCTGCCAGTACAGTCGCGTAGGAGCGGGGCGTCAACGGGTAGGTGGTGTCATTGACGCTGATCGCGAACCGGCCATCACAGCTAATCAGCGTCAGTTTGTGCTGATCGATTAACTGCTCGGGCGTTTCGGTCAGAAATGGCACCCGAATACGGCCCGCAAACAGATCGCTCGCCAGCGCGGTGTCGAAATAAGGGGCGTAGCGCGACAGCGGACCTTTTTCAAGCACATCGGTCAGCCAGGCGTTGCCGGGGTGAAACGCCATGTGGTTGGGCACAATGTCCTGCAACCACTGCATATCATTGTCGTGCAGCCACTGACAGATGCGCTCCAGATCAGCCCGCGTGCCGAGGTCGGGCGCGATCCGCACCGGGTCGATACCATCATAGCCGTGCTCACTACCGGGCGTCGCTTCGGTAATGGGCGACGCGTAAATGGTTTTGACGCCTAACGCCCTGAGATAGGGTAGGATAGCTTCGAGATGGGCAAAAGTGAAGTCAGCGTGGAGTTGTATTCGGTACGTATTAATCAGATTATGCATACCAAAGCAACCCTGCGAAAGGGTCATTGTTGAGTATTTCGATGGTTTATGAGGATTTGAGCCCGGGTGTCAGAGCAGAAACGCCAGCCCCGACACCATGGTCTATGATTTGTCTCAGACAGCATCCTTGCTGTCGTAGCGGATGACTTGATTAGCCGCTATCGCAGCTTCGACAGCAGGATGCTGTCTGAGACACATCATAGATCGTCGGCGTGGTTGGTGTAGAGCAATAATGATTCGGGTTGCACCAGTACCTCAACATCGCCCGGCGACTGATCGGGACCGGCGGCCGGTCCACCCCAGATGGGGTCGGCCGAATCGAACCGGCGGGTCCACGGCTGATCGCTGTCGGGCAGGCAAACCGGCTGCGCGACCCGCGAAAAATTCATTAGACAAGCTACCCGGCGGTGTTCGTGCCAGCGTTGCAGCACCAGCGTCTGTGTATCGTCGCTGAAGGTGACGTACACGTTTTTCCGGTTCGGAAACCGCAGCACCGATGTCTTGCGTAGCTTAATCAGCGCCTGATAGTACCGGAACATGCCCTGATGGTGCGGTTCGCCAAGCAGTGACCATTGTAGTTTCGATTGCTGAAACGTGGCTTCCGACTGCGGATCGGGCGCGGGAACGGCCGTCTGAAACGCGGCAAATTCGCGCTGACGCCCCTGCCGGACGGCTTCGATCAGATCGGGGTCGGAGTGGCTGACGAAGTAAAGAAACGGGTGCTGTTCGCTCCACTCTTCACCCATAAACAGCATCGGTAGGTACGAACTCGTCAGCACAGCCCCGGCCATCAGCCGCTGCATGGCGTCGCTGACGAGCTGGCCAGGTCGTTCGCCCAGCATCCGGTTACCGATCTGATCGTGGTTCTGCGAGAACACAACAAACTGTCGGCCGGGCAGGTCGGTAGTGGGTGTGCCGACGATTTTTGCCCGGCGGGGCATAAACGTACCGTCGTACACGTAGGCATCGCGGTAGGCTTTCGCGAGGTGTTTGATACCGTCGTAGTCGGCGTAGTAGCCCTGCTGTTCACCCCCGCCGTGACGCGCAGGGCGTGGTGAAACTCATCGTTCCACTGCGCATCCATGCCGTAGCCACCGTCGGTAACGGATTTGATGTAACGCGTTTCGTTCTGGTCGGATTCGATAATCAGGTAATGCTGCCGCCCGGTCTGCGCCACCAGCTGATCGACGTGCAGGCGGATGTCGCGGAGAATGTGTGATTCGCTGTCGTCGCGAATGGCGTGGACGGCGTCGAGCCGGAGCGCGTCGATATGGAAGTCGCGGAACCACATCAGCACGTTTTCAAGCACGTACTGCCGAACACCCTCGCTGCCGGAACCGTCGAAGTTGATAGCATCGCCCCAGGGCGTGCGGTGGCGGCTGGTAAAGTAAGGGCCGTAGCTGGAAAAGTAATTGCCCTCCGGCCCCATATGGTTGTACACGACGTCGAGTACCACGGCTAGCCCCCGCGCATGGCAGGCGTCGACCAGTTGCTGCAACCCCCGCGCTCCGCCGTACGAGTGCTGGGCCGCAAACGGACACACGCCGTCGTAACCCCAGTTGCGGTCGCCGGGGAACTGCGCAATCGGCATCAGCTCGACGGCGTTGATGCCCAACTCAACGAAGTGATCGAGCCGGGCGGCAACCCCGGCGAAAGTGCCTTCGGGCGTAAATGTGCCGGTGTGCAATTCATAAAACAGGTAGTTGTCGAGGGCGGGATTTTGCCACTTCTCATCGGTCCAGTTGAAAACTGTCGGGTCGTACGCCAGAGAAGGACCGTGTACGCCCTGCGGCTGCGCCAGTGAGGCCGGGTCGGGTAGGCGTTGCCCGTCGAGCGAAAACCGGTACAGGTCGCCGGGCCGTAGCTGATCGGTCGTTGTGCGCCAGCAACCCCCGTCGCCGGGTGTCAGCGGTAGTGTTTCGCCGGTTGTTTCCAGCACGAGTTGAACGGTGGTTGCATTGGGTGCCCAGACCTGCACGGTAGCGGTCGCGTCGGGCGCAAACGTTACGCCCAGTGTCCGCCGGGCGATGGGTACTTCAGTCATAACGTTGGTACGTTGGGTTTAAGGTTTGTGGTTCAAGGTTTAACATTGTTTGCTTACCCCGGAGGAACTTTAAACCTTAAACCACAAACCTTAAACTACTCTAAGAAACTACCACCGGCTCCGGGTGTTTAACGGGGCGCGAGACGGCCCAGAGGCCGAGCGTGGTAATCAGGCCGTTGAGCAGCAGCCGCTCGAAGCCGAACTGGTAACCGCCAAACCAGGCGGCTGAATTCTGATTGATGATGTATGTCAGCACGGGCGAGGCCAGGCAAATCCACGGCACGAAGCGGTCGACGACGGGGCGGTGGCTGAAAATGCCAAAGGCGTACAGCCCCAGCAACGGTCCGTAGGTATAGCCCGCAATGTCGAACACCGCCGTAATGACTTCCTTGCTGTTCAACTGCCGGAACAGGATGATGACCACATAGAACAGCAGCGAGAAGCCGATGTGAACGATATGCTTGATGCGCGACCGCTCGGCTTCGGGCCGTTGCTCAACGTTCATAAAATCGACGCAGAACGAAGTCGTCAGGGCCGTCAGGGCGGAGTCAGCACTGGCGTAGGTTGCCGCCGTGATGCCCAGCAAAAATGTGATACCGACCAGCGGGCCGAGGTGATTCAGAGCCAGCAGCGGGTACAGATCGTCGGTGCGTTCGGGGATGGCGATACCGTCGCGGCCGGCGTAGATGTAGAGCAGCACGCCCAGACACATGAACAGGAACGTGACAATGACCATCGTAATCGTGAACCAGAACATATTTTTCTGCGCTTCGCCGATGTTTTTGCAGGTCAGGTTTTTCTGCATCAGATCCTGATCGAGACCCGTCATCACAATGGCGATGAATATGCCCGAGATAAACTGCTTGTAGAAATTCTTGGGGTCGTTGGCGTCCCAAAAGAAAATTTTCGAGTTCGGGCTGGCTTTGATCGAGCTGACGAGTTCACCGAATGAAAAACCGAGTTCCTGCGAAATTAGCACGATCGTCAGCACGACGGCCGACACCAGAAATATCGTTTGCAGCGAATCGGTCAGGATAATCGTTTTGACGCCCCCCTTGAACGTGTACACCCAGATCAGGGCAATCGTAATCAGCACCGACACTTCGAACGGAATGCCCAGCGCGTTGAAAATCGCCAGTTGGAGCACGTTGGCCGCGACGTAAAGCCGCACCGCCGATCCTACCGTACGGGCCAGCAGAAAGAAGCCTGCGCCCGTTTTGTACGACCAGTAGCCGAAGCGCTTTTCGAGGTAGCCGTAAATCGAAATCAGGTTGAGCCGGTAGTATAGCGGCATCAGCACCGTGCCGATGACGAGGTAGCCGATGATGTAGCCCAGCACGACCTGAAAATAGGAAAAGCCGATCTTGCCCACCGCCCCCGGCACCGAAATAAACGTGACGCCCGACAGCGACGTGCCGATCATCCCGAAGGCCACTAACCACCACGGCGACTGCCGGTTGGCGGTGAAAAACGTGGTGGTATCGGCCCCACGGGCGGTGTAGAACGAAACGGCAACCAGCAGCCCAAAATAAGCGATCAGAATGAGCAGTGCGAGGGTGGGATTCATGGGCAAAAAAGCAACTTTATGGGGCAAATAACGGTTAGTTTAACAGATTATTACCCGTTTCGTAAACTGCCTGATTTGGCGTAAATTTGCTAAATAAACACGTTTTTATTGCCCATGCAACCTTTTGAAGAAAGCGAAGTAGCCCTGCTGGAAGACGTAGTCGAAACCGACGTGCACAATCTGGTCGTTTTCAACGACGAGGTCAATACATTCGATCACGTCATCGACACGCTGATGGATGTGTGCGAACATACGTCTGAGCAAGCTGAGCAATGCACGCTCCTGATTCATTACAAAGGCAAATGCACCGTCAAAAACGGGTCGTGGGACGAACTGGTACCCATGCGCAACGAAATCTGCCGACGCGGCATCAGCGCGGAGGTGTTAAATTAAAGAGCGAAAGAGTGAAAGAGTGAAAGAGCGACAGACGCACCACCCACTCCGGCACTCTTTCGCTCGTCTCCGGGCTGACTCCCAGTCGGAGCAATGGTGATATGAGCACTTAATTGCTGTTGTTGGCAACCGCTCTTTCACTCTTTCACTCTTTCGCTCTTTATAAATGGAGTATCCATCCAAACTGATAGAAGACGCGGTCAATGAGGTGGCGAAGTTGCCGGGTATCGGCAAGAAAACCGCCCTTCGACTCGTGCTGCATTTGCTCAAACGCGACGAAGAACAGACCGAAACGCTGGCGACGAGTCTGACCGCTATGCGAACGGGGGTGCAATACTGCCGCAAGTGCCATAACCTCTCCGACCATGACCTGTGCTCGATCTGCGCCAGCAACAAGCGCGATCAGTCGATTATCTGCGTCGTAGAAGACACCCGCGACGTGCTGGCGATTGAGAACACGGCGCAGTTTAAAGGGCTGTACCACGTGCTTGGCGGCATCATTTCACCCGTTGAAGGTGTTGGCCCGAGCGATTTGCAGATCGACTCGCTCATGGACCGGATGAAAGGACCGGAAGGCGAACAGGTGAAGGAAATCATCTTGGCCATCAGCCCGACGATGGAAGGCGATACGACGGCCTTTTATCTCCAGAAGCGGCTCAAACCGTTCAACCTGAAAATCTCGACCATCGCGCGGGGCGTCCCCATCGGTGGCGACCTCGAATACGCCGACGAAGTGACGCTCGGTCGCAGTATCCTCAGCCGCATTGCCTACGACTAAGGTTTTCTTGTACAGGATTTTATTCACTGCGCCGGGTTGATGCCCGGCGTTTTTGTTGTAATGCCGTGGTGTCGGGTCTGGAACGCCAGCCCGGCCCAGCCCGACACGGTTCCGGGCGAAGCGCGTTGCTGACGCGTGTGTATGCCCCCCGTCCCCCTGAAGGGGGTGAGGACACGGCCTAAAATGCGGTTTAAAGTTTGCAAGTCCTCACCCCCTTCAGGGGGACGGGGGGTAATCGTACGCCCCCATGCCGGTTGTGAAACCGTTGCGTTTCCAGGGTGAAAATCAAAATCCTGTTCATCGGGCAATCCTGTCAAAACAATTCCGAACCAAAAAGGCGTTTCTTTGTAGACGGTAACCCGCATCCCTGCCCGTTGCTGATACATAACGTTAGTTAGTTGCCTACAAACCAACATTCGCATGAATCGCTCTGAATTTTTGAAACTGGCGTTCGGTGCTTCGGCCGGACTGATGGCATTCCGCTCGTTTGGCATCACGCCGACGCAGACCGAAGGCCCGTTCAAGCTGCCCCCGCTGCCCTACGATTTTGCCGCGCTCGAACCCCACATCGACAAAATGACGATGGAGATTCACCACGACAAGCACCACAAGGCCTACGTCGACAACCTCAACAAAGCCGTGGCCGGTACCGACATGGCGAAGATGGACATCGACGCGCTGGTGAAGAGCATCAGCAGCAGCACCCCGGCGGCCGTGCGTAACAACGCCGGTGGGCACTGGAATCACTCGTTTTTCTGGACGATCATGAGTCCGAAAGGGGGCGGGGCACCGAAGGGCGCACTGGCCGACGCGATCAACAAGAAGTATACGTCGTTTGATAATTTCAAGGCCGAGTGGGCAAAAGCCGCCGGGTCGCGCTTCGGATCGGGCTGGGTGTGGCTGATTAAGTCGGGCGACGGCGTAGAAATCGTCACGACGCCCAATCAGGACAACCCGCTGATGGCGCTGGCCGAGAAAAAAGGCACGCCCGTGATGGGTCTCGACGTGTGGGAACACGCCTACTACCTCAAGTACCAGAACAAACGCCCCGAATACGTCACGGCCGCCTGGAACGTGTTCGACTGGGACAAAATCGCCAAGAACTACGGGGCGTAGGTAAAGTTCTAAAGTTCTAAAGTCGTAGCGTAGTAGAGTTGCTGGCGCGTCTGGGCTGACGCCGGGTGGCAACTTTACTACGCTACGACTTTATAACTTTAGAACTTTTTATATTTGTAGAAATTAGATTAGTCTATGTCAAGCGAAGAATTATATGACGAGATCCCGTCGTTGGATCTTGCCGATTTTACGTCGGGCGACCCTGACCGCAAAGCCCGCTTTGTGCAGGATCTGGGACGCGCCTTCAACCAGATCGGCTTCGTAGCAATCAAGAACCACGGCCTTACCGATGAGCTGACCGGAAAACTCTACGCGTCGGCGAAGGAGTTCTTCCAGGCCCCCGACGACGTAAAGCAGAAATACGAGCGGCCCGACCTCAACGGGCAGCGCGGCTATATCGGCAAGGGTAAGGAAACGGCCAAGGGGTTTAAAGTGGCCGATCTGAAAGAGTTTTACCACGTTGGGCAACCCGAGCCGATAGGTGATATGCCGGACAACGTGTTTCCCGACGAGTACCCCGCCTTCACCGATGCGACGCTGACGACGTATCGGACGCTCGAACAAGCGGGACGTGAACTCCTGCGGGCCATTGCGCTTTACCTCGAACTGCCCGAAAACTACTTCGACGACAAGGTGCAGAACGGCGATAGCATTTTACGTGCTCTGCACTATTTCCCGCTCAACCCCGACACCACGCCCGACGGAGCCGTCCGGGCTGCTGCCCACGGCGATATCAACCTGATTACGCTGCTGATGGGTGCGTCGGCCGATGGACTGGAAGTACTGCGTCGCGATGGTAAGTGGATTAGTATCACGGCGTTGCCCGATCAGATCATCGTCAACGTTGGCGATATGCTCGACCGGCTGACGAACCACAAGCTGAAATCGACCATCCACCAGGTCGTCAACCCCCCGCGTGAACGAATGAATCAGTCGCGTTACTCGATTCCATTCTTCATGCACCCCCGCGCCGACATGAACCTGAGCAGCCTGCCCAGTTGCGTTGATGCGCAGCACCCCAAACTATACGTCGACATGACGGCGGGCGACTTCCTGAATGAACGCCTGATGGAACTGGGCCTGAAAAAAGCCTGATTATATAGCCTGCGCCGGAGCCTGCACGACTTCGGCGCTCTTTTTTTGGCTGGTCTATGGCCTACCATGTACCGACGATTGCTCCGGTCCGCCGGATTCGTTATTTCATCTTCCTGAAAGACGTCTTGATCCTGGCCCTGACTACGTTCGGTGGGCCGCAGGTGCATTTTGCCATGCTCTACGAACGCTTCGTGCAGAAGCGTCGCTACATCACCGAGGCCGAACTGCTGGAGCTGAACGCCCTGTGCCAGATTCTGCCCGGCCCCACCTCCACGCAGACAATTACGGCGGTGGGCTTCAAAATCGGCGGCCCGAATCTGGCGTATCTGACGCTGCTGATCTGGGTGTTGCCGGGTGTAAGCATCATGACGGCTTTCGGCATGGCCATTTATTACCTGGAGCAGCACAACCTGTCGCTTCGGTTTGCCCGATTTATTCAGCCGATGGCCGTCGGCTTCCTGATTGTGGCGGGGTATCGCATTGGGCAGAAAGTTATCAAGAACCGTACGGGGCTGGTGCTGGCCCTTCTGGCGGCCGTAACGGCTTACCTGTTTCGATCGCCCTACATGACGCCCCTCGTGATCATCGTCGGCGGGCTAACCACCGGCCTGACCTACCAGAAGCAGGAACGGATGGAAAAACGACCCCTGCAAATCGAATGGTCGAACTTCATCCTGTGGCTGGGTGTGCTGATCGTGGCCGCTGTCGCCGGTGCCCTGACGCAGTCGCTACCGGTGCGACTGTTTGAAAACTTCTACCGCAATGGCAGTCTGGTCTTCGGCGGGGGGCAGGTGCTGACGCCCATCCTGTACAACGAATTCGTAGCGTTCAAGCACTACCTGACCCGCGAGGAATTTCTGTCGGGGCTGGGGCTGGTGCAGGCGGTTCCGGGTCCAGTGTTTTCGTTTGCGTCGTACATCGGTGCCCTGTCCATGCGCGACGCCGGGCCACACGGTCAAATCTGGGGCAGCTTCGTTGCCACGGCCGGTATTTTTCTGCCCGGCGCGTTCCTGATCTTCTTCGTGTACCGCTTCTGGGAGCAGCTCAAACGCTACCGCGTCGTGCGGGCGTCGCTGGACGGCATCAACGCAGCCAGTAGTGGCCTGACCGCTGCGGCTGCCGTAGTGCTGTTGCAGCCGATGGTGCCGCATTGGCCGTCCGTCGCCGTTGTCTTGATCACGATGGGCCTGCTGATCTATACTCGTATCCCGCCCTTCGTCCTGATCCTCGGCGGCTTACTGGCGGGTGTGCTGCTGTAGCCGACTATTTCTAATGATAAATTAAGCGCGTTACGTGCTGAAAAGCAGTTGATTGCATCGTAAACACACGATAGCCATGAAACAATATGCTTTTTTCGGCCTGCTCACATTGAGCGTTACGTTCGCGTTCGGACAATCGGTGCTAACAACGAAAATATATCTGGTGAAAAGCGGCAGCGTATACTCACCAGCGGTCAGGTCTTATACCACATTAGATGCCGGTAGGCCGATTGTCGTCAGGGATAATGCGTACACCGTTATCGAAACCGACGCTGACAGTCTGGGTATTCTGCCCGATGGCCAATACAACGTTTCTCCATCTGCCGATGACTATCAAAGTGGTAGACCGGTCGCACCCAAGCCAACGTTCCTCACATTCGAAAAGGGTAAAACGTATTATTTCAAAGTCGGTCGGATTTACCAGAACAGCTTTTTCGACATAAGTGATCTGTCTGAACAGGCGTTTAAATTGTTCGTGGGTATCAACCAGATTGACAAAACACCCCGGCGCTATTTCCTCAGTAAATCGGGGGAAGGTGTCAGCAAACGACCATAAGTTGCGGACTGAAGCACCGTGGAAGTTATGTTTTGTGATGTTGAATCACTCTGACTTGAATGCTGTATTCTGACATTGCCCGCGAGCTGATTGAACGGCGGGAGCATGACCTTGCTGTTCGTCAGCGGCTTATTGAGGAAGGTACGCTGTTTCGGGGCTATAGCCCGGAGATGGAAGCGGTGCATCTCGACAATGCCCGACAACTTCAGTCGATCATCGCTCAGATTGGCTGGCCTGCGCGCGAACAGGTGGGGGAAGAAGCAAGTCAGGCTGCGTGGTTGATTGTTCAGCACGCAATCAGTTGGCCTGAGTTCATGAAAAGTACGCTTGCGCTGATGCACGAACAGAAACCGACGCGAACGATTGACCCCGTCGCGCTGGCGTTTCTGTCGGACCGGATTGCCATGTACGAGGATCGACCGCAAGTGTACGGGACTCAGTTTGTCGATGATGAGCATGGTCGGCTCGTTCCGTATCTGCTTGACGGTCCCGTCGATGAAGTGAATCAACGTCGGGGGCAGGTGGGGCTGAACACTGTTGAAGAACGGTTAGTTGAGTTGACAGCCCAATTGTCTGTCGAACAAAGAAAACAGCCGACCGCCGACGAACGGCAGCAGGAGCGGATCGCGTACGATCGCTGGCGTAGGAAAGTTGGGTGGATTACTGCTTGATTTTCTGTTAAATACGTCGTCAGCAGGCTGGCAGACTAACCTGGTTAGTGAATGGAATCACCGCAGCATTTAGCCGATTTTTACCGCGAGCGACTCAACTACGTGCCTGATACGGTAACTAGTGTGCTGGGCCATCTCAACGTATTCGACATGGCCGATTTCTCGGGGCCCTACGCCAAACCCATCTTTTACACCCGCAAGAATTACTTTAAGATCAGCTTACTGACGGGTAAGAAAAAATTAAGCTACGCAGACAAAGTTATTACCATCGACCAGCATGCGCTGATTTTCTCCAATCCCCTGATTCCGTATAACTGGGAGTTGCTCGAAGAAGCGCAGTCAGGCTTCTTCTGCATTTTCACGCAATCGTTTTTCGCGCAGTTTGGTGGTATAAGTCAGTACCCCGTTTTCCAGCCGGGCCAAATCCCGGTTTTCCCCCTGGATGATGCACAGCAACGCGCCATCGAACCGATCTATCAGGATATGCTTCAGGAAATTCGCTCTGATTATGCTTATAAGCAGGATCGGCTGCGAAATCTGGCGTTTGAGCTGATTCACCGGGGACTGAAAATGACCCCGGCAACGGTCGCTACGCCATCGGATACCACCGCGAACTCACGTATTGCCGCCCTGTTTGTTGAATTGTTGGAAAGACAGTTTCCCCTCGAGCCGTCGGCGCAGATGGTATTGCAGACTCCGTCGGCTTTTGCCTCGCAGCTGGCCGTGCACGTCAATCATTTGAACCGCGCCCTGAAAACCGTTATGGGCAAAACGACCTCGCAGGTTATCAGCGAACGGGTGGCCAGCGAAGCGGCTTTCCTGCTGACGCATACTACCCGACCGATCAGTGAGATCGCGTGGTGCCTGGGCTTCGATGACCCGTCGTCGTTCGTTCATTTCTTCAAAAAAGCCTTCGCCCAGCCACCCCGGTCGTTTCGTAATCAGTCGCTTGTTTGATCAGACCAAGTATCGGTTTGATTGGCTCAACGCCACCCCCTGACCACCCGCTACTTTTGCAGTGGTTCCCGGTGGTTGTCAACGGGGAAAGCGTTTAAATCTGGTTGCGTATGAATGAGTCATTGAAGGGGAAAGTCGCCCTGATTACGGGAGGGACCACCGGGATCGGTCAAGAAGTTGCTCAGCAGTTGGTTGGGCTGGGCGTTCGGGTGGTTATCGCCGGGCGCGACAGGGAGCGGGGCGAAGAAGCCGCCATAACCATTGGCGACGTAGCCAGCGTACGATTCGTGCAGGCCGACGTTAGCCGCGAAGAGCAGGTTCAGGCGCTGGTTCAGCAGACAATAGCTGAGTTTGGCAGGCTTGATTTTCTGTTTAACAATGCCGGTGTTGAGGGAACACCCGGCCCCATTGCCGACACCACGGAGCAAGACATCGACCAGATTCTGGCCGTCAACGTGAAAGGGGTGTTGCTGGCGATCAAACACACGCTGCCCCGTATGCTGGCGCAGGGGGGCGGTATCATCGTTAATACGGCTTCGTTTATTGGTACGGTGGTTCCGTTTCCCGACGCCATGCCCTACGGAGCCTCGAAAGCCGCCGTGCTGAGTATCAGCCGGTCGATGGCGGCTGGTTATGGCAAGGATCATATTCAAACCTACGCCGTCTGCCCCTGGACGACCGATACGCCCATGGTCGACCGTCTGTCGGGCGATCAGCCGGATGCCAAAGCCACGTTTGGTGCGTCGAATCCAAGTGGTCAGCTCGCTACACCCGCCGACATTGCTCAGGTCGTGGTTGCTCTTTTTCGGGGCGAAGTAACCCTGGCCAATGGGGAAGCGGTGCTGGTCGACAGTGGGGGAGTAAGCAGTCTGATTTATCCCATGACCTTCGATAAACCCTGAATGCCGCGGTCGTCAGTGCAGCCTGTCGATGTGCTCCGGCCGTGGCCCCATACCGATCATGTGCCCGATGAAGCGTCGGAGGGCCGGGATGTGGTTGAGTGCCCAGACGAACCCCGCCGGAACCGATGCGTTCTGCCCGTTGATGATCCGGCGATGCACGAAGATCTGCGCCGACTGAATCAGCCTGACTGGTAGCAGCCGCCGACGCTGAATCCGCTGGCAAACGGCTTCGCTGACAGTGCCGTTCAGCAGCGGTTCGGCCAGGTAATGGGCAGCCGCAACGGCGTCCTGAATCGCCATGTTGATACCGACACCACCCGCCGGCGACATGGCGTGGGCCGCATCGCCGATGCAGAGTAGCCCCGGTTGATACCATTGCCGGAGCCGGTCGATTTTCACGGTTAGCAGGCTGATCTGATCCCAGCTATCGAGTTGCCGGATGTGTTCACCGACGAACGGGGCCATCCGAACGATGGTGTCCTGCAAGGCCGCAAGTCCCCGCTGTTTGATCGCGTCGAATTGCCCTTTGGGAATCAGGTAGCCGCACTGGAAATAGTCGTGCCGGTCGATGAGCACCATAAACTGCCCCCGGTCGATGTAGCCGAGTGCCTGATCGGTCTGGGCGGGGTCTTTGGGTATCCGCATCCAGAGCACGTCGATGGGCACCTGAAAATCCTGAACGGGGAGTCCGGCCTGTTTGCGCACCCGCGAATGCCGCCCGTCGGTGCCAACGACCCAATCGGCATCGATGGTCAGTTCGCCAGCGGGTGAGGTGGCCCGCACCCCCACAACGCGCCCGTTCTGCCGGATCAGGTCGGTCATCTCGGTTTGCATCAGCAGATGAAAATTGGGGTACTGCCGGGCTTTATCGCTCAGGAAACTCAGAAAATCCCACTGCGGCATGAACGCGATAAACCGACTGTGTACCGGCAGGCGCGAAAAATCGGCGACGGGCACCATCCGCGCGTTCAGCGACAGATTGACCGAGCGGAGTTCCTGGTGCGGCAGTTGCAGAAACTCGGCGTCGAGTCCCAGTTCGTGCATCAGTTCCAGCGTCGACGGGTGGATGGTGTCGCCCCGAAAGTCGCGGAGAAAGTCGCCGTGTTTTTCCAGTACCGTAACGTCGACACCGGCCCGCGCCAGCAGATACCCAAGCATCATTCCGGCGGGGCCGCCCCCACCACGCAGCAGGTCGTTTTCATACAGTGTCCGGTTTTCGATATAGGGTTTACGGTGGCCGGGGCTGTACCGTAAACCGCTATAGTTGATCGGAGAGAAACTGACGGATAGTCTGGTAGGGCCGTTGCGCGGGGGCTTTGCCGTTGGTAAGCTTGTCGGCGGCTGAGCCGTTGGACGAATCGGCCGGGCGAGGGGGGCGGTTGGTGGTTGCCAACAGTCGTTCGCGCTGAAGCTGCCGTTGCTCGTCGTCGGAGAGGGTGCCGCGAATGGCTTCGCCCTGTCCGTACCCATCGTTGAAGTTGCTGATACGGCTGTCGGTCTGCGCCAGTTTCAGCTCAGCCAGCAGCAGATCAAGGTCTGCCATGATCGTGCTGACCCGATTTTTTAGTTCATTCAGATTGGGCAGCAGATCGAGATTGTGTTGCAGTACGTTTTGTTGGGTGCGGTGCTCGGCCAGCTGATTTTCCAGCGGGGCAATTTCTTTGTCCATCCGGCGCAGTCGACGGCGGTACTTACCCAGCCGAACGTCGGCCTGTAACCAGCGAAACCAGAACGCCGACAACACCGGCAGGGCAATGCCGAGGCAAACGGCCCCGGCCAGCGCAAACAGAATGCCGCTCAGCACAAACGACAGCAGCGCCCACGGACTGTTGACGAGGGCCAGATTCAGCTCGCTCGACTCCGCCAGCTGCTTCTCGATCTGATTCATCACCGCCGGTGGAAGTGTGGTTGTCGTTGCCAGCGGGTCGGTACTCAGCTGCAACTGCCGCACCGATTTATTGATGGCGGCTTTCAGCTGATCGGTGCGGTATGCTTCGTACCGAAACCAGCCCAGTACGGCCAGCGTCAACACGGCGAACACCGCAAGCGCTATTTTGAACCGTTCGTAGCGGCCCCGGTTCTGTTCGGGATTTTCCTGGTACGGCTGTTCGATCAGGCGGTCGTAGGCGGGTTTTAGCAGAATCGATACCATCGCCAGACCAACCGCAAACGCCCATGCTTCGTCGGAATTGCGGATGTTGAGCGCGTAGGCTACGATCTCGTGCGAGATAATCAGGTCGCCAGCCAGAAATGAAATGCCCGCTACCAGAAATAGTAACCCGGCCAGCAGCGAGTAGTCGGGCGCGGCTTTGGCGCGTCGCTCGCGTAGGGCGTCGCGCTCGGTCAGTACCGCCTGCCGGTCGCTCTGCCGCTGGGCCAACTGCTGCGTAAGCCGATCGGTTTGCCCGGCGGCCGGTTGCAATTCAGCATAAGCCGTGCGGTGGGCATTGGTCGCGTCGGCCAGTCGCTGTTCGGTCGCTGTCAGCTCGGCACGTTTCTCCTCGATACGCTCCGTCAGCCAGTCGGTGCTGATCTGACTCGACAGGTAACCCTCGTAGGTGTCGCGGTCGACCCCGCCAACACCACTGCTGTAACCGTGCTGAAAATCAGGCTTATTGTTTGGTTCCATGTCGTATTCGGTTTTCTGTCTACGATGGTCTGAGCGGAATTGCTCAAAACGGCAACAGGAACAGAAGCCACACTGGGGCAGATCGTTGCCACGCCGGATCACCGTATTCCGTAAACTATGCACTTAAGTAAACAGCGCTTCCCGCTGATTTTCAGTCAGGCGATCGCGGAGACTGCGGGCCAGCGCGAACTCGCTCAGAAACAGCTGAATCAGCGCGTCGCGTTGGGCGTGTTGCCGGGTCAGTTCGATTTCGTTCTGGTTAAGCAACGCTGTAAGCCCGGCTTTCTGTGCCCCGACGATATTGATTTCTTGCTGCACCACGGCTGCCTGCGTTGCCAGCTCGTCGATGAGGGCAGGATACGTAGCCCGAACCGCCCGGCTCGACATAGCCCGTAGTCCACTGCCCATCAGCCGCCCGGCGGTGGGCAGCAACACCAGCAGCAGCCCTGACAGCATTAAAGCCTGACCGATCGATTCATTGGCAGCGGCTGTGGCCAGCACGAAACCAGATACGGCCAGCGGCAAACCCAGCGTGTTGAGGAACCAGCCAATGGCCCGTTGGCGGTCTGGCTCGGCGGGTTGGCTAAACGGCCCGGCCAGACCAGCCAGACAAATCCCCAGGCTGATAAACAGATTACCGTAGGCCGGTTGCAGAGCCTGATCGATCAGAAAAAAAGCCCCTGCACCGCTACCGATGCCCAGTGCAAGACTACCGATCGAACGGGCCGGATGGGGGGCGGTCAGCTGTTGATTACGTAAACTATCGAGTCGTTGCCGGATTGCCTGCTGCTGTTGCTCATGCTGCGTCAGCTGGGCGGTCAGTTCGCGAATTTGTGCCGTGAGCTGGCCGATTGTCTGGGTGAGGGGCGCGGTCTGGCGGCTGCTGTACACCCGGATCAGGGCCAGCTTGTCGTCCGGGTCGGCATCCGACAGGCCGTATAAAACACCCTCGTCGCGCAGCGTTTCTTCGTCGGTCAGCCAGGTTGGTAGTGGTTCAGCGGGAACCTGCGCTACGCCAGCAACGGCTGACACAGGTGCGGGAAGGGGTGGCTTGACCGCGGGGGCAAGCGACGAAGCCGGCGGGGCAGCGGGAGTGGAGCGGACAAGCGAGCGCAGACGTTCGGAAAAAGACATAGGCAGTCCCGATGTTGCCATCGGACAGTGATAATGGCAGCGGAAAGGCCGAAAATACGCATTTAAGCCGGGCTGCTCACACGACTCGCTGCCGAAAACGGGTCAGTTTGCACGGAGCTGCCAGCGGAAGAGAAGCCACGCAACAGCCATCAGCCCCACGAATAACAGGCTAAGGCCGGGGTTGTACCAGCCAATGGCCAACAGGCAAACAATGGACAGCACAAGGGCCAGTACCGGTATGAACGGATAGCCCGGCGTTTGAAAAGGGCGTGACAGGGTGGGCTCCGTTTTGCGTAACCGAAACAGACTCAGCAAACTGCTGATGTACATAACCAGCGCACCGATTACCGATAGCGTAATAATCTGCCCCGTCGTGCCGGAAAATAAAGCCGCCAGTCCGACCAGCCCACCCGCAATCAGCGACCAGTGGGGCGTCTGAAACCGGGCGTTGACGTCGGCCAGAAAGCGGGGTAAGTAACCCGCCCGCGCCAGCGCAAAAATCTGCCGCGAATAGCCGAGCGTGTTGGCGTGAAACGACGCGATCAGGCCAAAGAGCCCCAGCCCGGCAAACAGTTTTGACCACGGATTCTGCCGTCCCAGGGCCATGGCCAGCGTTTCGGGCAGCGGGTAGTCGATGTTGCTGAGCTGCCGCCAGTCGCCGACACCCGCGCAAAGCAGCATGGTCGCCAGCGCGAGAACAACCAGCGTAGCGATGCTCAGCAGGTAGCCACGTGGAATCGTTTTCTGCGGGTCTTTGACTTCTTCGGCCACCATCGCGACGCCTTCAATGGCCAGGTAAAACCAGATTGCAAAGGGGATGGCGGCAAACACCCCGCCGACGCCAAATTCGTCGTTGTGGGCCAGCACGTTTTCCGTTCGGTACGCGGGGGCTACCAGCAGCAGAAATACCACCAGTTCGGCAACCGACAGAAACGTGATGATGACCGAGAAATTGGCCGACTCCCTGATGCCGAGCAGGTTGATACCAATAAACACAACGTACGAGCCCACGGCTACCCACAGCACCGACAGGGCCGGATTGAGAAAATGGGCGTAGGCACCGAGCGCAGCCGCAATGGCCGGGGGCGCCATCAAAAAATCAACCAGCGTCGCGAAACCAGCTACAAAACCGCCCGTCGGCCCGAAGGCGCGCAGGGCGTAGGCAAACGGCCCGCCCGCGTCAGGAATAGCGGTTGTCAGCTCGGTATAGCTGAAGATAAAGGCGAGGTAAAGCACCGTAACCAGCAGCGTGGCAATGAGAAAACCAACCGTTCCGGCCACCGCCCAGCCGTAGTTCCAGCCGAAATACTCACCCGAAATCACCATGCCAACGGCAATCGCCCAAAGCTGCGTGGTGGTGATGGCTTTTTTTAGACTGGTTTTTTCAGGCATACGCAGGGTGATTTTTTAAACACAGAGGTAGGGAGGTAATCACAGAGAACATAGAGAAAAATTACTCCGTGTGCTCTGTGAATCTCTCTGTATCTCCGTGTTTAGAAAAAAATGTTCCGTCGTCAACCGTAATCACATACGCTTTGCCACCTGCGCGTTCAATGGCGTCGGCGACCTGTTCGGGCTGGTTGGGTGCGTAAACAAACATACAACCACCCCCGCCGGAACCGTTGATTTTGCCACCCAATGCTCCGGCGTTTAACGCTACGTCGAGCATACGGTCGATTTTGGGCGTCGAGATACGCTGGGCTTCGCGGAGGTTCGTCTGATGATCGTTGAGCAGCCGACCAAACCGGGTGTGGTCAAACGAATCGGCTGGCTGTTGCAGCAGGTGCAACGCGTCGCGCAGAATATCGCGGTTGGCGAGGTTGCCCTTCAGCAGGTTGTACTCGTCTTTGATCAGAATGTCTTTGTATTCGGGGGCCTGCGTTAGTTCGGTCGTGTGCAGCGAGAATGTTGGGTCGATAGCCGCTAACCGCCTGACGATATCGAGCATCCCAAACTTCACCCGGCTCAGAATACCGATGGTGTCTTTAGGTTCGCGCGAGTCGCCCAGCACGAAGGTGCCAAGCGGGGGCGTCAGCGTTTGAAGGGCAATCGCCGGGGTCGATTCGAGGTAAATCAGATTACCCACCGCCGTCGAGTAATGGTCCATCATGCCGCCCGGCTCGCCAAACTCCAGCACTTCTGCCGTGTAGGCCAGTTCGGCTATGCGTTCCTGCGAAAGCGTAACCGGTTGATCGGCAAGGTGCGTCAGCAGGTTGAGCCAGCTAACGAGCAGGGCCGACGAACTCGACGTGCCGGAGTTGATCGGGATGTTGCCCCGCACTGTTCCCGAAATACCGCGGCTAAACGTAAATCCTTCCCGCAGCAGCACATTCACCGCCGACCGGAAATAGTCGCGGGTGTTGGGGTATGGCAGAACGTTTCCGTCGAATGGAATATCGATCTGACTCCCGATGTCGGGCAGTGCAAGCCGAAAGCCGGGCTGCGCATCAGGCTGCGCGGTGATGGCGATCCGGCGCGAGATAGCCGCTGCAATCACCGGCAGGCCCAGATAATCCTGATGTTCGCCAAACAGACAGATTCGCCCCGGCGTCGACGCAGTGAAGGTTTCGGGCATTGATTACTGGGTTCGTGGTTTGTTGTTCGTGGTTCGTAGTGATGCGATTCGGAAAAACCACGAACCACGAACGACAAACCACGAACTAGTTCTACCAGCTATTACGCTTGTGGCCCGATATGGCGTAGTACAGGATAAAGCCGAACAGCGGCAGCAGCAGGGCATAAGCCGACTGCGCGCTGTACGTATCGGTCAGGTAGCCGTGTACGAGCGGCAGAATGGCACCGCCCGATATGCCCATGATGAGCAGGGCCGAGCCCAGTTTAGTGAACCGGCCCAGCCGGTTTAGAGCGAGTGGCCAGAGGGCAGGCCAGATCGGAGCCAGACCGAAGCCGAGCAGTGCCACACACAACACCGACGTAAAACCAGTGGTAAACAGCGTTGCCGTAGTCAGCACCAGCCCGTAAGCCGCGCCGAAGCGCAGGGCCGTCTGCTGCGAAATCACGCGGGGAATCAGCACGATGCCGAGCACGTAACCCGCCAGCAGACCGTAAAGTGTGTAGGTCGTGAAGTATTTGGCTTCGGCATTGTCGAAACCGAGTGCTTTGCCGTAGTTGATGATCGTATCGCCCGCAATGACTTCCGCACCGACGTAACAGAACAGGGCCAGCACGCCCAGCACGAGGTTTGGGAACTGCCAGACGCTGTCGTGCGTGGCCACGTCGCCCGGTGTGTCGTCCTGCTCTTCCGAAACCTCCGGCAGCGTCGAGAAGCGGATCAGCACCGCCAGCACGATCAGCACGCCGGTCAGGATGAGATATGGCGTAACAACCCGCGCCAGTGAGTCGGCTGCGCTGAGCGATTCGCTGCTGGTTAGCAGCAGGTTGCCGAAAATAAGCTGGCTGATGATACCCGCCAGTTTGTTGGCGATACCCAGAAAGCTGATGCGCTGGGCGGCACTCTCACGCGGTCCGAGAATCGTTGCGTAGGGGTTTGAGGCTGTTTGCAGTACCGTCAGGCCGATACCGATCAGGAACAGCCCGACCAGAAACAGGGGGTACGACACGGCGTTGGCAGCCGGCACGAAAATCAGCGTACCCACGGCCATGACGATTAGTCCCAGCGACATTCCGTTTTTAAATCCCGTCCGTTTCAGCACCGCCGATGATGGAATGGCCATCAGCGTGTAGGAGATGAAAAACGCAAAGGCCACCAGATTCGACCCGACGGTGCTGAGGGCAAAGGCTTGCTTGAAGAAGGCAATCAGTACGCTGTTGACCCAGGTGACGAAGCCGAAAATGAAAAACAGCGCGCCAATAATCAGCAGCGGTCCGACGTATGAACTGGTTTTGGGCGGGGGGGCGGTTGGTGTCATACCGAGATGCAGAAGCGATTAAACCGAAACGGAGGAATATTTTAAATTTTTTTACAAAATAAACGAAATCAACCGTAATTCTGCAATAGGTCGGTTTAAAATGCGTCGTTTAGGGCAAAAACAGGCTTATTTGTTTTCCACTTTCCCCGTGTAAAGTCAGGAATGTCAACGGCTTTACTGCCCCCGGCAATGCTTTGCTCTGATAATGGGCTGATGGCACTCCAGACGGCAGCATCGTAGACGTCGATGGGAACCGGGCCTTTCGCTTTGACGGCTTCGATAAAGGCCCGCAGCACGAAAAAGTCGATGCCGCCGTGCCCGCTGCTTTCGGCCGTCTGCGCGTGTCGCTTCCAGAGCGGGTGGTCGTATTTCTCCTGGTAGGCAGCGAACGGTTCCCAAGTGTGGGCCTTCGGCGTAACGCCTTCCAGATAGATCATGTCGTTGTCGTCCATCCAGATGCCCTGCGTACCCTGCGCCCGGAAGCCCAGCGAATAGGGGCGGGGCGAGTTGGTATCGTGAATGATAACGATGTTTTCGCCGTTGGCACATTCGATCATGGTGGTCACCACGTCGCCGAGTTTGAAATTGACTTTTGCGTTGGGGTGATCGGCCCCGCCGTGATCGACAACGTACTTGTGCAATCCCCGGCTTTTGGTGGCCATACTCGTCAGGCGGACGAACTGATTGCCCCGGTTGATGTTGAGCCAGTGCGCAACAGGTCCCAGCCCGTGTGTCGGGTATAGATCACCGTTGCGGTCGACGGAGTGCTGCGTGCGCCAGCGGGCTTCTGAGTAGGCGTTCTTACCAAACTCTGCCCCGGCGCCGTGGCCTTTGCCGTCGTTGAATTTGATACCCCGCAGGTCGTGCTGATAGCCGCAGTGGGCGTAGGTCATCTCGCCGAACAGCCCCTGCCGCACCATATTCAGCACCGCCAGCACGTCGCGCCGGTAGCAGACGTTCTCCAGGATCATGCAGGGCATACCCGTTTTCTCCGAAGCGTCGACCAGATCCCACGATTCCTGAAGCGTCACCGTTGCCGATACTTCGACGGCGGCATATTTCCCGGCTTTCATCGTTGCGACGGCCATCGGCACGTGCCATTCCCAGGGTGTCGCAATCACCACGCCGTCGAGGTCGTCGCGTTTCAGCATTTGTTCGAACGCTTTGTCGCCTTTGCCGTACGCTTCCGGCAGCGGGCGACCGGCTTTTTTGAACAGCTCATTGGTCGCGGCAATACTGGCCTGATCAACGTCGCAGATCGCTGGTATGACTACGTCGTCGCGGAACAACGCCTGCTGCACGTGATTTCGCCCCCGCAGGCCGACGCCAATAAAGCCGAGTCGAACAGTGGCTTTCGGCGCTTTGGCACCGGTCAGAAAGGTGGGGAATACGGTGGCCGCAGCGCCGGTCAGGGCGGTGGTTTTGATGAAGTCGCGACGAGTTGGCTGGCTCATACAGAACTGTAGATTAACGTTGGTAGAAATGAGTGATGGAAAAACTTGACCCGACAGACAGCAAGATACGCGTTATTTCGCTGGTTTTGCCGGTTCGGGGCCTCTAATAACGACGGTTGACGGTGTGGCTAACTCCGCATCGCCGGGCCATGTAACGAACGTATCCCGCTCTTCTTCGAGAATGGCTTCGTACATGCTGGGTGGATTGACGAATGCCCGGATCTCGAAGGCCATACCAATGTTCAGGGCGTCGAGCCCACCGATAAACACCTGCCCGCGCCACGTGCCATCGGGGCGCACCGGAATCGGCGGCTGCACGTAGCATTTAGCACCCAGCGCAACCGGCCGAACCACGATCCAGACCGTGTCGGCATTGGCAACCTTACCGGCCACGAACGGCCTTCGGGGAACGACCTGCCCATGCAGCGGGGACGAAATAACCAGTTTATCAGGCCGCAGATCGGCGGATGGGCGCCGGTACAGAACATACCCGCCCACAATGATAGTCAACAAAAGTAAACCGGCAGCCACATACCAGCCAGACAGCCTGCGCGGGGGCGGTTGAGAAGCAGGAACGGGTGCCGGTACGTCATCAGGCGGCACCACTCGCTCGTAGGCGAACGAGCGGCATGTGTTCAGGATTTTCCGGCTGGGAACGTAGCTATTGTCGGTGAAGAGCAGCGCCAGCGTATTCGTGCTTGGAATATGAATGGTGGCGTTGGACCTGTGCAGCCCCCGCACGAGGTAAAACTCGTCGTCGAAGGCCGTTCGCAGTGGTTCGTAGTTGGCGCGGTTGGTGTTGAAATCGAAGTCAGGAAACCGGTCCTGATCGCGCTCGTGGAAGGTATAGTACTTCCGTTTTATACCCTCGCGAAGGGCAATTGTTTCGTTACCGGTAGATGGGTGGCTGTCGATTTCCATGCCGAAAGAAACGGGAAGTAAACGGGAACAAACAGGAAAACGGGCTAAATAGAAACGAGAGTTTACTGTAAGGTAAACGAGAAACCAAACGGCGGGCCCAGTATGGACATATATATTTTTGTGTAGCAACCCAGCCAGGTGGTTATCCAACTAGCGCCGATCTGGCTTGCCATTCTATCCACACCAGTTCGCAACTGTATCGGGCCAGGTAACGGTACTCGATACGTAAGCAAAAAGCCGTCCCAACGTTCTATTGAGACGGCTTTTTTGTGTGACATTGAGGCACTAGTCGTTCCACCACGGCTGGCGCGGGTAGGAACCACCCAGGCTGAACGGCTCGCCGATCCGGGGTGTCACCAGCGGCAGAGGTGTTTTAAGTACCTGCGCTTCCAGTCGTTTGATCGACTCATTCCACGAATGCACCGACAGGGCAAACTTCCCCCAGTGTACGGGCAGTAGCAGCTTGGTGCGGAGGTCGTGGGCGGCCTGCGCGGTTTGCTCGGGAAACATGTGAATGTTTGGCCAGTCTTTGCCGTATTGCCCGCATTCGAGCATTGCCAGATCAAACGGACCGAACTTCTCGCCGACAGTTTTGAACTGTTTGTCGTAGCCCGAATCTCCCCCGATAAACAGCCGGTAGCCGTTGAGGTTCAGCACAAGCGATGTCCAGAGGGTTTTGCCCCGCGTCAGGCTGCGCCCCGAGAAGTGGCGGGCGGGAGTGGCCGTCAGGCTGATACTGTCGCTGACGGTGTGGTTTTCCCACCAGTCGAATTCCACGATCTGCTCGGGGGTGTATCCCCAGCGCTCAAGGTGCGCCCCTACGCCCAGTGCGGTGTACACTTTCTTTACCTTCGGCAGCAGCTTTGGCAACGTGGCCGCATCGAGGTGGTCGTAGTGATCGTGCGTCAGAATCAGCATGTCGATTGGCGGCATGTCGTCGGCACTGTAGATGTTGGTGCCGGGAAATGCTTTGCTGAAAAACGACACGGGGGCTGTATAGCCGCTGAATACCGGGTCGACCAGAATCGTCGTGCCGTTTGATTTGATGAGGTATGAGGAGTGCCCGAACCAGACAACGGTGGGCGTACTGTCGGGCAGGGTAGTCAGGTCGGTGCGGACGGTGGGCAGCGGATGCTGCGGAACGTTGTCGGCTGGTTTGTCGAAAAAGTCACGGGCCATCTCCAGCTTCGATGCTTCCTGACGCATGACCTCGGTTGGTTCGATGTTCTGAAACGAGCCATCGCGGTAGTGCGGGGAACGCTGGATGCGGGCGAGCCGATCACCGGCTGGATTGCGTCCGAACGGCTGCGACTGTAGGAATAAAAAGACGCCAAGGGCCAGAACGGCTAGAATGAGAATTGTCGCTACCATGAAACGGCGGAAGGAAAACATATCCGGCAAACCGGTTCGGGTGGGCTTCGGTTCCTGAGCTACGGCACCAAAGCGGCTGCTCCGTTACCCATTCATACAGCTCGTCGGCCGGCCCTGCGCCGGATATGATCGAACCGAATCGATGAACAATCTGTTGGGAATGCGTTAATACGAAGGGGATATCTGACCACATAGCCCGACAGTCGATCGCGTAGTACACACCCTTTGTCCGGGCGACCGACTGAATACCTGACTTGATTTGCTTCTATGAATGATGTTTTCCCTGTAGATGTGCCCGGCATGGATGTGCCCGGCATGGACATGCCCGGCATGGACATGCCCCGCGTGGCGGTGTTTCGGAAGGAACACTTTAACGCGGCCCACCGGCTGCACAATCCCAATTGGTCCGACGAGAAAAATACGCGGGTCTATGGCAAGTGTAACAACCCCAACTACCACGGTCATAATTACGACCTGATTGTGCAGGTCACCGGCCCGATTGACCCCGAAACGGGTTATGTCATGGACATGAAGGTGCTGGGCGACCTGATTAAAGAGCGGGTCACCGACCACTTCGATCACAAAAACCTTAACCTCGACACGGCCGAGTTTGCTGACCTTAATCCGTCGGCCGAAAACATCGCCATCGTTATTTACCACCGGCTGCGAAGCCACTTACCTCAGGGGCTCGACCTCAAAATAAGACTCTATGAAACCGAACGGAACTTCGTCGAATACCCCGCCTAGTGACGGAAACCGGCATGCAAACGGTGTCCACCGCGACGGCATTCACCGCGACGGGCAGGGCTACAACGGGCATGACGTCGATCACCTGCTGGCCGACGAAATCGGTGACGTTCACGGTGCGGCTGCTCTTGACACACCGATGCGCCCCGACGCGTTTGATCTTGACGACGACACCAAAATCGACCTGATTGAAGAACATTTTCGGGAGATCATGAACGTACTGGGCCTCGACCTGACCGACGATAGCCTGAAAGGATCGCCCCGGCGTGTGGCCAAGATGTACGTCAACGAAATATTCAAAGGGCTCAACCCCGACAACAAGCCAGTAGCGACGCTGTTCGACAACAAGTTTCAGTACAACGAGATGTTGGTTGAGAAAGACATCAACGTACAGTCGTACTGCGAGCACCACTTTGTGCCGATTCTGGGTAAAGCGCACGTTGCGTACATATCCAGCGGCAAGGTGATCGGGCTGTCGAAGCTGAACCGAATCGTTGAATACTACAGTAAACGGCCGCAGGTGCAGGAGCGCCTGACCATGCAAATTGCCGACGAACTGAAGCGGGTGCTGCAAACCGACGACGTGGCCGTTATCATCGACGCTAAACACCTGTGCGTATCAACGCGGGGGGTGCAGGACCTCAACTCAACGACCATCACAGCTTCATACAGCGGCAAGTTCGAGGACGAAGCCACCCGGCAGGAGCTGCTGCGGTATATTGGATAGAGTTTTAAAGTTGAATAGTTGTAAAGTCGTAGGGTTGTAAAGTTGCCATCCGGCGTCAGCCAAGACGCGCCAGCAGCTTTACAATCCTACGATTTTATAACTTTATAACCATCCAGCCGTACAACCCGTTGTGTCGGCATGAACGGTAAGAATATCCTGATTATCGGTGCCAGCTCGGGCATCGGTCACGCATTAGCCCAGCAACTGCAAGCTGCCGGAGCCACCCTGTTTACCGCCGGTCGGCAACAGCCCGACGGCATCAACTCGACACACATGACGTGGGACGTCAGCCAGACGCCCGCTGCCGACGCGCTGACCAGCCTGCCCGACGTGCTGCATGGACTGGTGTACTGCCCCGGCACGATCAACCTCAAACCATTTCAGCGGCTTGAACCCGCCGACTACCGGGCCGATCTGGAAATCAATGTGATGGGGGCTATCGCGGCTATTCATACCTCGTTTCCGGCTCTCAAAATGGCGAAAGGAGCCGGTATCGTGCTGTTCAGTACCGTTGCCGCCAAACTCGGCATGGGCCTGCATTCGTCGGTATCGGTGGCGAAATCGGCTGTTGAAGGACTAGCGAAGTCGCTGGCGGCTGAGTTTGCTCCGCTGAAAATTCGCGTCAACGCCGTTGCACCGTCGCTCACCGACACACCGCTGGCAACCAACCTGCTCAGCACCGACGAACGGCGCGATGCCGCCAACAAACGCCATCCGCTCAGCCGGGTTGGCACACCCGACGACATTGCCAGCATGGCCGCTTACCTGCTCGACGATAAAGCCAGCTGGATAACGGGGCAGATTATCGGCGTCGACGGCGGTATGGGAAGTTTGAAATAAAGCTTTACTCAAACAAAAAAGGGTCAATTCATTACGAATTGACCCTTTTTTGTTGACTTGTCAACCTATTCCGGCTTGCCGTCGACCATGCGCCGGATGCCGAGCGGGTTGGCCTGTTGCAGCGCGAGCGGCAGCAGGTCGTCGGGGAAACTCTGGTAGCTGACGGGCCGTACGAAGCGGAGGATAGCCCCCGTCCCGACCGAGGTCGAGCGGCCTCCGTCGGTAGTAGCGGGGTAGGGTCCGCCGTGGGTCATGGCTTCGCTGACCTCCACACCGGTCGGGAAGCCGCCGAACAGCACGCGCCCGGCTTTCGCCTGCAACAGCTCGACCCAGTTCATGTCTGATTGCCGGAGTTCATCGGTCGTTGCGTAGAGCGTGGCGGTCAGCTGACCTTCGAGCTGACTCAGGCAGTCGCGCAGGGCGGCTTCCGATTCGCAGACTACGAGCAGCGAACTGGGACCGAACACTTCTTCGCCCAGCTCGGCGTTCGCCATAAACTGCGACGAGGTCGTTGTCAGCAACGTTGGCCGACCCTGATTCTGGTTGGGCTGAGCGTTGGTTTCGCTTTCGGCCCGGCGATGAACCCCCGGCATCAGGGCCAGGTGGTCGATACCCTGCTCGAATGCCTGCCGAATGCCATCGGTCAGCATCGTGGCGGGTGCCGATGCCCGAATCTTCTCCGATACCGTGTCCAGAAAAGCATCGGTGTTGGGTGAGTCGAGCAGGAAAACCAGCCCCGGATTGGTGCAGAACTGCCCGACACCCAGCGTAATCGAAGCCGCCAGACCCCCGGCGACCGTTGCGGCCGACGACGGTCCTTCCTGATTGGCGATGGCCCCCGGCAGAATGACAACCGGGTTAACGGCGCTCATTTCGGCGTAAACCGGAATGGGTTCGGGGCGATTTTGCGCGACCCGCAGCAGGGCCAGTCCACCTCGGCGCGAACCGGTAAAGCCCACCGCTTTGATGGCCGGATGGGCGACCAGCGCCTGCGCCACCTCATTGTCAGCGTGGAGAAGCGAGAACGTACCATCGGGCATACCGGTCTGTTTGGCGGCAGCAATGATAGCTTCACCCACCAGCGACGAGGTGCCGGGGTGTGCCGGGTGCGCTTTGAATACGACCGGGCAGCCAGCCGCCAGCGCCGACGCGGTATCGCCCCCGGCGACGGAAAATGCCAGTGGGAAGTTGCTGGCACCGAAAACGGCTACCGGCCCCAGCGGCACCAGCATCTGCCGCAGGTCGGGGCGTGGCAGGGGTTGCCGGTCGGGGAGGGCGGGGTTGATTCGGGCGTCGACCCAGGAGCCTTCGCGGATCAAACTGGCAAACAGGCGGAGCTGCCCCATCGTGCGGCCGCGCTCACCCGTAATCCGGCCCGTTGGCAGGCCACTTTCGAGCACCGCCCGCTCGATCAGTTCATCACCCAGCGCGTCGATCTGACTCGCGATAGCGTCCAGAAAGTCGGCCCGTTTGTGGGGGTGCAACTGGCTGTACGGCCCAAAAGCCGCAGCCGCTTTCTCGACGGCTGCGTTGGCCTGAGTGGCCGTAACATTGGTAAACCCGTCGGGCAGCGATTCCCCCGCAGCGGGTGCGTAGGCCATAAACGGCAACCCGTCGCCCTGAACGGCTTCCTGGCCGATAAAGCTGACGTTGAGTTGATTCTGAGTAAGCATAGCGTGTTTAAAGTTCAATGGTTAAGGGGTAAGGTTCAGCACATTAAACATTGAACCTTACCCCTTAAACCCAATTATACCATCGGCCCGACGCGTTCGAGCAGGGCTTTGGTTTTGCGGATGCCGTCGTATTCGTTCAGCGTATCTCCTTCGTATTCAATACCGACCGTGCCTTTAAAGCCGCTGTCTTTTACGATCTTCATGATGCGCGGGTAGTCTGTTTCGACGCAGTTACCACTGCCGTCGAAGTTGAACGTTTTGGCCGACACCCCTTTGGCGTAGGGCATCAGGTCTTTGGTGCCAGTGTAGCGGTCATACTCGTCGGCGCAGCTGTGGTCGGCGTTACGTTTGATGCAGAAATTGCCGAAGTCGGGCAGCGTACCCACGTTTTTGCGGTTGACCTGCTTCATCACGTTGGCCAGCCACTGTCCGTTGGACGAGTAGCCGCCGTGATTCTCGACGATGACGTTGATGCCCGTTTTGCCGGCAAACTCACCCAGCCGGCTCAGTCCCTCGATAGCGCCTTTGCTGACTTCCTCCGCCGTGCCCTCACCGGCCGCGTTGACCCGGATGGTTTTACAGCCTAGATACTTTGCGCACTCGACCCATTTGTAGTGATTCTCAACGGCTTTGGTGAGTTCGGCTTTATCGGTCGAGCCCAGGTTGCCTTCTCCGTCGATCATAATCAGGTGATTCGTTACGCCGTTATCCTTGCAGCGGGTCAGCAGATCGGCGAGGTAGGTTTTGTCCTGCGCTTTGTCTTTGAAAAACTGATTGACAAACTCGATGATACTGATGTCGAACTCCTTGCGGGCAATGGCCGGGAAATCGAGGTTAGTGATTTTTTTGGCGAACAGGGCTTTGTGCAGCGACCATTCGGCCAATGAAATGTCGAAAAACAGCTTGCGGGGTGCAGCTTCGGCGAAGAGCGTTGGCGTCAGGCTCAGGGCCGCCAGCGAACCGGCCGTTTGTTTGATGAAATCACGTCGGGTAGCGTTCATATTGGTCAGGAAAAAGGGTTTCTTTTACTTACAAAAGACCGCTTTCCCCCGCGAAAAAACAAACGAACGGCCCCTCCGGCAACAGCCCGTAAAGTCCGGGGTCGGGTTGCGCCAGTTTTATACGTACTTTGGTCACTTTTCTACCAGCTATGATTTCGCTCGACACTATTCTCGCGGCTCACGATCGCATCCGGCCGCATATTCACCATACGCCCGTTCTGACCAACCACACTATCGATGAGCAGACAGGGGCATCGTTGTTTTTCAAGTGCGAAAACTTCCAGAAAATTGGGGCATTCAAAGCCCGTGGCGGCCTGAATGCCGTGTTGCAGGTCGCGGACAGCCGGGAAGGAAAGGCGATTGCTACCCATTCGTCGGGCAACCACGCACAGGCCGTTGCGTATGCCGCCCGGCAGGTGGCCATGCCCGCTTATATCGTGATGCCGCGCACGGCTCCGCAGGTGAAGAAAGAAGCGGTGCGCGGCTACGGAGCCGAGGTGGTCGAGTGCGAACCCACGCAGGCGGCCCGCGAAGCCGGTGTGCAGGCGGTCATGGCGCAGACGGGGGCGGTGCTTGTACACCCCTATGACGACGACCGCGTTATTGCCGGGCAGGCGACAGCGGCCGTCGAACTGATCGCCGATTATAACAACCCGCCCTTCGATCTGATCCTGACGCCGGTGGGTGGGGGCGGGCTGCTCAGCGGTACCGCGCTGGCAACGCATTACCTGTCGCCCACGACCCGCGTTATCGGCTGCGAGCCAGCCGGAGCTGCCGACGCGGTGCTATCGTTTGAGAGTGGCCGACTGGAAAGTGCGCCTTACATCGACACGATCGCCGATGGCCTGACGGCCCGCCTGAGCGAACGCACGCTGGGCTACATTCGGCAGCACGTATCGCAGATCCTGACCGTGCCCGACGCCGATATCGTCGCGGCCATGCGGCTGGTATGGGAGCGGATGAAGATCATCATCGAACCGTCGTGCGCGGTGCCACTGGCCGTGGTCCTGCGCTACCCCGACCTGTTCAGAGGCAAAAAAATCGGTATCATCCTGACCGGCGGCAACGTCGACCTCGGTAAGTTGCCGTTTTAATTTTTTTTGACGGGATTTTATTGGACAGGATTACAGCCGGGCCGACGTTCGGATTGACAGGATTTCGCGGCTACAGAAAAGAAGATTCAAATCCTGTCAATCCTGTCCAAAGAACTGTCTGTATATACTATGCTAATTCAGTCGATTACCCCGGAGCAGACGTACCCGCTGCGGCACACGGTGCTGTGGCCCGATAAGCCGTACGAATACGTGCGGGTCGATAACGATCACGAAGGGCACCACTACGGCGCTTTTCTGGATGAGAAGCTCGTCGCGGTAATCTCGCTGTTTGTCTATCCCGACAACGGGCAGACGGTTGCCCGGTTTCGGAAGTTCGCTGCCCACCCCGACTACCAGCGGCAGGGGATCGGTACGCTGCTCATGCAGCACATACTGACCGAAGCCCGGCGCATGAAGGCAACCCGGCTCTGGTGCGACGCCCGGCTCGACGCGGCCGATTTTTATCGCCGGTTCGGGATGCAGCCCGTCAGCGACGTGTTTTACAAAGGCCCCGTTCCCTACGCAGCCTACTCGGTTGCGCTGACGGAGAATGCGGGTTAACATTGCCTTAAACTGTATACCCGTTTAGTTGGTTGAGTATATATAGCCGGCAACAAAACAAAGCCGGGGTCTATTGACTCAACATGAACAAACAAGCACTCTTACTGGCGGCTGTGCTCGTCGCCACGTTTGCCGCCTGTAGCGACAAAAAGAAAAGCGAGGGCACGGCCGAACGGGTCGAAACGGCTGACACGACGCTTGTGCTGCCAGCGCCGTACGCAACGAAATCAGCGAAAAACTTCAGCAACGTAGTGGATTGGCCCGCCGGAAAAACACCGCAGGCACCCGCCGGTTTCACCGTCACCGAGTATGCCGGGGACCTGGTGAACCCCCGCTGGATGTACGTAGCCCCCAACGGCGACGTGTTTGTGGCGGAAGCCAACACCGAGCGGAAAGGCATCAAGAAAGAAGTCATCAACGCCGTGACGGGCCGGGACAAATCGGAACGGTCGGGAGCGAGTGCCAACCGGATCACCGTGTTTCGCGATACCAACAAAGACGGTAAGCCCGACATGCGCGAAGTGTTCCTGACGGGGCTCAACCAACCGTTCGGCATGCTGGTCATCGGCGATAAATTTTACGTGGCCGACACCGATGCCCTGATGATGTACCCATACAAGGAAGGGCAAACGAAAATGACCGCGCCGGGTAAAAAAATCCTGTCGCTGCCCGCCGGTGGGTATAACAATCACTGGACCCGCAACCTGCTGGCCAGCCCCGATAACAAGAAAATTTACGTGTCGGTCGGGTCGGGGAGCAACGTTGGTGAAAACGGGATGGAGAACGAAGTTCGCCGGGCCAACATTCTGGAAATCAACCCCGACGGTACGGACGAGCGCATTTACGCCAGCGGCCTGCGGAACCCGGTCGGGATGGGTTGGCAACCGACTACCAACAAACTGTACACGGCTGTGAATGAGCGCGATGAGTTGGGCGACGAGCTGGTGCCCGATTACCTGACGAGCGTGAAAGAAGGGGCTTTCTACGGTTGGCCGTACTCCTATTACGGACAGAATGTTGACCCGCGCCGGAAAGACGAACGCCCCGATCTGGTTAAAAAAGCCGTTGTGCCCGACGTACCGCTGGGGCCGCATACGGCATCGCTCGGACTGGCTTTTTACAACAAATCGGCTTTCCCGGCTAAGTACCAGAACGGCGCGTTTATCGGTCAGCACGGATCCTGGAACCGGTCGACACTGTCGGGTTACAAAGTTGTGTTTGTGCCGTTCAACGATGGTAAGCCCGGCACGCCCGAAGACTTCCTGACGGGCTTTATCGTCGGCAACAACAAAGACGTGTACGGTCGGCCGGTGGGGGTAACCGTACTGCCCGACGGCGCGATGCTCGTCACCGACGACGTATCGAACCGCATCTGGCGCGTATCGGCCAGGAGCTAGGCGGTAGCCTTACCAAACAGAAGCGGGGAGCCTGATTATCAGGCTCCCCGCTTCTGTTTGGTAGTAACGTTGTTTTGGCAGAAAGGCTTCTTAAAACTGGAAGAAAGCCCGCGCCCGAAGTCCGCCCGACAGGCTGCTGACCCAGTCCGGGTCAGGCTGCGACGAAATGGTCAGAATTGGGCCGGCCTGTATGCCCCAGTGTTTCCGCTGCCATTCGACGGTAGCACCCAGCGTGACGTTGTTCAGCATCGAAACCGGGCGATACTGGCAATCCGCATTCGAGCTGTATTCCGACCCATAGCCGTAAGGAGGCATACTGGGCGGACGACGGATGATGTACGACACCTGCTCCTGACTTTGCAGGTTAAGAATCGTTCCGAGCGTTGGCGTAATGGCAAACGACGAACTGACCGGCAGTCGATAGCCGATGGTAAGTGGCATGACAAGCCGGACGGTTTGCAGACCGATGTTGATGATCTCATGCCGGGGATCGATTCGTTTTTCCAAACCAAACTCACGGCGGAAATCTGACCCCGCGGGGCCACCTACGAGTCCGGCCTGGTACCGCTGGTTAAAGATCCCTTCGGTTATGTAGTTGCCATTGTCGAACGTGGCCCGGCTGATTCCGATACTGAACGTAACGTGTTTGCCGGCAAGTAACTCCGCGTAGCCACCGGCGCTCCACAACCGGCCGTTCAGATCGCTGCCAGCACCGATCCGGACTTTTACGAGTGACGGCGCAGACTGGCGGGCGGGCTTCTCCGGAGCGGCCTGCTCCTCGCTGGATTTGGCCAGTGTCGGCCCACCCACGACGACAGTCCGCGCTGGGCGCATGCGTCGGCTGCGTTGCAGCAACCGCTGGTCCCAGGCGATGTTGCTTGCCAGAACCGGCTGAACCTGAATCGGTTCGGCTACGATGGCTGCCAGCCCGGCTATTTCGCCCGCTACCGACGCCGGTTTATCTGTCCGTGCATCGATCCGCTCGATCACTTCCGTGCGGGAAATGGAGGGGGTATTACTGCCCGCCACCGATTCACTCCCGGACGGAATAGACGTACCGTTCGAGCCGCTGCCCGCACCTGCGTTACCACCGACCGGCTTGTCCCGACCGATCGTGGCTGTGTTACGGTCGATGGCCGCTCCCGCACGATCACCGGCGCGGTTAGCCCCCGACTGGCGGGCCAGGGATGACGACTGATTTCTGGACGGCTGGCCCGGTTCACGAATACCCGACTCACTCGTACCCGGTTGCTCGGTTGAGCCGCTGGGCCGGTCGGCTGGGGTTGTTGCGCGCTGGTTGCCAGCAACCGTCGCTGGTTCGACAGCGTCGACCGGTCGATTGGCGGTCGGGGCTGGTTTTGCCGAAGTATACCGTCGTTGTGGTACGTCACGGTCAGCCGTGGATTCACGATCAGCCACTGATTCGGTGGACCGGTCGATAGCTGCGTTCGGTGTGCGCGCCAGTCGCTCGGTCCGCTCTGGGGTGGTGGTTGCCGGAACGCGGATGTAGCGGTCGATGTACACCGTATCCCGCACCACGGCCGGTGCCGATTCGGGCGCGTCGGTAGCGTCCGTATCGGTGGCAGATCGGTCGGAGCGGGTCAGCATCGACGTGTCAGTGGTAATTGTCCGGGCCGAGTCGACCTGAGCAGTGGTGTGACCCGTTGGCTGGGTCGAGTTACGTAAACGGTTTAATTCATAGGTCTGATAAAGGGTGGTACCTAAAAACAAGGCGGTGCCGGCCGCACCGGCAGCAATAAGTCGGGCAGCCTGCCCCGAAAACATACGAGGCCGCGTGGGCGTTGCGTTGGGCAGCGGGCCAGTCTGTTTCAACATGGCCTGCATCTTCGTCCAGTCTCGTTCGGAAAATTCGGGGCGGATACTGTCCAGCTTTCGCCGGATACTATCGGCAAATCGGTCAGTTTTCATAATAGCGCATGGAGCCGTCGGGGCTCGGATTGTTGTGGAGTAGTGTGGCTTCCTTAATGAGTACCTGTAATTTCTGCCGGGCGCGGGCAAAGTTGGAGCGGACTGTCGCTTCGTTGTGCGCGAGCAGCCCCGCAATCTCGTGGAGCGTATACCCGTCGACCACGTGCATCATAAACACGGTGCGGTAGGTAGGGGAGAGTTGCTGTACGAGCGCCAAAATCTCGTCGGCCGCCATCCGATCGACAATGTTATCGTCAAAGGCGACCTGCTCGCCCGACTCCAGATCACTGTGATTGTCGTACCGCTGGTTGCGTCGGTAATGACTGATGGCCGTATTGACCAGAATCGTACGCAGCCATGCTTTGAACGGTTGCCCGTCGTCGTATCGGTCGAGGTTCTGGAACACTTTCAAAAACCCCTCATTCAGCACGTCTTCGGCTTCTTCCCGGCTGGATGTGTAGCGCAGGCAGATGCTTTTCGCGTAGCCGAAAAATTGTTTGAACAGGGTGCGCTGCGCGCGTGCGTCGCCGGAGCGGCAGGCCTGAATGACACTGGGGAGGTCAGCTTCCTGAAATGAAGGTGATTTTCTGAACAGCAAGGCCGGTGTCGATTAAAATAGAACGTGGCATAGACTCTATGCTGGTACGCGCTGAACTAACGAACCGTTGCATCAGATCGCGCCAATAAAACGATCTATTTTCTTACTGTCGTGTGCCACGTTTGAAAACAAGCCCACGTAACGACTAGCAGACACCGTTTATTTCGATTGCGACATGAAAATACTGGTCATCGGCGACGCACACGTAACGGGTTTTGGTCTGTCGGCCGGGCAGGTTGGTTTCGTCGGGCACTTTGTTCGGCAGATTAGCCGGGCCGGACAGCCGGTCACCGTCGAACTGCATTCCCCGCCAACGCTGGCCGACTGCCACGCCCAACTGGTCCGGTTGCCGCTGGAACGCTACGACCTCATTATCTGGCAATGTGGTGCCGACGCCTTATCCCAGCCGCCAACCCCGACTGAGCCGACCACGGGCTGGCAGCGGATTTGCCAGCAAATTCGAGCAGTCGTAAGCGGTAAATCGATGCGGGATGATGCCGCGACTTACCGGCAGGCGATGCTTACCCTGCTCCGGCCGCAACGGCACAAAGTGCTGATTATGCTGCCCATTGAGCAGCCGCAGGATCTTACGTGGTGGGGGCGGCAACAGCGTCGGGCTTTTCTGGGAGAAGGGTATCAACAGGGGTTCAGTATGTTCGACACCAGTTTGCACGTTCGCCCCACCGATGAATACTTCCTAGACCGGCACCCTGCGTACCTGAACGCCATTAGTCACGAACTCATCGGCCGCGCTCTGTTCGACTTTTATCAGGCCACCCCTACCATCGTCGCTATACGATGGGTGCGAAAAAACGAGTAATTTACAATAGACAAATCGTTTGTTTACATTGTTCAGTTTATATAATGTAAACTGTTGTTAATCAGTATGTAAACTGAACAATGTAAACCGTTAAACGACCACTTCGCGGTGTTGCGTCGGCTCGCTGACGGGCGTTTCCGGGGCGATATCTTTCTTGCGGCTCATGTAGGTGTAGATGACCGGAACGACGTAGAGTGTCAGCACCAGCGAGAATAGTAGCCCACCCACGATCACGATACCGAGCGGAACCCGGCTCTTGGAAGCCGACCCGAGCGCGAGGGCCAGCGGGAGCGCACCGAAGGCCGCCACAAGGGTTGTCATCAGAATAGGGCGGAGTCGCAGGGCCGCCGATTCCACGGCCGCGTCGAATTTGTTCTTACCCGTCAGCCGCTGTTCATTGGCGAATTCCACGATCAGAATTCCGTTTTTCGTCACCAGCCCGACCAGCATAATGATACCGATCTGGCTAAAGATGTTCAGCGTCTGGTTAAACATCCAGAGCGAGAACACCGCCCCGGCCAACGCCAGCGGTACGGTAATCATGATGATGAGCGGGTCAATGAACGAGTCGAACTGAGCCGCCAGAATCAGGTACACCAGAATCAGGGCCAGGCCGAAGGCAAACAGGGTGTTCGATGAACTCTCCGCGTAATCGCGCGACGGCCCCGACAGAGCGGTCTGGAAACTTTGGTCGAGTACCCGCGCGGCAATGGCGTTCATAGCATTTACACCGTCGCCAATCGTTTTACCCGGTGCCAGACTGGCCGACACCGTCGCCGACTTAAACCGGTTATAGTGGTACACCTGCGGGGGGCTGCTGACCTCCTGAAACTTCACCAAATTGTCGAGCTGAACCAGTTCGCCCTGATTCGAGCGCACGTAAAAGGATTGCAGCTTATCGGGCGCGTCGCGGTCTCGCCGGTCGACCTGCCCGATGACCTGATACTGCTTACCGTTCATCAGAAAGTACGCCAGCCGCCGGTTGCTGAGGGCCAGTTGCAGGGTTTGGGCCACGTCCTGCACCGAGATGCCGAGGTTGGTCGCTTTTTCCCGGTCGATGCTGATGTTCAGTTCAGGCTTGTTAAACTTCAGGTCGACATCGGAGGTCTGGAACGTCGGGTCTTTCGCTACTTCGTCAAGGAAGATCGGCAGCTTTTCGCGCAGCTTCTCGAAGTTCAGATTCTGCAACACAAACTGCACCGGCAGACCACCGCCCCGGCCCACCTGAATCGTCTGGTCCTGGGTGGCGAACATCCGCGCTTCGCTGAATTTTTTCAGGTTCTTCGTGATAAAATCGACGATTTCCTGCTGCGACCGGACCCGCTCGTTGGGTTCGGTAAGGTTGACCAGCACGAAAGACGAGTTGACGGCTCCCGCCCCTGAGAAACCAGGCGCAACCACGCTGAAGGCCAGCCGCGTTTCGGGAATCGAGTCAAGCACAAACTGCATCACCTTGTCGGTCACGTTCGCCTGCGATTCGTAGCTTGTTCCCTCTGGCGATGTGATGGCGATACGGGTGCGGCCCCGGTCTTCCAACGGAGCCAGTTCCGACTTGAGCAGTGCGCCCAGCCCCACGATCATAATCAGGCAACCGGCAATCATAACGAACGCCCAGCCGCGTTTTTTCATGAAGCCATCGAGCGAATCGCGGTAGCTGGTGTCGAGCCAATGAAAAAACGGCTCTGTTTTCTGGTAAAACCACGACCGTTTGCTGTGGTCTTTAGCGGTCATTTTCACGCTCAGCACCGGGGTCAGCGTCAGCGAAACGAAGGCCGAAATCAGGACAGCCCCCGCCACGACAATACCGAACTCGCGGAACAGGCGACCGACGAAGCCTTCGAGGAAAATGATGGGCAGGAATACCACCGCCAGCGTAATCGAGGTAGCCAGTACGGCAAAGAAAATCTCGTTGGAGCCTTCTTTGGCCGCCTGCTGGGTGTCCATGCCCTGCTCGATTTTCTTGTAAATATTCTCCGTGACAACAATACCATCGTCGACCACGAGCCCCGTCGCCAGTACGACGCCCAGCAGGGTTAGTACGTTGATACTGAAGTCGGCCACGTACATGATGAAGAACGCGCCGATGAGCGAAACGGGAATGTCGATCAGGGGGCGGAAGGCGATAAGCCAGTCCCGGAAGAAGAGGTAGATGACGAGCACGACCAGCACGAACGACAGGATCAGCGTTTCGCCCACTTCTTCAATAGCGCGCCGGATAAACGTGCTCCGGTCGATACCGACGTTGACCAGAATATCGCTTGGTAAGTCTTTTTTCAGCGCGTCGAATCGTTTGTAGAACTCATCGGCGATGCTGACATAGTTGGCACCCGGCTGCGGAATCAGCACCAGAATCACGCCCACGGCTCCGTTCTGTTTGGAGAGGGTTTCTTCGTTTTCGGCCCCCAGCGTCGCGTAGCCTACGTCTTTAAACCGCACGATCTGGTTGGCCGTCTGCCGCAGAATCAGGTTGTTGAAGTCTTCTTCTGTTGTGAGTCGACCCACGGCTTTTACGGTCAGCTCGGTCGTGTTGCCATACACCTTACCGCTGGGTAGTTCGACGTTCTGCGCGTTCAGGGCCGCCTGGATATCCTGCGACGTCAGGCGGTAGGCCGACAGTTTGATGGGGTCGATCCAGAGCCGCATCGCCTGCCGCTTCAACCCGTAGATA
Source organism: Spirosoma rhododendri (assembly GCF_012849055.1). Taxonomy (NCBI): domain Bacteria; kingdom Pseudomonadati; phylum Bacteroidota; class Cytophagia; order Cytophagales; family Cytophagaceae; genus Spirosoma; species Spirosoma rhododendri. The sequence continues at coordinate 4,316,314 of NZ_CP051677.1, read as the reverse complement.
TTAGCCTGACTAACGCCAGGAATGGTCTGTAGTCGCTCCTGCAAGACGTTCTCCGCGTAGTCCGACAGCTGGGTCGGGTTGCGGGTTGTGCTTTGCACGGTCATGAAAATGATAGGGTCGGAGTTGGCGTCGGCTTTCGTTACCACCGGGGGGGCGTCGATGTCCTGCGGCAACTGCCGCTGGGCCTGCGCTACCTTGTCGCGTACGTCGTTGGCGGCCCGCTCCAGATCCACGTCGAGGTTAAACTCAACCGTAATCGTACTGGCACCCAGCGCGCTGTTGGATGAAATAGTCCGAATCCCTTCGACGCTGTTCAGCGATTTTTCAATCGGCTCGGTAATCTGTGACTCAACAATGTCGGGGTTGGCACCCGTATAGTTGGTGCGGACGGTAATCACCGGCGGGTCGATGGCCGGGTACTCGCGTACGCCCAGAAATGTAAAGCCAATGACCCCGAACAGCACGATGACGATCGACATCACCATCGCGAAGACCGGGCGGTTCAGACTTAGTTCGGGTAGACTCATGGTTCGTTGAGTTTTACAACTCTATTTTGTTGCCACTTTGGGTCCCGCGCCGGGGAGGGTAATCGTTTTGCCTACTTTCACCGGCGCGTCGGGCTTGAGGAACAGCAGACCCGTTGTCGCGACGGTATCGCCAGCGGTCAGGCCCGACAGGACCTGAATCGAACCGGCCGTCCGTAGGCCCGTCGTTACATCTTTAAACTGGGCTTTGCCGTTTTTTATGACGACAACCTGGTTCGTGCGTGTCTGCGGAATTACGGCCTGCGTTGGTACTACCAGCGCATTGTCGGTCTGTACCGTCAGCGTTACGCGGGCAAACGTCCCCGGCCGGAACCGGCTCGACGAGTTGGCCACCCGCGCCCGTATCCGCAGGTTGCGCGTTTGCTCCTCCACACCCGGCTCGATGGCATATACCGTGCCCTGGTTGGTCGTATTGCTGCCATCGACCTGGAACGAAATCAGCGATCCGGTTCTGACAGACGGACCGTATTTTTCGGGAATCGAGAAATCCAGTTTCAGCGATGACACCTGTTGCAGTCGCGCGATCAGCGTATTGGGCGATACGAGTGCACCCGAACTGACGTTGCGCAGGCCGATGATACCCGAAAAAGGTGCCCGGATCTCGGTACGTTGCAGATTGGCCTTCACCAGATCGATGTCGGCCAGCGACGAGCGTAGGTTGGTCGTGACAATGTCGTACTCCTGCTGACTGATGCCGCCCCGCGCCAGGAGCTGCTTGTTTCGCTCTTCGGTCCGCCGGGCGTTGTCGGCCTGGGCTTGTAGCTTCTGCAACTGCGCCCGCAAATCGGCGTCGAACAGTTTTACCAGCAGCTGCCCCTTCGCGACGGGCTGACCCTCCTGAATGGTAAGCTGTGTGATACGGGCCGAAATTTCGGGGTAGATATCAACCTGTTCAGCGGCCAGTAGTGAGCCGCTCGTGATAACGTTTTCTTTGATGTCCTGCGCCCGCACGACGTAGGCATTGACGGCTGGCGTAGGCCCTTTACCAGCGCCCCCCTCTTTGCCGGGTGCGCCTTTTTTGTCGCCACCGCCCCCTCCGCCGGGCGATGAGCCGGGGGCCGGGTGCAGTACCTTATTGTACACAATGATTCCGCCGAGCACTAGCACGACGAGGCCGATAGCAATCCATCTTTTCACAGAAACAACGTTGCAGGGGAGGAACAGACACTGAATGAGTGCTTCGGGCGTTTGGTGCCCATTTACAAAGCTAGAATCCCTGTCCGTGATAACAACGCACTGATGCGTATTGATAAGCGAGTTTTCGGCTGAATTGCTGTTTTTTTTAGCTGAATACCCAAAAAACTAGTTTAAGGAGCGTAGTCTTCCCCACCGTCAAAAAACAAACACAATCCGCACGAATCAGGGCATCAAAAAGAGAAGAATCACAGCTATCTACCCGGATTAATGAAACTAAGTGACAATAATCGGGGTTAAAAACAGGTTAAAAAGACAAAAAATTGGTTGGTCTCAGAGTTGATCGACCGGCCGTAAACAAGTTTCCATTCATACGCACATGGCTGTTAACACTACAGTCGAGCCACAACCAACACCCACCGAACGGCTCATCCGGTTATTATCCACCGAGAAACAGGATATCATTTACGTTTATCTGTACGCTATCGTAGCTGGCCTTATCAGTTTGTCGCTGCCCCTTGGCACGCAGGCTGTATTCACACTGGTATCGAGCGGTACAGTTTTCAGTTCAATCTATGTGTTAATCGGGCTGGTTATTTTCGGCATCATCGTGTCGGGACTGTTGCTGGTCGCGCAGCAAACACTAGTCGAAATTCTCCAGCAGCGTGTCTTTGCCAAGGCCGCGCTCGAGTACACGTATCGACTGCCCCGTATCGACTCCGAAGCGCTGTCGGCGTATTACCCGCCTGAACTGATGAACCGCTTCTTCGATGTACTGACGATTCAGAAGGCCATGCCCAAACTGCTGGTCGACCTGACGACGGCAAGTGTACAGATCATCTTCGGTCTGCTACTGCTGGTAGCCTACCACCCGATTTTCATTGCGTTCGCCATCTTCGTCGTACTCGCTGTCTGGCTGATTACCAAGATCCTGTCGCCGAGCGGTATCGAAACGAGTCTGGCCGAGTCGAAATACAAGTACAAGGTAGTGGCTCATTTGGAGCAAATGGCGGCCGATCTACCGGAGAAAACGGTAATTCCCGACACTCAGGCCGAATCGATGGCGTACATGGATGAACTGGTGGCTGGCTACGTGGCCAAACGGCAGGCGCATTTCAGCGTGATCAAGAAATTCCTGTACAGTGGCGTGGCCTTTAAGGTGATCGTTGTGGGCGGGCTGCTCATTATGGGAACGACGCTGGTCGTAAGCCGGCAGATGTCGCTGGGGCAGTTCGTAGCGTCGGAACTGGTAATTGTAATCATTACGGGGTCCGTCGACAAATTCCTGACCGGTATTGAAACCATCTTCGACGCACTGTCGGGCGTGGAGAAAGTAGCCAACGTTACCGACCTGCCGCTGGCCATTGCGCCCGAACACCACGAGTAACCCACACACCAGACTGGTAAAAATCCACCGCATACTATGTTAAATATTTCCAACGAGCGAATCGATACGGACGATCTCGACCGGTATCCGCTCAACACACTGCGTGAACTGCCGCATCCTGATAGTGCCCGCCGACTGGGTCGCTGGATGCTGTTTATTCTGATTGTCGGCATCATCGTCATGTTTCTACCCTGGCGGCAGAACATCAACGGTACGGGCAAGCTCACGGCCCTGACCCCCAAAGATCGCCCCCAGACGGTACAGAACGCCGTAGCCGGGCGTATCGAACGGTGGCTGGTGAAAGACGGCGACTATGTGAAGAAGGGCGATACGCTGCTGGTTATCTCCGACATCAAAGACGAGTATTTCGATCCGAACCTGCCCCAGCGACTCGATGAACAGCTAGTCGCTAAACAAGGGTCGCAGGACGCTTACGAAGCGAAAATTACGGCCCTGACCGGGCAGATCAACGCGCTCGACGCGGGTGTACAGGTCAGCCTGGAAGCCGCGCGCAACCGGGTGAAGCAGGCGCAGTACAAACTCGACTCCGACATTGCCGATCTACAGGCTGCCCAGCGAAACTATCAGATTGCCCTCGACCGAATTGCCCGCTATGAAAAAGCGTATCAGGATGGTCTGATTTCGCTGACTGACCTGGAAACGCGTCGTCGGACGGTGCAGCAGGAGAACGCACTCGTCGTGACGGAGCAGAACGTGGTGTCGACGTCCCGTCAGGCACTCCTGAACGCCCGACTCGACCTTGGCACCATCGAAGCGAAGTACCGGGAAGAACTCGCTAAAGCCCGCTCCGACCGGAGTTCGGCCGTGTCGAGCCGGACACAGACGGAGGGCGAAATCGCGCAGCTCCGCAACAAAATTACGAACGTCGACATCCGGCGGGATCGGTACGTGGTGCGGGCTCCGCAAAACGGTTTTCTGGTGCAGCCCGCCAAAACGGGTATCGGCGAAACGATCAAGGAAGGGGAGCCCATCGCGACACTCCAGCCCGACCGGCCCCAGCTGGCCGTTGAGCTGTACGTTCGGGCAATGGACGTTCCGCTGATCGAGCGCGGCCGGATCGTGCGGCTTCAGTTCGACGGCTGGCCTGCCATTCAGTTTTCGGGCTGGCCGAGCGTTGCCGTCGGTACGTTTGCCGGAAAGGTAGCCGTCATCGACGCTGTCAGCAGCACCAACGGCACCTACCGGATGCTGATTACGCCGACCACGCAGGCTGGTGATCAGCCGTGGCCCAAACAGCTGCGGATCGGGTCGGGCGTGTACGGCTGGGTTATGCTCGACAACGTACCGATCTGGTACGAACTGTGGCGATTGCTGAACGGTTTTCCCCCGAGCTTACAGGATGAGCCGGAGAAAGGGCTGAAAGCATGAGTCGGCTTACCCATATTGCCGGGGTTCTGGCGATGCTGATCACGCTGTTGCCCCTGCGGGCCGATGCACAAACGCCCACCCGCACGATCGATACGACGATTTTTCCGGCGCAGACGTTCTACGAGATCATCCGGCAAAACCATCCGATCATCCGGCAGGCCGGGTTGTTCGGCGAGGAAGCCCGGCAGGTGCTGATGCAGGCGCGGGGCGCGTTCGACCCCAAGCTGGTAACGCACTACGACCGCAAGGAATTTGGTAATGACCTCTATTACGATCACTGGCAGAACAAACTGGCCGTACCGATCTGGCCGGGGGTATCGACCTGAACATTTCGTACGACCGTAACGACCCGCGAGGGCGCTACATAAACCCTGAAGAACGGACGCCACCCACCGGCCTGACGGGCGTAGGGCTAAGTTTGCCCATTGGCAAAACGATGCTCATCGACGCCCGGCGGAACGCAGTTCGGCAGGCCCGGCTGGCGCAGACGCTGGCTGAAGCCGACCGGCTGTCGCTGGTCAACAAGACACTGTACGACGCGGCTAAAAGTTATTGGGACTGGTTTTTGGCGCACCGGCAGCGGGTGCTGCTGGCCGAAGGCTTCGAGCTGGCCAACACCCGGTTTCAGGCCCTGCGCCTGCAAGCGTTGCTGGGCGAAATCGCGACCATCGACACAACCGAAGCCTTGATCACAGTGCAGGATCGACTGGTACAACAGCAACAGGCCGTGCTCGACGAACAAAACGCCCGGCTACGGGTAAACACGTACTTGTGGAATGCCGACGGGCAACCCACCGAACTGCCCGAGCAGACGATTCCGCAGCTCACCTCGCCGATGGTGGCCGCCGATACGTTGCTGCAACCCCTGCTCGAACAGGCCGCTCAGCAACACCCCGAACTGCTGAAACTCGATACCAAAATCGGGCAGCTTACGCTCGAAGAGCGGTGGCGGCAGGCACTGGTACAGCCGCAGGTTGCGGTGAGTGCCAGCTTGTTGAGTCAGACACCATCCGTTGATGAGCGGTACGACTGGAGCAGCTATTATTCGTTCCGACCGCAAAACTACAAGGTAGGTCTCGACGTCGTGTTTCCGCTGTTTCTGCGAAAGGAGCGAGGTAAACTACGGGAGGTGCAACTGAAGAATCAGCAGACGGCGCTCGAACGGCAACAAACCGGTCGCGACGTGCTGAACGGTGTACAATCGGCTTATAATCAGCTACAGGTGCTGGGTCGGCAGGTAATTGTGCAACAGCAGACTATTCTGAACCAAACGATTCTGGTGCGCGGTGAGCAGGCTAAGTTTGAACTGGGTGAAAGCTCCCTGTTTCTTATCAATTCCCGCGAGACCAAACTCATCGACCTGCGAATCAAGGGGGAGGAGCTAAAAGCCAAGTATCAGAAAGCGGTCGCTCAGCTGTACTACGCAGCGGGTGGAGCCCTTTAGAAGTTATTTAGGGAAGTGTTTTTGTCATCCCGAGCCTGCGAGGGATCTTCGGTAATAGGCGATTTGATTCGTCATTGTCGAAGATCCCTCGCAGGCTCGGGCCGGGTGGCCGGAGCCGTGACAAAGACTAAGCCATGGCTAACCGCCCAGCACCATCAGCAACTCGCTGATCATCATGGCGGTAGCGCCCCAGACACGGTGCCCCTGAATCTGGTAGAAAGGAGCGTCGACGGTTATGCCCCGCACATCGATTTTACTGTCGCCGACGATGGTTTCATCGAGCAGCGTGTCCAGTTCGACTTCAACGATGTCTTCGACTTCGCGGGGGTCCGGGTAAAAGTCTGGCCGGTAGGGCAGAACACCGACGACGGGCTGCACGTAAAAATTGCTCGGCGGAATAAACAACTCCGTCAGCAGGCCCAGCACCTGCACATCCGATACCCGGATACCGACTTCTTCCTGCGCTTCCCGCAGGGCCGTGCGGGTCAGGTTTTCGTCGAACCGCTCCACGCGTCCACCCGGAAAAGCCATCTGCCCGGCATGCACTCCGTCGTACTGCGGGCGCAGGATCAGCGGCAGGTAAATCGACTGCTGGTAGGGGTAGAAACACAGCAAAACCGCCGACCGCCGGGTGCGCTCGTTGGGTTTGATACCCAGCCGTGTCCGGGCCGATGACGCCATTTTTCGGTGCGCTTCTTCGCCGGGCAACGGCTGTTGCAGCCGCTCCCGTAGTCGTTCGCTAAAAACCTGAAAACTGGTGTCGATCATGGTTTAGTAGGGTTTAAGGTCTGAAGTCCAAGGTTTAACGTTGATCGGGTCAGCTGATAACCTTAACCGTTAAACCTCAAACCTTAAACTCATTTATACAACTTAACTAATTCTTCGGCGCAACGTTCACCGTCCATGGCGGCTGAGACGATGCCACCCGCGTAACCGGCTCCTTCGCCACAGGGAAACAGCCGCCTAACGGCAACGTGCTCGCAGGTGTCGCGGTCGCGCGGGATACGCACGGGCGACGACGTGCGGCTTTCCACGCCGATAATCTGACCGTCGTTGCTCAGGTACCCGCGCATCTTCCGGCCAAAGTCGCGCAGCCCCTGTTGCAGTGGCTGGGCAATGTGGTCGGGCAGCACCTCATACATATCCACCGACCGGAGCCCCGGCTGGTAAGACGTCGGCAGCAGACTGGCCGATACCCGGCCATCGACAAAGTCGGCGACGCACTGCGCCGGAGCTACCTGATCGAGTGTCGGATCACCGGCGCTACCAATCCGGCAGGCCCAGCGTTCAAGATCCTGCTGAAGTGCCAGCCCGGCCAGCGGCCCTTCGTCGGCGTAGGGTTTCAGATCCGCATCGGTGATGGCAACGACGAGCCCTGAATTGGCGAATTTTGAATCGCGACGCGAGGGCGACATCCCGTTGACGACCAGTTCGCCGGGGGCCGTTGCTGCCGGTACGATGAAACCGCCCGGACACATACAAAACGAAAAAACGCCCCGATCTACCCCTTTGAAGCGGGTTTGTGTTACCAGACTGTACGATGCAGCGGGCAGATAGTCGCCACGGTCAGGCCGGTGGTATTGGAAGCGGTCGATGAGTTGCTGCTGGTGCTCGATGCGTACACCCATGGCGAAGGGCTTGGCTTCGATGCGTACGTTGCGGTCGTGGAGCAGATGGAAAATGTCGCGGGCCGAATGACCCGTCGCCAGAATGACGCCGATACCGGTCAGCGCATCGCCATTGGCCAGTACCACCCCTTTGAGTTCGTTCTGTTCTACAATGAAATCCGTCACTTTGGTATCGAACCGCACTTCGCCACCCGCCTGCCGGATGCTTTCGCGCAGGTCGGCCACCACATTCGGCAGTTTGTTGGTGCCGATATGCGGGTGGGCGTCAACCAGAATCTGCTCCGTAGCCCCGTGAGCCACGAAAATCTCCAGAATCCGGCGCACGTCGCCCCGCTTGGTCGAGCGGGTGTACAGCTTCCCGTCGGAATACGTACCGGCCCCACCTTCGCCAAAGCAGTAGTTCGACTCCGGGTTAACGATATGGTCTTTGTTGATCGCGGCCAGGTCGCGTCGGCGGGCGCGGACGTCGCTGCCCCGTTCGAGTACGATGGGTTTGATACCCAGTTCGATCAGGCGCAGGGCGGCAAACAACCCGGCTGGCCCGGCCCCGACGACAATGGCCTGCGGAGCCCGGCTGACGTCGGTTTGCGGTTTCTGGTACTGAATCAGTGGGGGCGGGGTTTCGCCGATAAACACGTCGGTGTCGACCTGTACCCGAACCTGCCGGTTGCGGGCATCGATCGACTGTCGTTTTTTGCGAACCACGATTGGTTCGTCGGTGGGTAGTCGCAGATGCTGACTGACATGGTCGCGAAACCGGTCGTCGTCGAGGGCCAGTTCGGGCGGCAACGAGAGCGTAAGCTGATGAATCATACGATTGGCGAGTGGTTATCCCGCAGCGATATGGGCCCAAATGGCCTTCTAGCTGCAACGCAGACCCGATTCGTTGGGTTCAGTCGGGTGGGTAGTTTGGTGATGGGGCTGGCGGCTGGCAAAGCCGGAAAATGTGCATCTTTACCAATCAGCCGCCCCGACTGGCTGGCTCGTTTTTGTATGGCTATTATTTCAAAGAAAAAGATTCCGTTTTCGATCAGCGATGGGCTGCGCACCTACCTGCGCGACTACGACCGCGAAGTGCCGACCAATATTTCGTACACTGATCTGAAACGGGCCGATAACTCGTTTGCCGTGCTGGACCGCAACGGGCGCGACACGCTCTGGGAAACGATGCTGTACCCACCCTCCGAGCTGGCGGACATTCACCTGTCGCTGCGCACGATCTACGCGTATCTGAAGGCGGACGGCGACCTGAACGTGACCAGCCACCTGGCCATCGACCGCGTCGATCTGTGCACCTACGGGAATACGATGCCGTTCCGGGTGCGGGTTGTCAACATGGTCAACGATAACTTCGATTATTTCTACGTCAAGAACGCCGACGCGTCGCGGATTTACGGGCTTGAACTGGAAGACATCCTGTCGCCCAACCAGGTTAGTTATCTGACAAGCGGGCCAACCCTGATCGAAGAGCATATCGTGGGTATACCGGGGGATATGTTCCTAGAAAACCGCCTGTCTGACCCTGACCTGAACCCAATTCGGTTGTGCAAAGAGTTTGTCAAGTTCAACGAACGGTGCTTCGTACGACTACTTGGCGATATGCACTCGTCGAATTTTGTGGTCGATGTAACGCCTGATTTTGAGGAAATGTACTACCGGATTCGGGCTATCGACTTCGATCAGCAGTGCTACGAAGGAAAAAAATCGGTGTACATGCCGCAGTATTTTCGGCAGAACAACGCACTGATCGAGCTGGGTGTGCGGTACATGACCCCGGAGAGTGTGCGGCAGTATCAGGTCGAGGAGCGGGCGCAGATTGCCGGTCGCATTCGGATCGAACACGCCCGGCTCACCAACCTGCTCAACCTGATGCGTCGGGAAACACTATCGTCGCCCGAGCGTATCGCGCAGCTTAGCCACGAGCTGAATCAGCACTACCGCAGCAACCGGTTTGCCAACTGCCAGACGATGGGCGAAGTGCTGGAAGAAAGCCTGAGCTGGCTCGTCGCCGTGCACTGATTAGTTGGTGGTTGGTTGTCCCCGACAGCTTCTAGCTGTCGAGCTGTAAGCTGAGTGGATTGCCTGGTTAGCCGCTGACGCGGCTCCGACAGCTAGAAGCTATCGGGGACAACTACCAATTAACTAATCAAATCAGCGTCTGAATCAGGGCGATTTCGGTTTTGAGCTGAGACTCCAGTTCAATCAGCCGCGTTTCGTCCAGCCCCGCCAGTTGCTCAACTTCACTCGCCAGCGTTGCCAGTATGCCGAAACTCAGGTTCAGCGCACTCCCCTTTAACTTGTGCGCTATCGCCTTGACCTCAACCCAGTTGCGGCTGGTGCGGTAGTGGTGTAGCTCGGCCGGGAAGCCGCTCAGATAGCCGTTGACCTCGCTCAGCAGTTCGTCCATAAACTCTTTGTCGCCCCCCACCCGAATTCGGAGTTCTTCTTCGTCGAAGTGTGCGCGCATGGGTAGCAGCACCGGGCTGGGTGCTGGCACTGCCGGGGCTTCCTCAACGGAATCAGTTTGGGGTAACCACTGTTGTAGAATCCGGGCAATCGTATTTTTCACGACCGGCTTGGTGATATAGTCGTTCATCCCCGCGTTCAGGCAGCGCTCCCGCTCCGACTTCATGATGCCCGCCGTCAGCGCGATAATGGGTACCGTCTGCCCGGTGTCGAGGGCCCGGATGGCGGCTGTGGCTTCGTAGCCGTTCATTTCAGGCATCTGAATGTCCATCAGGATCAGGTCCGGCTGCGACTGCACAAACACGTTCACACCTTCGAGCCCGTTTTTGGCTGTCAGTAGATTGATGTTGGGCGACACGTTACGCAGGATGGCACTGGCCAGCAGCATATTGACCGGATTATCCTCAACGATTAATACCGTTTGCCCTGTAACGGTGAGGGATGGCTGGGCAACTGGTTCGGACAGGACAACGGGCTTCGACTGCGGCTGATGAACCTTGGCCAGCGCCTGAAAAAACTGCTGGATCTTGATCGGCTTCATCAGGTGCTGCTGCACCGACAGCGTGTTGCAGGCCGCTTCGACGTACGCATCGTCGGCCGAACTACCGAGCAGCAGGATGGGCAGTTGTTCCGGGGAGAAATTCAGCGTACGCCGAATCTTGCGGATGGTTTCGATTCCGTCCATGTACGGCATGTGGTAATCCATCAGCACCAGATCGAAAGCGGGGCCATTCGTCAGCTTGTCGAGGGCGTCGAGGCCGTTGATGGCCTGTATCGATTCGATCTGCTTCAGAGTCAGCATGTTCTGCACGATCAGTCGATTGGTCGCGTTGTCGTCGACGATCAGAACCCGACTGATGCCGGTGATTACTTCGTAGTCAAGCGGTTCGCCGGGTTCGGCCCGGAACGAAACGTCGAAGAAGAAGGTGCTGCCCTGGTTTTCCTCGCTTTTCAGCTGTAACTGACTGCCCATCAGGGCAAGCAGTTTGTTGGAGATGGTCAGCCCCAGCCCGGTACCGCCGAAGCGTCGGGTGGTAGAGGAGTCGGCCTGCGAGAAGGCATTAAAAATTTTCTGTTGGTTCTGCGGAGCAATCCCGATACCGCTGTCGTGTACCAGAAACCGGAACGCCATCTGATCGGGCTGCGCAGTAGGTATCGTCTCGATGCGCAGCTCGATCTCACCCTGTTGCGTAAACTTAACCGCGTTGCCCAGCAGGTTAACCAGAATCTGCCGCAGCCGGACCGGGTCGGCCCAGATGTAGCGCGGCACGTCGGGGGCAATGTTGAGCAGCATCTCCAGCCCTTTCTGATGGGCCTGGTACTTAATCATATCGGCCACCTGACTGCCAATGTCGTAGATGTCGGATTTTTCAACGGCAAGGTCAAGTTTCCCCGCTTCAATCTTCGAAAAGTCAAGGATGTCGCTGATAACGTCGAGCAGTGAATTGGCCGAGTGATTGACCGTCGACATATATTCCTGCTGGAGGGCGTCGAGTTTGGTGCGCATCAGCAGGTCGGTGAACCCGATAACGCCGTTCAGGGGCGTACGAATTTCGTGGCTCATATTGGCCAGAAACTCCGACTTCGAGCGGCTGGCTTCTTCGGCGTTCTGCCGCTCCCGGATCAGCTCCTGCTCGATTTGCTTACGGGTCGTAATATCCTGAAAATACCCGTGCCAGAGCGTACTGTCGGGTAGTAATTCTGGTACCGAGTCGGCATGAAGCCAGCGTTCGCCTTTGTGGGGCAGGATAACCCGAAAATCGGCGTTCCAGTTGGCCAGCGACGTTCGCGAATTACGGACGGTTTCCATCATCATGGGCAGGTCGTCGGGGTGGATACGACCCAGGATCAGTTCGGCGCATGAATCAGTCTCATCGGCGGGTGCGGGCAGATCAAACAGGTCAGTTGCCCCGGTCGACAGATACGGGAAGTTCACGTGTCCGTCTTTGAACGACTGAAACTGGTACAGGCAGCCCGGTACGCGGTCCGACAGTTTTCGGAGCATCAGGGCGGCACTGTGCGCCAGTTGCTGCGTCCGCTTTTGCTCGTCGATGTCCTGAAACGTTCCTACCAGCCTTACGCATTGCCCATCAACAAACTCGCCCTGCCCAATGGCCCGCACCCAGATTTCCCGACCCGTGTAGGTAATGATTTGCAGGTCGAGGGCGTAGGGCGTTCCTTCCCGAATGCAGATGTCTACTGCCTGCGTAATGGCCTCACGGCTACCGCCTTCCTTGTAGAACGCAATCGCCTTGTCGAGCACAGGAATATAATCGTCGGGCACTTCGTGAATTTCGCGGGTGATGGGCGAAAAATAAATGGTTTCCTCGACCAGATTCACCTCCCAGCCACCCACGCGGGCAACCTGGTTAGTCCGCTCCAGCATTTCCTTGGTCCGCTGTAACTCAAGTTCCGCCTGTTTGCGCGACGTAATATCGAGGCTGATGCCCAGCAGCCCCGACGCGGTTCCCTGCGCATCGTAGAGCGGAATTTTAGAGGATAAAAACCAGCAGGGATCGTCGTCACGGCGCGTATTAATCGTTTCCTGAGCCAGCATCGGCTCACCGGTGTTCATCACGTGTTGGTCTTCCAGAATCGACTGGCGGGCCGACTCGACCGGAAATAACTCGTAGTCGCTTTTGCCGAGGATGGATTCCGCGCTGTCGGCCCCCATGTAGGTGTACTCCGCGCGGTTAGCAAACAGCTTTCTGGATTTGGTATCCTTAATATAGACGTGAATGGGCAGGCTGTCCAGAATCGACTGAAGCAACGGATTACCCGTAAACGTCTGGAGCAGCGATGAGGAGGCCGCTGCCTCGTCGTCGGCCTGCACGGCATCGGGCAACTCGCTGTCAGCTACATTTGTAAAGACAAGCAACTGGCGCGCTGACCCATCCGGGGCCGTCAGGAGCCGTAACCTGCCGCAGAGCCAAACCGTACTACCTGCGCTTCCGGTAAAGCAGTAGGGCAGTGGTGACTGGCTGGCATCTGCTGCCGGTGGCTGGCTACGGAGCAGTGTTGTCCAGTCAGGAAACAAAGGCTGAGGGCGTTCATAACCCAGCGCAGCCCAGAAAGCCGGGCTCACGTAGTTAAGAGCGGGCTGAGCCGGGTCTCCATAGATGAGTCCTTGCAAACCAGCAGTTTGCATAAAATCGAACAAAGAAACGTCTCTGCTCAGCAGCGTGTAAAACTCCAGCTTACTCTCGTCTGTCGTTATCAATGATGTACTTACTTGTTACTAGTGGTTTACCTAAACTAAGCTAACGACAATGATGTGTTTACAAAATGTGTACAAATATTATGCAACTTCCCCATTTTGATCGATATGACTTAGCGTGTGGAGGTAGATTGGTGAAAAAACCGTATATCGCCTAACATCCGGTGACCCTTACCCGTTGACCTGTTATGCAAGTTCAGACTTCCTCTCCCGCTTCGACGCGCGGCAAAGCCGACCTGTTCGACGCCCCCGATTTTTACTGCCTCGACGACCTGCTGACGGCCGAGCATAAGCTGGTCCGGTCGGCTGTGCGCGACTTCGTTAAACGCGAAATGACGCCCATCGTGGAAGACTACGCACAGCGGTGCGAATTCCCCCGGCAGCTCGTTGCCAAGTTTGGGCAGATCGGTGTTTTTGGGGCCACCATCCCAACCGAGTATGGAGGGGGCGGGCTCGACCAGATCTCGTATGGCCTTATGACGCAGGAGATCGAGCGGGGTGACTCGGGTATGCGCTCCTGCGTGTCGGTGCAGAGTTCGCTGGTGATGTACCCGATCTGGGCGTTTGGGTCGGAGGAGCAAAAGCAAAAATACCTGCCCGGTCTGGCCAAGGGTACGCTGCTGGGCTGCTTCGGGCTGACGGAACCCAACCACGGCTCTGACCCCGGTAGTTTGGAGACCAATTTCATCGAGCGCAGCGACTACTACCTGCTCAACGGGTCGAAACTCTGGATTACCAACGCCCCCATCGCCGACATTGCCATCGTCTGGGCGCGCAACGAGCAGGGTAAAGTGCGGGCACTGATTCTGGAGCGTGGTATGGAAGGGCTGACGGCCAGCGAGATACCCAACAAATGGTCGCTACGGGCCAGTAGCACGGGGCAACTGCATTTTCAGGATGTACGCGTACCGAAAGAAAACCTGTTGCCCGAAGCGTACGGCCTTAAAAGCGCGCTGAAATGCCTGGACCAGGCCCGTTACGGTATTGCATGGGGCGCGTTGGGAGCGGCTATGGAGTGCTACGAAGTGGCCCGCCGGTATGCGCTCGAACGGATTCAGTTTCGCAAACCCATTGCCAGTTTTCAGCTCATCCAGAAAAAGCTGGCCGAAATGCTGACCGACATTACGCAGGCCCAGCTGCTCTGCTGGCGACTTGGCATGCTCAAAAATGAGGATAAAGCCACCACCGCGCAGATTTCGATGGCCAAGCGTAATAACGTGGAGGTCGCGCAGCGGGTGGCGCGGGAAGCCCGGCAGATTCTGGGTGGCATGGGAATCGTGGGCGATTATCCGATCATGCGCCACCTGATGAACCTTGAATCGGTCAGCACCTACGAGGGTACGCACGACATACACCTGCTGATTCTGGGCAACGAAATCACGGGTATTCCGGCCTACAAGTAACCGAAAAGTCGCCGGACGAACAGGCAGTAACGAAGCAATCGGGGCCGGGTAGCCGACTTAACCAAAACGATCGGCCCCGGTTTCATTAGTACATGACGCAACTAACCCATGCACGAAACATCACCATTGACAAATAACGAGTCGGCCCGGCGGTTTGAAGTAACCGTTGATGGTAAACCCGCTTTTATCAACTACCAGAAGCAGGGCGATAAGACGCTCATACTCACACATACCGAAGTAGACCCGACGCTGGAAGGCAAAGGTGTCGGTTCGAAACTGGTGGCGGATACGTTGGCTTACATCGATAGTCGGGGCATGAATATCGTATCGGCCTGTCCGTTTGTGAGTGTGTACATCAAGCGACACCCCGACTGGCAGCGGCTCCTGGTTGAGGACCTCGCCGAAGACTAATATTTTCCAACGTACACTATAGATGTTCCCCTGTGTCTGTTCCTCACAGACACCTGCGCGTCAGCTACCATCCGGCGGGGCGTCTGTGAGGATACAGACGCGGGGCTATCTACGTGCTGGCTTCGGGCAGGCCAACTTACTACATCGCGTTATGCCGACGGCTGATTCGACACGGATTGATCGCGTAGTTGCCGGGTCGTTTTGCGGGTGCCGTCGTGACTCCAGCCCGGCGGTCCGAACACATATCCCAGCGCCGTGCGGAGGGAGCCGGTTTGCCGATACGTGCGTACGGTATCCTGCCGGATCGCGTCCCATTCGTGAAAGGCAATACGGATCGGGTTGTGCGAACCAACATTTGTTGTCAGGCCGTAAGTAGGGCGCTGTTTTTCGGCCGTAAACGTCCCAAACAGCCTGTCCCAGATAATCAGAACCCCCGCGTGGTTTCTATCGAGATAGTCGAGGTCAGAACCGTGGTGTACGCGGTGGTGCGACGGCGTATTGAAGATAAACTCGATTGGCGCGGGTAGTTTGCCAATCAATTCGGTGTGTATCCAGAACTGGTAAAGCAGACTAATCGACTGCATGGTCATCACGGCTACCGGCGAAAAACCCACCAGCGGTAACCATATCCAGAAAACAAACGAGCCCGTCAGCGTCCCCGTCCAGGTTTGCCGGAGGGCAGTTCCCAGGTTGTACTTCAGCGATGAATGGTGTATGACGTGCGAAGCCCAGAAGTAGCGGCTGCTGTGACTGATCCGGTGAAAAAGATAGTAGCTGAAATCGTCGGCGAAGAACAGCATCACCCATGCCCACCACTGAGTCATGTCGACCGTTGCCAGCCGAAACCGGTACACCAGCGAATAGGTACCGAAGACCACCACTTTGCCGACGACCCCGATCAGCACGTTGCCGATCCCCATCGCCAAGCTGCTGGCTGTGTCGCGGGCGTCGTAATAATCACGCTGCTGAACGGCCGTCACGATCACCTCCGCCACCAGCAGCACTACAAACCCGGGAATAGCATACTGGATCAGGTCTTTCATTGGCGTGCTGGCAACCGCAGAAACTACTAATAGCTCGACTCGTTCTCGGCGGCATCCTGCCGGGCGATGGCGATGCCCCGATCAATGATTGACCTCAGCATTGAGTAGCTGGGCGGCTTCACCATGTAATCGTCGGCTCCCAGCTCTATACTCCGCTGCCGATCGCGCTGTTCGTCGGACGTTGTCAGGATTACAACCGGAATCATGTGCCAGTCGCTGCGCTGTTTGATGATTTTCAGAACATCGAAGCCATCGATACGGGGCATGTTGAGATCGAGCAAAATCAGGTTGGGATACTGCCCTTCCGGCACCTGCTCAAGCTGTTTGATCAACTCAATCCCGTCGATAAACTCATTTATCTGGCATAAAGCTGGATGTTGGCGAAAGGCCTGCCGAAGTAGCAGCCGGTCATCCTCATCATCATCGACCAGGTAGATCAGTAAGTCATTCATTATTGGATAAGCTCGGTGAGTATGTAATTTGCAGGGCAACCGAATGAAATCAGGACAGGGAGTGGGGTTGAGCCACATCGCATCCGATCACGACCGGGCCATTCTGCCTATAACGCATGAGCCGAAAAAATGGTACACGCGCTGGCATTCAGTCGTTAAAAATAGCAAAAAAAGCCGGGAAAGTTTACAACTGACCCGGCTTTTTTGTGGCTTACAAAACGACCGGTTACCGGTTCATTGATATCAGAAATTCTTCGTTGGTGCGGGTACCTTTCATTCGGTCGAGCAGGAAATCCATCGTCTCCATCGAGTTCATGTCGGCCAGATGCTTACGCAGAATCCAGACGCGTTGCAACGTTTCCTTGTCGAGCAGCAGGTCTTCCCGACGTGTGCCCGAGGCCAGTACGTCGACGGCCGGGTAGATACGCTTGTTCGCCAGCTTGCGGTCGAGTTGCAGTTCCATGTTACCGGTGCCTTTGAATTCTTCAAAGATCACTTCGTCCATCTTAGAACCCGTGTCGATCAGCGCCGTAGCGATAATCGTCAGCGAGCCACCATTCTCGACGTTGCGGGCCGCACCGAAGAACCGCTTGGGCCGGTGCAGGGCGTTGGCATCGACACCCCCCGACAGGATCTTGCCCGACGACGGCACGACGGTATTGTAGGCCCGCGCCAGACGGGTAATCGAGTCGAGCAGGATCACCACGTCGTGACCGCACTCCACCATCCGTTTTGCTTTTTCCAGCACCATGCTCGACACCTTCACGTGCCGGTCGGCCTGTTCGTCAAACGTCGACGAGATGACCTCTGCGTTCACACTCCGGGCCATGTCGGTCACTTCCTCCGGCCGTTCGTCGATCAGTAGTACAATCAGGTATACCTCCGGGTGGTTGCGCGTGATGGCGTTGGCAATCTCCTTGAGCAGTACCGTCTTACCCGTTTTGGGCTGCGCTACGATCATACCCCGCTGACCTTTACCGATGGGCGCGAACAGATCGAGCACGCGCGACGAATAGTTTTCGGGGCGATTGCTCAGGTGTAGCTGCTCTTCGGGAAATAAGGGCGTCAGGTATTCAAACGGAATCCGGTCGCGAATTTCCTCAGTCGTCTTCCCGTTGACTGTCGTGATGCGAAGCAGGGCAAAATATTTCTCGCCCTCTTTCGGGGGCGGATCGCGCCCTGCACGGTGTCGCCCGTTTTCAGGCCAAACAGCTTGATCTGCGAGGGCGATACGTAAATATCGTCGGGGCTGGCGAGGTAGTTGTAATCAGCCGACCGCAGGAAGCCGTAGCCACCGTCGGACATGATTTCCAGCACGCCCTCGTTCTCGATAATACCGTCGAACTCGCGAATGTGCTGATTATACTGGCGCCGGATACGGTTCTGGTACTCCTGCGCTTCCCGCGATAGCTGCGGAGCGGCTGGCTGAGCCGGAGTGCTGGTTGCTTCCGCTGACTGGTCTGTCTGCGCGGGCTGATCCGCCTGCTGCACCTGTGCTGCGTCGCCGGTTGTATTCGTATCTGGCTGGTTAACAGCTGTTTGCTGATTGCCCTCCGTGTCGGCGCTGACAACTGTGGGTGTCAGAAAATCTTCGTCGTGTTGATTATTAAGCCGCTGGGCCGATTCGTCGGTAACCACCCGCTGGGTGCGGGGGCGCTGATCGCGGTCGCGCCGGGCGAAATTATCCCGCTGCTGGTTCGTATCCCGATTGTCCCGGTTTTCGCGGTTGTTCGTATCCCGCTGATCACGCGAATAGGATCCATTGTTGGTATCGCGGCCGTTATTGTCCCGGAATCGGTTGTTGTCCCGGTTATTTCCGTTCGTCGACTGCTGATTGTCGGAGCGGTTGTTTCGCTGCCGGTTCGGGTCATTCCGCGTCGACGGATCCCGATTGACTTCGTAGCGGTTGCGGTTGTTGGTTTGCTGACCGGCGTTTCCATTTCCGGAACGGTTGTCGGGCCGCGTTGCCGCAGAAGGCTCAACCTGAGCGGGTTGCGCATCGGCCGGGAAGGTGCCGGGCTTTGTTTCGACGGCTTCTGTCGCGGCTGTACTGGTTGCGCCATCTTCGGGCGTAGGTGCCGGGATGTCTGAAGCATCAGCGTCGTGACGGATCCGTTGCCGGGTGCGGGGCGTTGATGCCGCTTCTACCGCCGGAGCCGGCTCCGTAGCAGCCGCTGGCGTTTCTACCGTGGTAGTGGGTGCCGCAACAGTTTCTGGTGCAGGGGCAGCCCCGGTACTTGTCGTTTCGTCGGCTGGCGTAGCTTTTTTGCGGCTTCGCTTGGCCGGTGCCGCCGTTGTCGGTTCGACGGATTGCACGTCAGAAGATGGACTAGCCTTCTGATTGTCAAGGATTTTGTCGACTAAATCTTTTTTGGAAAGCTTGGTAGCGTCGCGGATGCCAACTTCATTAGCAATACCGCGAAGCTCAGAAACAAGCTTCATCGTTAAATCGTCATTGGTATACATACAGTGCTGTAGCAATAAATCGTAGCGGGGCGCGGTTGCACCGGGGGTGGAAAGGAAGTTAAAGTCGGACCGGCTTCGGTAGGTGGGGAAGTGAAAAAAGCGAACGGATGAGTTGCTTCGTCGAGCAATCATCAGCCTGCGGGCCTAACGAGAGTCAGGTGCGTACGCAACGGAAACAGGTCAAAGTGAAAAAAAAGTGGTTTGTTAGATCCAGATACGAGCGACTGGCAGAGTCAGGCACAGACGCTGACGGATATAATCGGGAAGTCAGTGCGGTAGATACGACCGGAGCGTGGCCATCCACTTGCGATACTGACAAAAGCAAAGGTAGGCTATCAAGCAATAAATGTCAATAGTGATATTAATTTATAAACTAAGGCCAGGTGGCGACGACTGACGAAATTGGGCAATCACCCTTAAAAAACCTTAAAACGGCGAAAAATGACAATGTTTGTACCGCTGCCCGTCGTTACCTTACCGATATTTGCCGGTACAAATCGATCCAGCGGGCGGCTGTTTTGTCATGAATCTGGTGATAGACTGGGGCAACTCAAGCCTGAAAACGGGTTGGTTCGATGGGGTAGAGCTGGTAGAAACGGGTCATTTCAATACCGTGTCAGCCCTCGTACAGGCAATTGGCCTGTCGGCTGACCGGCCGCTGGAACAGGTTCTTGTCTCGTCGACGAGCCGGTCGGCCGACGTTATTCAGCAGGAATTGACGGGGTTGCCGGTGCCGGTACATGTGTTTGACAATCAGACGCCGGTACCGATAAAAAACGGCTACGATACTCCCCATACGCTGGGCCCTGATCGGCTGGCAGCTGCCGCCGGAGCCGCCGGGCTGTTTCCGGGCCGGGCCTGTCTGGTGCTGGATCTGGGTACCTGCCTGACTGCTGATCTGGTCGATCCGGACGGTACGTTTCGGGGTGGACTTATTGCGCCGGGCCTAACCATGCGGTTTCGGGCTATGCACGAGCACACGGCCCGGCTGCCGATGATCGACAACCCGCTGGCCGACGCCAATTGGCCCGACCTGGTTGCCCGCAACACGCGCGATGCCCTTCGCAGCGGGGTGCTGAACGGGCTTGGTTTTGAACTGAACGGGCTGATCGAAGCTCACCGGCACAACTGGCCCGACCTCGCCGTCCTGCTGTGTGGGGGCGACGGGCCGGTTTTGAGAAGTCGGCTGAAAGAGCCGATATTTGCAGTACCGGAACTGGTGCTGACGGGATTGAATCGAATTTTACGCTATAATGTTGAAACTATACACACGGGTCGTCCGGCTGATTGGAAGTAGTATACTGGCTGTTACGCTGGTATCGTCGCTGGCGCACGGACAGGGCCTGGGTAACACACCTTATTCGGCGCTGGGTCTGGGTGAGGCCTATCCGCTGGGCAACGCGGCCAATATCGGGATGGGCGGACTTGGCATCAGCAATCCGAACCCGTTTTACCTGAACCTGCAAAATCCCGCCCTGCTGGCTACGCGCCCACCGGTTACGGTATTCGAAGTGGGCTTGCAGGGGCTGTCGCGTTCGCTTACGCAGCGCATCAGCAACAGCACGCAGAGCCAGCAGAACTTCGGAGCCAATCTGGGGTACCTGGCCGTAGCGTTTCCGGCTAATCCGCGCTGGAGCATGTCGGTCAGCCTGCGCCCGTTCACCTACGTCAACTACTCGACGGTGCAGGTTCAGCAGGTGCCCGGTACGAACCGATCTGGGGTGTACGACTACAAAGGGTCGGGTGGGCTGAACAAAGCGTCCTTCGCTACCGGGTTTCGGCTGTTCGAGAAAAAGAACGTGTATGTCGGGGGCGAAGCGTCGTTTTTGTTCGGCAACATTACCAACTCATCGGCGGCTTATGTAGCCCTCAACGGTAATGGTACCGATACTCAGGTCAACCTGCTGAACCGGGTGAACTACGGTGATGTCGTGTTTAAACTGGGTGCTGCCTGGCGGCCTAAACTAAGCGAGAACTGGACGCTCAATCTGGGTGCCACCTATGACCCGGAAACGCGGATAAAAGGCACGCAGACCGATATTTATCAGCTTACTCAGAGCAGTTCCCCGATAACGACGCCGGACACCGCCCGCAACAATGTAACGGGCAAAACGACCCTGCCGCAGCAGGTACACGCCGGTATCAGTATCGAGCGCAACAACCGGTTCACGGCCGGGGTCGATGTTGGCTATCAGCAGTGGAGCCGGTTCCGCAATAACGACAACGTAAGTACTGGCCTGCTCGATGCGATTACAACGGCGGTTGGGTTTGAACTGACGCCTAAATCCAATTCGACGCGCTACCGCGATCTGATTACGTACCGACTGGGTGCGCAGTACAACCAGATGCCATACGAAATTGGCGGTACGCGGATCAACGATATGAACGTCAGTACGGGTGTATCGCTGCCGCTGGGCCGCTACCGCGTCAATCAGGTGACGCTGTCGCTGGTCTACGGACAGCGGGGTGTACTGGCGGGAATGCAGGTGCGCGAGCAGTATCTGCGCATGGCCCTCGGTTTTTCGCTGGCCGATCGCTGGTTTGTTAAACGGGTTATCGATTAGTGTTGTTTGGTACGTAACAACCACCAGCGCCTACGATTTACCATGTCTTTATTCCACCTGAAAAAAACGGCACGAGCCGGTGTATATACCGGCCTGCTGCTGAGCTTGCTGGCCTGCGAAGAAGCAAAGACAGTCAAGAAAGTAGACCCGTTCAACGGCCCTGTCGAAACTATCGACAACGTCGAGATGCTGTATAGCGAAGCCGCTAAACTCAAGGTGAAGCTGACGACCGCCAAGCAGTTTCGCTATATCAACGACGACCGTAAATACCCCAAACAGGTCAACATCGTTTTTTACGACGCAACCGGCCAGCCGACCACGACGCTGCGCTCCGATTCCGGCCGGTACGATAAAGCCAAAGATCTGTACACGGTGATGGGCAACGTGGTGGTAGTCAACACGCTAAAGCAGGAAAAACTGCTGACGCCAACGCTCAACTGGAAGCCCAGCACGAAAAAGGTGTATACCGAGAAACGCGTCACGGTGATTAGCCAGCTGACGGGCGAAAAACTGTACGGTATCGGTATGGATGCCAATCAGGATTTCTCGCAGTACTCCATCCGCAAGCCGACCGGTATTTTCAACGTCAACGGGGGAATCTAGTACTCCCCCGTGTCTGTGTTTATGAAGACACATGAACTCACCTGTCCAGTTTTTGCCAAGCGGTTCGGGGTGCGTTACTGCTTCGGGCGGCACTTTTCGAGGAGCGGCCCAACGGTTTTAGCACTGGTCAGCGTCGTTTCATTGCCCCACTCATTGTAGATATACGTGGTCAACTCCGCTACTTCGAGGTCGCTGAGTTGAGGCTGGGCGGGCATTACCCGGTTGTAAGTCTTACCGTTGACAACGACCGGCCCCTGCATCCCATAGCGAATCAGGCAGATTACCGAATCTTTGTGTTTGAGGTAATCAGACCCAGCAATCGGTGGGTACAGAGCCGCCAGCCCCTGTCCTTTGGCCTGATGGCAATTGGCGCACTGATTCTGGTAGATCAGAATCCCTTCCGTAATGTATTTCTGCCGCTTGATTTCCTCGTCGCTCTGGCAGGAAATAAGCCCCGTCAGCAGGATAAATAGACCTGCGAATCCGTACAAAAGCTGCCTCATGCCTTGTTTTCGGCCAGCAGCCGGTCCATGTCCTTCATTAGTTTATCGACGCCCGCTTCGGTCGTTCCATCGTAGATGCCCCGAATGTGTCGGTCTTTGTCGACCAGAATAAACGCCCCGCTGTGGACCACGCCCCCCGGCACCGACGAATCTTCCTGCGCGGTTACCATGTAGCTGTTCTGACCGATGTCGTAAATCTTGTCGCGATCGCCGGTCAGGAACAGCCACTGCTTGCCTGCGATACCCAGGTTATCGGCGAATTTTTTCAGCACTGCCACCGAGTCGTGTTTCGGGTCGATGGAGTGGGAGAGCAGCAGCACGTCAGAATTACCCTTGTACTTCTCAAACACGCGCTTGAGCTGCACCTTCATCTTGGGGCAGATCGTGGGGCAGCTGGTAAAGAAAAAATCGGCCACGTATATTTTCCCCGCTACGGTCTTAGCCGTCACTGTGTCGCCGTATTGATCGACGAAGGCGAAGTCCGGGATCTGGTGCGCGACTGAATCCGTCACTGTTTTACCATCGACAGTGCGGGTAACGAGTTCTTTCTGCCCCAGAACGGGCAGTTTATCGTCGCCCGGACCGCAGCTGATTGCGAATATTGACAGGCTGATTAGCAGAGCCGTTGTACTAAGGAGTTGCCAGGAACTGGCGGGTATGCTCGAGACTTTCATTGACTTTGGTTGTAACATCAGTGATGCTGGCTTTCTGGGTGTCGAGGTAGCGCAGAGCCTCGTCGGTGGGTAAGCCAGCCAGGGTATCGTATCGGTAGTGTGCCATCCAGCGGGTCATCAGGCTATCGGCAACGGTGAGATCGTGCAGGAGCCGCCGGGCCTGATTCCGGTCTTCATCGAGCCGGAGTGCCGACGATGCCGACCCGTTCTCGGCTGTACTGTCGAGCGTAATCAGGCGGGCCTTGAGTTGACGCTGAGCCGTCAGCAGATCATCTATCTTCGGCATGATGGCGTCGTGGATAGACAGTACATCCCGCTCGGCCTGCTCAACGGCTGGTCGGCTACCGTCAGCGCAGGCACTTAGCCAGCAGACCGCACCAAACACAACGGCTATCCTCCGTAACCGGGTAAGCACACACAACGGCGAACGAAAAAAGGGCATTATTTGGCGGCAACGCTGCTGCGTTGTTTCAGAATTTCACGGGCGTTCTTAAGCGCGCTCGCTGATGGGTTTTTGCCCCCGATCATCTGCGCGATCTCGTGTACCCGCTCGTCGAACGTTAGTTTACGAATCCGGCTGACTGTTTTATCGGCCGAATGGTCCTTGTAGACGAAGTAGTGAGCCGTGCCCTGACCGGCAATCTGGTGCAGGTGCGTGATGGCAATAATCTGGTGACTACCCGACATATCGCGCATCATGTTGCCCATCTTGATCGCGATTTCACCCGATATACCCGTGTCGATCTCGTCGAAAATAATCGTCGGCAACGACCGCTTACTGGCCAGGATATACTTGATTGCCAGCATCAATCGGGAGAATTCACCCCCCGATGCCACGGCTTTGAGCTGCTGTGGCTGAATGCCTTTGTTGGCGCTGAACAAAAACGAAATCGTGTCGATACCGACGGGGCCGGGCTTGCTGGCTTCGGCTTTAATGTGCAGCGACGCGTTGGGCATACCCAGTTCGTTGAGCAGGCCACCAATCTCGGTTTCAATCAGCGGCAGTACGGCCTGCCGGGTTTCCGACAGTTCGTGGGCGCGCTCCATCAACTGCCTGCGGGCGGCTTCGGCATCGGCTTTCGCTGCCGCCAGATTATCGTCGAGGTTCAGCACCGTGTTGACTTTCTGGCCCAGTTCGTCGCGTAAGGCAATCAGTCCGTCCACGTTCGTTACCTGATGCTTGGTCTGCAACTGATAGATCAGGTTGAGTCGCTCCCGAATCGTTTCCGCCCGGCCATCGTCGACGTCGACGTTGTCCTGTTCCGTGCTGATTTCGAGGGCCAGGTCGCGCAGTTCGATCAGGGCACTCTGTGCCCGCTGCTGCAACTGCTCGTACTGATCCGACAGCTTGCTGATGTACGACAGGTTGCTGACGGCCCCTTTCAGAAAATCGATCACCGACTGCTCGGCGTTGTCGAGGTATTCGTAAGCCAGTTGCAGCCGTTCCTTGATGTCGCCCGCGTTTTCCAGAATGGTCAGTTCCTGTTCCAGCGTTTCCTGCTCGTTGGGCAGCAACTGCGCTTTTGTCAATTCGTCGTACAGGAAATTGTTGTAGTCGAACTCTTTCCGCATGGCCGCTGCCTCCGACTGAAGCTTGTCGAAAATGGCACGGGCGGCCCGGTAAGTCTGGTAATCAGCGCGGTACTGACTGAGTTGCGAGTCGTTTTGCGCGTAGGTATCGACAATGCCCAGCTGGTAATCGTTGGAGCCCAGCAGTACCGAATCATGCTGGGAGTGGATGTCCATCAACTCGCTCGTGACGCGCCGAAGCGTATCGAGGTTGACGGGTGTGTCGTTGACAAACGCACGTGACTTGCCGCTGACGCCGATTTCGCGCCTGACAATACAGGTATCCGAAAAGTCCAGTTCTTCTTCGTCGAAAATGCGTTCGATGCGGTAGCCCGTTACGGCAAACGTGCCTTCGATGACGCACTTTTTTTCCGGGTTGTACAGCACCCGCGTGTCGGCCCGGTTTCCCAATAGCAGTCCGATTGCCCCCAACATGATCGACTTGCCCGCGCCCGTCTCGCCCGTGATGATGTTTAATTCACGGTCGGGGCGAAGTTCAAGCTCGTCGATCAGCGCATAGTTTTTTATCAGTAGATGCGACAGCATAAAGGAAGGAGTCTCACTTTGTCAACACGTGGGGGAGGGATGAAGTTCGAGGTTTGGTTTAAGGTTTAATGTCTAACGTTTAAGGTTCTGTTGCGGACTACTTTAAACCTTACACATTAAACCTTAAACCCAAAAATCACCCCCCACCAGCTTGCGGTAGGTCTCGGTTTTGGAGGGATCGAGGTACGAGAGCAGGTCGAAGGCCTGTTTACGTTCGGCGGGTGTTCCCTCAAACATAATGTTGTAGATCTCCGTTGATTTGGCGTCAAAAAATGAGTTAATCAGCACAGAGTTAGGTAGTTGCAGGCCAATCCGACGGATGGTGTTCAGCATCTCCAGCGTTTGTTTGCGCACCTGAATCGGGTTGGCTGCAAACTGATCGAGGCCGAGCCGATGGTAGGTGTAAACGGCATCCCGAAAGGGGATTAGCTGCTGGTTTTGCAGATTTTCGATCAGCCAGAACCGGTTTCGCCGGTCACCCCCGGTTTGCCACGCTCCGTTGGCCGAGCCCTGCTGCGCCAGGTTGGTAATGGCGTAGGCGCGCTGAACGAACAGGTTGCCGCCCTGCTTACTGAACGTGTCGTAATCGGTCGCCAGAATAACGTTGGCGTAAAAGCCGAGCAATGAGGTCAGGTCGTCGGAGTACTGGTTTTCCCGAAAATACACCGGGGTTGTGGGCAGATAAATAAAATTGAACGCCCGATCGACGTAGCTCAGCGTCGTGGTTTCGTAGTTGGTGCCGTAAACGGGCCGTGTCACGACAATCTGAGCCGTTGCTTCGAAGGCTCCCTGCGTCAGCGATTTGATCAGGTTGATGTTCAGGGAGCAGTTGATGCGCTCGGAGGGAGTAAACTGATCGTTGCTCCATCGGCGCGTGTTCATGAACTCGCTGATGATGCCCTTCAACTGATTCACGTACGAAAAATCAGTTTTTTGCTGGGCAAACAACTGGTCGGCGTTGACCGTCACGGTGCAGTTCAGTTCCTGCGCCTGCGCTGTCGCAGTCAGACCAAGCAGCAGGCAAAGTAGGCGGAGTTGTTTCATACGGAAGGTGCTGTCAGGGCATTGGCAACCAGGTCGAGCAAATCCTGCGCCACGGCGTCTTTCGATTTTAGGTCGAAGGCATGAGTCTGGCCGGCCTTATCCATAACGGTGATCTTGTTGGTGTCGTATCCGAAGCCCGCGCCGGAGTCGCGCAGGGAGTTCAGTACGATCCAGTCGAGGTGTTTGCTTTGCAGCTTCGACAGCGCGTTAGCCTGCTCATTATCTGTTTCCAGCGCAAAGCCCATCAGCCACTGACCCGGTCGTTTCTGCGCCCCGAGCGTAGCCGCAATATCGGTGGTTCGGGTTAGTTCCAGCGCAAATTCTGTCTCTTTCTTTTTGATTTTCCGATCAGCCACGTGTACCGGCGTGTAGTCGGCCACGGCCGCGTTCAGAATCAGCACGTCGGCAGTCGGAAATTCGGCTGCGGCAGCGGTAAACATCTCCTGTGCCGAGCGCACATCGATTCGCCGAACGCCCAATGCAGGCAGGGGCAGAGCCGTTGGTCCGCTGATGAGTGTCACCTGCGCGCCAGCCATGGCGAAGGCGCGTGCGATTGCGTAGCCCATTTTTCCCGTAGAGTGGTTGCTGATATAGCGCACCGGGTCGATGGGCTCCTGCGTTGGCCCGGCCGTTATCAGCACGTGCCGTCCGGCCAGTTCAGGCCGTTGGGCAAGGTGAGCCGCAAGCACTTGTACGATGGTTTCCGGCTCGGCCAGTCGACCTTCGCCTACCAGCCCACTCGCCAGCTCGCCGTATTCGGCTTTGATGATGTGGTTACCGTACGACGACAACCGGGCCAAATTGGCCGTTGTGGCCGGGTGCTGGTACATGTCGAGGTCCATGGCCGGGGCGAAAAATACCGGACAGCGTGCCGACAGATACACCGCCGACAGCAGATCGTCGGCCAGGCCGTTGGCGCAGCGGGCCAGCGTACGGGCCGAAGCCGGGGCAATGACCAGGACATCGGCCCACAAACCCAGCTCGACATGGTTCGTCCATTCGCCGGTCTGCCCGTTAGCAACGAACTGACTCAGAACGGGCCGTTTCGAGAGCGTCGACAGCGTCAGCGGGGTGATGAACGTCTGGGCCGACTCGGTCATGATGACCTGCACCTCGGCCCCAGCCTTCACCAGCAACCGCACCAGCAGAGCCGATTTGTAGGCGGAAATACTGCCCGTAACACCCAGTAGAATTCGTTTTCCGGCAAGCATAATAGGTGGGAAGGAAGAAGAACGGAGTTCGTCTAAACAAGAACAACCGCCCGGCAGATGTGCCGGGCGGTTGCCGAAACAAACGATGCCGATTACTGCTGCGGCTCTTCGTCGTTGTAACGCCAGTACACTTTGCCTTCCAGAAACTCGTCGGTAGCCGTCGAGGTTGGCTTGGGCATCCGCTCGTAGAATTTCGAAATTTCGATCTGCTCACGGTTCTCGAATACCTCTTCCAGGTTATCGACTGCCGATACAAACTCCGACAGCTTGCTGCTCAGCTCTTCTTTGTTTTTAACCGCAATCTGACGGGCCCGCTTCGAGATGATCGAAACAGATTCGTACAGGTTACCGGTTTCGCGCGCGATTTTGTCATTATCGCGGGTGATGATAGATTGGTTGGTTGCCATAGTCGCTTATTGTCAATACTCGTTTATGGAGTCGATACTGGGTTTACTGCCGGGCCGCCGTTACTTTGCCGGGCCGGTTGGCAGGAGCCTGCTGCTGTTTCTGCAACTGTTTTTCCTTTTCCCGTTCTACTTCCAGTTTTGTCAGCCGGTCGATTTCTTTCTGGCTGGACTCAAACATTTTTTCGGCCTGCTTCAGGTATTTGCTGTTCGGATACTTGTCAACAAATCCCTGATAATAAGTCATTGCTTCCTGATAACGTTCCTTCTGCTTTGTTTCCAGGCTGTTCTGCGCCAGGCTATACTCGGCATCGACTTTCAGGAACGCCAGTTCTTCGTTGTAGGGCGAATCCGGGAAGTCGCGCTGAAAGATGTTGATCGAGATAACCGACGACTTGTAGGAGGCAATGTTGAAGCCGCTGGTTTTGAAGTACAGTTTGGCTTTTTCGTAGGCCTTGCGCTCCAGTTTCTGACGAAGCTCCAGAATCATCTTCGTGGTTTCGTCGCGGTACTGCGTGTCGGGGTAGTTATTGATAAAGTCCTGCAAAGCCGATGTCGCCGTCAGCGTATTCGACTGATCGAGGTTGAAGTCGGGCGCGTCTTTGTAGAGCGAAACCGCGTACATGTACATGGCTTCCTGCGCGTGTTCGCTACGGGCAAACGTCTCATAGAACTTCTTGAACAGCGTTGAGCTCAGCAGGTACTGCTGCTGATTGAACTGCGTGTACGCATGGTAAAACTGCGCCATCTCTGACTCCGTGCTTCCTTTCAGAACAGGAATCAGTTCCTCGAACAGCAGACCGGCGTGGTACCAGTCTTTTTTCTCGTAGTATTGGAGGGCGGCTTTGTATTTCTGTTCGTCGGTGGCGGTTTTCTGTAGTTTGTTGAACGAACTACAGGAAACGAGGAAACCAAAACAACAAACGAGGGCTAGCAGCCGAGCAAAACGAAGGTATTGCATAGGGGCAAAGGTACGAAAAAAATACGGGCTACACCGCTAAAACGTTGGTGTAACCCGTATAGTACGGCCAGAAAGCGACCCGAAGAGTGTTATTAAGCTTTTTTAAGAACTGATGACCCGTCTACTGATGCCGGACCAGCAGTTTTTTAGTGGCTACCTTCTTACCATCCAGCGAAAGCTGATAGAAATAGTAGCCTGTCATCATGTCGCTCGTGGCGATGCGGAGTTTGCGGTCATTCTTCGCCAGCTCGTACTCTGCAACCGGCGAACCCAGTACGTTAATCAGCACCAGTTTTGCTTCATTGACAGCCCCCGTGTACTGATACGAGATCTCGGCGTAGTCGTTGGCGGGGTTGGGGTAGATGTTCGACACGGCAATGTGCTCATTGGCAAACATCAGGTTGTCGTCGCTCTCCGAGACTTCTTTTGTGATTTTACCTTCAACACTACCGGCGGCTTCCGCTGCTGTTGTGCGAGCCCCGGCTTTGGCACCTGCGCGGGCTACCAGTAGTGACCGGTAATAGGCGTTGATGGGAGCGTTTTTACTAACCGAAAGGGCCCGGTCGAGGGAAGCGGTCGCGGGCTTTTTCACCAGCGAAAACCGTTGGTTGGGAAGACCACCTGCGGTTGACTTCGGCGTGGCACCCGTACGGCCCAACTCCAGCCGACTACCCTTTCGGGCGTCGGAATCGCGCGGGGCAACCTGTGCCCGGAGCGGGGAGTTGACCGACAGTAAGCCGGCGAGTAAACCAAAAAGTATAATTTGTTTCATGAATTGCTATTTCGGGTACACACGTATTCACCACAAACCTATCAGGCACAGAAGAGAAAGTCAACGTATGTACAATTTAATTATTGTTAAATTACGCAATTTATAGCTCTTTGAACCTATTTCTTAGCCAAAGGTTTAACCGGCTGCCTCTTTTTAATCAGCTTGCGGGTTGCTGGCTTTTCTTCCGGTGGTGTTTCCAGCCAAAGTACCTGTCCTTTTGTTGGTTTCTCGGCTACCCGCCAGCGAAAGCCATCCAGTTCCTGTACCTCCGGGCTGAATTCCTGGGGGGCACAAACTGCGCATCAGGACGGCCGTAGAACCGGATTCGCTGTACCTTATTATCGGCGAATTCGAGGTTCATCCGACTGCACTCCACATGATTCATGCCAATCAGCTTGTTTTTGTCGTCCAGCGCGAAGTATATGCTTTGGCCGTTTCCGTCAACAAGAACGCGATCCAGCGCTGTACGCTCCTGCTGACCGACCGTCAGCGAACGGGCTGGCGTTGTCCGGGTTACAGTTACGGCTTTACCCGCGCGTTTGGCCACCACCTGCTTAGTCGCTCCGGCTGTGACCGACACTATTTTAGTCGTAAAAAACGCGGTGATCGTGCGGCCTTTGACCTGATTAAACTGATTCAGTGTATCGAGCGAAATCGAGAAGGCATGACCACGAAGAAACATGGTGTTGATCTTATCGTTTTTCATCAGCGCCCGCATCGAATCCGCTTCCATCTGATACCGGTTCTGACTCCAGATAATGGGTTTCTTGTAGAAGTAAAGCGTTGAGTCAACCGTGTCATAGATCAGCGAGTCGCACTTGCTTTGCAGATCTGATTTGTAAACAAATACGTTTTTCTGCCCCAGCAGCCGGCGCGCATTCGTGACTTTATTGTCGAAGGAAAACAAGGTGTCGGCCCGCATAAATAGCGTATCATCGCTGACGACGCTTTTGGCCACGGGATGGCCCGTCACCCGCGACACCCCGGCTTTACCGTTGTAGCGCACGTGGTCGCCCAGAATAACCGCTTTTCTGTCTTTCGCCACCATAATCACGTTGCCGTCTGCAATGCCCAGATCGGCGATATTGTCGTAGTACAGCGTGTCGCCCGTCAAACGGTACTTGGGTGTTTCGACGGTTGCCCGACGCTGAAAGTTCGAAATACCCGTTACAGTGTTATACTGCCCGGCCACCGCCGTCAGGACCCCGTCTTTGTTGACAATACGCGTTGGCCCCATAAACGTGGCAATGCGGCTCGTCGAATTGTACAATAGTGAGTCAGCGGTCAGCGTGCCTTTTGGGTTGACCAGCTTCACATTCTGCCGAAACGTAAACAGTTTGCTGCGGGTATCGTAAAACCCTTCGCGACTCGTCAATACGTTTTCTTTATCGACGATACGGCCGGGGCGGTCGGGTGCGCCGGGGGGTAATGGGCGATGCCGGAAATTAGGTCATAATCAAGCTTGTTCGTCGTCAGCGTCATCTTACGGTCGCGCATAACAACGCGGCCGCTGACGTTGGCCTGCCGCATGTTGCCGTAGTAGAACATGGTGTCACCCCGTACACTGACCGTATCGCCCTGCACCAGCCGCACATTGCCGTAAGCTTCGATTATGTTGGTCGTCGCGTTCTGAACGGCCAGATCGCAGTACATTAGCATGCCTTTCTGGCGAAACTGTACGTTGTTGTACACCCGCCTGACAGCCTGACCGGGCACATTCACAATAACGAGGCTATCGGCCCGCAGTAACTCGATCTTGTCGCCGGTTGGTCGGCCCGGCTGCGCCCGGACAATCGGCGATAGCCCGGCCAACAGCAACAAAAGCAGTATCGTGATGCGGAATGAGTAACGTACCATAGTACAAAACTACGGCTTCGGGCCTAAACCTGATGTTTGAGCAGGATTTTTTAGGATTTATTAACGACAACAAATTGGTCGACACAACGGGCCGCACACTGCTTGCCGTGAGCGGTGGGCTGGATTCGACGGTCATGGCCAACCTGTTCAGTTGTGTGAATCTCCCCTTTGCCATCGCGCACGTCAACTTCGGTCTGCGCGGCACCGACTCTGACGAGGATGCCCGTTTTGTCGAACAGCTTGCCGGGCAGTACGGCGTCCCGTTTCACCTGACCCGCTTCGACACGGCGCAATGGGCGGCTGAGCAAGGGGTATCGATTCAGATGGCTGCCCGCGACCTTCGATACCAGTGGTTCGGCTCCATTCGGCAGCAGTACAGCTATAGTCGCGTTGCGACGGCGCACCATTTGAACGACGTGCTGGAAACGATGCTGCTCAACCTGACACGGGGCACCGGACTAGCGGGGCTGCATGGTATAGCCGTTCGGCAGGAGCACGCACAGGTGGGCACGCTGATCCGACCATTGCTGTTTGCTCACCGGGATCAGCTGGTGACTTACGCGCAGGCGAACGGGTTAACCCACCGTGAAGATCGCTCGAATGCCGATGATTATTACGCGCGCAATCGCATTCGTCATCACGTCATACCTACATTGACCGGGCTGAATCCGGGCCTGTGGCAGACGCTGCCGCGTACCGTCGAACGGCTACGGGCGGCCGAACAACTGATGCAGCTTGAACTTACCCGGTCGTGGCGGCAACTGACCCAGACAGAGCCGGACGGAACGATTCGCGTACCGATCAGGCAGTTGATGGAGCTGGACGAGGGCGTGTTTCGACTGACGGAGTGGCTGCGTCCGTTCGGATTTACCCCCGAACAGGTCCGGCAAATCTGGGCCACGCTGGAGCGCGAGCCGGGTGGTACGTTTGATTCAGCGACGTATCGCATCGTCCGGGAACGACAATGGTTGCTACTGTCTTTGTTGAAGGTAACACCGTTAACAGGCTATAAATCAGATTTACAAATTATCGGATCCGGCGCTGTGATTAGCCTGGGTGACTGTTCTGTGCGGGTAGATGTGATCGAGCGTTCGGCAGAGTTTGTTCCCGATGCTGAACTATCCGTCGCCTGGCTCGACGCTGACCGGCTTGCTGAGCCGCTCACGTTGCGCATCTGGCAGCATGGCGACCGCTTTCGGCCCCTGGGACTGGCGGGTACCAAACTGGTCAGCGACCTGCTGAACG